>JAIBAM010000051.1 GCA_019695175.1 Bdellovibrionales bacterium
AACTCAAATGAGATCAAAGATTATTGCAAACAAGGGGCTGACTTGGCTCTTCTACAAAGAGATAAGGAAAGACGTGATCAAGCAAAAGCGGAGTCCAATCGACTCATCACTCAAACAGTTGAAGATTGTCGCAAGAAGCTCAATCCTTCCACTCGGATCGATCAAATTAGAGAGTGTCTAAGCTCAGCCATAGAAAGAGATCCAGAAAATCCATTGATTTTAAATTTAATTCAAGCCGTTGAAGTGCAAGAAATGGAACAAAATCAAAAGAAACAATCCATGGAAAACTTTCGCATTAAAAAAGCTATGGGCCTAAGAATTTTAGAGAAAGCTAAAAAATCCTACAAAGAGGGTGATCTTTTGCAAGCGTTATCCCATTATGAACAGTTCATTAAAGGAAAATACCCCATCGACACTGCTGACAAAGAAAATGTGAACAAAGAACTGTCTTCTATTCGAGCCCAACTCTCTACTCAAGCAGATTCCTTAGCGCAAAATTGCAAACAATTTTTAGATAAATCCCAATTTAAAGCGGCATTTTTAGCTTGTGCACAAGTGTTAAAAGTAGATCCGGCCAATGGTAAGGCAAAAACATTTTCTTCTACTGCTGTTTTAGAAATGCATCGTGAACTTAAGTCGATTTACGAAGACAGCATTTTAGAAGAAAGTATGGGTAACATTGACTCCGCTAAAGAACGATGGAAACAAATTATAGATAAAGGTCTTGCCTCTGATGATTATTTTAATAAGGCCAAACAGAATTTACAAAAATATGGTGTCCCTGTCGTTTTGCCCAGCGGGGATCGTTGATATGTGGAACCAATATGAAATTAAGTGAACGATCTTATAGTGGAAAATTATTCTTACCTCGTCCTGAAATTCTCTGTGAAGCGAATGGGGATTTGTGTATCATTACTTTTCCGTGGGGACAAAGAACCTCGGCTCGAAAAGCGATTAAACTCATTACAGAAATTTTTCATTCTTCTCAAAATGCGGATGATGAAATGACATCGCCATTTCAATATATGACCTGCCTTTCTCCTTTAGCAAATAACCTCAGAACAGCTGTTATGTTGGCTAATGATGTTATTTATCGTGAAGAAAACAAATCTGAATACTTATCTGGGGTTGAGTTGTTAGTTGTGGCAAAAAAGTCAAACGAAATTGTTTTTGCGAGAATTGGGGGACCTGCTCTATTTTTGAATCGTAAAAAACTCCCACTTCTTCCACTGGATTGGACGCCTGACTTAAGTCTGCAGTACTCGCACCATGAAGAGTGGCTTCCGCCTCTTCCTTCCCATCTTCTTGGCGTGGCTTCAACTTCTAATTTTTCAATTCAAAGTCATACATTGCAGCCTGGTGATCAGTGGTTTTTAATCCACCGCTCTATTATCTCACCTAAAGTATTAACTTTAAAAGAGAACGATCTCACCATAAGTAAAGTTTCGCATACATTAGCTCTCCATTCACCCCAAATGCCCTTCTGGCTAGGAATTTTACAGTTTGATGACATCTCAGCTAGCGTTGCTTAGTTACAAGTATCTTCAAACAGAATCTAAGATCGATCTTTTAAGTTTTTTAGAAAATTTAAATCCAGCATTGGAAAAAAAGTGTAAACAAGGCACAATGAATTCATGGCGAATACAGCTGTGCCCCTGGAATATATAAATTTAAAGTCTTTACAATGGCCAATGGGTGTAACCTATGGTCCTGTTTTGAGTCGAAGATTGGGCAACAGTTTAGGAATTAATTTATTAGGAAACAACAAAATTTGTTCTTTTGATTGTCCGTACTGTGAACTCGGGCCTTCGCAAATCCGAATGAAACAATTAAAGCAGATGGAATTTTTTCCCACCGTCAGCGAAGTAGAGCAATCCCTTCGAAAAAGAATGATGGAATGCTTGAATCATCAAATGGCTGTGGATGTTATCACCATTTCTGGGAATGGAGAGCCCACGTTACATCCTTTATTTTTAGACTGTGTGAAGACTATATTGGAAGTTCGTAACCAACTTATGCCAGATAAAAAAGTTGTTATTCTTTCCAATGGGGTGCATTTGAACCATCGTGAAATTTATCAAGCTATGAACCTATTAGATGAACGAATGATTAAAGTAGACGCCGGCAATGAAAAAGTTTTAAAGGCGGTAAATCAACCTCTTGTTCGAGCCAACTTAACTAAACTAACCGCAGGATGTCGTAAACTTAAAGATGTTATAATACAAAGTTTATTTGTACATGGTGCCGTCGACAACACTCAGTTGTCTGATGTGGAAGAATGGTTAGAAATTATTGGAATTATCAACCCAAAAGAGGTTCATCTTGTGACTCTCGATCGAATTCCAAGTCAACCTTACCTTAAAAAAGTCGATGAGGACACGCTCTACACCATTTCCTCTCGACTTAAAAGGAAGTTACAAATCCAAGGAACGGTTTTCACGTAAGAGCCTTTTACGTATGGTTTCTGATAATTGCGTTCGTTCAGGCAGAGCTAAAAATAGATCCACTGTGGTGATTCCAGTGGGTAAGTCCAGGGATAAATCCCAGGTTAAAAATTGACGATAATTTTGTTCCCCCAATATATTTTCAAAACTATGGAGCCATAACCGACGAAAAAAATCATCAAAGGCCAACTCTCTTCTTTCTCGATCAACATGAGTGATGCTCTCCACCAAACTGAGTAGAATTTCCTCACTACAAACGTTTGTAGTAAGGTTGTTTGAATTTAATCTCCCTTGGCGAGTGAATAGAATTTCACATCCTTTTGTAGGTATTTTTGATAATAAACCTAAGTTTCTTTTAGCTACGTAAATCGTCAATTCATTTTGAGCAAACTCCCCAATTTTTTTAAGTTCTTCCCATTTTTTATTTTCTAAAGCCCATAGACTTTGCCAGCGATAAAATTGAGCCTTCATTTTTAATGGAGAAAATAAAACATGGGTCGGGGGTTGACTCCACCATTTGTGTGCACTGAAAATTTGATCCAATGAATTCTTTTTATGAACTAAAAAAGGATCCAGCTTATGATTTTGAAAAAAATCATTCATGTTCTCTCTTAAGGTAATCCAAATTGGGTCGGTAACAGGTAAAGGGTTGAGCTCTCTTCGGTCTAAAAGAATATTGTAAACTTTTGGTATTTGATCGTGGATATAAAAATACTGTTCTTGCCTAAAAGCATATCGAACCATAGGGGCTATATTTCTCCATTGTCCCCAACCAGATTCAATAAGAATGAGCCTATCATCATCCCAATCGGATCTGGAGTTTTGCAGTAAATTTTTTAATGAAACTCTCGGTAGTTCTGCAAACATGGGATTGCTGTTTGTGGTTCCGATTAATTCGTATATACTATGGCCCACGTCTGCCAATGTTATGTTTTTATCTATGGTCCATTGGGGGCTAGCGTCAGTAGATCGCTGTGCCGGTTTTAAATAAAAAGCGATTTGGGTATTATTCGCATAAATATCTAAAGGAGATTCATCATAGAGCCGGCGATCTTCACGATGGGATCCCCACTGACCATTGAGTCCTACCAGAATCACATGGGTTGATTGCCATCGTGAAAGCTTTTGTAAATTATCTTTAAGTAGATTTAAACCTTCACCAATGGCATGCAGTTGGCTTTCAAAAGTACGTTCCCGCTTTTCCCCAGTATTCGATTGAGTTTTAAAATCTGGGAACTGAAGATCTGCCAAATAAATAACACTGAAAAAAGCCTCATGACCGACCTCACGATCTAACCAATTAAGAAACAATCGGAACATTTCATTGGCAGGTCGATAAAACTGTTGGATTTGCATTGGAAATAAATCATCAAATATCTCAAAGCCTTGACTTAGCCCTGATTTTCTTAGAATGGGGGGGCCACCAGAAAAAAAAGCCGTACGAAATCCTTGGTCAACTGCAGCCTCTCCATTGGTTTTCAATTGGGAAGATAGATATTGATTCCCATTATGATGAACCTGGTGTTCTATTGGGTACATCCCAGTGAGCAGGCTCGCCAAAGCCGGTTGACTTAGGGTTGAGGTTGTATAGGCGTGAGTAAACTTAATTCCCTCATCGCAAAAAATTTTAAAATCTCCCCCTTCTCTTGAAGAATCATCGGTTTCACAATTTATTTTATCAAAAGCCAGTTTTTCCACTGCTATGATTAAAATGCTTTCCTTGGAGTTTGAGTGCCAAGTACATTGGATTAAAAAAAAAGAAATCAAAATGGGAATAAAAAAAATAAACTTCGATAAAAATTCACTGATTCTCTTTTTAACGCCAACAGACATTTGCTTATCCAATGACTTCTTGACCACAACCAAGACAACAGAGAAACTTTGGAAATTGTGGAAGGATGATTTTGTGTTCAGAAAAAAAAATCTTCATGAAATCGATTCCATCATAAATTAACAAAAGATTCCAGGGGAGTTTGAATATGCTCACGGATAAATTTTTTGCAATTGCAGAAATGGGTCACGAAGTGACGTTGTGGTTACTGATTGCTCTAAGTGTTTTTAGTATTGCCTTTATTTTTGAGAGATTTTTTAGTTTGCGCAAAGTAACCCTTCACAGCAAAAAGGCTGCAATGCGCGTAAGAGAAACTCTGCAAAGCAATAATTTGATGGAAGTAGAAGAAATTGCCCGGGACCGTGAAACTTTTGAAGGACGTGCTGTGAGCTATGGTCTTCGACACATTCGAGAACGAGGCAAGGATGGGTTAGAAGAAATTTTTAACAGTTACGCCTTAATCGAAAGAGTTCATTTGGATCGTTATTTAAGTTTTTTGGCAACAGTTGGTTCTAATGCACCCTTCATCGGGTTGTTGGGGACTGTCTTCGGAATTATGGATGCGTTTAGAAGTTTAGCCACTTCACAAGGGGATGCCTCAGCAGTAATGGTTGGAATTTCAAAAGCACTGGTAGCAACTGCTATTGGTTTACTTGTGGCTATTCCCGCAGTGATATCCTACAACTATTTTCAAAGACAAGTGCGAAGTGTTTTACAAAATTTAGAAAGCGTAAGAGATCTTTGTTTAGCTTACGCCAAATCAATGCAAAATAAAAAAACTGAGAAGGTTTAATATGGGCGCTCGTCTTGGTGGCAATAATGACGAAGCTATTTCTGAAATTAATATAGTTCCTTTCGTCGATATTATTCTGGTTGTTCTTATTATCTTTATGGTAACGACACCTATTATCATGAAACCTAGCATCAATGTGAACTTACCTCAGGCGGGAAGTGGGGATGAAACCACTCCTTCAGATTTTTCGGTTTCCATTGACCCTAGTGGCAAAATTTCTTTAAACGGTAAAGACTCCAATGAAGAGGGTCTAAGTCAGTACGCCAAGGAAGTTCTGCTGAAGCATCCTGACATTCAAGCTATCATCGCTGCAGACAAAGAAGTTCCCCATGGACGTGTTATTGGTGTTATTGATTCCATTAAAGCTGCCGGCGTTAAAAGATTTGCGATCACTATTGATAAAAAAAAGTAATAATTAAAAAAGTAGAGCTGTAAT
This sequence comes from Bdellovibrionales bacterium, assembly GCA_019695175.1. Taxonomy (GTDB): domain Bacteria; phylum Bdellovibrionota; class Bdellovibrionia; order Bdellovibrionales; family UBA1609; genus JAIBAM01. Next base: position 5,505 of record JAIBAM010000051.1, read on the forward strand.
AAAATGGCCTCACTAGTGCTCTAAAAGCGTGTTTAAGAAGTGTCGCATCACAACCGAATGTATATTAGATAATCTAGCCTAAAATCATGAATTAGAAAAAAAAGGAGTTTCCCCAACAAATTCCTTTAATTTGGAGGGACTCCAAATTGGACTAAAAACCACCCTCTTTGCACACACCCCATTAAAGCCAAGCCAAGTCAAGTCAATGATAAGCATATCATAGCTATCAATAACCATTTGCCAGACAAGGTTATTTTTTATGGGAAAATTTTGTCCTCAAGTCACTTTTCTTGTCTCCTGACTTCGTCGATTTAAAAAAGTCATTTTTGTAGAAAGGTCTGAACCGATCTTTAATCGAAGAATAAGTCTTAATTTTTTTAAACTGCCCTTGTAGGGACCTAGCGTTTTTTTGATTTATTTTGCCTTTTAGGAATTTTTAATTTCAATCCCAGCAGATTGGACAATTTTTAATTTCAATTCTTTGTGGTTTTTAACCGCATCAATAAGAGTTTTACCCTCATGGGTATTGCCAGGATAAAGTTCATAACCTACAGGGATACCTCCTTGTGCGGTTTGTAGGGCGAGCACAACTTGAGTTTCTTTAAACCGACAGTTTTTACTAAAGCCAAATCTTCTTAACTCATCTTCT
>JAIBAM010000029.1 GCA_019695175.1 Bdellovibrionales bacterium
AACTCTCAAGGGGAATGATAAACGACTGTAGGATTGTCTATGTCATCTACAGTTGCATCGAATTCAAATTTTTCAAGTACCACTTTGGAATTTACAATCCCGTAAGTACCGATTTTTTTTAATTGGCGATCACCCCTGCCTATGGACAGACTGATTAAATTATTATTCTGATAAGAAAGTTGACCCACAAAATTTTTCTCTGCCAAACCAGAGTTTTTTATTGATCCATCCTCATTAATGGAAACAAGAGGCACGGTGAACTTTACTAAGGAGAGTTTTGTTTTTGATTGCTTATAAAAGAGAACACTTGAGTGGTTGTAAGCTCCTGAACCACAGGAGGCGATATAAAAAACAGACGGAGGGTTTTGTTCAATTGAATTTGAGGTCGTGGAAGCATTGTTGTGGGAAAATTTTATTATATCAAAATTTACGTTTATACTGCATCCCATCTCTTCTATAAATTCCTTTGCACGCTTTTGGACTTCTTTTTTTTCATATTTATTTACTGGCAAATAATTTGATTCTTTGGCGTGAACATCTTTGGAATCGAGTAAAAATAGAGTTATCAAAACATGAATCATCTTCCATTCCTTATGACTTTTTAAAATTTATTAACTTAAAAAGTATTCAAAAAATACTAATCAAAAATACATTGAAAGATACTTTAAAGTCCAGTTTTTTAGATAAATTTTGTAATAAATTTCCTTACTTTATAATTTTATAGACCCGACTGAAATCCAGAGGAAATCAGAGGAAATCTAGAGAGAGTGTGATGGAATTTAGTCTAGTTTCAATCACAAACCGAATTGATTATTCTTGAAGAAAATCCGATAGGTCAGTTGGGAAATTAAGCTTGAAAAATGAATTTGAAGAATTTTAAAAAAGGTTTGTGAGTTTAAACTTACATTGTCTTTTTTGGGTCATTTAGGGAGATGGTGATTTAAGATTTTTTTTATTTTAACAAAAATAATTATTTTTTTTGTTAAAAATGGAGTGGTTTCTTTGAAGGCGCTTGAAGTTGTCTTTTGGCATAAAGTAGATCGTTGGGGACAGGCATTTGTTAAGCCATTTAATTACACCTATTATGTGGTGCAAATGATTTATTTGGCATTCAGGGCTGGAGTGATGGATCGATCCCAGGGGATCCGCAGCATATTCAGTGTGGTATCAGGACAGATTTATTTTACTGGGTGGCAAGCTCTGCCATTGATTTCAGTTTTGGCTTTGGTTTCAGGAAGTATCGTGATCCTCCAATCTCTAAGTCAGTTGTCCCTTATTGGTAACGCTGAAATCGTTGGTAATTTGCTCGTCATAGTCATAGTCAGGGAAGTCAGTCCCTTCTTAACAGCATTGATTGTGATCGCTCGATCCGGGACTGCGGTGGCTTCAGAGATTGGCAACATGAAAGTGAATCGGGAAATTGAAGCTTTGGAAACTATGGCCATCCATCCATTGAGTTATGTTGTTTTTCCTAGAATTTTGGGTGGGACGATAAGCGTTTTATGTCTTTCATTTTACTTTATTGTTGTGGCCCTTTTGGGTGGATTTTTGGTGACACGTTTGGTGGACAGCACCCCCTTTTCTTTCTACTTGGACTCCTTGGCTCTCGCTGCATCCATGGAAGATTTGGGTCTTTTTGTGCTTAAAAATTTTTTTTCGGGAATTATTATTTTTTCGGTTTGTTGTTACCAAGGCCTTGCCGTTAAAAGCAGTCCGCACGAAGTTCCACAAATGACCACGGCGGCCGTAGTAAATAGTGTCATTTATGTCGCTTTATTTAATTTAGTCATTACTACATTTTTTTATTTATACCGTTTAAAACAATTAGGAATTTTGTAAGGGGAAGTTTTTTTGAAAAGGATGATTTTAAAGTATGAATCGAATTTCTTTGCATGATTTGTCATTTGAAAATCTAAGTCTTTCGTTTGGAAACTCTTATTTAATTAAGAATGTGAATTTCATTTTTCCCAAAAACAAACCCATTTGTATTCACGGAAAAATGGGAGCAGGTAAATCTTCAATTATAAAAACAATTGCTGGATTATTTCGGCCGACTCAGGGTCGATGTCTTTTCAATGGAAATTCTATATATGACATGTCCTTTGAAGAATTCATACCCATTCGGCTCAATATGGGTTTTTGTTTCGACTCTGGGGGATTGCTCAATAACAAATCATTGTGGGAAAATATTGAACTCCCGTTACAGTACCATAAATTTTATTTAAAAGAAGATGAAAGATCCTTTAGAATTAGTGAACTTTTTGATTTATTTGAATTAACTGAAGTGGCTCACCGTAGGCCTTATGCTGTTTCTGGCAGTCAAAGAAAAGCAACTTGTTTGGTTCGAGCTCTCATTCATGAACCTGAAATTTTAATCCTAGATGATCCCACGATTGGGCTTAACTTGAAAATGAAACAGGTTTTACAAAACAGAATTAAAGATCATTTGAATAAGGGGATATATAAATTTGTTATTTTTACCTGTGAAGATGATTCATTTATTGAATCATTGAATTCAAATAAAATTTTCATAAATGGAAATCAAATAGATGTTAAAAATCAAATTTAATAAATACGAAAGAGTGGCTGGAGTCTTTGTTTTAACGACCTTTTTGGGAATGATATTTGTTTGTACTGGTATTGCTATTAAACGAGGTTGGTTTTCAGCTCAGGTGTCTTTTGAATGCTATACCAAGAGTAGTGAAGGAATCCACACTGGAACTGGAGTTTTTATATCTGGAATTAGGGTGGGAGCTGTGGATGAAGTGGAGTTGATTTCCGCAGAAGCTGTTCGTTTAAGTTTCAATATTTTGGAAAAGTTTCATCCGCAAATAAGATCAGACAGTGTGGTGCAAATCAATCGCCCTTATATTATTGGGGAAAAGATTTTGGAATTGAGTATCGGATCAAAACATGCTGAAAAAATGGAGGCGGGATCACAAATTCCGATAAAGGAATCGTTTGATCTCATGGATGTTTTGAGTGGAAAAAAATGGGGACCTTTTTTAGGCACGATTGAAAAAATAAGTAATAACTTGCGAGTTTTGGGCGAGGCCTTTGCAGATCCTGATCGTACAAAAAAATTTGTTGAAATGTTTGATCGGTTGAACCCTTTAGTTGGCAATCTCAATTTGATGTCCCAAGGGATTGTGCAGGTAACGCAGGTGGTTTCAAGAAAAAAGTACCTTGAAGGTATTTTACTGAATTTGAACCAGTTGACTGGAACACTGAATCAAGTGATTCCTCAAATTTTGATCGAAGCCCCGGATTTTGGACAACAAATGGGGCAGATAATTAAAAACCTCAACTCACTAACGACGGAAATGCAAAAAATCACTCCGGCTTTAACAGCCATTGCTCCGGAGCTTCCGAAAACAAGTCTGCGTGCAGTGGAAGCTCTTAATGAAACAGTCATTCTTTTAAAAGCTCTCCAGAGATCTTTTTTGCTTCGTGGAAAAGTGGAAGAAATTCGTAAAGAAGAGTCACGTCAGCCGGCCTCTCAATAATATTTTATTGGTTTTAATCTGAGCACCTGATAGTTTGAACTCCATGTTGAGTTGGAAAATTTTCAAACACTACTTACTTTCACGCCGTTCAGGATCTTTGATTCGGACCATTGCATGGATGAGCGTTCTGGCTATAACAATTGGCGTGGCTTCACTTATTATTGTTACGGGTGTGATGAATGGGTTTAATAAAGTTATATATCAACGACACCTTATGGTGGAACCTCATCTTGTAGTGTATCACCATGGTTCAGCGGAATCGCGCCAGGAGTGGATGGCAAAAACTAAAAAAAAGATTGAGGAACTCTTCCCCCATGAATTGGAGGAAGTAAATGACTTTGAAACTCAAGATATCGTTCTTAAAACCTTTGATGGTTACTTTACTGGGGCTTTTGCTAGGAGTTTGGGGACCCAAGCTTTGCAGTCGTGGATTCGTCGTGTTGAAAAGAAAAAACAGGATTCGAATTTCAAAGAGATAGAAAGTACCAATGGAGAAGAACAATCTGGTTTTTATTCCGATGAAAATTTAGAGGCCAATGAGATTATTTTAGGTCGCGAGCTAGCGGATTCTTTAAGAATTATAGAGGGCGATAAGGTGATAATAGTCACACCCGAAGCGCTTCTCTTACCTGTTGGCGAAGCCCCGCCATTAATAACTGTGGTGGTCAAAAAAATTATTACCAGTCAAATAGGAGATTTAGATGGGCGATTGGTTTTGTTTGATAGAAAAGGAGATTTAGTTCAGCTGAAAAGAACGGCTAGTTTAAGAGCGGGTCTGGAAGTCCGATTGATCAATGGCAGTGCTTACGAAGAACCCCAACGAATTTTACAGAATATGGGTTATCAGGTAGAATCTTGGCCGGAAAGGAATGGGGCGATTTTTTTTGCTTTAAAAATGGAAAAAGCTGCCATGACAGTTTTCCTAAGCCTTAGTGCCATCATTACTAGTTTTTCCATTTTGACTGTTTTAATTTTGCTGGTAACCCAAAAAAGACAAGACATCGGAATTCTCATGTCCATGGGTTTGAACCCTCAACGGACGCAGTGGCTTTTCACTCAAGTGGGACTTTGGTTGTCTTCCTTAGGATTATTTTCTGGGTTGTTTTTGGGTGTTGTCGTCTGTTGGATCATTGATCGATTTCCGCTCGATATATTGCCCTCTATTTACTACGATAGAACCATTCCAGCCCAAGTAAGTCCCTATATGGTTTTAGGGATTACAATAATTGCCGTCGTTATTGCTTTATTAAGTTCTTGGTTTCCTGCTCGAAGTTGTGCGGCTCAAAGTCCTGCAGAGTCTCTTCGCGATAAGATTTAATTTTAAGGTTGGTTTGCAGCATAGAAATTACAAGAGAGAAAATCATTTTGGAAAACTTCTGAAAAGTTTCTACCACTTTCGGGACGCGGCCCTTGATCGACAACTAGACCCCGATTTTGGGTTGATGATGGAGATTCTATTGCGAAGCCACACTCTTTCAGCCATTCATTCTTCATTATATTAGTATATCTATAAAATGTGTCACGAAGACAGCTATTCCTTTCGTTACGATCTGCTATTGTGAGTAAACACGCGATTTCCTATGAGTAAGCACGTTGGCTCTGATTCACAGAATTGACTTAAAGAATTTTGCAACCGGTAATATATGACCCGATTTTTCTTAATCAGTACAAAAATTCAGTTTTTAAAAACTAGGGTTATAAGATAGAATTTTTCAATTCAACCCATATAGTGGACCCCATTGTCTAGACAATGGGGTCCACTATATGGAACAATTTCACTCTGATTATAGGAAATTATAAGATAGGGAAAACCATGAAAAATATCTTGGTGACAGGTGGAGCTGGATTTATTGGGAGTCACTTTGTTGAACTGTTAGCCGAAAAAAAAATAAAATCTATTGTTTTAGATAAGCTCACCTATGCTGGAAATTTAGTAAATTTGAGTCATATTTCCCCAGACTATTATGAACTTATCGAGGGAGATATTGCGGATCGTAATTTGGTTCGAAACTTACTCAGTTCTAAGAAAGTAGATGGTGTGGTTCACTTAGCTGCGGAGTCCCATGTCGATCGATCCATTCAAAGTGCGACTCCTTTCATTCAAACAAATATAGTTGGCTCCTTTGTAATGTTGGAGGAGTCCTTGCGATATTGGCAGGCCACTGGTCAGCCCAACCAGTTTAGATTTGTGCAGGTGTCCACAGATGAAGTTTTTGGTGCATTAGGGGAAACTGGGAAATTTAATGAGCAAACACCCTATGATCCCAGATCTCCTTATTCAGCCTCAAAGGCTTCTGCAGATCAATTGGGTTTTAGTTTTTTCCACACCCATCATTTGCCTGTCATTGTTACCCATTGTACCAACAATTACGGCCCACGACAGTTTCCGGAAAAATTGATTCCCTTTATGATTCGACAGGCTTTGTCCGGACGTGACATTGGCGTTTATGGTGATGGACGAAATGTCCGCGACTGGATTCATGTTCAAGATCATGCTTATGGAATTTATTTAGGTTTAGTGAAAGGATCTCCAGGGAGGAGATATTGCTTTGGTGGGAATTGTGAGAAACGCAATATTGAAATTGTAAAAGAACTTTGTACTCTATTAGATGAATTGATACCGCGAAAGGATGGCCAGTCCTATGAAAAACAAATTAAATTTGTAACCGATAGGAAAGGTCATGATTGGAGGTATGCCATCGATGATTCTTTGGCTCAGAAAGAATTAGGCTATGTGCATAAAAACTCTTTTCAATTGGGATTTAATCAAACCGTGCGATGGTATCTTGAGAACGTAAATTGGATGAAAACTGTTTTAAGGAGTGAAACTCTATGAAAGGAATTTTACTTGCCGGAGGATCCGGAACCAGACTCACCCCACTGACTGAAGTTATAAGTAAACAGTTACTTCCGGTTTATGATAAACCAACGATTTATTACCCTCTTAGTACCTTAATGTTGGCAGGAATTCGGGAAATTCTAATTATCAGTACACCACGGGATTTACCTGTAATTGAAAATTTATTGGGTAGTGGTGAAAAACTAGGTTTGAAATTGTCTTATAAAGTTCAACCTCAACCCAAAGGCATTGCAGAAGCATTTTTATTGGGTGAGGACTTTATAAGTAACAGTCCTGTTTGCCTTATTTTAGGCGACAATATATTTTATGGAAACAACTTGAGCGGACTTTTGATGCAATCCAGCGCTTTGCAACAAGGAGCGGAAGTTTTTGCCTATTCTGTAACTGATCCTGAGCGCTATGGCGTGGTGAGTTTTGACTCCACCGGTAAAGCTCTGACTATTGAGGAAAAGCCTAAAGAACCTAAGTCCCCTTGGGCGGTGACTGGTCTTTATTTTTATGACCACCGAGTCTGTCAATTTGCAAAACAGCTAATTCCCTCAAAGCGGGGTGAGTTAGAAATCACTGATTTAAATAAAATTTATTTGAAAGAAGGGTCTTTAAAAGTAAAGCTTTTAAAACGTGGGTTTGCTTGGTTGGATACGGGTTCCTTTGATTCTCTTCTCTCCAGTTCCAATTTTGTGCAGACTATAGAAGCCCGACAAGGGTTTAAAATCGCTTGTATTGAGGAAATTGCTTTCCGAAAAAAATTTATCACGTCTTCACAGATGGAAACTCTTGCAAATTATTATAGTAAATCCAATTATGGTGTTTATCTTCATCAAGTTTTAAAAGAAAACTTATACAGTTTGGATTGAACTTCAGTAGCTAACGATCTAGGGTGACGACTTGGTTGCGACTGTTTATTTTTCTTTTTTAGATTTTTGAAAAGGATTCATTTTGTCCACTTTAAATCCAATTTTAAACCCAAGAGTGATTGTCATTGGGGTTTCGGGTCAAGTTGGTTTTCATTTGCAAGCAGTCTTAAATCACGAAGCTGTTTTCTTGGATCGCGCTCAAATAAATTTAAATAATATTGATTTATGTATCAAGAGCTTGGATGCTTGCCTTTTTCAGTATTCCCGTTCAGTTCGCTGGCTTGTTTTAGCTGCAGCTTATACTCAGGTGGATTTAGCGGAAACATTTGCTGAAGAGGCTTTGAGAGTGAATGGTGAAGCCCCTGGAGTTTTGGGCCTATGGGCAAAAAAGAATAATATAAAATTTATTTATTATTCGACAGATTATGTTTTTAATGGATTGGGAATTCTTCCTTTTAAAGAAGAGGATGCCCACGAACCAATAAATGTCTATGGTAAGAGTAAGTCTATGGGTGAAAAGCAGTTGGTAAAATCGGGTTGTTATGGTTTTTGTTTAAGAACCTCGTGGGTCTATTCCGAGCATGGTAAAAATTTTGTTAAAACTATACTTAAACTTTTAAAGGAGCGGGAGAAGCCTCTAACTATCATTCAGGATCAAGTGGGTGCTCCTACATACGCATTGGATCTAGCTCTGGCTACAAAGTTTCTGATCCATAAAGTGGATGCTGTATCTCTTTCAAAGGGTCAAAGTTATTTCTTAAATAATGAATGTTTTCAAACGTATCATTTTACCAATCAGGGTGAAATTTCTTGGTATGATTTTGCTTGTGCGATTAAAGCTGAAGCTCTAAATTTGGGATTGCCTATAAATCGTGATTTAGATATTCAACCCATTTTTTCCCATCAATATAAAACAGCAGCGCAAAGGCCAATGAATTCCAGATTGAGCTTAAAAAAATGGCAAAATCACTTTCCAGAATTTCCCATTCAACCATGGAAACAACAGCTGCAAAAATGTATGAGGTTATTATGCAATTGATCTCAACCCATTTAAATGGATTATCCCTGATTCAATTAAAGATTTTTAGTGACAGTCGAGGCTTCTTTGTGGAGCGATTTCGAGCGCAAGAATTGGCGAATTTAGGAATTAAGACCCAATTTATTCAAGACAATCATTCTCATTCTAAACCTAATGTATTGCGTGGCCTGCATTTGCAGTTAAACCCGGGTCAAGCAAAGTTGGTTGGAGTGATTCGAGGCAAAATTTGGGATGTGGCTGTGGATGTACGACCCGGTTCTTCCACGTTAGGGCAGTATTTTACCGTAGAGTTATCAGATGAAAATGGTAAGTTATTATATGTGCCCCCAGGTTTTGCCCATGGTTTTTGTGTCTTAGGCGATCAAGCTGCTGATGTTTTGTATAAAGTGGATTCCTACTATCAACCGTCAAATGAAGTGGGTCTAATGTGGAATGACCCAGATTTAAAAATTCCGTGGCCAAATCCCTCACCAATTGTTTCTGATAGAGATCAGATGGGACTTCTTTTTAAGGATTACTTGAAACAGCACTGTAAATAAAAATTAATTATATTTTGTCATGATTTTTGTTTATCTTGTTTCAAATTTCAAACAAGGTTCTCACAGATTAAATCATGACTACTGCGAATAAAAGGATCATTGACCTTTTTGGATTTGCTAAGTGAGCGGTTCCTAGCTTTGTAATATTCAAGTTGCAGTCACATGTGTTCTTCTTGAAAATACTTTAAATGAATTGTGGGTTGAATGCTGTGATGAAACTTTTTTTCCACCATTTTTTTTAGCATCTCTTTGAGCAGCTCCATCGAGTTGGATTCTGCGATAATGGATTCACCCTTTGCTTCCGCTAAAATTCTTTGGTTGGGAAATATTCTAATGTGAAAAACAATGGTATTTCCAATGGGATGGGCCGCCCAATGGTAAATAAATAGCCAATGACAAAAACTAGCGGCTATAACAAAAATATGGAAGACCTCATGGGGACCAAATATTCCGTGCCACAAATAGGGCCATTTTATAAAATCAAAAATAGCACCAACAGAATAAAAAATTCCCCCCCACTGGAGAAGGGCTAAGGAATTATCTCGAAATAACTTTTTAAATCTCAAACCTGTGAGAATACCAAACCACCCTAACCCCAGAAAAAAAGAGAGAATGAGTTTTTCTGGAATTGATTTAAAATAGATGACTTCAAGGACCAGTCCGGTAATTGCTAAAGTCCAAATAACGGTGAGTGGGACCCAACGCCAATAGCTCCTAAAGAGAATAATGTGTATGGGTGTAAATGTTCCTGCAATTAAAACCCAAATTCCACTATGATCCAGTCTTTGTAGGACATCTTTGGCACCCCCTTGTGGGTCGAGCAGATGGTAAACTCCACTCATCGAATAAAGAAATATAAGTGAAAAAATATAAATTGAAAGTGATAAAATACGAACACCATTGCCGCGGCCCTTGCGTAAAAGGGGGAGTCCGGCACACAAAAACGCAATCGCTGCTACTAGGTGTGTCCAACTGCTCAGAGGTTCACTAAATCCAATGAAAGGAATTGTTTTCATCTCACTTCCCCATCATGGTTGTTGAAGCTTTTTCTATCAAAAAAAATGTCAATATAAGTTGAGTCAAAGAAGATCGCATGAGGTCGAAGAAAGTCAGAATCAGTTCTGAGTCTGACAATTGTTGGCTCTGTCCAAGAGTTGAACAACAAATCCCTCCCCATAAAAAATTCCTATTTTGGAAAAAAGGGAAATCTTTACTTCATGTTAAGCTATATCAAGTTCCTGGTCCAGCATTTGCTCATATGACAATACTATGAAAACACTTATAACTATTTTTAATAGAAGTTTAATGATTTGCTTAACACTTCTTACGCTCGCCTGTGATAAGGGGGGAGGGGGAGGAAGTTCCTCATCCTCAGATGCGACGTGTGGAACTACTAACTCAAGGTTTACCGATTTTTATTACCAGGGTGGAAGTTGTTATAATGGTAACACTGGCCTCCAAGTGGCGCTTAGTTGTTGTCAAAATTATAATAATAACAATGGTGGTGGTTACTATGGTTACCCTGGTGGTTCCTATAGTGGTGGATATTCTGCTGGTTATTATTCTGGAGGTTATTACCTTGCACCTATTCCGGAGAATCCAATGGCGTATTGGGATGAGCTTAGACGTAGAGGTGATTCAAGGCCCTGGAATGCTGTTCGATCAAATCAATGGTGCTATAGACAGGGGTATTATACCTGCAGGTACTAGTTGATCACAAAAGCTGATTTCAGCGTTAAGGGTTTCTCTGTCACTGACAATTATTTTTTCATTCCCATAATTGCAAAGCTCCTATACTATCTCCCTTTGTATTAAAAATTTTTACAAGGAGAAAAAAGATGTTAACTTCTTTGTTAAGTATGGATGGAGTCATGTTTCTCTTGCGATGGATGCATTTTTTCTTTGGAATTATATGGATAGGTTTATTGTATTACTTTAATTTTGTGCAAGGTGCTTTTTTCAATGAAACTGACCCATCAACCAAATCGAACGCCATTCAAAAATTAGTTCCAAGGGCTTTGTGGTGGTTTAGGTATGGTGCTTTGTGGACATTTTTTTCTGGCCTCACCATTTTTATGTACAAAGGGCACTTGTTGGGAGCTGAATTAATGAAAACATCCTATGGCCTTAATATTTTCACCGGAGGGATGTTTGGGACGATCATGGCTGCTAATGTGTGGATGATTATTTGGCCCAATCAGAGAGTTGTCATTCAATCTGCGACTCAGGTTGGACAAGGAGGAAAAGCTCTGCCTGAGGCTGCTGCTTGCGCGGCTAAGGCTGGTCTTGCTTCTCGGCACAATGTTTTATTTTCCATACCCATGCTTTTTTTTATGGGAGCAGCCAGTCACTTACAATATGAAGTAACCAATCCTGGACTCTACTTAGTTGTAGCTTGTGTTCTTGTATCTTTACTGCAAATGAATGCGGTTAAAGGGAAAATGGGTCCTTTAACGACTGTTAAAGGGGTCATCACTAGTGGTTTTATGTTGACGGCTGTTTTGGTCGCTACTTTAGCTCTGACTCAATAAAAAATGTTTTATTTGAGACCTAAAAAGATAGTTTTTTATAGATTTACTCTGGATTTAATGATTCAAATTTCAAGTTTTCTAATAGGGGTGGGTTTGATTTCGTGCACAGCCAGTGAGCGGGCTGTGCAGAAGGACATTGTTGTTGAAGCAAAAATGAATTTAGTCAGTCAAGGGAGGGTGACTTACCAAACCAACTGTATAGCCTGCCATAATATGAATCCTGCCAAGGATGGAAGTTTGGGACCAGCCATTAAGAATTCCTCTCTTGAATTAATTACTGCAAGAGTTCTTAAAGCTGAATATCCGCCCAAATATAATCCCAAAAGAAATAGTAAACTCATGCAACCAATGCCTCAGTTGGAAAATAAATTACATGCCTTATATGAGTTTCTTAATAGTCCAAATTGAATATTTTGCCTTGAGCAGATAGGGAAGTTTTTGAGTGCAACCCACACAGTTGTCACTATAACCCTTTGGCATCCGATGTCGCAAAAAACTTCTTTCTAAATTAGGGCGCGTTCTGATCCGGCGGCGCCAATTTGCGTCACCTTTTAGTAAAAATTCTGTATTTTTAAGATTTCATTCCCCATTTTATGGAGTCAAAATTGGCATCCAAATTGCCAATATAGTATTGAGGTTCAAAAATTTAGATGAAGGTTATTCATTTAAATTAAAGATAAAAACATAAATTGAACGCTTCATATAAATAACAATAAATAACAAATTTTGTTTTTAAATTATAAAAAATTATAAACAAGAAAGGGAAATATTTATGGAATCATTAATCCACGCTTTCTCAGCCGGTGGTTTTTGGATGTATCCAATCTTAGGTGTACAGATTGCAGCATTTGCCATCGTCATAGAAAGAACTCTGACACTCTTTTTACGAAGATCTATCAATCAAAGAAAGAGAGTGAGACATTTTGAAGAGGATCTTAAAAAGGGTCAGTTGTCAAAAGTGTTGAAAAAAGCAGAGTCACTTTCCCCCCATTCTTCCCTTAGAAAAATGATTGAAGCGGGAACACAAGCAGCCATCAATATGGGAGGACGTGAAGAAATCCAAGCTAAAATGGATGAGATTCTTTATCATGAACAGGGTCGATTGGAAGCGAGAATAGAATTTTTAAGTATGCTGGGTAATGTGGCTACTCTTATGGGACTGCTTGGAACAATTACTGGTATGATCCGCTCCTTTGCGGCTATTGCAAGTGTGGATCAAGCAACTAAAGCTGCTTTGTTGGCTCAAGGGATTTCTGAGGCTATGAATGCAACAGCTTATGGGTTGATTGTCGCGATACCTACTCTAATTATGTACTCTGTTTTACAAAATCGAGTTACAAAAATTTCTGATGATATGACCCAAGCTGCCTTACGGGTTTTCAATCTGCTGGGTTTTCAAAATGAAAGTGTCCCACTAAAAAGAACGAGCGTTCCTAGGTAAAGTTCATACTATCATTTTTAAGAGTTTTACCTAACCTTAGTTTAAGTATTATCTAGAGGTTTTATGGTTTCAAATACAAAAAAAACATCGAAGCGTTCTATGAGTTTTGATTTAAATCTTGTGCCGTTTATAGACGTTCTCTCTACTTGCATATGCTTTCTTCTGGTAACAGCGGTATTTATGCAGTTGGGGACTCTCAATGTAAAGCAAGCTTTGGGAGATAGTGATTCAGGTCAAAAAGCGGATCAACCGGCGCTTTGGATGCAGATGAATGAGGATGGATCTATTGTTGCCTCGGTAAAAAATGTTCCTAAATCCAAGGTGAGTGAAATGAGTATTTCGACCATCAATGGTCGTCCGCACTGGGGTCAAGTGACTCAGTCATTAACACTGATTAAACAAAATTATCCTCAAGTCACTGTGGCTCTCATTCTGCCTAAAGCTCAATCGCGTTATGAGGATTTAATTCAACTCATGGGTCTTATGAAAAAAGGATCCTACCAGGTTGGGATTGCGCCTTTATAACAATGTAGCAGGTAAATCCTTTGGCGCTTAGGTTACAATTTCAGATTTTTGAGGGGTTTGAGTTGAGGTGTTGATGGGTAGGAAAAATTTATTTGATTGATATTTAAGGAGTTCCAAAATGAGATCCGCATCAGTATTAAAACAAAAGATATTTAATTCTCCTCTGGCGAGTCATTCCGTAATACAACCTCACAATCGTCGCGGGAAAAAAAGTATAACGGCCTCTCTCTTATTGACCTCGTTGGTCGACGCTTTTTCTATTCTTGTGATTTTTTTAATGATGAATTCAGCCTCAGAGCAGAGTGATATTACACACGATAAGAACATAATTTTACCTAAATCCAGTCAGGCTGATATTACTTACAAAACAACGGCACTAAAAATTGTACAAAATCAAATATTTTTGAATGATGAAAGAATTGATCCTGACAAACTCTTTTCTGTACTTACTGGAATTCATGAGCAAAACAAAGCTGCTGCGCAAACCAGTGGACAAACAAGCTCTAGTAATGTGGACAGTCTTGTGATTATTGCCGATAAAGACATGAACTTTGCCACTTTAAATCCTATTTTGGTTTTGGGATCTCGGGCAGGATTTAGTGAGCTCAAATTTGCCGTGGAAAAATCCAGTCAGGAATAAAGTTTAATAACTAGCGAACGAGCAGATTCAAAAAACCCCACTTAAAAAACCGTGGGGTTTTTTTGATTTACTTAAGTGTGTTTGGTGACAACAGACTTGATGGTGTCTTTAGGGTGATTTCCCACAATTTGTTCAATTTGCTTTCCGTCTTTAAAGAGAATCATGGTTGGAATGCCACGAACATTATATTTCGCAGGCATTTCTGGATTTTCATCAATATTGAGTTTAAGAATTTTAACTTTGCCTTGGAGTTCATTAGCAATCTCTTCTAGCTTAGGAGCTAGGGCGCGACAGGGGCCACACCATTCCGCCCAAAAATCAACTAGCACAGGAAGAGAAGAGTTTATAACATCAGTTTCAAAGCTTTTGTCAGTTACAGGCTGAGTAGAAAGTGACACGGTATCTCCTTTTGAATCAAAACGATTCACCTTGGGTTCAAAAAATGGGCATTAGAATAAGACTTTAAAATCTATCAAAATTCTTCTTTTTGCCAAGAACAAACTCAATATTTTGAATTAATTAATGCAAAGGGGAGAGTGCTTCATTTTCATTTTGATATGGCCAGGGGTTCAATCTGAAACTTGGTAAATATGCGCATTGCGTTATTGGATAAAGTAGGGATTGTCCCCCTGTTGATCTGGTCCGCCTTAGCCGAAAATATAGTGAGATGAAAAAGTCGGATATAAAAATTTTACTTATTGAAGATGATAATAGCCTTGGTAAAGGAATCAGTGAGGTTTTGAAACAAGTCGGTTTTGATGTTCGATGGGCTCAAAACGCGGATGAAGCGCTTAAAATATCCCGGCAGATGGATGTTTCCTTAGCCATAATTGATTGCTTGCTTCCAAAAATAAATGGGATTGATTTGGCTCAAAAATTAAAGTCCCAATTAGACAGTAAATTAAAATTAATTTTAATGAGCGGAATCTACAAGGACAAGAGTTTTGCTAAAGAGGCGTTGCAAAAAACTCAGGCACACTCATTTTTAATTAAACCTTTTGATCTAGAACAATTGACTTCAATAGTTTTAGAACTTTTTTCGGATCATTTGGAAGCGGATCTTCCTCCGTTATTAGATAGCTTAACTGTTTCTGAGGTAAATAAATCCCTTCGGCTTGAATGTCTTAAAAGTTGTCAATCGGTCCACGGTTTTGATTTGCCACTTATTTTTTCCCTTGTTTTTGGCTCTGATTTTTCTGGACATTTGCTGATGACTGACAGCAAAGGTACAAAATCAACTTTAATTTTTCAGAGCGGAAAGCTTTCACAAGTGCTTTTAAAGGATAGGACTTCTTATTTTGGTTCTTTACTTGTGGAGATGGGATTCACTTCACCAGAGGAAGTTTCGGATGTCCTAAAAGATACAAATAATAACCCTATAGGTGAGCGTTTGGTTGCGGCACAATATCTCTCTCCACATGCCATACAGATTGTGAGAGAGGAACAAATGTTAATTCGTTTAAGCAAAACGATACAAGATACTTTTTTTGACTTGGAGTTTCTGGATGCGAGTGAAGATTCGATCAGCGATGTGGTGATTGATCACAATCATTTTGCGCGATTATTGTGGGACTGGGTGATTTCCAAAATTGAGAGTCGTTGGTTGGCTAGTTTTTACAATCGTTGGTTGGAAAATCCTATATTACTTCAATCGAATCAAAAATTGCAAAAACGTTTGCAGCAGATGGTAGAAATGAAAGAAACGGTGCAACCTTTTATGACTTTGTTGCAAGAAGGTCATACGTTGAGCGAATTATTAGAAATGAAAGGTGTTGAGGAAAATAAACTTTTCCAAATTCTTCATTTTTTGTTGATTGAGAAGCTGGCTTATTTTGGTCCCAAGAAATCTTCTCAGGAAGATAAAGTGCGAAAAATTTCACGTTTAAAAAGAATGATACAAGATGCAAAAGATCGGGATTTCTTCCATACTTTGGGTG
The DNA here is from genome assembly GCA_019695175.1 of Bdellovibrionales bacterium. Lineage (GTDB taxonomy): Bacteria > Bdellovibrionota > Bdellovibrionia > Bdellovibrionales > UBA1609 > JAIBAM01. The sequence goes on from JAIBAM010000029.1 coordinate 15,876, forward strand.
TGACCCCTAAGGTTTCTGATCGGGAATTAAATAAAAATTATATGGAGTTGGCTAAGACTTATCATCCAGATCGAGTGGAATCAAGTGAGAGTGAAGAAGTAAAATCTCTTTTTGTGCAGTATTTTGCGCGTATTACAGAAGCTTATGAAACCTTGAAGGATCCTGAAAAAAGAAAAACGTATACCCGTGAAATTAATGAAGGGTCTGCTGAAAAAATCATGCAAAGGGAGACCCTTTTCGAACAAGGGCTTGCTTTGCTAAACAAGGGGAAATATCAGCAGGCCTATGAAATTCTGAATGGTTTGGCGCAACAAAGACACAGTCGTGCGGATATTTATATTTATTTGACTTGGGCTCTTATTAAGTCAGGTCCTGGTGATACTAAGATTGAAAAATTTTTAACCACAGCCGGTGAGAACTTGAATAAGGTTCCACCAGAGGAAAGACATTCTGCGCCCTATTTTTATGCGAAGGGGCTCTTTTTTCAACAACTTGGAGATTTGGAAAAAAGTAAAACCAATTTTAAACATGCTCTAGCTATGGATGCCAATTTTGTTGAAGCCCGTCGGGACCTTGCTGTCATCAGAGATCAACTAAAGGCGCAAGGATCCTCAGATTTGTCCACTGTCGTCACCAATTTTTTTCAAATAAAAAGAAAGGCTAAATAATTAAAATTTACCTTGATTTGAGCGGCCCAATTCGATCTCGAAAGAGAATCTTTTGACAAAAGCTAAAGTCTAATGATATTAAGCGTCAAAATTTCAAACTGACGTTCGATCTTAATAAATCATGTATTTTCCCGATTAAGGGTTTTGCAGGGGTGATATGAGAAATGCATTTCATTTTTTATTTGTTTTTTTAATACTGACCATGCCTAAGGATAGAGTTTTGTGCGATGAGGGGTATCTGGATCCATTTGAAGTCGAAGGTGGTCTCGCGGCTAAGATTATAACTGAAGTTAATACCTTTTTTTTACAATTAGAGCAAATTTTAATGGTCCAATCTTTGGACCCAAGCAAAGTAAGCCCCCTGTTCGAACAAGTAACAAAAGATATTATTTTAATCAAAGCACAATTTCTTGCGGTAAGTGGACCTAATAGGGATCTTACAGTCTTAGATAGAATAGCTGAATTTCAAAGAGGGCTACAGAGAACAGAGAAATTAGATAAACCTATGGCAGATACTCTTATTGAATTTCGAACAAAGGTAAGAAATTTCGTATTAAATAAATTAAATGAAAAACATGGAAATTTTCAAGGCCTAGTTGATGGATGGATTGATTTAATTAGGCAGGAGGTTACTAAGCTATCGGTTCATGAATCAAATTTAGGTGGTTCTGCCACTCTTGAGAGCTTAATAGTGCGTCAAGCTGTTAGAGAATTAATATCTTCATTTTTGTTCCACACAAAAATCTTCCTTTTATATGCGGTATATGGGGATGATTCATTACCTGTTTGTAGCGTTGTTTTAGGAAATGATTAAAAATAAATTTTATTTATTTTTAATCTAGAAGTGTGAAGTGTAAATTAAAGGTTAAGAAAAATTGCGAAATTTTTTAAGAGAAATTGCTAAGAAAAATTATTAAGAGAAATTATTTGGATAAATAAAGTAAATAAAATTAAGAAAATAAAATGAATTATAAATTGAGATCGTATTTGAAATTATTTTGGCTCACTTTTGGGTTGGTTTTTTTTCTTTATGAAGGTGGGAAATCATTGGAGGCCATGGCGGAACCTGCTCCCCCAAGAGAAATTGTTATCACCAAACGTGATGCTGAAGTCATTATGCAAAAAGCTTTGTTAAGTTTTTTAATCAAACGCATATTGGGGGAGTGGCTTATTTTAGACACGAAAATGAACTATATTTGTTCTGAAATAAAACGACATTCTCCACTCAGATATAAACCAAGCTCTAAACAAATTTGTAAAACTTTGAAAAGTCTTTTACTGCAATTAGATCAGTCAGGAACCACAGTTAAATTGTCTGGCGGGGAGACATTAAGCACTCTGACGGATTCAGGTGAATTTCTTACTGCACTCTTAAATAATTTTAGAGCTCGTTTAGAGAATATGCTCAATCTAAGGCTTCAACTACATACAGAAACGGGAGCTTTAGCAACAATACAATTTCGACTTGAGGAGTTAATTATCACTACGATCGCTTTAGCCACCATTGTTCCATTTTTGCTAGACAAGTATGGAAAGTTAAAAGAGGATCTTTGGGGTAACGAACCCTTAACTTTTCCAGATTATGAATCCATTTTTAAAAAACTTGTGTCAAGGCTTGGGTCTGATCAATCCTTATCAAGCGAAGATTTAAGCGGACTATTTGGCGAGTCAATAAATAAAATTAAAGAATTTAATTTTCAATTTTGGTCCCAAATCATAGAACAAGTTTGGTCCAAAGCCATAGAACAAAGTATGAATGTTTTGGTAAAAAAACTGCTTGAGGAAGTGGCTTTAGATCTTGATATTTTTTCTTCGGGTTATGTGGCCAAGATATTGATGGACAGAGTGGAAATCTCTGATGAATTCATCCAAAAAATTTTAGACGTGTACAGAAGATCGTATTTTGGCGGGCCCGTGACGGGTGCCGGTCGCAGCCTTCCGTGTGGGTTAATATTGAGGCCGTCGTCAGCGGCAGGAGTAAGATAAATAAAAGTTAACCCTTTATAGAGCACAGGCAGGAACACAGGCCGTTGCAGCTGATACAGCAACTCCAACCCAGCTCTAAGGGCAAGCCCCTTAAAAGAAAGGGGCTGTTTGGAAATTTTGTCTCAGGCTCTATAAAAACTATTTGTTTTTAGGATGCGGGTTGAACCCAGTCACCAGTGAGAAAAGGCTTTACTGCCGGCTTATGCATCTGACTAGAAAGCCCAGGTAAGTATTCTTTTTCAAAAAATTCATCCACTTGAATGGCGTCTAGACGGAGTTTCTCGGCGTTGAGAATCAATTCGTATTCCTCTCGACTGATGATATTTGCTTGGTAGGCATCTTCGATAACTGCGGATCCTTTTTTCTTGCGGATTTTTTTTGCTTTCACGGCGTCACGGATTTTTTTATCAACAGATTCAGCTCGTTTTGCAGTCGTATAGGCCTTTTCCAATCGTGCCAGTGCTTCGCCAGAATGGGTGGGTAAGAATATTCCCAGAGTCAGACGATCGCGCACTTCTTGATCCGCCAAAACTCTTTGCGCGACGGCATGGGTCAGTCGATCACGAGGTTGTGCGGCCAGCATGTTGACTCGGGACCACCATCTAATGGGACCTCGGAAAATCCACCCAATTACGGGCATATCCAAGTTGGTGTAAATTCCGTCAAAAGCTTCTTGTATATTGTGAAAGGCTAAGGACATGGAATATTTAACCAGAGGAAGATCTTGAGCAGGACGTCCTTCATCTTCCCATCTTTTTAAGACAGAGGAGCCAATGAACATCCAGGATAATATATCTGCAAATCGACCGGTCAGTTTTTCTTTTACCTTGAGTTGGCCTCCTAACAGTCCCATAGCAATATCCGTTAAAATAGCGAAAGAGGCCGAACACCAAGCCAGTTTTTGCCATGCTCGTTTTGTTGTTCCTCCCACAGGGGATAGGGCTAAATATCCTCGAGTAAAGGACAATATTAGGGCTCTAAATGTATTGCGAAGGATGTGACCCATATGGCCCCAAAAGGCTCGATCAAAACTTTTTAAATCATTTTTTTCTATGGCATTTACTTCTTTAAATGCAAAAGGATGGGCACGAAGAGCTCCTTGTCCAAAAATCATAAGAGTTCGGGTGAGAATATTGGCACCTTCCACAGTGATGCTGATGGGAGTACCAATATACATACTTGCAATGATGTTGCGTGGGCCCATGGAAATTCCTGCTCCACCTAAAATATCCATGGTGTCGTTAACCACTTTTCTGGCGGCTTCTGTAGTGGTGTATTTGGCGATTGCAGTTACAACTGGTGGACTGATGTGTTGATTCAAAGCACTTAGAACGTAACGTCTTAGGGCTTCGGTCCAGTAGGTGTAGCCCGCAATTCTAGCCAGAGGTTCTTCAACTCCCTCAAACTTACCTATGGAGAGTCCAAACTGTTTCCGAACGGTTGCATGACTTGAAGCCACACGTGTGCAAAGCTTGGTACCTCCAGCCGCTTGCGCTGGTAAACTAATTCCCCGACCAGCACCAAGGCACTCCATTAACATTTGCCACCCTTGTCCAGCACCAGCGACACCACCAATGATGTCTTCCTCTGCTTTGATAATTACATCCACTCCTTCAGTTGGGCAGTTGTGGAAAGGAATTCCTAAGGGGTCATGTCGTTTTCCAATTTTAACTCCGGGAAGGTGACTGGGGATTAGAGCGCAGGTGATCCCCACATCTGTACCTTTACCGAGTAAATTTTCTGGATCTCTTAGACGGAAAGCCAAACCAATCAATGTGGAAATGGAAGCTAGGGTGATCCATCTTTTACGCCAATTTAATTTTACGTAGAGGACTCCGTCAGCACCCTTAAATAAAATACCGTCGGATAGAATCGAAGCTGCGTCGGATCCTGCGGTGGGCTCAGTGAGTCCAAAACAAGGAATTTCTTCCCCTCGGGCCAATCGAGGTAAATATCTGTCTTTTTGAGCTTGAGTACCGTAGTGGGTGAGAAGCTCTGCGGGGCCTAAGGAATTTGGAACCATGACGTAAATCACTGCACCGATGGAACGGGAAGAAATTTTTTGCACAATGGCTGAATTCGCAGCGGGTGAAAATCCGAGTCCACCGTATTCTTTAGAAATTATTAACCCAAGAAATCCTTTTTTCTTAATGTAGTCAAAAACCTCCACAGGGAGCTGTTTGGTTTTATGAAGTTCCCAATCGTTGATCATGGAACATAATTCTTCAACTTCGTGGTCTAGAAAGGATTGTTCTTCTTGAGAGAGTGTAGCTACGGGTTGGTGTAACATTTTTTTTAAATCTGGATGTCCCGAAAAAAGCTCAGATTCCATCCACACCACTCCGGCCTCCAGAGCGGTTCTCTCTGTGGCTGAAATCTGTGGCATTAAGCCTAACTTTTGAAAAAGTCTCATGATGGGTAGGGTGACCAGGTACTGTCTGAGCGGCCAAATATTAAAGAGGACAGCAACGACAACGAAAAAAGTGAGAAAGGATAAGGGAACTGAAAAACCTATAAAGATCAGTCCTAAAGTGACAGTCCATAACCAGAGCGGAGCTCCTAAAAATCCTAAAGTTAAAATAACTCCTGCGGTGAAAACATGAGCCCAAAGTCCCAGATTTTCATTTAATAAAAAACCATTTATTGTCGTTAATAATTCCATTCCAACCTCCTTCTGAGATGACTGAACTTGTAGCTTCCTTAGTAAGATCAGCATATCTTTGGTTTAAAGGGTATTGTTTTTTCAAAAATAAACTTTCAAAATTTTAAGCTAACAGATTTTAAAGGAACTCATTGTTTTTGAACGTTAAAAAGTTATTCTTGTAGAGGACTAGGAAGTCAACAGGAGTCTGTTTGGAGGGGAGGTTTGCATGCTCAAGGAAGATTTTTTTCAATTCAATTTGTCAGAAAGGAAGTTTCGAAGGTTGATGAGGTTTATTCTACCATGGGTTTTTCAAGGCCTTTTGAAAACCTCATTAGTTTTTGCTGAGGAAGTTGTTCCACTTGAAAAACCCAATGAAATTTTATTGCAAAGTTCTTATGACACATTTCAGATTTCCTTAGAGAAGGATCATTACAATCTAGAGGGAAAAACTATCTCACTTGGGACTTTGGAACAATTTTTTACATTATTTTCTACCACCTTTGAGGACCCTTGCCCCAAAGAGAAGCCAGATTTGACTCTTACTGCCAAATGGAAAAAACAAAATCAAACAAAAGTTCTTAAGATTTTCATCGATCAAAGAAGAATTCAAAATGGAAATGAGTGTGCGGCTGCGACCGGTGAGGGGATTTATTTTTTACCTCTGCACCGTAGTTGGTTTCAAGTAGATGAAAAAAGAACAATACCTTTGCTGTCTCCGCTCAAAATTGTAAAAGACAATGAAACCTTGGCGCAGTTTGAAATGGTTAAAGGACTCTGGCAGCAAACTTCATCGAAAGAGTATATCAATTGGGACTTTTTTGATCAGTTCAAAGCCTCTTTAAAGGATTTTGAAGTGACCAGTCGGGCCCATCCCAACGTAAGTAAAGGCAAGAGTTCCTTTACACTTTATTCTGGAACCATCAAATATGATTTTTTTCAAATATCGGATTCTTTGTGGGCGGTGCGATTGCCTAAAGTTAAATGGTTGGTAGGATCCAGTCGTTGGTCGGTTTGGCTTGAGATGCAAAAGGAACAATGGATGGACCGTTTGAGTTCACAATTGAATTTTATAACAGATAAAGGGAAGCAGTTGTCAGATCGAATAGGAACGTTGAATAGTTTGTCAGAGCAATGGTCGCCTTCGCTGCAACAAGTTTTAAAACAAATTTTATTTGATAAAAGTGAAAGCGATGAAATTAAAATCCAAGCGGTCCATTTAATGCGACAAAAACCAACCATGGAAAATATGGGTATTTTAATAAAGACAATGGAACAAACACAAAATCAAGAGTTATTAAAACCTATTTTTAAAGCTCTGAGAATTATGAATCCTAACGGTCCTTTGTTAGAAGAAGATATGACACAACAGCAGATTGATGAAAGGGTGCATGTTTGGAAAAAGTGGTGGATTGAGAAAGAAAAAAGTGAGGTGAATCACTCTCAAATAAATTCTGAGGTTAAAATTAAAAATTGATTTTGGGAGTTGAACTTTATGTTGAATTTTTTTTTCAAATATTTCCGCCACCTTATTTTTGCAATATGTTTGACGGTTCCATTTCGATTTGTTTTTGGTGCTCTCAACGATCCAATGATTCAATGGAGAAGTATTAAAACGGCTCATTTTGAAATCATTTTTTCTAGAGCACAAAAAGATTTAGCTCAAAATTACGCGCGAGCTGCAGAGAAGGCCTACCAGACTTTGTTACCAATTTTTAAGGAAGCACCTTCATCACGAGTCGCTATTATACTCGTTGATAACACAGATTCTCCCAACGGCTCTGCTACCGTAGTACCTTACCCATTAATTAATGTTATTTCAGTATTGCCGACACCTGGCGAATGGTTGAGTCACTATGAAGACTGGATCTACGAATTGATATTACATGAGCTCAGTCATATTTTTACCATGACCCCTTCCCACGGATTCTACACCCCCCTTCGTTATATTCTAGGGTCCACGGTAAGTCCAAATATGTATTTACCATCTTGGTATCTTGAAGGTTTAGCTGTGGAGGTGGAAAGTCGCTACACCACTCACGGCCGATTGAAATCACCAGATACTTTCGCAACCCTGCGGGCTTTAACAGAAGAAAACCGTTGGTATGATGAAGATATTGGTAGAATCAATGAGTTTTCAATTCCGACATATCCGTTTTCCAGGCCCTACTACTATGGTTCCCTTTTATGGCATTCATTTGTGGAAAAAATGGGGGAGCCTTTTTTTGAGGAAATGACCCAAACATTTTCGCGAAGAGTGCCGTTTATGTTGCAAGCTCCATTTGAGCAAAAAACCCTTCAAGATTTATATATTTGGTGGGATCAGACAAAAATTCAGGTGGAAAAAGAGGCGAGAGAACAAATCGATTTTATTCAAAAGGCAGGACATGAAGAGCTAAACCTTGTTTTAAAAAATAATGAAACTCAATCAAATCCTGCCGTCAGTCCTGACGGGAATTACTTAGTATTCACTTCTCGTAATCCTTATGAAGGGGGAAGGTTAAATTTAATCGAACGTCCTGCAACTTCAAAAGAAAGTTTTTCTAAATTTCCTTCGCGGACACTTTTTTCCATGGGAAGTACAACTCGTGTGGCTTGGGCACCGGACAGTTCATCTTTTGTTTATGATCAAATGAGCGTGGTGGGTCGTTATCAAAACTTCCGTGAGCTTTATCAGGTTTCAATGAGCGGCGAAAGAATACCTAAAAAATTGACCTTTGGACTACGAGCTAGTCAACCGACCTTTTCTCCCTCAGGAAAAGAGATTCTATTTGTGCAGCAGAAAGGGGCCGGGACAAACCTAGTTTTACTCCATCTTAAGGACTCTAAAACAAAAACGATTTTAAGTTCCCCTATGGGGGAACGATTTAGTTCCCCCGCCTTTGTGAGTCAGCATCAGTTTGTGTTTTCTTGGCGAAACAAATCTGGATTAGACAAATTGTATCTTTATGATTTGAAAGCTGGGAGAGTAAGCCCTATTTTAACTAATTTTAATGAAGCCAATATGAGTTTATTCACTCGACAAGGGTTGTTTTTTATTTCGTCGAGAAACGGAGTAAACAATATATACTTGTCCAATGATTTTAATACTACAAACTCGGGAACTGCCGTCGCCATTTCCAATACTACAACCTCGATTGCAGAGGCGGATTGGGATGGAAGATCAGAGGAAATCATTGCCACGCGATTCACTGGTAATGGCTCTAAAATTTATAGTTTCCCTTTGAAAAAATATTCCTTGTCCAACGTACCAACTTTGCCTTTCTTGACTTTTAGTCAAAAGAACTCAAACTCCTCTAATTCTAAAGATAGAGATTCAAAAAAGAGTGATGACTTACTTAAGGATTTTGTAGGAAAGCTTGAGGATCATTCCTACAATCCGATTTCCTATTTATGGCCGAGATACTGGATTCCTTTTGTTTACTCGGTTAAGGGCGGGATTTACTTCGAGGGTTCAACTCAAATGAGTGATCCAACCCAAAGACACACCTACAGCTTAAGTGGAGCTTATGACTCTGTTACACGCCTTGGAAGTTATGGGGTTAATTACTTAAATACAACCACAGCGGTAGATTTACTTTTTACCGCTGTGAAAAAAAACAGTTTGTTAATTGATAATGATCCGACCCCAAGAAGTGATGAGTTTTATAGTTTGAGTGGGAGTTTTTTTCTTCCTGGGCTTAGTAAGAGTTGGAGAGGGGAATTGTCCACTCACTATCAAAGCACCATAGTTAAGTTTGAAGATGGTGACTGGTCCCAATTTCGTTTTGGACCCAGTATGCAATTGAGTTTTGATAGTGAGACCAAAAACGTAACTAAAGTTCCCACTGTCACGCAATACTTTGCAGCATTAAAAATTACTTCCTATTTGCCAGGAGAAAATAGACTGGCGTACCAAAAAACTAAGTTGTCTTTAATGGAAAAATGGCATGGATTTTTACCTGAAAGACATTATATTTCGGCCTACTTCAATGGGGTGTTTGCGCCACAACTTCCAGTGAATAAGATTCTCTCAGTCGGAGATCGCACTTTGGGGGGTAATTATTTAGTGAGTTTAATTGATTCTCCTTATGTGTTGAGGGGCTATCCTTCGGGATTTATTGTGGGGCGATCTTTGTATAACTTTAATTTAAACTATATGTTCCCATTGAGAGATACATTTCAAGGCTTTGGAACTAAACCCTTTTTTCTCAGGGGATGGGAAGGGAATTTGTTTGTAGATGCAGCAGCTGTGGATGGATTTTACTATTCTTTTAAAGATTTAGTGAATTATCGAACCCAAGCAAATAATTTATTTGCAGGTTCTGGTTTTGAACTTCGTGCTAACACGACTCTATTTTACCATTTACCCATTGCTTTCATTTTCGGATTTTATTATGGCTTTGATCAAAATGCAGGGGGAGGGTTTATACCTTTTATCGGAGTGGGGGGAGTTAACTAAGAGCCATTTGCAACTGAAACCCTGACTCTATTCCGTTTCTAAAAGCTCGATTCTAAAAATCTAGGTCCCGACTCTAAATGTCGGGTTAAAAAAATTATTTGGCTTTTTTAAACAGTGCGACCACAAAGTTTTTTCGTTCTTCGTACATTTCAGGATTTTCATCAAGATCGTCCTGTTTGCGAATTTCTTTGGTAAATTGTTCGATCACGTTTTTAGAAAAAAAATGGTGTTTGGGTTTTTCTAATGAAGCTAATGCTTTCTGAAATCGTGCTTTTCTTTCCTGCGGATTAATGGTGGATGGAGTCAATCCCTGCGAAGAAGGGGATCTGTTATTCTCACTGTGAATTTGAAAAGTATTTTTTTTGTCCAGGATATTACTTTTATGATTGAGAGGGAAAGCAGCTTTCGATTGATTTTCAGAGGACTCTTGCTGCACAAAGGGATCGGTGGGTTCATCATCGCGTTTTAAAAGTTGGAGATCGGGATCATGGTCTGGGGAGAGTGTTTTTTTAATCCTACGATACTTTTCCATCAACACATTGGGATCTAAAGAGCAAATTTGAGCAATGCAAAGCAAAACTTCCTTTGCCTGAACTGGACTTGAAATAATAAGATCCACGTTATCTATGGTTTTCCCTTTTAGTTTTTCCACTAAAATGGGAGGTGCGAGCAAAATAACTTTGGGCATCAGTTTTGTTTTATTGAGCCCCTCCGCCATAGCAATTCCATTGACCCTTTTGCCTACAGCCGTGGCGATCACTAAGCTAGGATGAAAAGCTAAATTTGTGTCTGAAAAGTTTCGATCATTTTGTATACCATCCACATCGAAACCTAATTTTTTAAGTAATGTTTGCAAGTAGAGAAGTTCATTGTAATCATCAAGAACTAATAAAACTCTCATGTTTTTCCACCTTAATGTTTTTGTCTTAAAAGAAGTCTTGAGCTACCCATGATTCTACATCGAATTCGATTCTTCCGTCTAAAGAACTCCATACAAACTTACCTTTAGTCCCGAATTACGCTTATTCCTGAATTACTTTGAGTCCCGAATTACTTTGAGTCCCGAATTATGCTTGTTCCTGAATTACTTTGAGTCCTGGATAAGTTCTAAAAGTTGATTTCGTAAAGACGATTTCCGCTTTAAAAACTCGGCTGAGCCAGTTTACAAGAGCTGTTTTTCCCATTAAGGTGATGAAATTCGAGCTAAAAATAGGATTTGTACACACAGGAGAACTTTATGACAGCAGGACGTGGAAAAGAACGGGTTGAAACCCTAGAGCTACCTTTGCGAAAATTTGTTGTTGATTCGGCGCGCCAAAAAGTAGTTATTGGTACTGGACAACCCCTAGCGCTCATTGCTGGACCCTGCGTAATTGACAGCAGAGAGTTGATTATGAAAACGGCGAAACAGCTGGTTGAGATCACCCAGAAGTTGGGTATGAGTCTTATTTTTAAGAGTTCCTACGAAAAAGACAATCGTGGTTCTGAAAAAAACTGGCGCGGTCCAATGGCTGAAGAAGGGCTTAAAATTTTGCAAGAAGTTCGCGAAGAGTTTGGTGTGCCTGTTTTAACCGATGTTCATAGGGTCGAAGATGTAAAGAGGGTGGCACAATTTGTGGATGTACTACAAATTCCAGCTTACATGTGTCAGCAGACTTCTTTAGTCGTGGCCTGCGGGGAAACAGGAAGAGCTGTTAACGTTAAAAAAGGGCAATTTTTAGCCCCAGAAAATATGGACAGCGCCATTTCTAAAATTAAATCCACAGGGAATCAAAATGTGATGTTAACGGAAAGAGGTGCTTGCTTTGGTTACAATCGTCTTGTGGCCGATATGCGTTCTATCCCAGTGATGCAGCAATTAGGGGCACCCGTGTGTTTTGATGCCACCCACGTGATTCGCTTGTATGGTATTTCAAGCTCAGACCCTGCTGGGGGTGAACCGCGTTTTATACCGCATCTCACACTCGCAGCTGTGGCGGCAGGTGCGGATGCCCTTTTCTTGGAAAACCATCCGGATCCCATGTCAGCTAAGTGTGATGCAGCCTCTCAGCTCAACATTAAATACTTATCGCCTTTGTTAAAAAGTGCTCTAGGAATTAGAGAGGTTATTGGTAGTCCTGAAAATGTAGGTACGTATGAATTTCCCTCCACTTAAATGTTGTAGCTTAAATTATGTTTGAACTTCACCGTGGACGGTTGGCTCTTAAATATATTTTTTTGGAAATCGTTCCCGGTTTTTTTCTTGGTATTGCAGTCTTTTTATTTATTTTACTCATGTTTCAAGCTTTACGTTTGACTGAGTTTATTTTGGTTCATGGTATAAGTCTTAAAACAACAGGACAAATTATGGGTTATTTGGGAATTAGTTTTTTGCCCATAGTCTTTCCCATGAGTCTTTTATTTTCCGTTCTCATAACCTATGGTCGTCTGAGTGCAGATTCAGAAATTATGGCTCTGCGTTCATTGGGGCTTACCATGACCCATTTAATGATTCCGGCTTTTATTTTTGGTGTTTTAATGATGTTGGCGTCCATGCAAATTTCTTTTTACTTGGCTCCCTGGGGGAATCGTCAGTTCGAATCACTCATCACTGATTTTGGTCGACTCAAAGCGACCGTAGCGATCAAGGAAGGAGTGTTTTCCGAAGATTTTTTTAATTTGGTGGTTTACGCCAACCATGTAGATACAAAAAAAAATTTACTGCAAAAAGTTTTTATTTATGACGAGAGGGAGGCCAATGCTCCTCTAACTATTATTGCAAAAGAAGGTTATTTACTGCGAACGTCAGATCCAAAAACAGGGGATCATGCTCACTTGAAATTGATTAATGGAAGTATCCATCGCACTCATTTAGAAAAGTATACCAAAATTGACTTTACTTCCTACGAGATCAGCTTATTTGATCCGGTCAATTCTTCGGCTCGGGAAACTGCATTACAATCCATGTCCATAGATGATGTAAGGGAAAGCTTGAAGCGCACGGGTTTAAATCAAGAAACTCGTATAAAACACCAAATCGAAGTCCATCGTCGTTGGGCATTGTCTATTGCTTGTCTTATTTTTGCCTGCTTGGGGGTTGGCCTTGGAACTGCAACGAACTTAAGGTTAGCCAGAGGGAGTGGAATGGTCTTGTGTCTTCTTGTTATTGTCAGTTACTGGATCCTTTATATGACTTCAGAGGGTATGGCGAATAATAAAGTTTTACCTGTGGCTCCAGCTCTTTGGATTGCAAATACACTTTTTGGATTTCTTGCGATTTGGAGTTTACGGCGAGCCAATGCAACAAAATAAAATTAGATTATGAATCTGTGGTGTATAGTGGACCCGAAAAACTGGACCGACCGCAAAACTATACTTTTTATAGCTTAGCAACCTGTCCAGTTTTTGGTGTCCACTATGGTGTGGATCTAGTTGTCTAAATAATGAGATCTTCCATTACAGGTCGCAAATTTTGTGCTAGCAGCTTTCGTCTACATTCTTATTCGCTTAGGATTCTCACTTAGACGCAGCAAATCTGAATTAAATATGAGAGCAACGAGCTTCCGATGTGCTAGCTCTGCATCAGAGTTGAAAAAAACCCATGATTTTTTTATGGAAAAATAAGATTCTTTTTGACTAACGGGAATGATTTACATAGTTAAATTGAGTTCTTGGATCTTTATTTAAAAAAATAAATGGCCCTGTGGTGGAATTGGTAGACGCGCTGGACTCAGACCGCTGACCTCATAGAAAGTCAGCATAACTTGAGTGCCCCTGGGGAAACCCTCGGAGTAGAACCGCCCAAATTCGGTGAAGGCTTATTTCTTAGTGAGATTGCTAATACCGAGCCAAGCCTTAGAGAAATCTCTTCGGAAGGTGTAGAGACTAGACGAGCGGGACCTAACGAGCCGTAAGGCTTCACGGTCAAGGCATAGTCCAGACCACAAACTCTCTGAGCTTTAAAAGTATCAGCGAGCTGGTGAAAACCAGAGTGGTAAGAAAATCCAGTGCCCGCAAGGGCGTGGGAGTTCGATTCTCCCCGGGGCCACCATTTGTCAAGCATGTCGAATGGACACCTGCTTGAAAATGTAAAAAACTTTTAATTCCGTTTAAATTTGAATACAAAGCCTCTGAAGCTAAAACTTCAGAGGCTATTTTGTTTTTGAGCCTATTAGCTGCTGATAATTTTCTGTAAGAAAGCAAGCATCAAAAAGTAATAGTTTTCCTTCGCCCGTTAAATCGGGCTAAGATTGACCATGGGCTTGCATCCCCGGTCGTCGTAGTCTCTGGAAGCTCTTTCTTGCTTCAAATACTTCTGGATAGTTTTTTATGAACTTCTTCCATTGTTGTGAACGGATTTATGCTTGCCTTGTAAGTATCTTCATGCGGAGGACGGACCAATCCCTTGGCGGCCTACGGCCGCTTTAACCCAATTGTTTAACTCAATTGACTGTTGCGCTTTAGCGCATCAATTTTTCACT
>JAIBAM010000030.1 GCA_019695175.1 Bdellovibrionales bacterium
TCTCCCAGAAGATCCTCCAAATAAATGAGTGCAAAGTGTGCCGAATAAAACTAATGGAGCCATAGCAAATGGAAGAGTCCGCTTTGGTTTATGAATTTCATCCAGAATAAGGTTACTTCCCTTGGAAATTTCTTTACCAAAGTAATGAAAAAACCAACCTATAATAAAACCCGCTATGGGTAAGTACCAAATAATTACCGGGTGATGAGATCGAGTTGTTGTCACCCAATCTAATAGGTATAAAAAAATGGTTGCAGCAAATCCAGCAAAAATTCCTATCAAACAAAACTGACTTATATGAAATAAATATTTTCGAATGAAGATAAAATGGGATCCAGCTTGTGATAAATGAAGTTTCAAATCAACTTCCTCCTTCATTATCTTTTGTTTTGTTAAAACCCAAACGACGAAGTTCTCAAATTCAAATTTTTGTTACAAATGGTTGGGTGCCTGTCCATAGACTTGCGATCGAATTGAAATTTTATCATTTAGATGATTTTTCTTGTAGAAAATAGTCTCACTTCCCCCAAAAATTTCCTAAAGCTTGGATTTATTTTTTTTAAAAATGGGCACGAGATCGCAGTTGCTCAATTGAAAAAGTCTAAGATTAAATAAAAAATCCAATGAGCATCGATTCCAAACTTTTTAAGAAATTCTAATAAAAACACCTCACCAGAAGGGACAACATCAGATCCTCTAGGAGCCCCAGAACTTTCATAAGGTCCAGGTATCACTTGAGTATTCATTATGAGCTCTCGCCTTTGTAATGAGTGTGCCACATGGATAAAACCGCCTGTAGTGGTACCATTACTCCTCGGAGCCTGAAAAGAAAATTCCAAAAGTGCAGGGAAAAGTTTGATACGATGAACAGCATCCATTTCAATAAAATAACCCATTGATATTTGGATAATTAACCCATTTGCAAGAATATGTTTTATTGTGACCCCTACAACTGGTGGCATGTGATAATCGGAGGATCTAAACCACAGGCCAAATTGGTCTATATTAGTTGTGTAACCTATCCCCAAATCACTTAAGATACGCGCTATAGGTAAAATTACTGATGCCTTGGGTCCGGCTGTTAATGATAATCCTCTCCGTTGAAGCTCACTAACATCGAGCCTCAACTCCTCGTTAGGCCCCGCCCCTACACCTATTTGGGCTATGTATTTGTCTGACAAAAGGGAAGAATTACCACCACCACCCAAGATTGCTGCACATGGAATTTTGCCAAAGTGAGGTCCCAATGAAACAGGAAGTTGTGTCAAGTCTCCCGAAAAAGATTTATTGGAAAATACACAAAAAAAATAGAGAAAGGTTAACTTTAAGAATTTTAGAGGAAACTTCACATTACCAAATGGTCCCAAGCAAACCCTCATCAAGTGAATTTATATTTATTTAAAATAATTTTATGTTCGGTCTTGCTTTTGCAAAAAATAAGCCCAATTCCATTTTAACTCTTTGAGAGGAGATATCATCAAATTGAAGCGATGTGCCGCCCAAAATTGAAACACAAAGTGAGGTTTCCTCAATTAAAACTCTCTTTGGATCCAATCCCAGAACTAAAAAATATTTTAATTGCCTTCCTCTCACTGAAACTATCGTTACTCCCAAACATGATGGTCGAGAAAAGAATTCAAAAAAAAATTCAAACCAATGAAAAAAAACCACTCCTGAGTCGTAGTAAATATAGCAAGTGAATAAAGTTTAATCGGACCTCAGATTTGGAATATGTTTTTTACCTCTAAGAGCTTGTTCGGAACAGCTGTGGAGCCAAGCAACTACAACGGCCGACGGATAACGCGACAACTGGGGAATTTTGTGATTGTAGTGCTTGATGCAGCATCTTCGACTGATTATAACAAAATAAGTCCCTTTAATTTTTTATAAGAAACGGTTTAGGAGTTTACATGGATTCTCTCTTCAGTCCCTTAAAGTTAGGGAGCCTTACCCTTCCCAACAGAATTATTATGGCCCCCCTCACCAGATCTCGTGCCGGCAACGAGCGTCTACCTAACTTACTCATGTCAGAGTATTACTCACAAAGGGCTGCTGCAGGATTGATACTGACTGAGGCTACCTCCATTCATCCCATGGGAGTTGGCTACGCCAATACACCCGGAATTTGGTCCCTAGATCAAATCATGGGATGGAAAAAAATCACGCAATCTGTTCATGAGAATGGGGGAAGAATTTTCTTACAACTTTGGCATGTGGGCCGAATTTCCCACTCCTCCTTTTTGAAGGGGCAGTTGCCGGTGGCCCCTTCAGCAATTAAACCTAAAGGTTATGTCTCCCTTGTACGACCCAGAACCGAGTTTGAAACACCAAGGGCTCTCTCAATCAAAGAGATTCAAACTGTCATCAAAGACTATAAAAAAGCTGCCGAAAATGCCTTGGAGGCTGAATTTGATGGAGTCGAACTCCACGCCGCCAACGGATATTTAATAGACCAGTTCCTACAAGATAGTAGCAACCAAAGAGAGGATGACTACGGCGGTTCCATTGAAAACAGAGCTCGCTTTCTTTTAGAAGCCACTGATGAGGCTATTAAAGTTTGGGGAGCAGATCGGGTAGGGGTGCATTTAGCCCCAAGATGCGACTCCCATTCCATGGGAGACTCAAATCCATTGGCCACATTCAGCCATGCCGTCAGGGAGCTAAATCGGCGCAAGATTGCTTTTATTTTTACAAGGGAACATCAAGGCCATGATAGCTTGAGCCCTCAGCTGCGAAAGCTTTTTAACGGGGTTTTTATTGGCAACGAAGGTTTTACTAAAGAGTCTGCCACGTTAGCCTTAGAGTCAGGAATAGTGGATGCTGTTGCCTTTGGCAAAGCTTTCATAGCCAACCCCGATTTGGTTCAACGCTTTAGAATAAATGCTCCACTGAATATTCCAAACCCTGAGACATTCTATACCTTCACCAAAGAGGGTTATACCGATTATCCAGCCCTAACCTGAATGCAATTTCATTAGATTCCTGTGTTTTGTAAGGAACAGGTTGACTTTATTTTTTTAAAATCATCCTGTCATTATTTTGAGTCACTTGGTTTATTTAATATCATTTTACAATCCGGATTCAGGCTGAGTCTTTGGGCATGCAACTGTTCCACCTCCCAGGCGATCTGACTAAGCAATGCGCGCTTTCTTTCTATTGGATCTACGATACTTTTAATTTCATTTGTCTTTAAATTTTTAATGAAATAGGCGAGGTACCTAGCCAATCTTTTTGTATTAATTGAAGCCGACAATTCCACTAAACTATTAAACGCTTTCTCTAATAACACTAACTTTTCTTTACTTCCTGCTAAAGGACGTCTCACCTGTAGCAATAAGTCTTTTATAATAGATAACCAAATTTCCGTTTTTAGAGACTCGCCATATTCAACCTCTTCTACTTTTTGTCGTTTTTCGGGAAGTAATTCCTGATAAAGAGCTACGATACTCCGAAGGTTGAGTTCTTTATCTTTCCAGTTCCTTTTAGCATCGTTGTAATATTCACCTTTAGTTGCCCTCCCTAATAGGGGATCAAAAGTTCTACAAATACTTTCAAAATTTAAAATTTTTGTTTCATTATCATAAGTAGTGTCTTTCATTAAGATCTGATGGAGTCTCTCTAAGGATTCGAGAACATATTTTTTATCTAGAACCTCAAAAAATGAACTCA
This sequence comes from Bdellovibrionales bacterium, assembly GCA_019695175.1. Classification (GTDB taxonomy): domain Bacteria; phylum Bdellovibrionota; class Bdellovibrionia; order Bdellovibrionales; family UBA1609; genus JAIBAM01. The sequence continues at coordinate 3,670 of JAIBAM010000030.1, forward strand.
ACAACCTTGATTCATCCGCAACAATAACATCATCAGGAACGTCATCTTTACGAGGAAAAAGTAAGTCTATAGTTTCTGCCAAACTAATACTTTCAAGCTTAAAAATGATTTTTTTCATTGCAAGGATCACTCGACTGTTGATTCTAAAAAATTGTACCTCTCTAGAAGGATTGGGTCCCAACCAATGAACATCTTGGATTGTCAACTCAACTCCTGGTTTCATTCCTATAAATCCAATTGCTCCATTTTCAAGAGCTTTCGAGTCAAAATAACCCCCTCGATCTGCACCTAAATGATAGGATAGGAGTCCATTTTCATAACCAATACCAAGCCAAAAAGCTATAGATTCTCTGTAAGATAAATTTTGTTTATCAATAATATTCTGGATAAAGAGCCGTATGCCTTCATTCAATTTTTCCAGAGAATTTCTATTCATAAATTGAACTTCGTTTTCTGGAGCAGGACCCCCTTGATTTGGATTAGAGGGATCGTTAGAATTATTATTCTCTAGAGTTCCACCCCCTTTCCCCATAGATCCAGAAACTGGTAATCTACTTGCTATTTTTTTCTGTTCTTTCTGTTCTTTCTGTTTCCTTTTTTCTTTCTCTTTGGCTTTTCTGACTTTTTCCCTTGCTTCAATTCTTTTTAATCTATCTCTTAGTCCCTTCTCCCTATCTTTTTCTCTTTGCACATTTTTTTCTTTTTCCCTCGCTCGAAGCGCGGCCCCCACTTTAGCGGCTTGTTCTCTGCCCAAATCGGCGTCATGATTCCCTGGAGAAGATTCATTTCCATCTTTTTTTGATTGCACTTCAACTGAATCGCTCTCCGACCCGTGAGACAAGACAGGTTGGGCCGTAATAAATATAAAAATCTGGAGGGGTATGACCAGAAAAGCAATGTGCTTTAGAAAAAATGACTGCCTCATGCACAATCAGTTTCAATCAAAAAATTCTTTCAAACAAATAATAAATATTTATTTTTTGGTTCAGATTGTCAGCAATTCAAATTGAAGTCCTGAGGTCAAAAGGCTCTAGTCTTCGCCTTGACCAAATAAGGGTAAAAGCTGTAGACTCGAAAAAAATCCGACTGGTAAACTGGTGCCGGTTATAGGATAATAATAGGACTTTAAGAATTTTAAATTCAATACAGGACGTTAACCCTGAAATTTACGTACATTCCTTAGTCTAAAAACACGCAGACAGTTCCCAAAAGGGCTAACAAGAGGGCTAAAATTTTAATTCGTGTGAGTTTTTCATTTAAAAAATAGACCCCCAAAATCACCATAAAAATAAGACCCAATTGATTATAAACTGCAGCTTTACCAGCTAAAGTGTATTTAAATCCACCAAACCAAAAAAGAGTTGCTGTGAAAGGACCTAAAAGGGCTCCGGGCAGAGTGACACGCCAGGAAGAATTCATTCTGAACCCTGAAAAAATCCACTTAATTTTGCCTCTACACGTATAAATAAATATTAAGAATAAGTTACCCAGTAAAAATCGATAGGCCGTTAAAGTTAAAATAGAAAACCGCGGCAATAAATCCTTTATCATCACCACACAAGCGGCCATACTGACTTGGGATAAAACCCCATAAAATATACCCAATAGTGTCGTGCTATTCTGTTGACCTTTGCTTTTCCAAAAAATCCAAAACTCAGAACTATGACTTAGAAAAACTGCAGTCAAAACAAAAACCGCACCGATAAGAACCATTTTTGAAACCAATTCACCCAGAATAAAATACGCCATAACCATAACTAAAGGTAAATAGAGACCATCAATCAAAGCGATCAATCCCAACTCCACTCGATTGATAGCTGCCGCATAAAAGGTATCCCCCAAGCTAATCCCCAGAATCGCACTCACTAACAACCGTATCCACTCTGTCCAGGTTAAATCCAACCAAATAGGTTCTTGAAAAATCCAGATGGATAAAAAAAATCCAGATATAGCTAAGGTATTTTGCAGAACTTTGAGCGGAATAGGTTCAAGATAATTGCCAGACCATTTAAAAAAAACAACTGCTATGGACCATGTACAAGCTGTTAACACGGCATAAATATCACCTAAATATTGTGTTAATTTCATCTCTAAATCCTCAGTTATAAAAATCTAAATAGGTAGCACCATGACCCATAGAAAAACCCTAAATTTTTCCAAAAAGTACCTTCATTTTTTTAAGCCAGATCGTAAATCCTGTGTCAACGGCAGCAAAACCTTCGACAATCTTCGACCTGGATCTTAGTTTTTTTTTAACGCAGAAAATTGTTCTTCCTAATCTATAAAATTTTGCTATTAAGTGCGTGTAAGAAAAATTTGGAGTCAGCTGCAAGCGATAGTAAATATTCTGGCTAATTAAAGTGAGTGCTTTATATGATAATCAATAGTGTTAGTTTTGCGATCTACCTCTTACTCCTTTACGGACGGAGTTTGGCCACAATCAATCTCAACAAACACATTCGGTGGATGATTGCAGTGATTGCTTTAGACACTTCTCTAATTTTGTTTTTAGTGTTCTTTCGCAATGCTTTATCCAAGGTAAATTTGTCCATGTCACCACTTCTCATCATTCATATTATTTTTGCCCTTTCGACTGTTGTCGCCTATGTTTTGACCCTCTATTGGGGCTTCAAAATCCGTTCAGGACTCAGACAGCCGGGACTCATGCGTCGGTTGGATCGAATTATTGTCACACTAAGAGCACTCACTTTGCTGACGAGTATTGCTGTTAGCTGGTTTGTCTAAAGCTTCAAGAAGTCTTTTTAAACCTTCAATTATGGTAAGGCAAATTTTTCCAAATTGTTAACCCACGATAAATTTGTTCAAGTAACACCACACGTGCGACATGGTGGTTAAGAGTCAATGGGGATAGGCTGATCACTTGTTGAGCTCTTTTACGAACCAGTGAATTCAACCCATAAGGGCCACCCAGAACAAATACTACCCGTTGATGTCCAGATTCCAAGGCTTTCACCATCCAATGGGAAAACTCAATGGAGTCTTTCGCAGCTTTACCCTTTTCATCAAAAGCAAAAACAAAATCTCCACTTTTTATCGCATCAAGAATTTTTCCATTTTCTAATTTACTTTTATTTTGAGCCTGGTCACGACCCGAAGATTGAGCTTTTATGGCTTGAATTTGAAAAGGCAAAAAACCATTTATTTTTTTTAAATAAATTTCTTCCACCATCTCCATATAGGGTTCTTTCTGTCCCGAAATATAAAGCAAACTAAACTTCATTTATAACTGACCCTGTCGAGCGAATTCACACGAAAATCAAACAATGTCATCAAGGGTTTGGGGTTAATTTTCCCATTCTTAATTCAGGCAATGTATTCCCCGTCAAGTCAGGGAGTGGAATTTCTTTGCCTTTGGCCCATAGATCTTCCAAACGATACTCTTGCCGAACATAATCATAAAAAATATGGACCATCAAAGAACCATAATCCAAAATAACCCACCGTCCCTCAGCCGCACCCTCATGCCCCTGGGGCCATACCCCGTGCTGTTCCTTGACCTGAGCACTTAAAGATTCAGAAAGTGCGGAGGCATGTCGAGTGCTTGTTCCTGAAGCCACAATAGCAAAATCAGTCAAACCATTAAGACTTCTTAAATCAAAGGCCTTGATATTCACCGCACCTTTTTCTCGTAACCAACGGGCACAAAACTGAGTCAGATCAAGATAGTCATCAATTTTTTTACCCACTTTTTCATAAAGGCTATGGTCCACAATATACTGGGTTACAGTAGAGGGAACCATTTCGTGAATGGGTTGTTTGTGACGCAATCGTCTTCTAATTTCTGTGGAAGAAATATCCACGTCTTCCAATTCTACAAAATACAAATAATTGCCAAATCCCAGTTTGATTTTCTTTTTATTAAATGATTTTACTTTATTTTTTAAAAAATCTGGCAGGTCTGCCTTATCTTCGGGCAAAGAAACTCCCGGACGTGAAGTCACGATAAGGTGAACCTTTTGCAAAATCCTTTCATATTCAAACCACTGATCAAACTTTGCAAACTGATCGGCGCCAATAATTAAATGAAATATCTCATTAGGGAACTCTTGAATCAATTCTTCTACAGTTTTAACCGTATAACTGACACCCTTCCTTCGAATCTCACGATCATCGACAATAAATATTTGAGAATCTTGAGCTAAAGCAGATCGAACCATTTCCAGTCGATGTTCTGGGGCTGAACCTTCCACCTGATGACGTAAAGGACTTTGCCATGCTGGAATGACCCGAACCTGTTTGAGATTCAAAGTCTCGGTGACTGTCGATAGACTTTTAAGATGACCATAGTGGATAGGATCGAATAATCCCCCAAAGATTCCCGTTGCAACTTTTTTTAAAGCTTTTACTTTTTGAGGTTTTGAAACTGTTTTTTTTGTAACTTTTTTTGGTGTAGAAGAGGTCGTCATCCTTTGATTTTTTTTTGTCAGTAACTTTGTAGTAGATATTTTTTTCTTGGACTGCACTTTACCACTTTTAGTCAGAGAAGATTTTTTTACCGATTTCAAGTAATAACTCCTTTAAATTTTCTCCCGACACAGCAGAAATGCATAACGGGCGAATCCCTTTTTGTTGAAGCTGTTTCACAACTTGGTTTCTTTTAGTTGAAGAGACCGTATCGCATTTGTTCAAAACTACAATCTGAGGACGGGACATCAAGGGCTCAAAATAACCTTCATCCTCGCTTCGCTTTTTATCATAGTGCATAAGTTCCTGTTGAATTTCAAGAAAAGCTTCCAAGGGCTTTTTGCCCGTAATGCTTTGTATATCAATGAGATGCACAAACATTTTACAGCGCTCAATATGCCTTAAAAACTGCATACCCAAGCCCACCCCTAAATGAGCTCCTTCAACCAGTCCTGGAATATCTGCTATCACAAAGGATCGATCCTGCCACTTTACGACACCTAAATTAGGCACCAAAGTAGTAAACGGATAATCGGCAATCTTAGGTTTTGCTGAAGAAAGGTGGGAGATCAATGTGGATTTACCTGCATTGGGTAAACCAATAATTCCCACATCAGCCAACAACTTAAGTTCGAGGGTTATTTCTCTAGACTCCCCAGGAAGACCCTTTTGAGCCACAGAAGGAGCTTGATTGACACTGGATTTGTAAAAAGTATTTCCTTTTCCGCCCAAACCGCCCTGTAAAAAAACCCAATCACCCACCTCAGTAAGATCTATGATCTGCATTCCCTGATCATCTTTAATTAGAGTCCCTGGAGGTACATGTAAAAACAAATTGGACCCATTCGCTCCAGCTTGATTGGCCCCACGGCCTTTTTCTCCGTCTTGAGCTCGATATTCTCTTTTGAGTCTTAAATCGATGAGAGTTGTAACCCTTGGATCCACTCGAAAAATAATACTGCCACCGTTTCCCCCATCACCACCATCAGGGCCTCCACGGGGCACCAAGGCTTCACGACGGAAACTCACACAGCCAGGTCCCCCTTTACCAGAGGACACACGTATTGTTACTTCATCCAGGAATTTCATAGATCAAAAAGCCAGCTCCCTACAACGCATTGTTTTAGACGTTTCTATAAAAATCTCATATGGGAGCACGACGCCTGTTTTGATAATTTTTAGACCGAACGAACCTGAGGCAACACACTGATACGAAACTTACTTTTGCTAAATCGCTCAAACTCAACGTTGCCATTTACCAAAGAGAATATTGTAAAGTCCCGTCCCATTTTAACGTTTTTTCCAGGGTAAAATTTTGTTCCACGCTGGCGAACTAGAATCATTCCGGGCTTAACCAACTGACCACCAAACCTTTTAACCCCAAGCCTCTTACTTTCACTTTCTCTTCCATTTCTTGTACTACCCGCGGCTTTCTTCGATGCCATGTTATCTCCTTATGACCACTCTTAAGGTTACCTAAATTAAAAAACTAAACTTTTTTAGTTGCAGCTTTTTTCTTAGTTGCAACCGTTTTCTTTGTAGCTTTAGCTGTTTTGCTAGCCGTTGCAGCTTTCTTTTTGGCAGCCACTTTCTTTGCTGGTGACTTCGCTTTTACGGCTGCTTTTTTGGTTGCAGTCCGTGTCCCAACAGCTTTCTTTGTTGTCTCTACATTACTTCCAGCTGTTGAAGCTGTTCCGGAGTGTTTTGCAGGACTCTTTTTAAGACTTGCAAAATATTCTGCTTTTCTTTGAGCACGTTCCTGTTTTTTAATAGGATCAAAGACTTGGGCTCGAGTTTCTGCACTCACTTCTCCACTTGGTCCTGAGATCGATTTTACAAACACCTCAGTATAAGGCTGTCTGTGTCCCGTAAGTCTTCGATACCCCTGACGTCTCTTTTTCTTAAAAATAATAATTTTAGGAGCCTTTTTCTGGTTGGTAACCACAAGAGTCACTTTGGCATCCTTAACAATAGGCTCACCCACAATCATACTGTCACCGCTGATAGCTAGAACTTCAGTAATTTGCAGCTCCTGACCCAAATCAGCCTCTAATTTTTCCAATCGAACTACATCACCGGGTTGAACTTTATATTGTTTTCCGCCGGATCGAATGATGGCATACATAGAAATCCTCCAAAAGTCGTAAGCTTGAGGTAACTGCCACGGTGCAATACCTAAGTCAATTATTTTACGTCATTATTCCCTTTTTTATCGTCTTTATCGTCTTTATCTTCTCTTTGGTTTTCTCTTTGGTTTTCATGACTCTTACTGGAAGTCTCCCCTATTGGGTCCAACTTAGCAAGCTCTCCAAATTCCGCTTCCAATTTCGTTGCGGGTCGCTGCAGACAAAATATTTCGAACTGCTCCAAGTGAAATCCAGGTTCCACCTTAAAAACTACAGATCGTCCCATTTTTTTTTCAATAAAATCTAACATCTCCACTTCCTCAGCATAAATATAATCTGCTACATCACCATGGCAATGGACAACGGGAAATTTAGTTGGGTCCCCGTGAAACTCCTCTCGCTCCAAAGCACGGAAAATTTCACTGCTCATAGTTCGTTTGCGCTTAATATAGCTTTTTCCCTCACAGTAAGGACAGGGTTCACAAAGCGTAGATACGAGGCTTGGACGTATTCGTTTTCTTGTCATTTCCACTAAACCAAGAGAGGTCATGGATACAACAGAAGTTCGAGCTTTATCCTTCTGCAGTTCAACCCCCAATTGATGCAATACTTTCTCTCTGTGACTTTCTTTTTCCATATCAATAAAATCTATGATGATGATCCCACCACAATTCCGAATTCTTAATTGATGAGCAATTTCTTTGACGGCCTCCAAGTTGGTTTTAAGAATGGTATCTTCTAAATCTTTTTTTCCCACGAATCGGCCTGTGTTCACATCAATCACCACTAAGGCTTCTGCTTCATCGAAAACAATGTAACCCCCTGACTTCAACCAAACTTTTCGGTCTAAAGAATGGGAAATTTCCAAATCAATGTCGTAGAGATCAAATAAGGGTTCCTTGCCCTCATAAAACTCAATGATATTTTTAAACTTCGGCATAAACTGATTTACAAAATTAACTGTTCTTCGATGTGCCAGGGAGTCATCAATCAGAACACGGGAAACCCCTTCGTCCAGTAAGTCTCGCAAAGCACGAAGTTCAACCTCCAATTCTGAATAAACCAGACACGGAGATTTTTTTTTCTCATAATTTTTTAAAATTTCCCGCCAAATCTTTTCAAGATAGAGTAAATCTGCCTTCAGACTTTCAACACTAGCCCCTTCTCCAGCCGTTCGAACAATCATACCTCCAGAAGGGTTTAATTCCTCCACGGCCTTACGTAAACGCTCCCTTTCCATCTCATCTTCAATTTTTCGCGAAATACCTAAATGGCTGACTGTTGGCATGTACACAATATGTCGGCCTGGAAGAGAGATATGAGTGGTAATCCGAGCTCCCTTGGTACCCAAAGGGTCCTTTGCCACTTGAACTAAAAGATGTTGACCTTCATGAACTAAATCCTGAATGGCAACCTTAACTTCCTCAATTACAACATTAGGCGATGAATTATCAAGATTCTTGGTTTCGTTTTCTTCTCCAAGATCTACCTCACCAACAACCCCCATGATATAGGGGTTGGGTTCCTGACTTCCCAAGTCACTTCGCACATCCCCAACGTAGAGAAAGGCCGCCCTATCCAAACCAATATCGACAAAGGCAGCTTGCATCCCAGGAAGGACACGGACCACTTTCCCTCGATATATGGACCCAACCAAAGTAGGTGATACTTTATGTTCAATTTTTAAATCAGTTACAACTTCATCTTCAACAAAGGCAACCCGAGTTTGATTGGGGCGAACATTGACCAAAATTTCTGCGCCCATAATAATCTCCATTTTGATTTTAACAAATTTGTAATCTTCAAACCATTGACTCTGAGCTTTTTGCATTCAGTAACTCAAAACTCAATGGATAAACACTATCGAAAAGTCCCTGTCGCTGAGGGCCTATTTCGCGACAGTGATTCCCCCCTGTCAATCCCTATTAAAAAATTCAACCCAACCTTTGGTCTAAAAAGTGTTATCGACAGACTCTTAAAAATAGACCTTAAAATAGGCTCCCAAGCACCCGATAGTAAATCTAAGTATGTTTTTATAAAAAAAATGTTTTGTACCCTTGCTTTGCTAAGGACGTATCTTGCTCCTTTTGTTCAGAGCAAGAGTCATAGGAAATGATAAAAAGTGGCTGAAATAGATAAACTTTTCAAACTCATGGTTGATAAACATTCTTCAGACATGCACCTTTCTGCAGGAAGCCCTCCTTACTTACGCGTTCATGGTGACATGGTAGCGATCCATCACCCTCCATTGAATAATGAGGACATCCAAGCTCTGGTATTTGAAATTCTAAATGAGAAACAAAAACGAGGCTTTGTAGAAAACTGGGAATTGGACTGTAGTTACCAACTCAACGGAGTGGGTCGCTTTCGTGTCAATGTTTTCCTGCAACGTCGTGGTATGGGGGCAGTGTTTCGTGTTATTCCAGAAGTTATTAAAACAATTGAAGAGTTGGGTCTACCGCCAAGCCTCCATAACATGATTGATGCCCCCAGAGGCTTGATTCTTGTTACAGGTCCCACCGGATCTGGAAAGTCCACCACCCTTGCCTCTCTTATTCACACAATCAATGTCACACGCAAAGAACATATTATAACTATTGAAGATCCCATTGAGTTTGTTCATGAAAACAAAGGTTGTTTAATTAACCAAAGGGAGGTTTCGAGCCACACCAAATCCTTTGCCAACGCTTTAAAGGCCTCTCTTCGTGAAGACCCTGACATTATCCTGGTAGGGGAGCTTCGCGACTTGGAAACCATTCAACTGGCCATGACTGCAGCAGAAACAGGCCACCTGGTTTTTGGAACACTTCACACTAACAGCGCCCCCAAAACCGTGGATCGGATTATCGATGTATTTCCAGAGCAGCAACAAGCGCAAATTCGCACCATGCTGGCTGAAAGTTTGCGCGGAGTTATTGCTCAAGCACTGTTCAAACGGGCTGACAAACCCGGTCGCATAGCGGCCATTGAAGTTATGGTAAATACCAGTGCTGTTGCCAACCTTATCCGTGAGGGCAAAACCTTTCAAATTCCCTCGCAGATGCAAACAGGAAGTAACCAAGGTATGATCACCTTCGAGTCCAACGTGATTAAACTAGCTGCCGAAGGCAAAATCTCTAAAGCCGATGCCGAGACCTATATTGGCAAGAAAAAATCTTCCACCGATAATGATGTTATGGATTCATCCCCTAAAAACACGTACATGCCCCCACCGGTCCATGCAAATACTGGAATCAAAATCCATCCAACCCCAGCAACTTCTGCGGTGCAGAGTTTAACGAATCTGGTTAAGAAAAAAATAGGCTGAAGTTTTTCCAAACCGGCTCTCTGAACTGATCCCTTGAGCCGGTTTTCACAACTATTTTTTTCTATTAATTTTTAGTCTTTTAGTCTTTTCGTGTGCTGACCCTTTAATTTTTTTCCTACCCATTCTCAGAAAAATTCCTACCTGTTCTCAGAAAAAAGCGGAAAGGATGAACTTGTCTGACGACTCAGGAGTCTTCTTTAATCTTTTTAGTGTTTCCCAGATTTTTTTTCTCCGGCCGTCGATTTTGTAGAAATTGAACTGGTAACTACAGCTCCTTCTGCTACTAAAGTACTGTCCTCCACCGCAACCGTGACTCCCTTAACTTGACTTTTTTGTTGGGCTGCTTTTGCTGCAAGCTCATAAGCGGCCTCAACCTTAGCATCCAATTTTATACCGTAAGCAGTCAGAACTTTATTGCGCAATTCATTCAGTAAGAGCGGGTTTTCTTTCAAGAAATTTTTAACCTGATCACGGCCCTGTCCCAAACGCTCCCCTTTATAGGAGTACCAAGCCCCTGATTTATCAACCAGTTCTTTTTTTACCGCTAAATCCAAGACATCACCCTCTGCAGAAATACCTTCCCCATACATTAGATCAAATTCTACTTTAGCAAAGGGAGGTGCCATTTTGTTTTTGACTACTTTAACTGCCGTGCGATTGCCTATCATTTCTTCCCCATTTTGCAGGGCCCCAATACGACGCACATCCAAACGCACTGAAGAATAAAACTTTAATGCATTTCCCCCTGTTGTGGTTTCAGGACTTCCAAACATAACTCCAATTTTCATACGAATTTGATTTATGAAGATAACAAGAGTCTGACTTCGATTAATGGCGGCCGTTAATTTCCGCAAAGCTTGGGACATAAGCCGCGCTTGCAAACCCATGTGACTATCCCCCATCTCACCATCCAACTCTGCCTTGGGTGTCAAAGCCGCCACAGAGTCCACAACCAAAACATCAATTGCCCCAGAACGAACCAATGTTTCAACAATTTCTAAAGCTTGTTCTCCTCCATCGGGTTGGGAAATCAGCATATCTTCCGTTTTCACCCCCAACTTTCGTGCATAAGACACATCCAAAGCATGCTCAGCATCGATATAGGCAGAGGTTCCTCCTGATTTTTGTGCCTGTGCAATGGTTGAAAGGGCCAATGTGGTTTTACCAGAACTCTCTGGTCCATAAATTTCCACAATTCTACCTTTAGGCAAACCACCGATTCCCAAAGCTATATCCAAGCTCAAGGCTCCAGTGGAAATCACGGGAGTGTTATCGTTCAAGGTTCGATCCCCGCCCAACTTCATAATGGAGCCTTTGCCAAATTGCTTTTCAATGGCTGCAATAGCTAGCTCCAAAGCTTTACCTTTTTCACTGTTTACACTTGAATTCATTGTTGGTCCTGTCATTTCATTCTCCTTATTTTTCTGCATTTTAATTCTGCAAAAAACTTTAATTATTAATCTGTCCGTTTCTATTTGAGCGAGTTGTTTGCGTTTATGAACTTAAGCTTTTTCTCGAAACCTATAACCTATTCACAAGCCCTAACCAGTAAATCCAAACCAAAATGAGCTGCCGCCTGCTGAATCTCACCTCGGCTCCAATGCTTGGGAAAGTAGTGAGTTAACTCCTGTGCAAAACCAGGAGCCACAACAGCAAAACAAACGGTACCAACGGGTTTTTCCACGGATCCGCCAGCCGGACCTGCAATTCCTGTAATAGCTAAAGCCACATCACATTGCAAAGACATCTGTGCTCCCACAGCCATGTGTCGTGCCGTGGGAGAACTTACTTCCCCCATAGTTTTTAAAATATGCTGAGGTACATCCAAAATATTTTCTTTCACTCTCCGATGATAACAAACTATGGCGCCGCAAAAAAAATCAGACGCTCCAGAAATCTGAGTCACCCAAGAAGAAAGCAGCCCCCCCGTACAACTTTCGGCCAAACCTAATGTCCATTGTCTTTGTCTCAGCAAAAAACGCAAATGACTTATTTTATCACCCCATTTATCCACATCCCCATGACCTGTCTTTCCCAACACAACGCTTTGACTCATACAATCACAACCTTTTTTCCCCCATTACTTTGTTCTTCCGCATCACCTTACTAACTTCTAACCTTATTAAAAAGGTGTTCCCAACTGTAAACCCAACCAACTGGTTTTTGTAAAAATAATTTGGAGGATGATGTTGACGATAATGCCCCCCACGACATCATCGGCCACGACACCGACACCACCAGAAACCCGTTGATCAATCCAATTAATGGGTGGTGGCTTTAATATATCTATACACCTAAAAAGTAAAAAGCCAATAACCCATGCCTTCCAAGAAAATAGGGGCACCCAAGTCATGGCCACAACAAATCCGGCCACTTCATCAATGACCACTTCCGAAGAGTCATGTTGGCCCACTTGATTTTCATATATTTGAGACACAATCATTGCACACACTGTAAGTACAGTTGCCAACACCAAATAACCCCACTCCCCCAAAAAGTGACCCAAAAAAATAAGTGGAATGGCGCCCAACGTTCCCCAAGTTCCAGGAGCAGGTCTCATTTTTCCTAAGTAAAACCAGGTCGCCAAAAAGTAGATTGTTTTGTTATAAGTCATGGACTTCCTGTTCTCGCCTTTTTTTAAATTTTTTACTTTTTTAAAACTTTAAGACCTTTTGTTTTTATTGTCTTATCAATCATTCCCTTCCCTCTGCACCCCTTTTCTATGGGCAAATTCATATTGTGCAAAACATCAATTTAGATCTCCGAACAAGATCTCAGAACCTGTTTGAACGGTCTTATCTTGTTCTGAAATGAGACTGTGCGAAACTAAGAACTTACTTGGGGTGCCGCATTAATTGCTGCTGATTGCAGAAATTATCAGTTGCCGTATCAGCTTATAAAACAAAAAAACCGATCTGGTATTGGTATGGCATACACTATTGAAGATCTACTCAAAATGGCTCTCCACAAAGGGGCCAGCGACTTGCATCTTAAGGCAGGAATTATCCCCGTTATTAGGCGCCATGGTGATTTGCGACCTCTAGCTGCCAATATGCCGGTTCTAAGTGGTGAAGAAATTGAAGGCATGGCCATTTCTCTGATGAATGAAAAGCAGTGTATACAATTTAGAGAATTTCACGAAATTGACTTAAGTTACGGAATTTCAGGACTCGGACGTTTTAGAATTAATGTTTTTCAACAACGTGGCACCATACGAATGGTGATTCGAAATATCCCCCATGTGGTTCCTACCATTGAAGATCTGCACCTTCCCCTGGCCCTGAACAAAATTACTGATTACGAACGAGGACTGGTTTTAATTACCGGAGTTACGGGGTCAGGAAAGTCCTCCACTCTCGCTGCTCTTATTGATGAGATCAATCGCAAAAAAAACAACCACATCATCACCATTGAAGACCCCATCGAATTTTTAATTCGAGACCGCAAAAGTATCATCACTCAACGAGAAATCGGCATTGATGCTGTTAGTTACGCCCGTGCCCTTCGCGCAGCCCTCAGACAAGATCCAGATGTCATAATGATTGGAGAAATGAGAGACCGGGAAACCGTTGAAATTGCTCTTACAGCTGCAGAAACTGGACACTTAGTATTTTCCACAGTACACACCTTAGATGCCGTAGAAACCATCAATCGTATTGTCTCTGTTTTCGAGTCAAATCAACACGAACAAGTTCGGTTGCAGTTAGCTTCTGTACTCAAAGCCATTGTCAGTCAAAGACTGGCTCGAAAAAAAGATCATCGAGGCTTTGTACCAGCCGTAGAAATTCTCATCAACAATCCACGCATTCGAGAAATGATTGAAAAAAAAGAAACGGGAGCTTCCATCCATACCACCATTGAAGAAGGTCAAGTGAGCTGGGGTATGCAATCCTTTGATCAAAGTTTGATGGGATTGGTGATGCAAAATCTAATTTCAATTGAAGAAGCTATCTCTTTATCCACCTCCCCTGAGGATTTCAAAATACGTTACGGTGGAGTGACCCAAATGGATGGAAAGCAATGGTCTGAAAACTCCCAACACCGACAAAAAATAGATAAAGAATGGAGTGAAATGGGTGAAATTGAATTGGACTTACCCGTTGACAATAAACCCAGTGAAATCAAAAGAAAATCCTCATAAAATCTACTCTGCACAGGGCCAGATCTAAACGACAATGAGCAAACTTTAAGCGACTTGATTCCAAGAATAAGTAAACATATATCCTTTACCATAAAGATTAATAAGTCTTGGATCTAGCTCGGGAAGAATTTTTCGAAGTTTCGATATTTGAGCATCAATGGATCGTAATGACAAATCCAAATCCCCCCAAACTTTTTCTTTAATGTATTTTCTTGACAAAAGTTTTTCGGGCTCGCTGAGCAAAAGACACAATAATTTAAATTGAATAGAACTCACCGGGACAATGATACCCTCTCGTTTTACAATAAAATCCTGTGGGTAAATTTTCAAATCGTCCAATTCAAATTGAGCCAAAGGGAGAGAAGGTCCAGCCCCTATCAATGGCTCAATTTTTTCAATTTTCACGTTGTTTTCCGGTTTCTTTAAACGACGCTTAAGCACATGAAGTCGGGCCAAAAAGGATTCCCGAGAACGAGGGGGCGTCATCACATGATCACACCCACCGCGAAAACCTCTTTCTTCAATAAATGCATTTAATTCCCTAACAATCAATATGAGTCCCACTTTTTCCAAGGGAAAATGAAGTCTAATTTTGGCACAGGAATGAATCAGAGGGGAATCCCCATCCACAAAGATAAATGTTGGCACCCACTCTTTACCTAAAAAGGTGACCGCTTCCTCACTAACAACACGCTGAATCTCAAATTCAGTTTCAAGTTGAGTCAGAGTTTCACTTAAAAAATGTGGCCTCACGGAAGCCACTAAAATTCGATCTCTCCCCATGCACCTTCTTATCGGCATTTTAAGCGGAGGACTTAAATAAAAAATATTTTTTTCCGACATTTGCACTCCCTCCAAACAGTTACTTCATGATAAGAATCTACTTAAAAATAAACAAATTGTTTTTTTAAATAAATTTATTTTAGTTATTATTAAGCCCTTTAGACAAGATCAGGAGATAACAAGATGGCGAGATCTAACAAATTCTCTGAAAAATTAAATTCACACAGGTTTCTTGTCGCTCTAAATATTTTTTTTCAAAATGAGTTCGAGCTTTCACAGGATCCTTAAGAACGGTGCGATTCAGCAGTTTTAAACCCCATACTTTAGTCAGGTATTCTTCTGCTTCGTCTGCATACCACAAAAGATTCGTGGCCAACACCAACTGTCCGGTTAACTTTAGACGTGAGATCAAAAAACCCATGAAAGGCATTTGATGCCAACGCAAATTTCTTTGCTTCATTTTGGGATAGGGATTGGGATAAAGTATAAAAATTTTATGTAAATAATTTTCTTTTACATGTGTTGAAACCCAGGGGACCGCATCCGCCCGAATGGCACATAAATTTGGCAAAGGTGTTTTTTCTAGGTGGAGCCGTCTTTGTAATTGTTCAAACTTACGAGTTCTTTCCAAAGCGATGAGAAACTGATCTGCATGTTCCTGACAATATTTTATTGCATGAACCCCGGCCCCCGCCCCGATCTCAAGTAAAAATTGCTTTTGAGTGGAATACCCCCAAGGCCAACCAGGGGTTTCCTTGGGAAGAGACGGGACTTGTAAAGGATTGAACTTTCGTCTTAAAAAAAGATAACTCGCAATCATTTACACCACTTTCCCCCTCACAATTCATTTTTACCTGACTTCGCATACATAAGCGCCAGCCAATACATTGTCATGCAAATCTTTAATCTGTTCCAGGTCAGTCACGTCTTTGCATAAACCGCTTTCTGGAACATCCACTCCAACTTTAAAACCTTGATTTAACCAATTTTCAATTTGCGCTTCCATTCTTTCACCGAAAGGTCCACGTAAAGTCTCATAACGACACTGGATCTCACTTGGATCTGGAAATTTGTTGATTGGATAGGCCAAACTCTCCATCATACAATGGTAAAGTTCCGGTCGGATTTGACGGTTTGCAAATTCGTACTCCGCTGGCATTTGATACAACCACGGAACAGGGGCCTCAAAGTATTCCGCAGGCAACAATTGACCCCCGAGATCATGAACAGATTTTACATTGTATTTGTGATAGCACATGACTTGTACGGCCTCATGAATTTCCAAACCGAAATAGGTTTCAAAACTTTTATGCTGTGGCAAATGGTACCATAACCCTTTAAACATTTTTTGTCTTAATGAAGAGTTTACAGGGTCCAAAAGTTGTTGAAGTACGCGACTTTGTTCCTCAGAGGCGACCGTATCTTGATAGGCCTCAGGGGTGCAACGGTGGAGCATTTGCAACAATTCTTTTTTTGTGGGAGCCACATAGTGATCCGGCTCACTTTTATTCGGAATGGGGCAGGAAAGAGTCATAATTTCCAACAATTGTTCGGCTTTATGAGACAAAGAATTTGACTCTCCAACCGAAGGAGTCTGGCATGTCATACATGAAGTTACTGGAGTGGTCCCTTCAGAAGCACAGATTCCACTTTTAAATTCATAACTGGGTGGTGACACTACAGGCGGTTCGACTTCAGCGGGAGGTTCCACGACTACGGGTGGGATCACAGGCGGTTCGATCACCACAGGGGGAGAAACGGGTGGTTCTACCAACACAGGCGGTACGGGCGGTTGAAATGGTGGCGGTGCCACAACCACAGGAGGTGTGGGAAGTTGAGCCGGTGGCGGTTCCACAACTACTGGAGGGGTTACAGGAGGATCCACAACGACAGGAGGTGTGGGCGTTTCTGGAGGCTCTGTGGGTTCTTCGGGATCAGGAACCACCACTCCAGGATCAGGAACCACAGGGAAATCTACAGATGCAGAATCCGATGTGAGTTGTACGGGTGAAGTGAATTTCACTGCACCATTACAACCCAACAGAAACATAATAGAACTCAACATTACAATTCGCCCCAACCCCAATTGTTTTTGCCCTCGACTCGACTGGTTTTTCATAAGCCCTCCAGTCTAGCTAGACCATCAAGTTTCTAGCCAAAGCCACGGTGCAATAATATTTTTTATAGTCCAGTGAAATTCCTTTACATTCCCACCTTGATACAAAAAAAAATTTAGCGAAATATGTTTAGATTGAAACTCATGCAAATAAATTAAACAATTATTAAATAAATAAAAGTTGTTTTTATCGAGGGTTCAAAAAAATCAAGGAGCGTAATTAAATAAAGCTGAACTTATAATTGAATATTGTTTATATTTCTGGGTGACATCGGTGGAGTTATTGTTCGCATAGGAGGCTGTAACCATCCACTTTGCCCATTTTTTGACGTACTTGTTAACACCAGCACTTAAAGTATAGTTGTTATCAACACGCTGAGGCAAAAAACGGTCGTATTTAGTTAAAGAATAATTAAACCCCAAGTTCATTTTATAACCAAAGGGAAGTGGATAAATATACATTGTTCCCATCTGATAACGATCATAATAATTGTCTTGCTGAGAGGCCGAAGTACTGTGAGAATAATTGACATTAAATGCCAAAGACTCCTGGGTCCACTTATTGATGAAATAAGTTTGAATCGTTTGCAAGGTGGAGAGAAAATTTTCTTCTACTGGGTCCATCTGAAATTTAGAACTGGTGTATCGAAACTCAAGATTGTAAGCAGAAATAAACCTATCTGACACCTTAACAGTATTATTCGCTCCAAGAATGGGAGCCCAAAGAGTGGTCCCTGAAACAGAATCATCCCCTTGATTTCCCGACTGCACTTCAATGGCTGGCTTCAAAGTGAACTTTAGAGATTCACCAAAAACCAAATCCTTTGAATTGTAAAAATAAGGAGCACTCAAATTCCATTTTGTCGACAAAGAACGAAAATAATCACTCCCGCGACAAGCTGACATAAAAGCCTGAGCCCCTTCTTTTTTTAACAAGTCATAAGTCATTGGCGTGCAGACCTGTGCTGTAGCAAAAGGGGAAAAAATCAACCCAAAAACAAAGATTATTATTTGAAAACAAAAATTTCTATTTTGATACACTGACCACCCAATTCATTTATCTCTAAATACAAATTTTAAGATTTCTATTCGGCCTAAAAAATATACTAAATAAATATTATTGCAGTTAAAATGCCAAAATTTATAACTTAAATCACGTGAAAATTTTAAGGTCAAAAACAGATTTCCTCAAACTTTAGAACAGGTTAAAGCTCATACAGAGATACTTAATGCAAGAGATTGAGGGTCAAACCTTTGCCTGATCACTTTGAACCTATCGAAGTATGAGTTTGCAAAAAACAATTTGTGACAAATCACGTCATAGTGACTAAAAAATAAACATAATATATTTTATCTAAAAACAATTTTGTCCTTTTTGTTTTTTATTTTTGGTTTCTAAACTTATTAAAATGGGACTTTTGGACTTCAAAAACAATAAAACCCAAGAGAATAAAAACAATTAATTCTCAGAACTTTTAAGGGTTTTGGCCTTTCCATTGCTCTTCTAGAGATAGGAGTCTCATGAGTAACCTCTTTCAGAGATTTATCCTTCAGTATTTAGAACGCGACAATAGCATTTTACCTTTTTTTGGAGTAGGGCACCAAGTGAAGATAATTTTTGCAGAAAAAGTAAAAACTTATGGATCATTTTCAAAAAATCCAGAATCATTTGGATCATTTTCATTTATAAAATCATTTCGACTAAAATCATTTCGGCTAAAATCACTTCGGCAACTGATTTTAATAACTCCCTTATATTTCGTTAATCTTTTCTTTATGATCTCCTGCGGCCCGGGGAAATCTGAACCTTATTTGGTTAAAGTAGCTCCGATTGAAGGATTCCATGCTCCAACCACTGGATATGTACAAAAAGACATTCCATATCAAACTGGGTTGGATAAACGAGTTCCAAAGATATATCCATCAATGATCAATGACCCTAGATTGGATCCGAATCAAGATTCTTTCCCCCAATCCTTTGAAGAACTCAACATTCTTCGCTTTGATAAAGACAATTCGACAACAAAAGTTGGAGATAATATTACCGAAAGTGTTTTTGGTATTTATAAAACAGAAGTGGGATTCAAACTCAAAAATGACAACCAAATATATCGCACCACACTTATTCTCAGGGAAGAACAGGGGACAGATGAAAGTAAAAGATGGATTTCTACTGGCACCGTTCTCATCGGAAAAAAACCTCTATTTAAAATCGATGTTTCCTTTTCCAATCAATCCTATCCAGCCCAGCCTAAATCCCTGGGAACATTGACTATTACAGATCTGCGCTCTTCTAAAATACAAACGACTACAGTTTACATCAGAGCCTACCTGGGAAAAATCTCTATTAGAAAAAATCCAGGGGAAGAACTGAATCAAGAGATGAATGAATACTTAGACCTCCTTGAAAAGAATGGCCGGGTTTCAGTCACCAATCTGGTAATCCCAAACGGACCGGCATTTTATCAAACAAAATTGCACCGAACCAACCCCAATTTAGGATCATCATCTCCTCCAATTTCAACAACCCCACTCCCATCTATATTTGTTTTTGGATTTTCAGGACATATGCTTCGAACCGGCGAGGAATTCCAAAACCAAAACCCCTATCTTGGAAAAATTGAACCGGGGGAACTCACTCCTCGATCCATTATGATGATAGGAGATGCGGAAATAGAAGATCGAAGAAATTTTAACTTAGCACTGGGTCAATTTAATTTAAAAAATAATTCCCCCAGTCCTATTCTTAATGGAAAAGAAATTAATTTAATAATGACCCTAACCAGCGATCAAATCACTAACACACCTTCTCCTGAAAGCCCCGCTTTGTACTATGCGCGAACAATTGAGTCCTCCGTTTCTCCACAAGCACCTCAACCACCAAGTATCCCTTCACCGCCTCCTGCACTCTCGCCGCCTCCTGCACCCTCGCCGCCTCCTGCACCGTCCGCACCAACCCCAACACCAGAACCAGGACCAGGAGATGATGAGCCAAAGGTTAAAACCTCTACTACAATTGAAAACAAATTTTATTTTCCCATTATGGATAATTCAGATGGGGCTACCGCAACTGAAATCGATTCCACTATAAACCACTTGAACGCCAACTTAAATCTTCCCTTGGTTAAATACATGATCAACAAATACTCATCCCAACCCGCAGCCTTCAATGAATTAAGCAATAAATTAAAGTGGGCAACTCCATTTAGAAAAATCACAGCCACGATTTTTCAACACTTTCAAGTAGCCCCACCTTTGGCCACAATTTCATTTGTAGAGTCCAAATTTTTTTCTTCCAATCAATACCCTATCGAAACAGCTAAAAAAAGTACGGCGACAGGACCTTTTCAACTTTTATTCGATAGCGCTACGGAGCTTGACCTAAAAGTAATAAAAAATGATAAAGGTAAAAGCCCTGCAATTACCGACGAAAGGAATTATTTCGCCCCTTCCGCATGTGCCGCAGCCAAACATTTAAAGAGCTCATTAAATCTCTTTGCAAAAAAGGATGCGACTTTGGCCCTATTGGCTTACAATATGGGGAATCAAGGTGTTAAGGATAACTTAAAACAGTTAATCAATTTATCTCAATTTCCAATTTCATTTCGAGAACTAGTCGCTCAACATATGATCCCACAAAAAAAAATAGAATATGTCGTGCGCATCTTAGCGCTTTATTCTCTCACCAGCAATTCAAGTAATTTTAACTTAACTTCATGGCCTCAAGATGATCAACTCCCTGATAAGGTTGTTTTCCCAGCAGATTCAATTAAAAATGATGAATGTCAAAAAATAACATCTTCGTTTCGAACAAAATAAATTTTATTTATTAAATATAATTCTATCGGGATAGTGGATACCATTGTCTAGACTATGGGGTCGACCATAGGGTTCTAACTCTATTTCAACATTTTTCTCTTATCTAATCCGTATTTCTCCACTTTCATAATAAGACCCGCGCGACTGATACCAAGCTCTTTAGCTAACTTGGATTTATTCCAACCGGTTCGTCGTAAGCCCTCTTTTATCATATCCCGTTCCAAGTCCTCTAAAGCATCCTTGAGTTTTCCATGGATACGAGCCCCTTGAATTTTACCTTTTTCACTGGCTTCAAGAATTTTGGGAGAAAGCATATCAGCGGTTATTTTATTTTCCACACCCGATAAAACAACCAAGCGTTCCATTTCGTTTTGCAATTCTCGCACGTTTCCTGGCCAAGTATAATCGTACAATTTTTCTAAAGCTCTTTTAGTGAGTATTTTTCTTTGTGTCTCATTTCCTCCCGCAGTCCCCTGGGCTTTGGACAAGAAAAACTCCGACAAGAGTGGAATATCTTCTTTTCTTTCACATAAAGGAGGCACGCGAATATTAATGACATTCAAACGATAATATAAGTCTTCGCGAAAAGTTCCTTGTTCCACCATTTCTTTAAGATGACGATTGGTTGCTGCAATAATCCGCACATCCACCTTTTTTCCTTCTACGGCTCCCACCGGCATAAAAGTACCTTCCTGCAAAACTCGCAATAATTTCACTTGCATTGTGGGGGAGGTATCACCAATTTCATCTAGAAAAAAAGTTCCTTTGTCAGCAATTTCAAATAAACCTTTTTTATCACGAATGGCCCCTGTAAATGATCCTTTCGTATGACCAAAAAGTTCCGACTCTAACAAGTTATCGTTAAATGCTGAGCAGTTTTGAATCACGAATGGCTTGTCCTTACGACTGGAATTGTAATGAATCGCCTTAGCAATGAGCTCTTTACCTGTTCCGTTCTCACCACTAACAAGTACAGTACTTTCAGCTGTTTTAATTTTATCCAACAAAGCATAAAGATTCTGCATGGGCTTTGATTTTCCAATCATGTTGTCATACTTATAACGACTGCCTAGCTCCTTATTCAGTTCCTTAATACGATTTTCCCGAGACGTGATTTCCAAATGAAGTGTCACCACCTCTTGTGCCACCAACTCCACTAAATCTATAAAATGTTCCCGATCTTGATCTTCAATATATTTTATTTTTGCCATAGCCTGGGAAATCAAATCACCTGAAGCACCAAAAATACTCATCCGTTCTTTTATTTCATTCATCCTTTGTGCTGTTTGTGTTTCCTTTAAAAAGCCCAAGGCCACAGCCGTACCCATACAATCATTTTCAATCATAATTGGCACTATCGCCACATCGAAACCTGCAGTATCCCACTTGCGCAAGCTGTACCGGTTAGAACTTATTTTTAAGTCCTCTAAAGATTTTTGAACTGTCTCAGCCAAACTCTCCAAAGAAGTTTCTTTGTTCATAAAAACGTTGACCGCCGGATTGATATACTTTGTGGAATCGGAGTTGCGAACCATTCCCCTCTCGTCGGTAAAAACGACATCAATATTCCACCATGAGCTAAGTATTTCTTTAAGTTTTTTAATAACGTGAATATGTTCAAATTCATCCCAATTAATCATATCTCCAACCTCTTTGCTTGCTGCCTGGTAAAGCTATTGATGAGTTTCGACTCATAACCATATCGTCAAATAGTTAGTCAGACTTTATGGTCTGGTATAAAAAATGGACACTTTAATGGCGTGAATAAGAATTAAAAGATTGAGTTGGAAAAACCACAGGTCTAGGGGTTTGAATGTTACTGAAACTAAACTTTATTTAATTTAATTCAAACCTATGGGTAAGTTTTTCAAAATTATCATAAGTAGATTGACCTCTAAATAAACACATATATACCTAAAAATACTCAAAAAAATAAAATAGAACCTCTGTAAGAATGCAAGCCATTAAGGGTAAAAGATTGAACGACAATTTTTTTAGTGTGATTATTTTGTCCTTTTTCTTTTTAATAGCAACACCTGCCAAAAGTTTTGGGGGAGATTGTGCAGGTTTACTTTATCCCAGTGAAGCTAATATAAAGATTCAAAAAGTCGTAAGAGCATTGCAACTTTTAAATACCGCTAATATGCACCCCTCTCTTCTTATTACAGGTCCTTCAGGAACAGGAAAATCGGCTCTAGCAAGAGAGATTCATAAGCAACTTGGCTTGAAGGGACCATTTGTTGAAGCTCCATCATGTGCTACCAATGGTGATTTGGGATTGGCCAGCTTAGTGGGTGTTGTAAAAGGTGCCTTTACTGGAGCCACCGTTAATAGATCCGGAGCTATCGCATCCGCCAATGGAGGTGTATTGTTCGTTGACGATATAGATACATTACCCACCATTGTACAAGAAGCCCTCCTAACGTTTTTACAAACTCGTTGTTATTATCCCTTAGGCAGCACCACTGCAAATTGCGCAGACGATGTTGTTATAATCTTTGCAACCAATGCTGACTTAGATGTATTGGTTAGAGAAAGATCCATGCGAGCGGACTTCTTAGCTAGAATGAGATCTAGTGTTCAAATATCTATTCCTCCACTGACTGCAAGGCTAAATGAAATTCCTGCCTTAGCAGAGTTTTTTTTGGGTCAATTGAATAACAGGTTTAATGCTAAAATTACGGCAACACAGGATGCATTGGAACAATTGAAGCTTCATTCTTGGTCAGGAAATATTCGCGAATTAGAGGCTACGATACAAGCAGCATTTTTATCAGCCATAATTGAGGGTCGCGATGTTATTACGAATATTCCCGTTGGAACGAGACAAGCGGTTATCTTAAACTCAAACAGTGACATTATTCCTCCTAATGTTGTTGATGGTTGGGAATGGAATAGTGTTCCTGCTGCGCCTAATAAAGCAAGAGATAGTTTAAGGGCATCACTTGAACAGATAAAGGCCGCCCAGACTGAAGCCACCTCGAGTCAAAATAAAAATAGTTCGACTATTAAAGACCGGAAGAAAATATTTAATGTTCAGTTGCGGGCCTTTTTTGAAAAAACAAAAGAAATTTATGTCTCTATGGGACTTCAACTAGAAGTGGATAGATTTATTGCTAGTTTTATAACAGCTAGTATTGATCTTGAAATTTCTTTACAACCAGATATGTCTAATCCCAATGTTGAGACGACAAAGATTATTGATAGGGTCCTATTTAAAATGGGTCTGGCGTCCCTCAACAAAAACAAACAGATGGTCAACACTCCACTCCTAGCATTAGCCGCAAAATCAATCAGGCCAAATTCTTCCACACCTAGTGAAGGTCAAAGTCTAAATTTATTTGATGACGAAGTGTTGTCATCTTTAGCAAATAAAAACTTTGAGGCTTTGTATGCTTTAATGAAAGAGCTAGGAATTACTTTTAAGGAGGTCACGTTGGATGAATTTCGAACCACCCTAAATAGTTCGCCTTAAAGCTTAAACGAATTCCAATGTTAACAGTGATCTCACTCCTTTTAGCCCTAAATTGATCAGATTCCCGCCTGCAAATTAAAAAATCTCGAATATTCCCCTTGGTGATCTAGCAACTGCCGATGGGTTCCCTGCTCCACAATTTGACCTTTTTTCAAAACTAAAATACGGCTAGCTTTCGCGATGGTAGAAAGTCGGTGGGCGATAACTAAAGCAGTACGTCCGATCAAGAGTTGATCCAAGCCTTTTTGAACTTCCAATTCACTTTCTGAGTCAAGGGCACTAGTAGCTTCATCCAGAATTAAAATGGGTGCATTTTTAAAAATAGCCCGGGCAATACTGACCCTCTGTTTTTCTCCTCCGGACAACATACTTCCCCGGTCCCCCACTCTACTTTTATACCCCTCTGGAGTTCCTTGAATGAAATCATGAGCATTGGCGAGTCGAGCTGCATTTTCCACACCCTCTACAGATTTACTAAAATCACCCGACCAAATATTCTTTTCAATGGAATCAGAAAACAAAAAGACATCCTGGGAAACCAAAGCAATATTTTTGCGCAAAACTTTCAAGTCCATTTTATGAATGGGAACATCCCCAATCAAAATTTCTCCCTCCTGGGGATCAAAAAAACGAGCTAACAAGTTTGTCAATGTGGTTTTGCCACTTCCACTGGCACCAACCAAAGCAACCACTTCTCCTCTTTTGATTGAGAAAGAAACATTCTGCAATACAGGCTCGGAGTTAAATGAGAAAGTGATATTTTTAAATTCAATTTTTTCCCAATTTTCCGGAAACGGAATGGGCTGGGGCAATTGCGGTACGGTACTGTTGTCTTCCATTATTTGGTGCAACCGTTCCAAAGCCACTCCCGCTTGTTGTAACTTAATGTAACCGTTTTGAACCTTTTTAATAGAATCTTGTAATAACCCTATGGCAAATGAAAATGATATGAAATCACCGGTGGCCAAATTAGATTTAATAGTTTGATCGCCAATATAAACTAAAATAACCGCAATAAACACTGAAGCTAAAGATTCCGAAACAGGACCAGAGGCTTCTTCCCGAGATATAATCATGCGTGAAGATAGCAGATAATCTTTTGCAACCACATCAAAGCGGTTCCGCATTTCATCTTCCAGATTAAAGGATTGGACTATACGGGTACCATCAAGACTTTCTTTTAATACTTGAGTTAGATCTTCAACTGTCTCTTGATTTTGATTACTGTATTTTCTAAGCGAACGTGCAAACTGTCGAATGATGGAAGTAATCACAGGACCAGCGATCATAATAAATAAAGTCAGTCGCCAATCTAAATAAATTAAATAGCCAAAAGAAAAAATCACCATAAAGGGTTCACGGGCAAAATCAGCGATACGATGAAGACCAGATTGTATAATGCCAATATCATTGAGCATTCGACTGATCAGTCCACCTGAACCACGTAGAAATGACTGAAAAAAGGAGAGATTAAGCGTCAAATACTTATTCATCAGTCTCCGTCGCATATTGATCGCAATGATATCAGAAATATAACGCATCCAAAAAAGATGGTAATATCTTGCCGCTGCTGCCACCATCCACAAGGCAGAAATCAAAATTGGAATACGGAGGGACCTTTGATAATCTTTTTGAGCCCAAGCTTCTGGCAATTGCCCTAAAAGGTCGGGGGTGTAAGCTTTAAGCGCACTAATAATCATACCTAAAAACAACACCACAAAAAGTTTGTTTAAATGTGGTTTGAGTTCAGGCCACACAACAGAATAAACTAATTTCATTTATTTTGATCCCATTTGATTTGATGATTGATCCGTTGGCAGTAACTTATGATGGATCGCAGTCGTTTGACCGAGAGGTCCCACTTTTTGTAAATAGTTTTTAAGATAAATTCCAGTTAAACTCTTTTTCTCTGCCATAATTTCTTCAGGAGTTCCCTGGGCCACGATTTCCCCACCCTGCTCCCCGGCCTCAGGTCCAATATCTATGATGTAATCTGAATGCAATATGACCTCCAAATTGTGTTCCACTAATACAACACAGTTGCCGGCGTCAACCAATTGATGAAGCAGGGTCAACAAGAGGTGGAC
>JAIBAM010000031.1 GCA_019695175.1 Bdellovibrionales bacterium
TCAAGGAAAGACCATTGGTCCAGTTGACCAACAAGAGATGATTATGGTCATCAAATCTGGGAAGCTAGGTGCATTTGATTTACTGTATCGCGAAGGACAAGAAAAATGGCAGCCTTGTCACCAGTTTGGCGAATTCAATGAACTTTTTAAAACCGCAGCCCCAGTTAGGTTTGAAGATTCGTGGGTTGTTCTTATAAAAAAAACCTCCGGCGACAAGATTAACTACCTACAAAAAGGTCCCTTTAGTACGGCGAAAGTCAAAGAATTGCTTCAAGCAGGTGAAATTCGATACAGTGAATTTATCTGGAAGGAGGGGCAAAAAAAGTGGGCTCGAATTTCGTCCCTAGAGCTTTTCAATCCCCCACCTGTGCAGTGGCAACCGGCGGTGGTTCTTCCTCAAGATGTGGAAGCTAAAAAAACTGTTCCAGAAAATCTTTCCGAAATGGTGACCCAAATACGTTGGGTTCCCTCTGAAAGTAAGCCCGAAGCAATTCCTGCAGAGGCAACATCTATAGACTTGGTGACAGCCAAACTGAATCCAGAACCGACTCTTACTGAGCAAAGAAAAGCCGCTGATTCACGTAATATTGTAGTGGAAAATAAAGTAACCGAACAAATTCCATTTATAAAACCCAAAAGTAAATGGCTGGAAAAATTCATTTTAATTCTTAGCATTTTTGCAGCAATCCTCTTTTTTCTCTATCGTCAGGAACTAGTCCCACTGATCCAAAATAAGTGGGCCATTATAAAACCTCAAAGAGTGAACCCCCCGCCAAAGATCCTTTCAGTTCCAAATCCTCCTCCACCTCAAATCCAACCTGCCCCTTTACCTAACACAAATCCTGTGCTTTTAAGAGAACCCCAACAACCACTTCCCGCTCCGCCACAACCTACTCCAGCAAAGGTGGAGGTTCCGATTCCAAGAGTTGAACCCACCTTTTTAAACGCTAAAATCACCAGTCATTCTCCTAAAAGTGTTTTATTTTTTACAGATGGATCTCCTCATTTTTCCATTCGAGTAGAAATTAAAGGGCGAGCGGGAGAAATATTGGATCAGGTAAACTACTACAAGGAAATAATCTTGCGCTGGAAAAACAATGAAAAACCCAGATTAGATTTGGAAAGCCTAAATCTTCCTGAAGGGCTTTATGAGCTTCATGCTAAAATGGGTGAGTTTTTAGCTCAACCCTCTTCCTTTCGAATGGGAAAAGAGGATAAAGAATTTCAAACTCGCTTAGCACAACATCGTAAATTTATTTCGCTTCCTTTTCAAAGAGAAAGAAGAAAGCTTATTCTCGCCAGTAGTGAATTATTACAATTAGGGCAAAAGTTGGTACAAAATCTTAACTTAGAACCAGGAATTTGGTCTCAGCAATACCGT
Organism: Bdellovibrionales bacterium; assembly: GCA_019695175.1. Taxonomy (GTDB): domain Bacteria; phylum Bdellovibrionota; class Bdellovibrionia; order Bdellovibrionales; family UBA1609; genus JAIBAM01. Next base: position 1,382 of record JAIBAM010000031.1, read on the forward strand.
GAATGGAAAAAAAATGTAAATGAATGGAATAAATATAATATGTCGATATTGAAGACAGGGTCACCTAAAACCTTAGTCTTCCCAGATCAGTGGGAAGACTTAAAAGAACAAAGAAAAAATATTTTTGAGGTGGCAAATAGTTTTGACAAAGCAAAAATGCAAAATCAAAAAATAGAAGCTAAAATAAGCCGGGATCTCATTGCAAAATTGCAAGAGATCCTGACTCAATGTCAAAAATTATCGCTATATTAGTTTCAGAGGTGTTTGATTTTACAGTTTATTCCGCAACCAAATCTTTAAATTCTTTTCCAGGACGGAATCTCGGCACTGAAGTGGCTGGAATGGGAACTTCAATTCCAGTTTTAGGATTTCTTCCTTTGCGTGGTTTTCTAAAGGAACGATCAAAAGTACCAAATCCAACTAATTTCACATCTTCCCCGTTGGAAACGGAGTTTTGGATTATTTCTAATGTAACATTCAGAATTTTTTCTGATTTGGATTTAGACAATCTCACTTGACGAGATAACCTTTCGATCAGCTGAGCTTTATTCATGCACGGTCCTCATGTTGTTTTGGTTTAAAGGCTGCAGTTTTGTTTGAATTCCGATATGGATACCGGTAAGAGAGAATTCTCGTCAAGCATCAGTCTCAATTTCAATAAATTTTAAGTATAAAAAGCAATGTTTTAGGGTTAAGGTAAAAATCATGTTGACAGAATTAAAGACAAAAGTAGTGCAAATGAGCGCACAAATTGGTTTGAAAATAAATCATTTGGAGGCGTTGATTGAAGTTCCTAAACATTTAGGACATGGGCAGTTGTCTCTTCCCGTTTTCTCTTTGGCAAAAGAGCGCAGAAAGGCCCCACATCAAATCGCTATAGAGTTGGCCCAACAGTTTACAAATTTAAATAACCCGGATTTTTTAAAAATTGTGGCCCTTAGCGGATATGTAAATTTTCACTTTAGAAATGACCTAATCCAAAATTTACTTTTTTCCACAATATCTCGAGATCGTGAACAACTCGGTCACGGTAACTTAGGTCAAAACCAAACACTTGTTATTGATTTTTCATCTCCCAACGTCGCAAAGCCTATGCATATTGGACATCTGAGGGCAACAGTTATCGGTCAAGCTATTGTGAATCTAGCCAAGAATCAAAACTTTAAGGTTATTGGTTTAAACCATTTGGGTGACTGGGGAGTTCAATTTGGAAACGTAGCTTGGGCCTATCAGAATTGGGGAAAAGAATACCCTTTCGATGAAAAACCATTTCAGTCTCTTTATCAGCTTTATGTTCGTTTCCATCAAGAAGCTGAGAATAATGCAGAAATTGCAAAAGCCGGATCCGATACCTTTGTTAAACTCGAGTCCGGTGACCCAGAAATCACGTCTCTATGGAAAATGATTGTATCCATTTCCATGACTGAGTACGAACGTATTTGGAATCTTTTAGGTGTGCGCCATGAGTTGATACGTGGGGAGTCTTTTTACAATAACCGACTGGAAGAAGTCACTCGCGAGTTAGAGGAAAAAAAATTGTTAGTGGAAAGCGAAGGGGCCATGGTGGTCAATTTGGACGTTGAAGGCATGAACCCATGTCTGATTCGAAAAAAAGATGGAGCTTCCCTTTATGCAACCAGGGATCTGGCCAGTGCGCTTTATCGAATGAATGAGTTAAAGGCAAACATAAATCTTTACGTGGTTGGCATGGAACAAACGCTCCACTTTCGCCAGGTCTTCGCTGTTTTAAGAAGAATGGGTTATGAATGGGTGGATCAATGCCATCACATCAGCTTTGGGATGTATCAGTTTAAAGATGTTGGCAAAATGTCCTCGCGTAAAGGGCAGATCGTCTTATTAGAAGATGTTTTGGGACGTGCCATAGAAATGGTAGAAAAAATTATTACCGAAAAAAATCCCGCGCTTCCCGACCGGGAAAAAATTGCCCAACAAATTGGTATTGGAGCCATCATATTCAATGATTTGATCAATGATCGAGTCAAAAATGTAGAATTTGATTGGGATCGAGTGCTAGACTTCAATGGTGACAGTGGGCCTTATGTACAATACTGCCATGTCAGATGCTCAAGTTTGCTTAAAAAATATGATCATCCAGTTCACTTTCAAAATCTTTCCACTTTCAGCATCACTGAATTAAAAGAGGTTGAAGAAGTTGAACTCATTCGCCGCTTGATTGAATTCCCGGATGTCGCTTTAGCAGCTTTCAAACAATTTAAACCCCATTTTGTTGCCAGCTATCTCCTTGAGATTTGTAGACTCTTTAACCAGTTTTACGCCAAATATCGAATTCTGGGTGAGGATAAAAATCTCGAAAAAACACGAATGGCTTTGGTGTTTGCAACTCAACAGATTTTAGAAAGAGGACTAAAAATCTTGAATATACCCACAGTTAGCGCCATGTAAGTGGTGGCTTTCTGCCTTTAGGAACTATTGACACGGCGCAAAGAAAACGTTACAAACCTGTTAGAGATTTTTGTTAAAAACCTTTAAAAAACTTTTTATTAGAAACTTCAAGCGAAGAAGGACTATGCCCTTGAAAAGCTAAGAATCGGATCCGCTACATTTTAGCGAGATTGAAAGTAGGCCGGGTTTTAATTCATTATTTGAGTTTATAGTCAAAAATCACAGGATGAGAAAAACAAAATAAATTTATGACAACAGAGTTTTTAAAAAATTTAAACCTTCAATTTAAAAATGAACAACTTCTTATTCAGGCTTTAACTCACAAAAGCTATCACTATGAAAAAGGGAGTGACTCCCAAGGACACAATGAACGCTTGGAATTTCTAGGTGATTCCGTTTTAGGTTTGGGGCTCAGTCAGATTCTAATGAATGAGTACCCTGAACTCAACGAAGGTGATTTATCAAAATTAAGGGCCAGCCTGGTGAATGAATCGATTTTAGCCGAAATGGCCCGTGAGCATGGTTTTGATCAACATTTACGGTTGGGAAAAGGGGAAGCTGTTTCAGGTGGAGCTAAAAAACCTCGATTACTGGCTTGTGTGTTTGAAGCCTTTTTGGGTGCCCTTTTTATTGATAGCGGTTTTGATACTACTTATGAGTTTATAAAAAAAATGTTCTCTGAACGGGTTCATAAAATCAACCCTCAAAATCCTTCTAATTATGATCATAAAACCCAACTTCAAGAAAAATCCCAAGATCTGCATCGCTTAACCCCCACCTATGTGGTAATCCAAGAAACCGGACCCGATCATGAAAAAAACTTTCTAGTGGAAGTTCAAATTGGCAATAAAACTTTAGCTCAAGGTCAAGGTCGCAGCAAAAAGCAAGCGGAACAAGAGGCTGCAAAAAAAGCTTTAGAGGAGTGGAAATGAATTTTGTGAATACAGAACTAGAGGTTGTGAAGCCTGAGAGTCTTTCATCCCCTCCTTTGGATTTAAAGACCTATCGCGCAGGCTATGTTGGGCTTATTGGACAACCCAACGCCGGAAAAAGTACTTTGCTTAATGCAATTTTAGGGGAAAAGTTAGCCATTGTCTCCCCTAAACCACAGACTACAAGACAACGTGTTGTGGGTATTTATAATGGAAAATCGGCCCAAATTTGTTTTGCCGATGCCCCGGGTCTTATTCGAGCTGAGAAGGGATTAAATCGCTTTTTGGCCCATGAATTTAGTGATGTCATTTCCGAATCGGATGTACTGCTTGCTGTCCTTGCTTTGGATGAAAAAAAGCCAGAACTTCTTCGCGAAGTGGCAGATCTGGTTCATTCCACAAAAAAACCTTGGGCTATTGTTATAACTAAAACAGATTTACCGCTCAAACATAGGCATTCTATTCTAAGGGATTTGTTAGCGGGTTACGATGTTCCAAAATTTTGGGTGAGTGCTTTGACAAAACAAAGTGAACTTAAAGAAATGATTCTCCCTTGTTTAGTAGAAAAACTACCTTTAAGTCCCGGCCCACTTTTTCCCTTAGAGCTTTACACTCCCCACTCACTACGGGATTTGGCCACAGAATACATTCGTGAACAATGTTTCGTTCACCTTCATCAGGAGATTCCATTCAATCTTGCAGTGAGACTTCGATCCTTTGACGAGAATTCTGGAAAAAAAGTGCAATTGGAAGCCGATCTAGTTGTGGGAAAACCCAATCATCGCCCCATTGTTATTGGTCAAGGGGGACAGAAACTTAAAACTATTGGGCAAACCGCAAGATTGGAAATAGAAAAACTTTTGGGTCGTTCGGTCATTCTAAAGCTGCATGTGGCAGTTAGACCCCAATGGATGGATAATCCCAATACAATGAAGGAGTTCGGTTATGCCCTCAGCCCCTCCTAACCGAGTGGCCCTTTTGGGTCGTCCCAATGTGGGAAAATCTACTTTATTTAATAAACTGACTCGTTCTCGCAAGGCCGTGGTAAAAAATGAACCTGGAGTGACGCGCGATATTCTCATTGAACCTGCCCACTGGTGGGGAAGGGAATTCGACGTGGTTGATACGGGAGGAGTCACAGAGAGTCGTGAGGGTTTTTCCCCTCTTATCCGTGAGCAAACCCTTAGAACTCTTAAAAGTGTCGAACTTATTATTGCTATTTTTGATGGACGAGCAGGATTGGTTCCAGAAGATCGGGATATTATTCGCATTGCAAAAGAGTCTGGGAAAAAAATGCTCCTTGTTGTGAATAAAGTGGATCAGTCCAATCATGCGGATTTTCTGCTTTCCGAGTTTTATGAGTTTGGGCAAAACATTATTCCAGCTGCCTTTGAGCAAGATTTTTCCGTTGATACGATTGTTGAGTGGATTTTAACAAATTTACCTGAGGAACAGGCCTCTGTTCGCAGAGGTCCTTGTTTATCCATTATTGGTAAACCAAATGTGGGGAAGAGTTCTCTTTGTAACCTTATTTTAGGTGAAAACCGAATGTTGGTGTCTCCTCAAGTGGGAACAACGGTGGATGCGGTAGAGGCTGAGTTTTCTTATGAGGGTCACTCCTATAGGCTTATGGATACGGCGGGTCTAAGGCGACAAGCTCGACGCAATGATGGAATTGAATGGTTGTCAGCGGTTAAGTCTCAAGAGGCCATACGACGTGCTGATATTATTTTACTGGTGATAGACAGTGTTCTAGGCCCCAGCAGACAAGATGCAAAAATGTTGGAGTACTGTTTGGAACAACATAAAACTCCCCTAATCATTGCAAACAAATATGATTTAGGAAAAAAAACCAAACCTCAATTTAAACAGTGGTTCCAAGAACAAATTCGCAAGGAATTTCATTTCTTCCCCGATGTCAGAGTGTGCTTTGTGAGTGCCTTAACAGGTTTTGGAAAACACCAAATGTTTGTTGAAATTGAATCCATTGCTCAAGCCCTGCTTAAAAAAATATCCACCTCTCAATTGAATAAGTTTTTCTCTTCTGTCATTCGACAAGCTCCCGCTCCCGTTTATGGAACAGTGAATGTTAAGTTTTATTATTTAACGCAAACACACCAGGCTCCTCCAAGCTTTATTGCTTTTGCTAATCATCCCGAAGGAGTCACTCCCTCTTATCGTCGGTTCCTTACTAAAAAAATTCAGGAGCAATGGGATTTAAAAGGGATCCCTCTACGTTTGTTTGTCATGCCCTCTAAAAAGTCCTCTCCTAGTTTAGGTTCCTCTTCATGAACGAAGTCAAAAAATCCAGATCTGGATCCGCAAAGGGATTTTATTTAGCAGCTATTGGTTCTGCTTTTGGATTGGGAAATTTATGGCGCTTTCCCTACATTGTTGCAGAAAATGGCGGAGGGGCCTTTGTATTAATGTATTTGGCTCTAGTCTTTGTCGTCGGGATGCCTTTTTTAATTGGAGAACTTATTCTGGGTAAAAATACCGGCAGTGCGGTTCTTCCTGCTTTAGTAAGGCTCGGTGCTGGAGATCCCCTGATTCGAGTGGATGTGAACGACCGCCGCGGCACCATGATTATGGCTGGATTTTTAGCCATAACCATTAGTGTTTTAGTGTTGGCTTATTACACTGTCATTAGTGGTTGGGTTTTATACTACCTGTTGCAATTTTCTGTGGGCTCACTTAGTAAATCTGGACTTAATCCCCAAAACGCATTGTCATCGTTGATGGATAATGGATGGCTTCAAGTTTTACTTACTTTCGTTCACTTTTTAATTGTCATGTGCGTGGCAGTAAAAGATGTGGAGGAAGGTGTTGAAAGAAGAGTGGGGCAAGCTATGCCAATCTTTATGATTTTACTCATTATACTTTCCATCAAATCCCTCTCTACAGAAGGTGCCACTCAAGCTTTACAGTTTTTCTTATACCCTGATTTCTCAAGACTCAGTTGGTCGTCATTAGGTCGTGCGATTGGACATGTGTGTTTTACACTCAGTATAGGTTTTGGAACCATGGTTTCACTTGGCAGTTATATGGGACAAAAAGTCAGTGCCTCTTCTGCAGGATTCCGCATTGCTATTTTTGATTCTTTCGCATCTCTTTTTGCCGGCATTATGATTTTTCCCTTAGTGTTTTCCAGTTCAGATCAATTTTCAGGACCGGCCCTACTTTTTCAAACCATACCTTTTTTATTTGCAAAAACATCCAATGGGACCACTTATGGAATAACTTTTTTTCTCTGCCTTTACCTTGCTGCTTTAGGATCTAGTATTGGAATTTTGGAAACAGCTCTTGCAAACATCTGTGAGTTTTTGAAAATGGAAAGAAAAAAGGCAGTTATTATTACTATTGCAATTTGCTTTGTTATTTCCATTATCCCAGCCTTATCTACAAACGCGCTCAATTCCATCACTATTGGAGGCCATAGCACACTTGAGGCCTGGGATGGGTTTGTAGTAAATTGGCTTCTCACCCTAAGTGCGCTTATCATTAGCATTGTGGTTGTCCGAAGAATCGATCAAGCTGTCTTAAAAGCAGACTTTGAAGATAATGCAAAAAAGAATTCTCCAGCTATGGCAAAAATTTTTGTTCATTGGTGGTTCGCCATAAGATTTTTAGCTCCGGCTCTTTGCCTTTTAGGGTTGGCCTTACAATTAATTTAAAAACTAATTATCGATAGTCATGCAAATAATCAATAACCTGAGGTATCCAGGGTTCATTGTTTCCATTTACTAGAGCTGTCACACGTTGCCCCTCTTTAGTTTTGATCTTCTTTGCTTCCAAAGTTTGACCAAAGGAAGCGGCAATCAAACCTTCAGCGACAAACTTTGGTAAAAGACCTTGAAGGGTTTCATGGGCAAGAACAGGACGATTGACTAAGTCACGTAGACTGGCTTCCATTTCATTCATAGTAAATCCATAGTTACGAATCATATCAATGGCAACTAACTGAACCTGAGATAAATCCAATCTTCCATCTTGAAAAAGATCCAAAGCGGCCTGGAAAGTATTGTAGGTTGGAACGACTCTTCGCCCAAATTTAAGATAGTAATCAGCGTCCGTATCAACCGCTAAATTAATATAAATCTTATCAACAGGATCCCACTCTGGAACCTGATTCTGTAAGTGCAGAATTGTTTCCATTTGCGGTCCCAAAACTTTTAATCCGCGCAAAATTTCTTTTAATCCAGTCCCGGTCAGTCGACGAGAACATATGTCAGAGTACAATGAATAAATAATGGCATCTGACTCGCTGTCATCTCCCCAAAGAACTTGCCTCACTTGATCTGCAAGATGTACTCGCAATTGCATTAGAGATTGGAGTTTAAAACCAACCTGATGACGTAGATGGGAAAGTCGCGAAGGTCTTAGATTCTTTAAATTGTCCTTGCAAAATAAACCAAAAGTATGAATCCCATCTAACACCAATTTCTGATGTATTTTTTGTTCAAGTTGAGGTGGAGATGCGGTGACAAAGTAAATTGGAAAATTTGACTTTCCGACATTTTGATCCTGCCAATAATTACGTAAAGCCCGAACTAAGGTAGCGGTACCTGGAACATTTCTTTTTTGAAACGCTTTCTCCATAGCAATTTTTATAAGACCCCTCAGAGTCTCAAAAGTCGTATCCAAATACGTTTTATCCAAGTCCCATACAAAAACTTCTGCCGCTGCATTTTCCGTTGAATCATTCACATATCGAAAAAAAATTACATCACCCGTCACTTCAGCGCGCTGCTGCCATTCTGCCATAATCTAATCTTCTTTTTAAAATCTAAGGTTAACTGAAAGTCCGGATCAAAAACCATCGGTTTAATAACAAGATATTAAACCCTTAAACATACATGATTACTTGTCGGACTATTTATTAGAATTATAACTTTAGATACACCTAATTGCTTGTTTGTTTTAATAATATTGAAATTTTAAAATAATTTTTTTGTCGGAACAAGTATTATGTTTCGTAATTAAAGGTCATTGGAATTAGAGCCACAGGAAGCGTTTCCTTAAAAGCTTAAAAAGCAAATAATAGGAAAGTAGCCAAATTTAAAATAAAGGCCATGGTTAAAACTAAGGGTTTTTTTTCAGCAACCTCCTGTTGAACTAATGACATTTCAGAAGAAAAGTACTCACTATTGATGCTGTTTTTACCACCCACTTTAAATCCATAAGCTTCTCTAAGTCGATGCATCTCTTTTGGCAATCGAACTAAGGTGAATTCTTTTATTTTTACATTTTGCGCGACTCGTTTTAATTCAACGGTGATGAGTTCTTTATCAACTTTGACAACAATACCTTGTGCAAAGATCTCTATGGGAGTCTCTGGAACAAACAAGGGCGTGTTACGTTCATGTATTATACGAATAAGCTGAACCTCATCACCCAGTTCCACTTGAATTTGACTTCCCACATCCGCTTTAAGCATTTTTTTTCCATGATCTAAAAATACTAAATTCCTCATTAATGGGTCTTGAATCACAAAGCCCTGATATGGGATCTTTGAAAGAAAATCAAAAATCAATTTTCTTGTCATCTGCACGAGTTGATCTGCGATGGGTTGTGACGAACTCAAAGTTAACTGTCCTGACCATAAAACTCTTCCATATTCATTTTCATAGATTTCAAGATGAAGAACCCTGTCCTCTAAAAAAATTGTGATCAGTCCTTGGGCATCCAATAGCTTTCCTAGAATGATCGCATCCGCAGGCGATAACCTTTCTCTCGGTTGAAAAACATCTTTTTGAATAAGAAAATTGCGACTGGCGACTAAAAAACGCTGATTTTCAGTTAAAATTTCCCGAACTTGCCACCAAGCTTCTTCAGCCTGAGTTGCATATTCCTTTGGGGCTTTTACGGGAAAAACGGTCATTCTTCGAACTAACGAATGTTCATATTGTGCCTGAACAAATCCACAATAAAAATTTATAAAAAAAATTATCCCCAGGTTCATTTTTTTCATAGAACTATTCTCCACTCAATTAAGAAAGAAGATAAGCACAAACTACATAATTATTGAAACAAAAGGCTCTAAATATTAAGTTTAGATCCTGCGAACAAAGACATAAGAATTTTTTACTTTCTCTCGCTGAGACGCAGCAAATTTGAATGAGCTCTAAGGAAACGGACCTAGGACAGGTTGGGTATTGAGAACCTTATAACCATTTTCACGACATAAATTAATTATATTTTGTTGCAGTCTAGGTTTTACCAAAACTAAAACACATCCCCCACCCCCAGCACCACAAATTTTAATAGCCTCTGCTCCTGCAGCCAAAACCATCTGACTTAGTTTCTCAATGACGGGAGAAGTAAAACTAGGTGAAAGCTTCATTCGGACTTCGGATTCTAACAAAAATAATTGCGGCAACTGATCCCATTGCCCTTTTCGACAGGTTTGAGCCACCAAATGGGCCACATTTTTTAACTCCCTCAAACAAGACTTCGCAGCCATATCACCATCAACTATAGATTTTATAACCTGCCAGTTGTTAAGCCCAGAATGGTGGGGCTTACCAGTGTAAACTAGGAGTAAATTTTCACAAAGCTCTTGACAGTTTTGCTCTACCCGCTCCAATTCAAAACCTCTTGGACTATAATGGATAATATTTAAACCAGGTTCAATCGCAGGAATATAATCTTGAGTTCCGGTTGGAGTCTTTAATACTTGGGCTTCGATATTATGGGCTAGTTCAACCATTTCATGGAGGGATAGTTTAGTGTCAAACATCGCGCTAAATACTTTTATAAGACTAATACTCAAGCTTGAGCTCCCCCCCAATCCAGCTCCCACAGGACTTTCAGACTTTGTATTAAGATTAAAACCTTGATTTGGTTGCCAGTACTGTATATGAGCCTTCACTAAATTTAATTCAGCATCAGTACATTTAAAAAATTCTTCTAAGCAGGGGAAAGAGTTTCTATAATTCAAATCGGCGATGTCTAGGTGTATCTCCCTATCTACTCTTAAAGTTAAATCAGCACTTGTTAAGATATTGATGGAAAGATTGGTTGTCTCAGCTCCATCCACAAAGAGATACAAAGGCCAACAGTCCAGTGTACCGCCAGCTAAATCAACGCGGGTCGGAGAACGAAAGTTCCACTTATTCATTATTTATCCTGAACTAACTTTTCAATCGAAAAATCTTGTAGATCTGACTCAAAAACAACAAACGGATCTCGAGATAAACTAGATTTGGCATAAACCATTTTTTGAGCGGTATCTTTACTCGAAGATAAAGTTGCTGTGGGTTCTTTTTTATTTGAGGGCTTATAAGAGCCTCCCCATTGCAATGCAATTAAAACTTTTTGATCGCTATCCAGTAATTTAATTTGGGATACATTGGAATCAAGTTTTTCTGACTTCTGTTCTAGGAATTCCTTAACTTGAAGTTCAGCCAATCTTTTAATAATTTTGTTTACCTGGTCCTTATTAACCTTTTTCCCTTTTAAATCTGTGATCAGATCCCATTCCTCTTTGGTCTTTTTAAGACGAATCTGCTTCTTCTCCTGTTCAAATTCAATCTCACTGACTCGATCCATTGAATATTTAAAAGGTGAATTCTTATCCCGGAATTCATCGACATTTTTATTAATATGACTTAAGTCCGTGGATGAAATTTTAAAAATTGACGACAATGAACTGGAGCGCCCCCAAACCTGATCTTGTCCTTTATCATTAAGAAACAATTGCCACACGATTTTACTTTTTGCTGATGACAAACCCTCTAACTCAAATTTTATTTTAGGGTTTTGAAGTCCATATTTTGCCAAATCAGTCTTGGAATCATTTTGAGATGACTCTGCAAAACTCGTGGCTTTCATTTTCTTAACCTCATCTAAGAATTGATCCACTTTACTGTTATCGACAACCCAAGACTCTTTTCCTACCACAGACCACTTAGAATCAGTTTCGCTTTTTTTGGTTAAAACAAACCCTATCTTTCCACCTTGGTTCAAAAGGGTGATTTTATTAACGACAAAATTTTCCCTAAAAACTGATTTATCCCGCAACTGCCCGGAAGTTTTTTCGGCCACTCGGGCCCAACCACTTGTTCCTAAATAAAGCTTATTTTCATTCCGAACAAAATAACGGCCGTCAAAAGAGGCTTTATTACTGATTTGGAAAGTTAACTCAGAATTTTTACTTTTTAAGGTAATATTTGCCCCCGGGAGATCCAACCCATACTCTTGCCAATTAACCGAACTGGAATTAGTTTGAGTGAGCTCCTCACCTTTCTCTTCTTTTATTATATTTAAATAACCCGTAACTTCATTGTTGTCGGCCTGGTCTTGTATGGGTTCAATAAGATTCCAACGATCTTCGACACGTTTAAGCAAAATGGTGTCCGACGGCTTGACGATTTTAATTTCAACTACTTCCGCCGGCACAAAGTTTAAAATCTTTTCTTTTTCTACCTTTGCTGCTTCCTCTTTTTCTGATTTTTTATAATCATAGTAAGTGTACAAACCAACTAAAGTAGCCACCAGGGCTAAAATCAAGGTGGAGCGAAAAGATCTCACGCACTCCTCCTTCTAAACCAAATCACACTGCCAAATATAATTAATAGCGTGGGTAATAAAACACCTGCACTGACCACACCAAGCCAAGAACCATTAGTCATAACTAATTTTGTTTGTTTAGGTTGTTTGGGTCGAATGCTAATCAAGTCTGTTTCACCAGTAAGATCCGCTAAAGAATTCAAAATTAAATTTTCATTAGTCGGAAGAGACAAAAATTTATTGGTAACAAAATCACTGTCTCCATAAGCTATAAGGGAGAAGTCCTTGTCACTTTGTTTACCTTCTCTATCTTTCAATTTGCCTTGAACCGAAACACCGAGAATGTAAGATTTCATATTTCCAGGTCTTACTTTAGGTGAAAGCTCTGTAATACTCATACTTCGATCACTTGTTTTGACCAATTCTGCGACTTTTAGATCAGAGTGCCCAGAAGCTGCACGAACCTCACTGGCTAAATGAAACAAGGCAAAGGTATTTCCGTTCAAAAATGGTTTGGTAATCTTACTGTTTTGATCAAATTGCAATCCTACAACAGTGACCTGGGAAACGCCTGAGACCTGAAGCCCACCGTTAAGAATAAATGTGTTGCTAAACTCCACCCCCAATTTATTCAAAAGAATTGCTAAGTTATGTTTTTCTCCCGGATCTGCTAAAATCAATAGCTTTCCACCCTTATAGGCAAAATCAAACAATAGTTGAATCTCATTCTCCATTAAGGGCTGTTTTGGCCCCGCGATAATAATGGCTGAAGCCTCCGCGGGAAGAGTCGGGTTTTGTAAAAGATTGAATGACTCCACCTTAGTGGAGTACTGCTCCATAAGATCTTTCAGACCACGTAGGCCCTCTTCGCCTTCGGAGCTTAAATCCCTTTCACCATGTCCCGTAAGAAAATAAACTTTATTTGTTGTTTTTCTGGTAACTTTAACTAAAGCCGAGGTGATTTCAGTCTCGCCAAATGGGGCATTAAATCTTTCTCTCTTGCCTTCATATTCGACAAAGGCAAAAACTTTATTCTGTGCAGCATCTTTGTCGGGCAAAGAGTTTAAATACTCCTGAGCCTTTATATTTTCCAAGTAAGAATCATAAAACACCACTTCTACTTGATTTGTTAGATCTTGATACAATCGTAAAGTTTCTCGGAGCGAGTTCAAATTTTCCCGCGACTTTTCACCCCGGTAAAAAATCACAAACCGAACCGAGGTCTTTAAGGGCTTTAGTATATCTACACTTTGCGGAGACAATGAAAACAGTTTGTCTTCAGTTAGATCCCAAACTTTATTTTTTTTCACAGCCAGAAAATTAATGCTTACCAAAAGTGCCAGAACCAACAAAATCATTGTTCCCATATTCATGCCATGTTTTGTGGTTCGCATGGTCATAAATTCCAGATAGAGCTTAAAATCAATGATTATAGCTCCAATAAGACTTACCCCACCAATAATTAGTGGGATAAATAAAGGATTAATCCATCCACCTAGCACGTAGCGTACAGCCAAGAGGATCGCTAAAGAAATTCCAGCTATAAAAAATAAAATTTTTCCCAATCGACTCATATTTATCTCCACCTAGAAGACTCAACAACCCGTTGAGTCAGAAATACAAAAAAGGCAATACAACTTAATAAAAATACAAAGGAGCTCACATTTAAAGTACCTCGAACAAAGTTAGCAAAATGCTGGCCAATTGATAAATGCTCCATAACAGCCACAAATTTAGACCCTTCAAAAAAATCAGCACCTTGTGCTAAAAACCAAAGGCACAAGTTGAGCAGCCACCCCAAAACCACAGCAAGTAGAACAGACTCCGTCAAAGAGGAACTGAAAACTCCCACAGCTACGTAGGTTCCCGTAACCAAACCAAGCCCCAAATAAGAGATCAAAAGTTGTTTTACTGAAAAGTCAGCCACAGCTCGAGTCATCAAGGGAAACAGCAGAGAAATTAAAGTCAGAACTAAGATCCCACCAAAACCCGCCAAAAACTTACCCAAGGCAATATCTGTTGCAGTAATAGGTGCTGTAAGCAAAAGATCATAGGTTCGCATTTTTCGCTCTTCTGCCAAAAGCCTCATTGTGATGGCCGGTGTAATGAGTACAAACAGTAAATTGGTAATACTTAAATGGCCCATGAAGACGGTAAATTGGATGTTTGCTCCATTTTCAGCACCATATTGCATGGCTCCCATAAGAGAGGACTCACTAAACTGTTTTAAATTACGTAAATAAGAGTAGCTCATCAGCAGGGCCGACGCTCCCGCTGCGATACAAAACATGGGACTGGTTACGAGGGATCGAAAATCTTTTGAGGCTACGGTTAAAGTTTGACGCATAAATCCTCCTCACAAGGAACTGTACAATAATTTATCAATGGTTTTTTTCTGCCGAGGTCAGACGAATAAAGATTTGCTCCAAATCAAGATCCACAGATTTTAGCTCCAGAAGCCCAGCATTTTTCTTTATCGTATAATTTGCAATGGCTTCAATAGTATCTTCACTATGATCCACACTGGCTTCTAAGTAGGATCCATTCTTTCGAACAGAAAGGACTCCTGGAACATCTCTCACCATGGATGAAATTAACTCTTCCGCACCACGACGAATTTTAAGTAAAACTTGTCCTGAAGCTGATAGTCTTTTTCCCAAACCCTCTAGAGAATCTTCGGCCACAATTTTCCCCCTACTGATAATAATCAATCGATCACAAGTGGCCTGTACTTCTGGTAAAATGTGGGTTGATAAAACAATTGTATGCTGACCTTTTAATTTCTGGATAAGCTCTCTCATTTCATGGACTTGTTTGGGATCTAAACCTACAGTGGGTTCATCCAAAATTAGCACTTCAGGATCTGAAACCAAAGCTTGCGCCAACCCAACTCTTTGTCGGTAACCCTTGGATAAGTTCCCAATCAACCTTCGACTGACTTCAGTCAAACTTGTTTTCTCCATAGCAAGATCACTGAGCGATTTTGCTTCCACACTGGGTTTGCCGTGAAGTTTAGCCACAAAGGTTAAATAATCCTTTACGATCATATCCATGTAGACAGGTGGGGTCTCCGGTAAATAACCTATTCTCTTTTTTACCTCCAGTGGACTTTCAAATACATCATATCCATCCACCAAAACTGTTCCATTGGATGGAGCCATATATCCAGTAATGATTTTCATTGTTGTACTTTTGCCAGCCCCATTGGGTCCAAGAAACCCAACGACTTCACCCTTTTTCACAGTAAAGTTAATATCCTGAATAGCTAGCCTCTCGCCATAACTTTTCGTAAGCCCGCGAACTTCGATCATCTTTATATTTCCTTATTTTTTTTGCTATCAATAAGCTGCGGTTAGAATTTTACTAAATGTCATAAAATATTTACTGTAGATTAAAATAATTTGCAGATCAGTCAAGAGTGACTACAGGAACAACTTATTGCGTCGAAACTTACTCACTCGATTATTTCAGCTGTTAATTATCACGACAATTTCAATTGGTAGTTATTTCGACAATACGACGCAAGAAATATTCCCAAAACTTGAAATTTTTCTCTTAAATTTTTTATAACCAGTAACCCCAGAAAAAATTTCTTTAAAACAGACCGTTGCAAACTCTTCCCCACTACCGGTGTTTTCAAAAAAATCCAAGTTTCTGTAGGAACGCGGGACAACTTTACCAAAAAGATAAATTTTAAAATAGAAAAACTCAATCTGAGAGAGTGTATTCCACAGTAAAAACTTTTTCATGGGTGAACGTAACCTTCCCAGCGGATCCTTTGATTGGTCTTACAAATCGGCACTCTACTACGATTAAATCAAACTTTTCACCTTCAAAATTTTTTGCTTTGACTCCAAAAGTTTGTTGCACCAGAACTTTTAAAGTCTTTTTTAATTCTTTTATGGAAATATTATGTTTCTTAGGTCTAAAAATAAGAGCATGAGATCCTGGAAAATCTCGTAAATGCAGCCACAAATCCCACGCCCTAGCTCTTCGCAGAAGCGCTAAATTATCCGAGGCAGATTTCCCTACCAAAGCCTGAACCTCAGAAGAGAGAGCTACCGTATGGTAGCGAATTTTAGATGCGACTGCATTCTTAGACTTAGCTAGATTTTTATTTGGGTTTATTTTTGCTGATGGTTTTTGTAAACAAAAATTTTCATACCATTTTTGTTGATCTGGCTCTTCTTCCAGTAGAGTCAATTGTTGGTTCAAATAGGATAAACGGTCCTGTGTGACTTTTAACTTTCTTTCCAATTCTTTTGCACGCATAAATGCATTTTCAATATTCCAGGACTTACTTCGTCGCATATCTACAAAACTTTGTAAGTTTGCAGATGTCTGCAAACTTTGGTGAGTCACAATCCAATTCCCCACCTCGCGCCAGGGTGACTCACTTTTCAACTTAATCTCTTCTTCCACTTTTTTAATAGCCCTAATGAGTCTCTCCCGTTCTTTTTTCCAAGCAGCCTCGGCTTGCTTTTTTACCAGTGAATCTGGAGTTTCACCTTTCTTATTAAAAAGAGATTGGCTCGTGGCTCCCCCAGGACGAGAGTTTCTCCACTCCACCACCAACTCTTCCAAACTCCTCACTTTTGATGACCCTTCACTTTGATCCGTATTTAATTGAGGGTACTCCACAACTGGTTTGAGTTCTTTTTGCACATTGACCCCGTGAGCGGGACGGGACTTATCCCAAACCATATGCATGTCATTAGCATAAGCAACAACATTCCCCCCATGCGGCCAAAGGTTAAACTCTATTTTGGCCGCTAAATTTTCCTCCCGTTGTTGAGCTTTTATTTTGGCCCTAGTCATTTTTTTTTCAAACTCCACTTTCTCACTTTTCTTAGAAAAAACCCATCTGAGAGCTCGCCCTTTCTCCACCAAATGTTCAATTTGCACCAAAGTTCGACCTACAAAATGAGACTTTAAAAATAATTGCAAAGGAAGGGCTGGTTTGCGAGCTGAGTTAGGAAGTGCAGATAATGGCAATAAAATTGGGAACCATGAATTTCCCTCAAACCAAACCCATATTTTTTCATTTTTTTTTGATGGCCCTATCTTAGGAGAATCTGAAAGTTGAAAGGCAAAACCGCACCCCACACCGCTTACTGCCACTTCTAAAAGCAGAGAGTCCGTTAAAACTTGCAACCTTTTCGTTAACTGTTTCACTTCTTCGTCCGTCAAAGCTCGCATTTAATTTTGTCACTCATTTGTTGTTATTGATTTTTCTAGTGAGAAAACCATTTTTTATTCATAAAGTAATTCAAAAACTCAAAAAATTCACTTTTTTAAAAGTGAATTTACTTTTCTTAATAAATTATTAGATCTATCAACGAGTTTCTCAACTTCCTTGAACTGGTCATAAATAGTTTTTATATCGTTGGGGAGCTCTTCGGTTTTTTCTAGGTACCACAGATTTAGGTTCCTTAACCAACCAGACCAATTGTAACTTTGATTATATTTTTGATCCAATTGATGCTCAATTTTATTCTTCAAAGAAATCATCTCATCTATCAGAGTTTGCAACTCTGTTTTTAGACTCGAGCCAGACTGTTTGGCGGAATTATCTGCTTCCTTGATTAATCGAACAAATTCATAAAATTTCTGATTTGCTTCGTCATATCTATTGCTAAAATTCTTTATTTTTCCAACTAATAATTTACTCACCGGAGGCGCAGCCGCAGCATCAGGCGCCGCAGGCGGAGCCACAGGAGCCGGTGCCGCAGCATCACCTGCCGCAGGAGCCGCAGGCGCAGCCGGAGCCGCAGGCGGAGCCACAGGTGCCGCAGCATCAGGTGCCGCAGGAGCCGCAGGCGCAGCCGGAGCCGCAGGCGGAGCCACAGGTGCCGCAGCATCAGGTGCCGCAGGAGCCGCAGGAGCCGCTGCCGGTGCCGCAGGCGGAGCAGGAGTCGCAGGCGGAGTCGCAGCCGGAGTCGCAGCCGGAGCAGGAGCCGGTGCCGCAGCCCCTGCCTGGGCTTCACTAAAACTTTGTAAAGAAGCGCCATTAGTTTGATCGTAAGTGCAATTATAGTTTTCTTGTTGCGAACTCTCATTTTGACAAATTAACTTCACTCCAATTTCATCCTGATTGTTTTTCAAAAGTCTAAATACAAGTTTCACTGCCTGGCACAACAAATTTGGAGAAGCATTAGGATTATTTGGATTAAAACACTGCAAGTAAACTTTGATTTGGTACGGTTTGACCTCATAAGATGAACCATTGCCATCCCGAAGTTGCAGATTTTGAAATATTCCCCATTCGTTTACTTCTTGCTCTGAATCACTCCAGATTCCTTTGGTTCCAAATAATTGGATTTTCGAATCATTCAACTTTGCAACCGCGTCAAACGAAAAGTCATAAATTTTCGTACTATCACTTTGCTGGGTAACTCCCTTAAGGTGCAAAGTTATTCCCGTCAAAAAATTTAAATTATTCGTTGTTAGTCCTTGAATGTAAATTAAGTCCCTTTGATTTATGGGTGTATTTGTCCTCCCCTCACCAGAGGAACCCCCAGGATCTGTTCCGGCAGTACTCCCTTCTGAACCAACTATTGTCCCACTAGGTGTCCCACTAGGTTTTGTTGAATTATTTGTTCCTGCACCTATAGCAACAAAATCTGTTTGTTTTGCTCTAAATTTATTGGCTCGAAAACCTCTTTGGTCCGAAGAACAACCTATGGATAAAGAAAAGACTAATGCTAAAATCCATCCCATCATTGGCAAGAGTCTCTGCATCGAAATAATAAACTTCATACTTTCTCTCCCATAAATAATTCTCATAAAAAACACTAACTAACCGAACTCAAACTCCTCATTCTGTTTCTAGAACAGCAATAAAAGTGCCATAAAAAAATACAACTAAATGGTAAGTATTTACTTAAGTAACTTGATGAATCTAGATGGTGACAAAATTAGGCCTTAAAATGCAAAAAAAGGCACATATTAAATCGTTTTTAAATTTTTTTGAGATCAAATATAATTAATATCTGTTTCAGCTCAGATCCATACCTGACTCTAAGCCACGTTTTAAAAGCCATTTTTAGGGTTTAATTATAAAAAAATATTTTTAAAAATAAGGCCAAAATTAAATCTTAACGAAAAGCTTTGAACTAAAATATAAGCATCTATTTTTTTTGTCTTAATAAATTCAAAGCAGAGCCCGCTTTGAACCACTTTATTTGTTCAGCGTTAAAAGAGTGGTTAAGCATGATTCGATCCTCACTACCATCAATGTGTTTGACTTTAAGAACTAATTGAACTCCTGGTGAGAACTCACTAAGCCCAGTTATAGCGAGACGATCTTTTTCTTGAATTTTGCCATAATCAGCAGGACTAGCAAAAGTCAAAGCCAACAAACCCTGTTTTTTGAGATTGGTTTCATGTATTCTCGCAAAGCTTTTCACAATAACAGCCTTGCAACCTAAATGACGCGGCGACATTGCAGCATGTTCTCGACTAGAGCCTTCACCATAGTTTTCATCTCCAACAATAACCCAATTTAATCCCTTTTTCTTATAAGCACGAGCCACTGCTGAAAAATCCACATTTTCTTCACCAGTTAACACATTCACGCCTTTACCTGGAGTTCCTTTAAACGCATTCACTGCACCCAAAAGCATATTATCTGAAATATGATCCAAATGTCCTCGATATTTCAACCAAGGACCTGCCGGTGAAATATGATCCGTAGTGCACTTACCTTGAGCTTTGCACAAGACTAACATGTCCTCCAAATCGTGCCCATCCCAGGCCAAAAAAGGTGTTAACAACTGCAATCTTTCCGAATCACTTTCCACTTTAATCTGAACTGCTTTCCCTTGGGGTGATTGGTAACCCTCCAAATCGGTAACAAAACCATCTTTAGGAAGCTCGGGAGCCACAGGTGCCTTTAATTTTATCTTTTTACCTCCTACAGAAATGTCATCTACTTCGGGGTTAAAATCCAATCTTCCAGCCAGACCCAACGCCATAACCACCTCGGGACTGGCTATAAAAGATAAGGTCTCTGGATTAGAGTCATTTCGACCACGAAAATTGCGATTGAATGAGTTCACTATTGTATTGACTGTACCTTTAGGTAAATCACGTTTCCACTGCCCGATGCATGGCCCACATGCATTCGCTAAAACTGTAGCCCCAACCTGATCAAACACCTGCATTTGACCATCCCTCTCAATGGTTTTTTTAATTTGTGCCGACCCCGGACTTACCAAAAAATATTGCGGCATTTTTAAACCGTATTTTAATGCCTGTTGCGCCACATCAGCAGCACGACCAATATCTTCGTAGGAACTATTAGTACAGGATCCAATAAGAGCTGCAGAAAGTTTCACCGGCCAATTATTATCTTTTGCCGCCTTTGCCACTTCACTCAAAGGTCGAGCTGCATCTGGAGAATGGGGTCCTACTATATGAGGTTCTAATTTCGACAAATCTATTTCAATAACTTCATCATAATATTTACTTGGAGATTTAAGAACTTCTTCATCCGCCAGCAACAATTGCTGATTTTTTTCAGCCAGTTGGGCTAATACTTCACGTTTCGTTGCGTTCAAATAAGTTTTCATGCGGTCATCATAGGGAAATACCGATGTCGTGGCCCCAAGCTCGGCACCCATGTTGGTAATAGTTGCTTTTCCTGTACAACTAATTGAACGACACCCTTCTCCAAAATATTCAATAACCTTATTTGTTCCACCTTTAACGGTTAGTATGCCAAGAAGTTTTAAAATCACATCCTTAGCTGAAGCCCAACCTCGTAGTTCACCCTTAAGATGAACTCCAATTATTTTCGGATTCAAAACTTCCCATGGCAGTCCTGACATCACATCAGAAGCGTCAGCTCCACCGA
This sequence comes from Bdellovibrionales bacterium, assembly GCA_019695175.1. Taxonomy (GTDB): domain Bacteria; phylum Bdellovibrionota; class Bdellovibrionia; order Bdellovibrionales; family UBA1609; genus JAIBAM01. The sequence goes on from JAIBAM010000031.1 coordinate 22,106, forward strand.
CACCTATGGCGATCATCCCCAAACCTCCAGCATTAGGAGTGTGGGAGTCTGTTCCAATCAACAATCCCCCAGGGAAAGCATAGTTTTCTAAAATCACTTGATGAATAATCCCAGACCCGGGCTTCCAAAACCCTAAATTGTATCGACTGCAAGAACTGGCCAAGAACTCAAAGACTTCTTTGTTTTCTTTAAGAGCCACGCTCATGTCTTCCTTAATACCCTGATAAGCTAGGATGAGATGATCGCAATGAACAGTGGATGGGACCGCGGCTTCATCCCTACCAGCGAGCATAAATTGTAAAATAGCCATCTGGGCTGTCGCATCCTGCATAGCTACCCTGTCTGGCCTAAGCATCAAAAAACTCTTTCCCCGTACCATTTCCTGATCATTTGGGTCATCTAGGTGGCTAAAAATTATTTTTTCGGCCAAAGTAAGCGGACGCGATACTTTTTTACGGACCAACTCCAAAGTTCCATTCATTTTTTTGTATACTTCACTAACCATTTCAGCAGTTGTATCGATTTTTGCCATAAAGAATAGCTCCCTAAGATAATCTCTGATTGAATCCAGGCTTCAAAAATTATAGGTTATTTTATAAAAGTGATTAAATCTTTTACATTATCATTTACGCCCCGTTTATGCACAACCCTTATCTAAACGCATCATAACCCTTAAGACCCATGCTGAAGAGCTAGTTCAGTAGCGATTGCTCTACAAAAATCTTATGACACCGCAACCTTTCGACATATAATTTTATAAGCCATCCTTTTAATTACAAAAGGATTCTATATCTAAAACAACCTGTTTTCTAAAGAACTCTAATCATTGGAAATAACCCACAAACTTTATAAGCACTTGTCACGCAATCACATAGAATATTAAATTAAACCTTTATTTAAATAAAATAAATTTATTTATTCTGAAACCATTCACACTAGATATTTAACTTAAAATAATACAAATCAAAGGTTTCAAATCACAAATTGTCTAAAAATATTAAATAATTATTATTTTATACACAAAAAAAACAACTTCATATACGATCCACATTGTCATAAACCTAAATTAAACAAATTTAATATAGTTTAGTTTACATTTTATTTTTTTTAGTGTACAAAAAGCAACATAAGGAGTTCATATGATTTTGACTTCTAATTCTCAATTAGTAAACTGTAAATATTTACAACAAATTATGACCTTATCGCAAGAACAGGGAGTCGAAGAGTTGCCCAGAAAGATTCTAATGAATTTAATTGATGAACAGGATCAACTCACTTTAGAATGGGAGACGCTTACAAAGAATTCTTCTCGACTTTCTGAGTTGCATTACCGACTTCACAATCTTAAAAATAGCTATTGCAACTTAGGTTGTGAAATGGCTGGAACTCAAATTTCTGTTATCGAGCAAGCAGTAAAAGAGGGACAGTGCACCGATACTCTTTCAGTGCTGTGGGTTAAATTTAGAAAGATTTCTGTCGAAACCTTAGCAGTATTAAAAAAACAAATATTAATTGTGAATTAAAAAAACAACTTCGACATTTTTTAAAAATAAAAACCTAAAAATGGATAAGGGTTATGTGGGATATCATAAAGGAGTTTTTTGTTTTCTATTTTATTCAAAGCGGTTTGAATGAATTTTTGAACAAAATAGTTCTAGCATATAGACATGGCTCCGACACATATGTTGCATTGAGTCTTTGCCTCAATAAAACCCATTCTTTTTTTACATCGAAAAAAATATATGACATTTTTTCTTTGCCTTTAATTAGAAAAAATCATCACACGAGCTCTGGATTTGACTTAAAAAAATTTGTTAAATTAAATGAGTTCTTGAATCCCGATTCGAATATTGGCTATTTCTACTGGCCACAATTTACCCATAATGAATCTATGTACTGGTCTGCTCCCGTGTATGATTTATTAGATATTCAAATACAATACTTAAAACCAAATTTTATAGCCCTCAACCAACTTATTCATCCTGATGATAGAGATTCATACAAAGATTTTTTAAATAAAATCAAATTACTAAACCCAAATAATCCAAATAAACTTTCAGATCCCTTAAATTTCGACTGCCGAGTTATAAAACAAAATTATTATAAATGGTTTCGCCTAACCCATATGATTTGGAAAAGTAATTATGAGGTTAACAAGCAACTAGATTTAGTAGTGAAATTAAGTGAATTAAATTCATCATTAAACCCAAACCATTTCGATCACCCCCTCTCCTCCCAGGAACAGACCCTACTCTCATTCGAAAAATCAACATCTAACTCCAATTCAAAACAACAGAACAAAAAAATCGATGACTTTTACAAAACAAAAAAAAGAATTTTTGCAAATATGACTCATGAGCTCCACACCCCACTCAGTCTTATTTTAGAATTTTCAAATCTTCTACGCCATTCGAAATCAAAACAAAAAACAGAAGAATACATTAATCTTATTTTAAAAAACGGGAATATTTTAAAAAGGGTTATCACTGATATTTTTTCTTATTCGAAAAATGAAGTTCATGAAATTCATATTGAAAATAAATTTGTAAATATAAATTACATATTAGACGACATTATTTCTTCCTTTCATAAGTATGCTTCTTCTAGAAATTTAATAATAGAACTTAAGAACAATCTCCCCAAAGATTTGATTGTTCTTACAGATGAAATTCGATTAAAACAGATTCTTTATAATTTAATTTCTAATTCAATTAAATTTACCAATAAAGGGTTCATTAAGGTTATTGCAAAATTTAACTCTACTAGAAATTTTGTTTATTTTGATATTATAGATAGTGGAATCGGAATACCAGAAAACGAAAAAATTCACCTCTTTAGCAAAGTTCAAAGGGGTGAATATGCTCACGCAACCAAAACCTTGGGGTCTGGAATGGGATTGAATTTATCTCAAAACATTGCTAACGAATTAAATGGAAAAATTGACCTTATCGAAAGTAAAATAGGCAAAGGTTCTCATTTTAGAATGTCATTATTCTCGATTGAAAGACCCCCTAGTAATTTTCCAAAAAAAAACTCAGATTTACTAGACTCTACCCAATCACATCAATTAACACTTGACAATAAAAATAATTTATTTAACTCATTTAATAATAATATCAATCTTGATTCCAAACTTAAAATTTTTATTCTAGACGACAATATTGACAACCTTAAATTAGCAAAGATTTTTTTAGAAAAACTGGGTCATGAAATCTATTTATTTCAACAACCTTTTACTTTTATTAATCATGTGATGGTTTATAAGCCGGACTTACTTTTAATTGATATCCAAATGCCAAAAATGAATGGTTTTGAAGTTGCAAAAAAAATCAAGAACAATCATTTTCTTGGGAAAATATGGGCTCTCACATCTTACGAAGTAGAGGATGACCAAGATGAAATTCTTGCCAATGGATTTGATGAATATATTAAAAAACCCATTGGACTTGAAATTATAGAAACAAAAATAAAACATTATTTTTTAAAAAAAATAAATATTAATAGTTGAGTTTTTAGTTTTATGTTCACTATTACTTTTCACGGGAGACTACTTGCTCAATACAACATCTAATGAAATAAAATTATTTTTACTTGACGACTCAGACACTGATCTGGCGTTGATGGAAATGTATGCAAAAAACTGTGGATTTTCATTTTCAAGTTTTACAGATCCATTTGTTGCTTTGGAAAAAATCCATGAATACCCCAACCCCTGTTTATTAATATCTGACATTTCAATGCCCAATTTAGATGGGTTTGAAATTATGAAAAGATTAAATCTTTCCCCGAACAATTGTTTGGTTCTCTTCATTTCAGGTCAAAGAGATATTGAGTTCCCTATTCAAGCAATGCGCATGGGGGCCTTAGACTACATCCCAAAACCAATTAACATTAAGAGTTTTGACGCACGTATAAGAAAAGCAATGGAAAATTTATCTGCACGTTATGAACTACAAACAGTAAAAGATCAGATCTTTTCTGGAAGATCCTTTGATACCTTTGTTGGTCAAAGTGAATCAATAAAGAATGTTTTTTCTATAATTATGAGGGTTTCATCTTTTGATTCAACTGTGCTTATCACTGGAGAAAGCGGAGTAGGAAAGGAACGTGTTGCAAGAGCCATTCATGAAAGAAGCCCTCGAGCCTCAAAAGAGTTTGTGGCAGTCAACTGTGCCTCTCTTCCTGAAAACCTTATAGAATCCGAACTCTTTGGATATAGCAAAGGATCATTTACAGGTGCCGAAAAGGATAGTGTTGGACTTTTTCAAGTGGCTCACGAAGGAACTATTTTTCTTGATGAAATTGCAGAGTTACCCTTACACCTTCAAGCTAAATTATTGCGTGTTTTACAAGAAAAAGAAATCAGACCCGTCGGCGCAAAAAAATCTGTTAAAATTGACATACGAGTTATCTGCGCAACACACCGAAACCTGGAAGAACTTGTCATAAATAGACAGTTTCGCGAAGACCTTTATTTTAGACTCAATGTCATTCCCATCCATGTTCCGCCGCTCAGAGAGCGTCGCCAAGATTTAAAATCTCTAGTTCCTTTTTTTATGGAACGCTTGAATTCTAAGTGGGGTTTGGAAAAATCTGTATCTCCTGAACTTTGGAAATTTTTCGATTATTATAACTTCCCAGGTAATGTTCGCGAGCTGGAAAACATGCTCGAAAGGGCTTATATTTTATCTAGAAATAAAATAATCAGTAATCAAGATTTACTTCTACAGCCTGGTAGAAAAGCGGTCGAGGGTACCTTTTTCAATCTAGATCAAAACCTCCCCTCCCTTAAGGAAATAGAATTGTCCTATGTTCGTGAAGTTATAAAAAGATCACAAACAAAAGATGAGGCTGCTCAAACCCTAGCCATTGGTAGAAAAACTCTCTACCGTAAAGAATTTGAAATCGATCAGTTTTTCGCGCCTACAAAAAACGACTAATCCTATACTTGTATAGGATTTAAAATTAAAACTAAAGGAAAGGGTAGAATCTCAGCCCCCGTGAGGTACAACGGCAGTGTGCATCAAATGGACAAAGTAACCAACAAATCTTGATTCAAACAGTAAAGACAAGGACGGCACCCGCCCCTTGGAGGAAGTGGAAATTTCACATGATACAACGACCATAGCTATTCCACCTCCCCCAAACTGCTCTAAGTCCCATATTGGAGCGGAAGATCTTCCGGGACGGCAGCTTTATTGACTGGAGTGGGCAAAGAACACATTAAGTCTGATTCCATTTTTACTAATGGCTTCAAAACAACCTGATAACTAGAATCCCACCATATCCAAATTCGCGACACTACCCAGAACAAGGCAATCAGTGGACTTGCTAGAGCAATCGCAGGGACCCATATAAAAGAAGAAGCCGCAACCATCAAAAAACCCAAAGAACCAAAAGAATAAATTATTGAGCGCACAACACACCCCCATGAGCCAATCGATTTTCACATTCTATTGCAACATCAGAAACCTTCGGAGAAAATCGCCCCAGCCGCCAAATTTTTATCTGTTTCATCAACTCAAACCTCAAACTACGAATCAGCAATGCCAAAGAACGACTCTCTCTGCGACTCAGAAAGGAGTGATCCATAAATTTAATAAACACCACAGCTCGATAAACATTCTGTGTTTTCCAAATTCTGGCTTTACAAAAGGAACTCATAGGAACCAGACCCAAAATATACTGAATGAACTCCTTAAAATCCACTCGAGAGGATGCAGAAACTTGGTTTGACATCAATAGTTCGCAACTCATAGATCCCTCCTTTATTACATTTTTTATTTGTTCATCCTTATATTGAACTGATACTTCAATATTCATGCCTGGCTTCAAAATAGATATAGGAAGGACTCATCTGTAACTTGCAGGTCACAATGACCACAAGAGTGTCAATAAGACATATTTAAATAATTTTTTTAAATTTTTATTTTATAATTATAAAGAACAAAGATCTTTGTGATACATAGAAATTATATAAACAAATTTATTCTATATACTATATAAAGGTTAAACAATTAAATTAAAAGTTAGGAAGAGCAAAAAACATCAACCGTAAAAAAAGTTTTTCTTTTAAAATTAATTTTTTCCCATTCATCCTTTACTTACACAGGTTCTTCAAATGTTTATATTTAAGCATGAATTTAATAAAGCATTTACCCTAAAGAGCGTCTGCAGCGATGCAGGTACTTGATCCCCTTCGTTACATCTCACTTTATTGACTCCTTATAAACCTCTACATATTTTAAGTTTTCCAGAAATAATGTCCATTCAGGAACTTTCTATAATTAGTCGGTGATATGTGGATAATTGGTCTAGGGTATAAATAAATCTTTGGGTTCAAGGGCAAAACTTGGTTTGATTTTATTGCAACATAAACACCAACTAAGGATGGCAACAATGAA
>JAIBAM010000005.1 GCA_019695175.1 Bdellovibrionales bacterium
TGAGTACATAGAGACTTGGTATAACAAAAAAAGAAAACATTCTTCGCTTGGATATTTGAGTCCGGAGAGTTATAGAGAATCAACAACATCCGCTTAAGAAAGTGTCATTAAATTTTGGGGAATTCCAACGTTTTGCTTTCTTGCCCATAAATCCCCCCTTCGGTCTTGGACATAGTTCATCTAAAATTCCCTGACCGTCTCCGAAACGAAACATCCTTCGGAGTGAGGTTCAGGTTAGATTCTGTGTCCACTAAAACGGGGGAGGGTCAAACAAATTAAGAGTTCATTAATAGAATTAAAAATTATGACTAGCGGACTCATGTTTATACCTATGACTAAATGGTTCATATTTGTAGTTTTATTTTATGCTATCAACCCGATAGTCGCGTCAGCCTCACCAAGGAAACTTGCATTAGTTCCTTGCTCACATTCCATTAACCTTGCTCTCATTCCATTAAAAAGTTAAACTTTTTCTATATCTGCAACTTTGGTGCAAGCGAAATTCTTTAAACTAAACCAAGTTTTAAAGATCCGCTGGCGGGGAATTTGCGCATGCGTTTCTATGAAGTTCCTACTTTTGTTTCATTTGAAAAACTGGAGGTAATACTACTCGATGAAACTCTCTTTACAACTAATCACGATAATCAGTCTGCTTCTATGGCCTCTAATTTTATTTTTTTCAGTAATGCTCTTTGATTCGCCTTCTTCATCTCAAAACTGGAATACGATCATAGTAGCTCTTTTAATTAACTTATATCCCATAATGCTTGCCTTTACTTTTTGGATTTTGGAATGGGATTTTTTTAAAATTAACCCAAAATATTTTTTCTTTTCTACCATAATTATCTGTTTCAGCGGTATCGCTGGAATTGGTTATTTTAAATTGTTTAAAAATCTTATTTTGACTGTTCCACCCGTAGGCTATGCCTTGATCAAAGATAAGGTCTATTATAATGGCGAAGTCTTAACCGCAGACAGTGCTTCATTTTCCATTATCGATTCCGAGACTAATGACTTAGCAAAAGATCGTTCGGCAGTTTACTTTCAAGGAAGCCTTTTAAAGGGCGCGGATCCCAAATCTTTTCTACCGATAAAAAATTCCAACCTCTATTTTAAAGATAAAAACCATGTCTTCTATAAAACAAATATTGTAGAAAACGCCGATCCAAACACTTTTACCCCCATTTATTTTAATCAAGATAAAACAAGTTATTTTAGAGATAAAAATCATATTTTTTTACTAGGGAAAGAAATCCCTAGTGTTGAGGCCTCCTCTTTTCAGCTCATCGACAACCACTATTTTAAAGACCAAAATGGGGTTTATTATGACGGCCACAAATTAAATCGAGCTAACAAAGATACCTTTAGCGCCATTACAAACCAAGAGGGTTGGGCCAAGGACTCAAGCACCATTTATTGTCATGGAAATTTAATTTACGAAGGAAGCACTAAAGAATTCATTCTTTTAGAGAGAAATTACGCTAAAGATTTAAATAAAGTTTATTATATAAAAGATTGTAGGACGCTGATGGAACTAAAAGATGCGAATCTCTCTAAATTTAAATCCTATTTATACCATCCATCCACCCAAAGCGATGCCACCGATGGAGTTCACTTTTGGCTTCTGGGAAAACTTCTTGAAAAAAAAGCTCCTTAAGACCTGTTCCAAGAAGTTATCTTTAAGATTTGTTCCAAAAAGATAAACTCTAAATATAGAGGATCCCATTGTCTAAACAATAGGATCCTCTATAAAACTCTAAACGGATAAACGGATAAACGGATAAAAAAACTTCGTTAAAATCTTTGAAATGCCAAATAAATATAATACACAATTCAGTAAAATAGATTTAATTTACATGATGTTTTGTAAAAATTATTCTACAATCGATTGGTTTTGCTCAACAGACAGAGATATGCTACCACTTGTTTTTATAAAAAAACTTATTTTATCTTATTAAACTTAAACAATGATTGTATTATATAAAAAATTGAATGGCCTGTGCGGCATTGTTAATTTTAACACTCCTTGTTTCAGGATTGTCTTTAGTTTAGTAATTATTCTTTTAAGCACCCATTTTCATTCTGTAATCTTCCCACCAGTTCAAGCAGAGACTAATGGTACTGGTACTGAGATATTTTTTTATTGTCACCCAGCGACCCGCATTACCGACTCCATCAATGATACTTTAAAAAGTAATGCACCCTACAGATGGAGAGGTTACGACCTTGACGTCCAGATTGACCCGAACGGAACAATCCAAGTTAAAAGTAAACCTAACCTTATTGGAACACCGGCTTCCGCAACTACTACCCCAGGTCAAGTTCTAGTTACAAATCCTATTTTTGATCTGGTAAATGGCAAAGCAGAAATCCACTTCTTTTCTCAATATTTGCCAAGCACAGGGACCCATATAAATGCGGGTGTTGCTTTGATAAGTATAACTCATTTCGTTACGGAGGAGAGGGGGGCCTTTACTCAAACAAAAAAAATAGATACAATTGTTTTAGTAACCCCACAAGGTTTGTTTACATTTTCTGTTGCGGCAGATGATCAAGAACATTTTTCATTTTTTGTAAATAGAACACTCCAAAATGATAATGGAATTCAACGAATAACTTACACCTTACTGCGATCAACAATTCAACTAAAACCTGAGGCCCCAGAAGATAAACTCCAGACCAAAATATTCATGATGGGCTTCGAAGATTGGAGAAACTGGGTCTTACACGAGCCCTTGGCGCAACTCACCCTAGAAGTTGATCAAGGTGGAATTATTAATAGGGTGACACAACACATATTCACATCCGATCCCGATCATGTAGAGCCCATGACTCATCAAATAGAAGCTCCTGGTGCTAATGGTACTACATTTTTTTTATTTAACCCCCTCGGACCTTCCTCAGTAGAACGAAGTGATTTTTGGAGACGGTTTCTCAGAGATTCACCATTTATTCGTCGGTGTATACATCTCCTCCTTGGAGGTCCGTAGAAACTCTTCTTAACCAATTAGTTTGAATCTCAATTTTAAACTTATCCACTTTTAGCCAAAGTTGAGAGAATGAGAGAAAATTACATGGTTTATTGAAAAAAATATTCTATAAATTTAATTCTTTTGCAACCCCTATTGAAGTTATGTTAGCGAACAACTACTGTTTAAATTAATAGAATTTATCTCTTATTAAGATTTGTGACACAACAAGATTAATTCTCTCCACTTTGAGTCACTGCCAGGAAAAGAACCATTGTTGTTTGATGATTGAATATTAAATATTGAGAACGACTTCTAGAACTCTGTTTAGATAAAATGCATGCGGATTACATCCACTCATTTTGATTACTAATTTTAATTTGGAACATTTATAAAAATGCCTAGGAACTAAAAAAAGAAAAAGATCAAAGGTTGATTCATGAATAGGAATAGATTTCAACTCACCCAATCCAAACTTCGACATAATAAAACACATAAAACCACAACTAAAATAAATCCAGCTTTTCTTAGTTTTCTCTTTTGTTGTTTTGCCTCTGGTTACTCCCTCTTTTTAGATCCAACTTATGCTGATGTTACTACGGATACGTTGAGTCAACCTTCACAAGAAGTAACTCTTGCTCCTGCAACCCCAAGGACTCAACCTGGATTACCAATAAAAATTTTTTCTAGCAATTCATTGTTAATTCAAGCTTCAATGAGACAAATTGCTGTCCGACACCCTGAAATACCTGGAATTGCTTTAGCTACACCTGCCTTTCTTGATCCTTCTCATGAACACATAATCCTTCTCATGAACACATAATCCTTCTCATGAACACATAGTTACATTTTATCACTTCACCTCAACAGAAACAAATCCCCTTATTTTGATAATGATCTTAGATACAATGGCTGCTCATGCTCAAATAACACTCATTCTTGCAACACCATATGGCTTGATTACATTTCCTAGAATAGCTGAATATGTTGGCTGCCAGTCATTCTCAATTACAACAACCACTATTTCAACTGCTCTAGGTAATCGGGTTACCTATTCCCTATCACCTGCCCAGGCACCTGCCCAAGGCGATCCAGATGTCATTACTCCTCGAGCTAATATGATTGCCGAAGCTACTTTTAATTTAGATGCTGATGGTTTGGTGACTAGAGCAAATGGTACTTTAATGACCAGTAATACTGGTGTTCCAGCAACTATATTACCTTACTTTCCTGCAGCGTATCCTCAAACATCAAGATTTACGGATACATTAGCCCGAACCTTGGCGAAACCTGAAATTGGTTCAAGACATAATTCAGATCCTTCTTTACCGAATATTTCATTAGAAACACGTCCCAACCCAGTAGATATAAACGAAGTTTATTTATTTTTAAAAATTCGTCGGAGTATTTTTCACTTAAGAGGAATCACTTTCAACTTAGGAACATTCGATTTTCATACAACAATGCCAGAAATCCTAGCGATTAGAAGAATTCCATTATCAATGGAATTTAGCCCAAGCACAAGAACAGATCATGTAACTAGCGAAGGCATAGCTGTTTTAGTGTGGCTCAATAACAAACCCTACGTGTTTGTTATTGATAAACATCATAATACGGTTCACTCTTTTGTATTACCTATTACTGATCTACTCCAACTTCAGAATCAAGATAATCCAAGAAAAACCATGGCGCTCGCAAGAGCCATTTTTTATGACGCCGATTTAAAATTTACTACCTCATATGTAATGGGAATTGCCGACTATGCACTGACATTTTTTCATCCATTTTTCATTCCACTTGGCATCACATCATTAGTACACAGAACTAGTAGAGTCCCTGCAATCAACCGTCCCAGTTGTGGTGACCTTTTAAACTAATTTCTTCTCACGGCAGTTAGTTCCCGAGCTTAAATTCAAAAATGATGTGCGAAGTGCATCTCAAACATCAAACCTTCTTTTTCTTTTGAGATTTTCTGAGTCCATAACGCATTAAGAACAAGTGAATAATTAGTATTTATATGTTTAGTTGCTAACAGATCTAAAGTTGAAAAACTCTCTGCCCCATAAGAACGACTGAACAGGGTTTCCAATCGCTCTTGGATCTGGAAAACATAGTTGGAGCCAGGACGGATTACCATCCCCAAAACCGCACTTGGTCCCAGACGTAAATCTAGGGTACGACCCTCTCTGGATGAAATTCCATCCAAAGCCCCTCCCATCAAAACGTATCCTAGGGTTCGGTCTAGAATATCAGAAGAATAGCCCATCTCCATGGAACCCCGCCAACCATGACAGTTAACACAGTCCCCAATCCACAGAGGTTTAAATGCCAATTGTGCAGCCCATGATTTTTGCTTATCGAGATCAGAAAAGCTTTGCAGCGATTTAATTTCAATTAAATTCATTTCATGTAGTTTAATTTTGTTTTGAATTCCATGATTCTCAATACGAAAATCTGAATCTAAAAATAGCAACTGAGTGTGGGGCAAAAACCCAGTGTCAACATCGTTGATGGCATGTAGCGCTGGCCTAAAACCCAACTGCATAAATGGCACTGAATCCTGATACCCACCACCGGCTCGCAGTTGCATCGAGTGATGAGCATAGAGAGGATTCATTTTTAAATCATCCCCTTCTCTGAGCGGTAAAGAATTCCTTACCACAGGAAGATGAGACCTCATAGCAGTGGCTCGAGCAAATAAAGCTCGAGAATCAGCAGAACCTTGCTTTATTTCATTCATAGCCAAAGTAGCAACCAACGCACTTGCCACCTGAGGATCGACAACTTTTTCTATGAGATGTCGACCCAATAAAACCTGACGTAATTGTTGTTTTTGTCCTGAATCTAAATCATCAAACTGAGTGGCAACCTTACGACGCAAAGAAGGTTTGAAATTACTTTTTTTTATCAGTTGATTTTGGGCCAAAATTTTAAGCGTTTCTTGAGGGGTGACAAAAAAACCATCCGCGGGCCGAGACAACTCCACCTTTTCATTGGCCACTTCAAGTAATTTTAAAAGTTGATAGGAACAATTTCGATTTAAAAATTTATAGGTTGTTCGACCTGCACGTGATAATTCCCATGCATGGGCAAAAATTCGTTGACGTTCCTCCCTGTTGAATTGAAGTTCGTATTCCCACAAATCTCTATTTTCCCTGTTGGCATAACCATGGATTTTGGGATAATAGCGATCCCACTGGTACTCACCCAAGTATCCCCCCAGCAATCCTTTAAGCGCATAAATAAGACCGCCTTCCCCTTGTTGAACTTGAGCGGAGTAAGTCAACGAATAACCCAAAAGCCCCTGACGATACGCCCGATCCAAACGCAAAAAACTGTGCCCAAAAGCAGAGGCCGGATTGCCGACAAACTGAGTCGCATAAATGTAAGAAATAGATTCTGGTTCTGCTCTCTGACTCCATTGCTTGAAGGAGGAGCAGTCATTTTTTGTGTGCACACTGAAATTTTGGGTCAGAAATCGAAGCCGTGCCGGAAATCGACAGGAAAATCGCTTTTCCTCTTCGAGACCCTCAGGTTCATTTTTGATATAATTAATTTCTGTTTGTAATTCTTTTTGCGGATCACTGGCACCGTCCGGATGCAAAAAAAAATTAGGATCCATCACATCACTTTTTTGATTTCTTTCATCAAAATGCAAAAGACGCCACCAAAGTTTTTTTGAATCAGCATGGGAAAGCGGCATCCCCATTACAAACAATTTCAAAATAAAGCAAAAATTAAATACGTTCAAGATTGCAACTGTGAGTGAGAACTTTACTTCTGGACAAATGATCGGTAATGCGGTCTTTAATTGCTAAAGAATTCTCTGAACTCACATTGCTGAAAATTTGTCCATGATTCTCTTTTAACATCTCAATGAATTGAGTTTGCACACTTTGATCACATCCATAGAGTGTGGCCAAAGAGGTGACATGCTCGCCCTGCCCCTCAGCAGACTCCATTTTAAGCTCAGTCATAGTTTCGGCAATGTACATGTGTCGCTCCTCTTCCGCCTTTGCAAAAGCTTTACAGTCCCCTGTCGAAGACACATAAGAAGTCGTGGAAGTAGAACTTTGTGAAGTGGCTTGCGAGGTCAATTGTGCAAAATATTCCACAAATATATTTCCGATATTTTTACTTTTAGATTCAGTTATCGGCCATGGTTTATAAACATTTTTACACTTACTCCACTTAAAAGCATGAGCTGAGGGTCCCCCCCCTAGGGAAATCGCTATTAAAACAAGTCCTATTTTTTTTGTCATAAATTCCCCTCCCTGTGGATTTTGTCTCTCAATTAAACATCGGAAGTTTTTTTTCTATGGATAAGCTATGCAAAGGTCCGAATATCATCCAGTTGAACCCATGTTTTTGCCATGCACACGCCGATACTATGGGAATGCATCAACTCCCTAGGTTTTATTCTCTTTTATTTCTAGTTATTATTCTCGGTGGCACTCTCCATTGCTCCAATCTGCTCTATTACCCCGACCATGTAATGTACATAGAAGAAGACCTCATGGAGTTTAAACCTGAGGATGTCCTTCTTAAAATCCCGTCCAACGATGTCGTCCATGGTTGGTATTTTACAGCCAAGGTCCAGCCCAAAGGAGTTATTGTTTTTTTTCATGGCAATGGACAAAATCGATCCTCTCATATCACTGAGGTGTATTGGCTTCTTAAAGCAGGATACAATCTCTTTGTCCCAGAATATCCTGGATACGGAGAAACCGAAGGCACCCCCACACCCCAGAATACGGTGCAAACGGGACATGCAGCTCTTCGTTATGTAGCCCAAAGAAATCCCAACCTGCCAATGATTGTCTACGGTCAAAGCTTGGGTGGAGCTGTAGCTCTTCGCTCAGTTCTAGATTTAAAAAGTGAAATTAAATTTTGTTTATTTATTGCAGACTCTACTTTTCTTTCCTATCGCAGAGTGGGTCAGAAAATTCTATCCAAAACGTGGTTCACCTGGCCCTTTCAAATGCTTGCCAAAATCCTGCTCAATGATGAATTTGCGCCAGGTGATCAGATCACAAAATTTCCTGCCCCTTTACTTGTAATTCATGATCAAAAAGATCCTGTCGTTCCCTTCAGTTTTGGAGAGGAAATTTTCCTGAAGTCACCCGAACCAAAGGATATTTGGCGACTGAATGAAAGTAAACACGGACAACCTTTCAGTGGCGCTCAGGGTTTAACTAATCGCAAGCGATTTCTCAATAAATTATCCACAGTGATACTTCTAAATGAGGCGAAGCCATAAATTTTTTAATTCGTGGAAAAGGAAGGGATTGGAGCTGAATCCGGCACTGTTCCGACATCACCCAACAAAGAAGACCCAATAATACTGCAGGAGATAGCCGCTAAATCCATTTTTTAAACCCAGTTCTTATTAATTTTAAATTATTGATTTACCTTTGGGATTTCTCCCCACCGAGTCGAGTAATTCGGACTTTTCATTTTCGAAAGCATTTTCCAAAATGGGTCAATACCACAAGCCGCAAACTTTAACGTACTCTTCCCCTCTGTGGCATTGACATGATCCAAAACTTGCATAAGGACCTCATCTTTTGCAGAGTCATGCATTTGAAATAAATCTAACTGGGTTTCTGATTTTTTTTGTAGATCCATAAAAATCACACCCACTTTTTTGTATTCATAACCCGTCTTATATATTTCTTGCAGACAACAAAAAGCACTTTTAATTAATTTATTGGTTGCGGAAGACCCGGACAACAAAGTGATCGTGGCAGAATTATGGTACTGGGGAGTGTTTTTAAATGCATTAGTTTGAATGAAAACTAAAATCGCTCTTGCAATGCTTTTTTGTTTTCTTAATTTTTCGGCTGCTGTTGAAACGTGATGAGCCACAGCCTCTTGCAAATCTTCCATTTTAAAAACAGGCTTTCCAAAGGACCGTGAAGAAATAATCTGTTTTTTATCGTGAGCCGACAAATCTAATTCCATACACAATTGTCCCCTTAATTCTTTCACGATATTTCGAATCGGGCGAGTGAAGGTTCGTTCGATCCTTTTGTCGTTAGAATACTTAAGATCATAGGCGGTGAAAATACGATGAAAACTCAATTTTTGTGCTGTCTTTCTTCCAACCCCCCAAATATCCTCCACTGGGAACTTTCTTAAAATGTTATCTTCGTTCTTATTCTCAAATAAATTATAAACACAATTTGTACTTAATTTATTTTTTTTTGCCACCACATTAGCTACTTTAGCCAAAACCTTGGTTGGCCCTATACCAATGGAAACTGGAATCCCGGTGTATTGTAAAAGAGTCTCCCGAATTTTCTGAGCATGATCTGTTAGCATTTCCTCTTTGATTCCCGTAAATGAGAGAAAGGCTTCATCAATACTGTAGACCTCCATCTCAGGAACCCATTCAGCAAGAATTTTCATAATCCTTCGGCTCAAATCCCCATATAGAGAATAATTTGATGAAAACACCGCGACGTTATTTCTTTTACAAAAATCCTTGATTTGAAAATAAGGAGCTCCCATCTGAATCCCAAGGGCTTTAGCTTCGTCAGTTCTGGAAACCACACAACCATCATTGTTACTTAAAACGACAACAGGTCGATTCATAAGTTGAGGCTGAAACACCCTCTCACAGGAACAAAAAAAGGAATTACAATCCGCTAGAGCGACTTTCTGGGAGTTCATGTCAACTTATGAATACAATGAATGGCCACGCCCCAAATAGAAAAAGAAGCGTTCCCATTCACCTTAATCGGAGGAAATTTTTCATTTTCTGGGCACAACAACACGGTCTCTTTTATTTTTTTAAACCTCTTAAGCGTGAACTCTCCATCCAAAATGGCTAACACCACATTTCCAGACTGGGGAGTACGGGAACGATCGATAATTAATAGATCTCCATCAAAAATTCCAGCTCCAATCATACTCTCACCTTTGGCTCTGACAAAAAAGGTTGCAGCCGGCTTGGAGATCAAATGCTCATTCAAATCAAGAGGGGATTCTAAACTGTCCTCGGCTGGACTGGGAAACCCACAAGACACTGCAGTAAGATAAAATGGCACTTGAACATTTTGAAAAGGTTTACTTTTGTATTTTTTATTTTCAGGCTTTTGCAAACTCACTGCAGTCATAATCAACCTCCTTTTTTTCTATCCACCACCTTACAGAGTTCTTTTAAAAAAGACTTTGCTTTTTTGAGTAAAAAAAGACAGATAGAAGATCTATGTACTATAACAATCTTCCTCCCCTAACATCAATAGGACCTTTAAGGGCTTTAGATTTCCCTTGTTCGCAAAAAAACGAGGGTGGTGTTATTATTTTTTTTCACGGTTATGGCGCCAATGCTTATGATTTGTCTTCGTTGCAATCGGAAATAAACCTAGGCCCTAAAAATGGACGTTGGATTTTCCCCCAGGGGCCAAAGCAAGTTGATATTGGCGCTGGATTTATGGGGCAAGCATGGTTCCCCATTGATATCAGTGCCTTAGAGCGCGCCCTGGCCAAAGGAGAGGACGGAAAGTACTCTCATCATCGACCTTCAGGGCTAAATGAAGCGCGTGATCAAGGGTTGTCTTTTTTAAAACATCTTGGGGTTGCTCCTCAGGAATTGATTTTGGGCGGATTTAGCCAAGGATCCATGTTGGCTATGGAGTTAACCCTCTCTCTTCCCGTAACTCCAAAAGGGTTGGTGCTTTTATCTGGAACTCCAGTGGATGAAATTCACCTTTTAAATAAAATAGAACATCATCCTTCACTAAAAATATTCCAGAGTCATGGAGATCAGGATCAAATTCTACCCTTCAGTGCGGCCAACAGAATGGCCCAACAACTACAGGCCAAGGGATTAAACCTGGAGTGGCATCCTTTTTCTGGCGGACACGAAATTCCCCGCAACACACTTTTGGCACTGCAGAATTTTTTAAGAAAACTTCTTTAAAAATTTGCTTAAAAATAGTCAACTCTATCGCATTTGCAACTGACATCGAAATCCCAAATAAACTATTTGAAATGGATTATTAATAGAGCTGCTGTAAAAGGGAGCGGAATTTTTCGCTACAAAATTTACGCTTCACCTTTAAACTTGGAGTTAACTCACCGGCATCAACAGAAAAGTCTCTAGGAAGAATAGAAAAATTTTTAATACTTTCATAATTGGCTAATTGACGGTTCACCTGAGTCACAAGGGACTGAACATAACCTTTCACTCGAGGATTTTGAGTCAACATCCCAGGATCCTGATAGGATAGACCTTCTTTTCGAGCAAAATCCAACAACTCTTTTTGTTGCAGCGTAATCAAAGCAACAATATACTTTTGTTGATCTCCATAAATCAAAGCATTGGAAATAAAGGGATTTAACTTTAAAAGGCCTTCCAGTTTTTGAGGTGCCACATATTTTCCCCCAGAAGTTTTAATGAGATCTTTTTTTCTGTCTGTTATTTTTAAAAAGCCCTCTTGGTCTAAATAACCGATATCCCCTGTATGAAAGTATCCTTCACTAAAAACTCTCGTTGTATCCTTTGGCAAATCGTAATATCGATCCATAACTTTCTCACTACGCACAAGGATTTCCCCATCATCAGCAATTTTAATCTCCACTTCTTTAAATGGTTTTCCCACAGTTCCCAGTTTATAAGCCAAAGGAGTATTGACTGCAATGGCTGCCGTTGTCTCCGTCAGACCATAGCCCTCATAAATGGGAAGCCCCACAGAATAGAAAAAGTCTGCAATTTCCACACTTAAAGGAGCTCCGCCACTCACAACAAACCGCAATCGACCCCCAAACTTATTGAGGATGGACTGAAACACCAATTTTTCTGCCAATTGATAAGAGGCTAATAGATGCAAAGGAATTGTTTTTTTCTCACTTCGGTATAAGAAAACTTGTTTACCTATAGGCAAAGCCCATTTAAATATTTTTTGTTTAAATGGTTGGGACTGCATTTGTGTGAAAATGGATCCATAAAGTTTTTCAAAAATACGAGGGACTGCCATCAAAAAAGTAGGTCGAATGTCTACCAAATTGACCCTGAGCCTCTCAATACTTTCTGCAAATGCAAGAGTGAACCCACAGTACACCGAGGCCCAAGATTCCACTCGTCCCAGAACATGAGCATAAGGAAGAAAGGAAAGGCTGATGTCTTTTTCGTTAAGGTGAATCACATCCGCAATGGATTCCATTTCACTCATAATTTGTAGATGAGTTAAAACAACTCCCTTGGGATTACCCGTGGTACCTGAGGTGTAAATTAAGCTGGCCCAATCTTCCAAATTTTGACCGGAAATGGAATTTTCAAAACTTTGAGGTTGATCTTGCATAAACTGACGACCCAAAGCCAAACAACTTTCCCATGAAATCAGATTCTCGGGAGGTTCACTCCATGTCCCTTTAGACATCATAACAACATTCAGCACATGGGGGCACTGGGAAGCCATTTGAGTCCATTTAAGATATTGGTTTTGATCTTCCACAAAAACTATTTTGGCTTCAGAATTATTAAGAATATAAATTATTTCTTCTATTCTCTGACTTTGATAAATGGGAACAGTCACAGCACCGATCCCCATAATTGCAAAGTCACAGTACAACCACTCAGGTCGTGTGTTACTAATGATAGCCACCCGTTCCTTTTTTCCAATCCCAAAATGCATCAAAAAACCCGCTAGAGATTCACAAATCTGATAGACTTCACTCCAACGTTTGGAATGCCAGGATCCGTTTTGAAAATAGCGTAATGCCGTCCAACTTCGTGGACGTTCACGGGCTTTAAAAAGACATTGAGTGATTGTATTCTTTTTCACAAGGCAAAGAATTTATCGTCTTCCGCTCGGTTGTCTATCTCTTTTTTGACTGGAACGGCGCAAATCTAATAAGACCTGCATTTTTTTTCCCTGGGGGATTTTGACAACTTGTTGTGTGGTTTCTTGAGTCAAAACATCAAGGGCCTGAATGATAACAGGGGTTTCCGCAGGCAAGGCATAGGATGAAATAGGAAGTCTTTCGCCATTCAATGAACGACCATTAATGAGCACACGCACATTTTGTGAAGGGATCACATCAATATCTACATATCCAACTAGAGCGGGCTGAAGAGTTGCACTCAATCGATTTCCCAAATTCTCACTATTTAAACTCTCACGATGATATCTGATATAACCCATACGATTCAACGTAACAGAAAAGTTTCTTTGGGTTGGAATTTCCACACGACTGGGAGTAATCAACCCCGTGGATTTGTTATCAATTAAGATTTCAGCCCCTGAAGGACTACTGGTAATCAAAATGGTATCTGTCAATGAGGTGACCCCTTCATTCATGGGCTGGGGCGCTACATCGGCTTTAGTTGGGTTGTTTACAACAGGCGGTATTGCAATTTTTTCGACTGTTTCAATTTTAAAATTCGTGCCTTTACCTACACTCTCTACACTTGGGCTTAATTTTGGTAATTTATCACCATGATTTTCTGGAACTTTATTTTCTAATTCAATACCCGCAATCATATGTATGGGTTTCAGATAGGGTTGCAAAGCTCGAATCATGGGTTCCATGGATGAAGAATAGTACTTTGCTAAAAAGATATAACCACTCAATATAAATAATAATAAAGAAACAAAGGTCAATAACTGATTTAAAATACTAGAAGCCGTCTCTTTCTCTTGCACGGAATAGTTTTTCACTTTAGAGGAAAAAGCGGATGATTCCTGTGGGGGAGACAAATATTCCACTCCCTCACCCTGTATAGGTTGATCTCGAAATTCCTGCGACAGTGCTCTTTCATCCAAACGTCCGGGAGCCGACGGTTTACCATGACTTGATGTAAAAGAAGCTTCACCCTTAGGGATTTCTAAACTTCCCAAGTCATACTTTTCTGTCTTATCTATTCGATCTAAAGCACCGGAAATAGAGTTTTCAATTGAAGAACTATTACTTTCTCCTGATCCTACCTTATAAATCGATCGCGAGCCGGTGAGATTTGGCAATGCAATATCAGAAATACTGGCTGAGGGTAAAGAACTAGTGACCGACGAATGCACAGTAGAGTTCGCTATGGATTTTTCTGTGGATTCATTGGGCGGGTGTGTTTCGCTCACAAAGGAAGAGGTGTCTTGATTTTGATTTTCAGAAAGAGAAGGATCCTTATTTGTGAGTGAAACATCATTCTCCAAAAAATGATTTTGTGAAGCGAGTTTTTTTACACCACCCTCTTGATTTTTAAAAACTACATTTGAATACTCAACCAGTCGTTGTCTTGAGTTAAAGATTTCTTCTGCAAATTGATTTTTAATAAAAGTTGCAAAGTCTTGTGAGGAAAAATCAGGATATTGTCGATTCAAAAAACGATTTAAATCACGGTGCATCGCAGCCGCAGTTTGATATCTTAGGTTGCGATCCCTTGCCAAGGCTTTCATGGTAATTCGTTCTAGTTCATTGGGAATATTAGGATTTATTTTTCTTAAAGAAGGGACCTGACAGTCTCGAATTTTACGTAGAGTATTGATTTCATTGCTTGCGACAAAAAGTCGATCATTTGCCAATAGCTCCCAAATCACAATCCCAAGTGAAAAAATATCTGTACGCAAATCTACAGCTTGACCATCGGCTTGTTCAGGACTCATGTACCCAAACTTACCCTTAAGAGTTCCAGCTCTCGTAGTTTCTATTTGGCTTTCGGCTTTTGCAATACCAAAATCCACAACTTTTACTTCACCCTCAAAACTTATCATAACGTTCTGAGGACTCATGTCCCTGTGGGTAATGTTCAGAGGTTTACCAGTAGTTCCATCTAAACAACGGTGAGCATGATCTAAACCCGCACTGACTTCTTTAATAACATAAACAACTTGATCAATCTGCAATCTGGCATTTGTTTTTTTGATTTTATTTAAAATTTGTCTAAGATTTCGACCTTCAACATAATCCATAACTAAATATAGTTGGTTGTTTTGAATTCCAAAATCATAAATAGAAACTATGTTGCTATGATTTAAGTTCACAGCAATTTTAGCTTCACCCTTGAACATATCAATGAATTCCTGACTGTCGGCATATTGCGGAAGGATTCTTTTGATAGCAACAAACTTATTGATCCCACCGGCCCCTTGAGCTCGCGCCAAAAACACCTCGGCCATACCACCAGTGGCCAATTTTTCCATAAGAATGTATTTGCCAAACTGCTCAAAATTCTGCATTCAATTTTACATCCAAGATCAAATTAAGAGATAAAATTTTCCATTTCCAATGGATCTCAATCGGTATAAATTAGGATTCACTTGATAAAGAAAGGACCAGTAAGTTATGGAAACAAAAAAGAAATTCATCTGGATTGGATTGACCGGAGGCTTGGGGTCCGGGAAGTCTACTTTTGCTCATATCTTGAAAGAAATGGGATTTACAGTGATTTCAGCCGACGTCATGGCTTATAAGGCAGTGGAGCCTGGTACTTTAGGCTTAAAAAAAATAGCGCAGGAATTTGGTCCAGAATTTTTAAATCCAAAAGGTGAGTTGCTTCGAAAAAAATTGGGTCAATATGTTTTTGCAGATAAAGAGAAACTAAAAAAACTAGAAAGTTTTATCCATCCCGAAATCAAAACTTTAGTAGAGAAACAAAAACAAGAAGCACTTGCTCGTGGCGAAAAAATTCTTTTTTATGATGTACCATTGTTATTTGAAAAACATTTAAAAAGTAATTTTGACATGGTCATTGTCGTCAATTCCAGTCAAGAAAATCAAATTCATCGCACCATGAGCCGGGATGGACTGAACAAAACGGATGTTCTACAAAGGATGAGCCATCAAATTCCTCTTGAAGAAAAATGCAGGGCTGCTGATTTTGTAATCGACAATAATGGCTCTATAGAAAATTTAAAAGTACAGGCCCAAAAACTCATTTCTCAACTAAAAAAACTCGTTGATTTTCACCAAACCCAAGAATAGCCAAAGGACAAAACTACCATTTGCTCACCCAATCCAGTCAGCAACTCCAACTCTATTCTCACACTCATTTTTTTCCTCAATCGATCTTCCATACCCAAGACCCCTCTAAAAAAATAATTATGAATATCTACAAACGTAGCCAAACCCTCACGAGCCATCACTTGGTGAGTGAGACCCCAAACCACAAAGGGTCGAAAGAAGGTTTTTTCTAAAAAAGTAGTCCGAACTCCAAAATGAATTTGCCCCCCTATTGAAGGCAAAATGTCGGCGCCCAATTCAGCCTGAGGAGAAGCCAACTTAGGCCATAAATACATAAACCCCAAACGGGATTTCCATCGATTTTCCTCTTCCGTACTGTAAAGAAACCCCATTCTTAAAGCGAGAGCTTGACGGTAGGGAAAATAAAAGTTCTGATTTATTTTTTCGCTGACATTTGGCTGATTAGAAACAGATTTATCAATATATGGATCACCGTTCATCAAATTTAGTTCATCTAAACTTGGTGGTGACGAAGTACTCTCAAGGTTTTTAGATTGTACGTCGGAAGTAGATTCAGAAGAAATATGATTTGAATCCAGTGACATGTTTTCTTTCCATTTGGTTTTCCGAATTTCTGAGGAAAAGCAGGGGAAGACTGTAAACAAAAAAAATAAAACCCAAAAAGCCCAGACCAAAGTAGATAAGTGTGTTAGAAATATTGTCCTCATTGGTTAAATATTACTTATGAATTAAGCTCAAAGATATGTTTAAATTAAACGTGCTATTGAGATTTTAAAAAAGTGAACTTCTTTTTATCACCATAAAAAACCAGAAAAAATAACAACCGTCACGTCGAGGGGTGTATGAATCAAATGGCTCCCATCTTAAAAAAGATTACGAAAAGCACTACAACAATAATTTTCACATGGGCGCTGAGTTTCACGAGCCCCACATTCGCCACTCGATCTTTGGATTTTACTATTCACCAAGAATACACCAGCACCAGAGCTCTGGGTATGGGTAACGCATTTACCGCTGTCGTTGATGATCACTCCGCTCTTTTTTATAATCCTGCAGCATTAGCTCGACGAACCGATGGACATATGCATTTTTTTCTCAGAGGGGGAATAGATAATAAATATTTACCTCTTTCCAAAGAAATTGAAACCGCCACAAACAAGCATACGGAGTCAGAAAAAATCGATGCCATGACTCAACTAGTTCAAAGCAAATACGGCGAAAATTATTATTTTAGAGTTCCAACAATTGGCGCTTCCTGGGTTCGACCCAATTGGGGGATTGCTTTTATTCCTGCTGATTTATCCATAGACATTGGAGTGCATCAACAAATTGGACCCACCCTCAATGTCAATGGCTATTTGGATAGCACTCTGGCCTATAGTTATGCGCGCAATCTAAATTTATTTGGCAAACGCAATTTATTTTCTGTGGGCGCCACAGTAAAGGCCATACATCGCATCAACGTCAACCAAGCCATCTTGGCGGCAGAACTAGCAACGGATAGTAAAGTTTTTGATACCAAAGATGCAAATGAAGGAATGACAGTGGATATGGACCTGGGCACTCTCTTCACACCATACGTTGGCAATAAAGCTTTTATAAAGCCCACTTTGGCTCTTGTGGGTCGAAATTTATTAGATTATGGCTTTACAACCAACTTTCATTTCATTGATGAAAAATCTGGAAAACCCTCAAAATTACAACGTCGCTTTGATGTGGGAACTAAATTTGATTTTCCTCACTTTTGGGTTTTTGATCCCCGTATATCTGCAGATCTACGTGACATCGGCCATGAAAATTGGACTTGGAAAAAAGGATACCATCTAGGCGCAGAATTAAGTTGGAAGATGTTTAGTTGGTGGAACGGATACTGGACGGGCGGAATCAATCAAGGTTATTGGACAGCAGGACTTGGGGCCCGTATGGCTATTTTTCAATTAGACGTTTGCAGCTTTGGAGAAGAGGTGGGCACCCAAAGCACCCCAAAAGAAAGTCGACGTTACATGGTCGAAATGAGTTTTGATTTTTAATAATTAAATTTTATTTACAACCTAAAAATAATTTTTAAATTATAAATAATTATTATATTAAAAATCTTAAGACACGCAATTGTGAGAATGAATGCATATCTCCCATTCTCTAAATACAAGAATCAGACATGGAATCATAGGTTTTATTATCTAATACACAAAAAAGTTGTTTAGAAACTAAAGTAGGATTTCCACCAGCTCCTGTAATCGCAGAATTAATTTCCGTACAAATATCTGAAGTGGAATTTGTACCCGCACAATAGGACTCACTTAAAGTAAGAACAGAGTTTCCAATGGTAGCATGATTTCCACCACAATTTGCCGGAGGTGAACAATTACTCAAAATAGTTGCAATTTCAGCTGGGGTCGGGACCGAGTTTGGATCCGCAGGATCGTAACCACCACCAGGTAGTGTTGCAGACATCAAAGAACCAACTACAGCTAGATTGGATAGGTAAACCAATCCATCCACCCCAGAGGCTTCACAATAAGGTTGAGCTTCTGTGGCCTTAGTAGATGGAGAAAGAGCCAATACCGCAATAAAAGTGGCCTCTTTAGAGGCCAAACTATCTTCAGAAATTTTCTTGTAAGCATTAGCAATTTTTTCTGTAGTCAAACCACCAGACAGAAATTTAATCGAGCATTTAATAATATTGGCCTGGGAGCTATTATATTTGGAAATTTTAGCCATACAACTTTCCGCACTGGCGTAATTTGCAGATGAAATCCCATCCAGACACTTTTGTGCCGAAGCTATATCATCCGTCTCTTGACTTTCACAACTCAACAAAAAAAATGTCATAACAAAAACCATCAGCAAGTTTTGATTTATCCCCATTAAATTAAATTTAATTTGTTTTAACATATCTTCACCCCACCTGCGGTAATTTATATTTGAGATTTTAGATTTGAGAAATCCGATTTTTAAAGCCCTCTAATCTCTATATCGTCTCATAAATCGATTCCAATAAATAGGTCCGATCCAATTTAGGTCTTAATTTAGGTCTTCTTTAGATTTCACTTTAAAACTAGCTGAGGCTATCCCTCCGACCCAGATCTTAGTCTGTCTCAACTTGATGCAAATTATTTCCGAAAACAAACCGTGATTAAATTTTATTTCAAAAAAAAAATAAAAAACTACAAAAAAATATTTTTGTTCATTCCATGGGGAACAATTCTTTTGGCCCATTCTCCCTTAGTCCACTCAGGTGAAGTGTATGAATTTTACAATGGAGTTCGCTCCTTAGGAATGGGTGGATCTGGTATCGCTGTAGTAAATGATGAAACAGCTTTGCTCGTAAACCCTGCTGCACTTGGAAAACTCAGAGATTATTTTATAACGGTCATTGATCCCGAAATTGAGGGGAGCAGCAACGCCATATCCGTTGCGGGTCTAGATCTACTTGAAATGTTTAGTCCGCAAAAGGCATTGGATAAACTCAACACAGCCAACAATAGAGAAAAACATTTACATCTCAAAGGACAGGTTTTCCCCTCCCTTGTCGTTCCTAACTTTGGCATTGGCGTTTTTGGAAAGTATTCCATGGATGGTGAAGTGGATGCTACATCCACTCAATTCGAATACCATTATTTTAATGATTTTTCATTGGTTGCTGGATTCAATTTTAGACTTTGGGATGGAATTATTAAATTGGGTGCGAATGCACGAGCCACAAATCGAGTGATGATTGACCGAACAGATATCCCAACCAGTTCGACAGGATTAACCATTGATAGTTTGGCCAGCGAAGGTTTTGGTGTGGGGTCAGATGCTGGGCTTATATTGACCGCTCCTATTGTCTGGCTTCCCACTCTCGCGGCGGTTTGGAGGGATGTAGGAAATACGAGTTATAGTTTAAAAGATGGAATTTTTACTTCGGCAACTACGAAACCTCCCGCCACCCAACAAACTGTGGATGTCGCCCTTGCAGTATTTCCAATTTTAGCCAATACGACAAGAGCCACATTCACCTTAGAGTATCGCGATGTCTTAACCAGTTCTCAGGAGTTGGATCAATGGCGTCGCACTCATGGTGGAATTGAATTTAATTTTTCAGATGTTTTTTTTCTTCGCGCCGGCATGAATCAGCATTACTGGACCGCTGGACTGGAAATTTCCATGTTTAACTACCAATTTCAAATGGCGAGTTATGGAGAAGAAATTGGTACGGCAAGTGCGACACGTGAAGATCGCAGATACACCGTCAAGTTTGCCTATCGGTTTTAGGACTCTATAACTCTTTTGAAGAATAGTTCAGAAACACAACCCACTCTTCGAACTAACCCTCAGGAAACCTCACAGCAATTTGATTTATTTCTTTTACCTTTTCAATTTTATACGGCTAAAATCAGTCAAAAAAAATATCATAGCTCAATAAATGTACGAAAGAGGAACAGTTCCAGTGCAAAATGAAGGACTCAAAGAACGCATAAAAAATTGTTTTCTAAAAAAACCTTCACGTTCTACTTTATGGTATTGGCTCCTGCTCTCTTTAGCTCTGCACTACCTACCCTTTTTACTTATTTTAGAACCCTTAAGAACCTCAAATAATACAATCTCCCCCATAGAAGTAAAAATAGATTCCAGTTCAACTCCTATTACAAAAAAACAACATCTGAGGAGTAAGACCAATAAATGGGCTCTTCAAAAAACCAAAGCTCGTGGTCTTAAATTAAAGGATCTGATTGTACCCTTTCAACTCTCCTCAGAAAAAGGAAATGGAAAACTAACGCAAGGATCTTCTGAAGGCTTCAGTGTACAACCCTGGGGTTCAGACTCCAGTGACTTTCAAAAAATAGGTCAGTTTGATTTTATGAACGAAATATTTTACGAAATTAATAACCTTTTGGATTACCCCTCGATTTTAGCTCAAAATAAAATTCAGGGAAGCGTCCATTCCTCTTTAATCATAACCCCAAAAGGTCAATGTGATTGGAAAAGTACAAGAATTATTTCAGGTCAGGTTTATTTAAGAGTTTATACCCTGGATTTATTAAAAAAACTTTGTTTAAAAAATTTTCCCAGAGCTTCACGATTCGAAAAAAATATTCAAGTTGATCTTTCATTTTTGTTTACAATTTGGGAATCCAACGATCCAAGCATTAAAAAAGATCAAAGCCGTATTTTAGGAAATATGTTAATGTTCTATAGAAATAGTCACCAAAGTAGAACTCAATGGAAATTGGGACCTTTTACAGGAATGTTCCCTATTCCAATTGTGGCTATTGATTTTGGTTGGTTGCAAGAAAATTGGGATCAATATATCAATCATAAAAAACCACAAAAATTTTTCTAGAAGACCCTTTCGCGGAGACCGTTCGAAACAGATGGATTATTGGCTATAGACTGCAAAACTCTGTTCTTCCGAAGAACCATCCCGACTCACCATCCTGAATAAACAATCGACATAATCGATATAATTGATTGCGGCACCAATTTAACACTTAACCACTACGAATCGCAGGGGAATTCCATTGAAACTTTAAAGAATAGAAAATCTTCTGTCGATAAGTACTCATGCAACAAAAATGGTATTTATTAAAAAATGAAGATCAGATCTTTGGTCCTTTCTCGACGGAAGAGATCATAGCCTACCATCAGCAAAAACAATCCCCTGAACAAGAATACATATGGGGAAATCCTCAACAAGAGTGGAAAACACTACAATGGTGGAAAAGTGAACTTCCACGACTCATAAACCAATCCGAAAAAAATAAGCCCACAAAACAGTGGCATTATGCCTTCAATGGTCAAGCTCAAGGACCGTTTACTAGGGAAGAACTAATCCAAACTTTAAAAGATGTCCAAATTTCAGCAGAATTACTGATCTGGACAAAAGGCATGAAAGCCTGGGCTCCTATTTTTGAATTCAGTGATTTGCTTAACGAAATAGGAATTAACAAAAGACAATTTCCCAGAGCAGACATTGAAGGTTCCGTTCAAATACAAATTGGATCGAACAATCGAAAAGGGAGACTCTTGACTATCAGCGAGGGCGGATTTGGCGCTGATCAACTCAATGGACTCACCGTGGGTCAAATCCTTAACATTAAAATTGAAAGTGAAGATCTTCATGAAATCATTCACAGCAAATCAGAAGTCCGATATGTCACTGAAAAAGGGTATGCTGGCTTTAGATTTCAGCATATTAATATGGAAGCAAAGAGTGTTATTATCCAGTATATGAAGCAATCCCACAGAGTCATGTTGAAAGTCGCGGCCTAATTAAAGCCTCTATTTCTTTTTAAGAACAGCAAAGTTGATTTCGTATATTCCAGCTTCAGTTACAGTGTACATGACTTTTTTAATTGAAAGGAAATCTATTTCTTTATCTGCCTCTATGGTGATTTTTCGAAAATCATCCACTTCTTTCGACTTCACTCCCGAACGATTGGCTTCCACCATGGCCTCTCGAATTTGATTTCCCAAAGATTTCTTTTTTGATTCCCCATCACGGATAACCACTTCCACTTTATCTTTAAGACTCGGCAAAAGCCAATCGGTTGAATTTTTTAAATCTTGAAAGCTAAGTACTGGAGTATTATTTATTCTCACCCCATCCTTAGAAACCAAGACCACGCTGGAGGGCTTTAACTCTTTCACTGTTGAAGCCATCGGAAGAGCCACAGAATCAGACAAAGGTAATATTTGGTTGGTTGTGGCATAATTTTGCAAAAGAAACACCACCAACACAGTAAACATATCCACCATAGCAGTTAATTGTAAAACGGCGACGGCGCTACGTTTACTTGATGTAACATGACCTCTGTGACTTCTCTTACCAGGTTTATAAATGGGCATCACCAGCTCCAGCAGTAGAAACTGCAATCTCCGGAAAGCCTGTGGTCAAAAGCGCATCCATTCCATCAATTAATGTTTTATAGGGTAATTCATCCAGAACTGTAATTACAGCATCTACTTTTTCTGGGTACAACTCTTTCACCTTTTTCAATTCAATAAGTAAAGCATCTTTATTGTATTCCCCGTTCAACTTCGGAATCGTGGTCATAGATCTTCCCACCACAATTCCATAACCTTCTGTCTTAACATCTAGGCGAAATGGAATTTCCGCCCGAGGTGGTGGCTGAACAGTATCATCACTTGATTTTTTTCCGTAAATCGAACTTCCAATCTGAATCATCGAGACTTGAGTCCAAACCGCAGTGATCAAAAGAAAAATAATACAGACACTCATGAGGTCAATAAAAGGAACTAGATTCACATCGACCGTTGCTTGCCTGCCCTCTGATTTTTCTTCTATATGAGCCACTAATCAATTACCTTTCTCTTTTTATTTTTTAAAATAATACCCGTTCAAACCATTTTTCATTTAAAGCCAATGGCTTTAGAAACGATCTTACCTATCAATCTTTCATCTTATCGCGATTTGCCACAACTAAATTCATTAAAGTCATACTACTTTCTTGCATATCGTTGATAGCACGACCAATGCGAATTTGAAAAAATCCGTAAGTAACAATCGAAAATATGGCAACCAAAAGACCAAAAGCCGTACAGTTCAGTGCTTCTGCAATACCTTGAGAAAGCTGAGCTGCTTTTGTCGCCTGATCGGCTTTGGCCACTCCCGCAAACGACGTGATCAAACCTATAATTGTTCCTAGTAATCCCACCAAAACCGCCACGTTACCAAAAACCGCTAAAAAAGAAGTCCACCCTTCCAAACGGGGAGTTTCACGAAGAACAGAAGCGTCCATAGCCACTTGCACCTCTTCGTCAGGTCTTTTATTCATAACCTGAATAAGACCCGATTTTAAAGTATTGGTTAGTGGTGTGGGTCGACTGTCGCAAAAGGCAATTGCTTGCTTGAGGTCCCCTCTCAAAAGCATGGCAAAAAGATTTTCATTTAGGTTCACTTTATCCACAGTCAACCTTTGCAAGCTCATCAGACGTTCTAAAACTAAAAACAAAACAATCATTCCGATCAAAGCGATTAACTTCATAATGTCTCCGCCCTGACAAAAAGACTTGGCTACAAAGTTACCATATTGGCTACATTTATCTAAGATTTCAACAGTCTGTACGTCCACGTTGCCCCCCTACGTTACTAAATATTACTTATCATAACTAACTTATTAAAAACCTCATTGCGATGAAAATACAAAAGGGAAAGTCACCCTACCTGTTGTGTCTGGCGGAGGATCAGGAAATTGAATAGACTTAATCCTCCCCAGAATACATTGAGCCACTTCCTCATCACCCATGGTGTTGCTTTTGACTACGGCTCTTCCAACCCGTCCTTTTTCTTCAATGTCCCACTCAATAACAACTTTACCATATAAATCTGGTTTACGTTGTAAAGATCTTTCATAACAACTTCGAATGCTATTTTTATTTTGCTGGATCAATCGTCGAATAGCTTCTTTATCCATAGAACCGGTAAAAGAAGCCTCCTGTCCACCCACATCAATATTCACGGAACCTTTGGATCCTATCCCTCCAGAACCATACCCATAGGTGCCTCCACCTTTACCAGACTTCGTAGTGACTCCAGAAATGCCTACAGTAGCGGAGCCCTTTCCCCCAGCACCAGTGTCTCTGAGTTGAGTTCCCAAATTATCTCCAGGACGATTGTCGGCATTGCCAGCAAATCCCGTTGCCTGTTCTGCCAATCCGGCAAGTGTTCCAGAACCACTGAAAGTTTGATTTAATTTGCTTTGTGTTCCTTTGCTTCCAAAAGCACTCAGTAAACCTGTTTTAGTTGGATCTGGTTTTTCACTAGGGGCATTAGACCCTTCTTTGGGAGACGTTTTAATCGCCCCTCCGGGGCGAACAGAAACTATTTTTGGTTTCTTATCCTTGATTTGATTGGGGGCCAATTCAGCAGCTTTACCCTGTTCTCCTGGTTTTTTTTGAGAGAGTTGTGTTGGTGGTTTTGGTTTATCTTCCACTTTTACCACCTGAGGTTGCTTTTTTTCTTCAGGTGGTTTTTCCTCCGCCATTATAATAGTTTTGGGTTTAGGCCTATCAAAAGTAATAATAGCTTTCCTTAGTGGTTCTTCCAATCGAGCTTCATCAGTCAGGGGCACAGGTGAATAAATAGTCATGTACAATTGAAAAATAGCTACGACAACGATAGATAAAATAATTCCAGTTAATTCTGTAACCGTTAAATCCAACAATGGGGCCATAAAGGGGCGCGGAGATTCTGGAACGTAACGAACAATAATGGAAATCAACCCACCTTGAAAAAGGACTCGAGCCATTTCTCCCTGGGAAACATCCAATTCTAATGAACTATCCACAGAACGCATACGATTTTGTTTATAAAGTTCGGCGAATTTTGTTGAAACATTGTCCTTAATTAACTCCCCATTCATGTCCTGAGCAAGACACAATGTCGCCAAGCCGCGAATTTTAATTAAACTATATTTAGTTCCAACGCCCAAGGTGGGAACCATAAGATCGCAGGTTGGATCAGCACCTATGGTAACAACACCTTGTTGATTAAAGTGATGGGCCGCTATCACGCGCTCTTTCCAAGTAACTAACACTTCAACAACAGTACCCTTGCTCGGTTTAATAACATCCCGTACATCCACAAAAGCACTCGGGGGAGCAAATGTTTTACTTCCTTTGGCTTTCAATTTTTTATAATTTATTTTTTGAATTTTATTTTCACCAACAATTTCTCCCATCTCGCTGGTGTGAGTCTCCGATGATCCTTTTGCAGAAGACACTTTTGGCACTTTAACATGAGTTGGAGTCAAACCTACAGGTTCTTTTTTTAAGGGTGTCATTTTTGGTTGATTTTGCACTTCAACAGATTCTTTTATGGGTTTATGCAACCCTTGATTCAAAACACTATTCTGTGAAAAAGGAGATGACTCGGGTATCGAATTTTTTAGTTCCTGTTTAATCTCCTTTTTTTCTACTTCAACTCTTTTTTCTATTTCGTTAGGCACAGCATCTGGTTTATTGAAATCAGAAGACATTGGAGTCTGTAGCGGCAAAAGAGGGGGCTGTTGAAGCTCTTGTGGCGGTATTACAGGAGCCAAAATCACTTTTTCTTTCTGAGGTGGAGCGGATGGCTTTGGCACTCCAATGAAAAATTGCATTTTAAAGGGGCCAATTTTCAGTTCATCACCAGACTGCAAAGGTTCATCTAAAATTTTTTGTCCATTTTTAAATGTTCCTATTTCAGAACCTAAATCGGCAATGTAGTAACCTTCATCTCTTTCTTCAATAACTGCATGCAGTTGAGCCACGGCCGGATCATTCAACTCCAACTGACCTTCATTTTTGTTCCGACCAATAATTATTTGTTTAAGGTCAAATTGCTTTACTCCCTCAAGTTTTTCATTGCGGTAAATTCGTAATAAAATTGGAGATTTCATTTGCCACCTTTTACTTTACGTAGATCTTCAGAGGTGCGTCTCATTTCCGGCAAAAAATCCTCTCTTAATTTAATAAGTCGTTTAAAGTTGAATTGTTTTTTTTGTAAAAGATAAAAAAGTTCTGGTTTTTTCAACTCTCCTTGGATCAACTCATCTTCAAAATCAATGGAAGTCTTTTTTTTATCCTTCTCTGCTTTTTCAACTTTTTGTGATGTCTCGACGTTTTTTTCTGTTATGGGTTGCTGAGCCACTCCCTGTTTTGTGAAAAACAAGAACGCCCCAAGAATAAATATATTCAGTCCATTTCTGCAGCCCTTCACCACTTTTTTCACTTAATTTTCAACTCCGCTCATTTTTGCTTCCAGTTGTTCGATCTTCCTTTGTATGCCGCTATCGTCTTCAGAAAATTTCAGTTTAGCGATGATTTTTTTTCCTTCCTTATAGTTTTTCATCTTTTCAATAAGCAGTATAGCGAAGTTCAATAATATATTTGGATTTTTTCCATTCACTTTTACTAAATCTTGAAAAACATCCCTAGCTTCATTAAAACGACCCAGTGCTGTTAAGGCAACGGCATAGTTATTTGTTGCCTCCAAGGCACCCACTGAACCCGACTTAAGTTCAGTTTGAAAACCCTTGTAACCCACTTTTAAATATTCCAAGGAGTGATCGTAATCTCGATACTGTAGAAATAACGAACCCAAATTGACGGCACTCACTTTGTGATCCCCCTTCAACTCCAATGCTTTATGAAATAAGGGGAGAGCTTGTCTTTGTTTATCCATACCCAGCAAAACTAAAGCCATATTATTATGTAATGCTGGAGAATCAGGATAAAATTGTAGCGCACGATTTAAAATAATTTGAGATAAACCATATTTATTTTGTTCGTAGTAAAACATTGCCAAAGTATTTAAGGCGATCAGGTTTTTTTCATCTACACTTAGAATTTTTCTAACTACCTTTAAAAGGGCCTCTTCAGACTGACTAGCACGTGCTTCAGAAAGTGCTTTTAGGTCGTTACTATCGATTTCCATCTTCACTGAAACACTCTCCGAGGACTCTGCTTCACCTTTAGCGGCATAAATACCCATGGTGAGACCCAATGAAATTAGAAAAGCAAAAGAATTTAAAACAAATCTCAACATAGAATTAAATTCCCAACCAATCAGGCATTCGAGTTAAAAATATTTTTTCCCCATTATCATAATTTGTTGAGCTGTTAAGAACACTCAACTCCCTTTGAGCCATTCGAAACCAATCATTATAAGCTTCGAGCTGACGCCCTTTTTCAATAGCTGTTTGGTAATTTTTAATAGCTTCAGCTTGGAATGGTTTAGCGATATCCTCCACCCCCTTTTGATAGGTTTTAAGCCCTTCTGCATCCAAATTTTTTGGCAAAGGGACAGCATAGATAGAGGCTGCCATATGTTGATAAGCCTGACCAATAAGAGTTAAAGAAGCTACAATTTGATCTCCATCATCATATTTAATAACTCGAGCCAGTTCATTTTTAAGTCGATCCAAAAAGGCTAGTTTTTGTTGCACAACTTTTGCCTGCTTTTGGGGCTGAGCTGGTATGCGTATAGATTTTAGTTCTTCAAAAGTTTTATATACCAAACGAAATTTGGCATGAGCCGCATTGGCTACCCCGATGGGAGCCTCCGGTTTTGAGATCCGCTGCTGAATAGAAATAGTTTTTTGATACCATTCATCTGCGAGCTTTTTTTGACCTTTTGCTTCAAATAATTTTGCGATAGCTAATGCTGTTTCAATTAGACTAGACCCATTTTTCGGATTTGCAGAAAAATACTTCTGGTAAAATTCTAAACTTTGACGTGGACTTTTCTTTTTCTCCCACACTTTAGCCATTAGAAAAAGGGCTTCATTTCTATCTTTATTACGACTTAAATCAAAGTATCTTTGATAACAATTGAGCGCCTTTTGATATTGATTCAAACCATCATAGATCACACCCGCATTAAAATAAAAATTAACCGACTCCTTATCCTTTTCATTTTGATGAGCATAATTTTCAAATGCTTGAGCTGCATGTGCATATTGACCTGTCTTTTCATATAAGATCGCTATAAATTTACTCGCATTCTTTTTTAAGTTGGCATTTTTACTGCTTTTAGCTGATTGTAGAGCTACATACATTTCTAAAGCTTTGTTTAAATCTCCACCACGCTCGTAATTGACTCCAGCATTGAACATTGCAGTTTCAGTTAACTCCGACTGGGATTGGGACCGACTAAAAGATTCATAGGCTTCAGCACTTTTTAAATAATTTTTTCCAGTTTCCAGATCCTGAGCCTTTTTAAAACTCGCACGTTGTAAAATGTTTTTAATTTGGTTTCCCACTCCCGAATGCGCTAATTCCGGCTGAACTAAAATTTTTTGCCCTGCCTTTTCCAAACCGACATAATCTTTTCGAATGTTGTAAATATCTAGGGTCAAGTTTGCCGCAAATTCAGCGAACTGAGATTTGGGATGCTTAGTATATACCTCTTCAAAAATAACCAATGCTTTATCAAATTGATTGTAATAATAATAAAGAGATCCCAAACGGTAATTAATGGCCACTGAATTTTCATGGTTAGGGAAAGCTTGAAGATACGCTTTAGCAGCTTTTTCAAAGCTTTTAATAATTTTATCAAATTCAACTGGCTCTGTAGTATCCCCTACTTCTTTACGAATTTCATCCACATGGGGTAACTTTTTTTCTAAAGATAAAACTGCATTCAATAAAGACTTTTCATTGTATTTACTTTTTGGCGCATGCTCATTCACCCACATGTAGTGATAAGCAGCACGTTCATAATTTTGTAAATCAAACAGTAATTCTGCAAAGAAAAAATGCATCTCATCTAACTTGACGGAGTCTTTAAAAGTATTAAAGTAAAGCTCATAGCCTGCCAAAGCCAACTTCTGGGCAAACTCTGTATGTGAATTTTGTGCGGTCTGATGCTGTTGTAAAACATAATTACGCAAAGTGGATTCAATAAGTAAATTTGCTTTATTTATAAGATCTTTGTTTTTGCTATTGACTTGGGCCCACTTGCTCTCGGGACCATAAAGCGTGATCCACTGATACAATTCGTCTTTAAAGACTTTTGCGTCACCAGTCGCGGCATACATGTTTACAATCTGATATTGATAATCATAGGCCTTGGGCGAATTGGGATTACGTTCAACAAGTTCCTTAAATAATATTTTAGCCCCAGTTTTATTCCCAGAATCAGCATAATAGTAAGCTAATTTTTCAGTCAAATTTAAAACATTTTTTTCACCTGCCACTTTCTGAAAATAGCTCTGGGCAGACTCAGGCGAACCCACTTCCGCGTAAAAAACCACCAAATCTTTAAGAGCTTCCGAAGCCAACCGAATATGGCTCACTCCACCACTGGCTTCGTTGGATTTGGATTTGGCAATACGACCCACTCGAATCACCCGCTCCAAATATTTTAAACCCTCTTTCACTTTTCCCAATTTATATTCACACCATGCCGTTTTATATAATCCAAAGGAATAAAGTCGAGCTTCTTTATTAGCGGCCACTTTTTGATAATATCCAACAGCATCACCCCATTTTTCCTGATCAAAATAATACTCACCCAGTGCAAAACGACTTTCATCTACAAAAGGACTGTTTGGGAATTTTTGCGTAAGCAATTCGTAAAAACTTTTTCCTTTGGCTTCATTATTGAGCTCAAAATAGTTGTATCCAAGAAAAAACAAGGCTTGATCGCCTTTGGGATCATTCGGGAAGTCATTTAGAAATGCTTCGTAGAGTTGAATGGCTTTTTGATTGTAGCTTTGCGAGTCCTGCAAATTAAGTCGAGGCTTTAATTTCGATTCACCACTTTGAAACTTTTTTAATTTAACATCATATTCATTTTGCAAACGGTATTCGATCATACGCGACTTTTCCACATAAAGTTCGGCCAATCGTAACCATAACTCACCCCTTCGACGGCTGTTTTTAAACTGTTGGGTGAGTTTATAAGCTTGTCGGATTTGTTGATCCGTTACTTTTTCTAATTCAGCCTCATTTGAACCCTCTTCATAATACATGTTGGATTTGGAAGGAGGTTTCACATCTTTTAAATTTAAAGTTTTGGAGGTTCCTATTTTCGAAAATTCGGGCAGTTTATTATCTTGTTTATTAATTTTTACGCTTTTTGTTTCAATTTTTTTTAAAAGTTCACCTACAGTTCCCGTCTTACCTGATTTTTTTTCTAGGGCCTGACTTTGAGTCAAGCCATTCATCAATAGAAAAAATGCCAGAAAACAACGCTCATAACTTTTATTTATTTTGAAAATAATCAAATTATTCACAGCTTTGAGTTCCTACATAATGATAGTTCCCTATTTCATCCAACCAATATTCCCCGCGGAAGGGCCAATATTCATAACCATTTTGAACGTAGTAATCCCGTTCATTTTTCTCATCGACTTGGGTCTCTTTAGCATCTTTTCCAGCCACATTTTTCTTCAAAGATTCTTTTTTTCCGTTAATCATTTCATAACGAATAAACCCTTCTTGCTCAAAGAGATCAAACAACTCCTCCCGAATTGCTTCTAAATGGATTTTAATTTCCCCACCTGCTCGCTTACGGGCCTTTTGAATTCGAGTTTGTAAGATTTTTTTACTATATTTTCCTAGCGAAGAGTTTTGCCAATCCGCTGGCATACGCTGAATGCGTTTTCTTTCGTCTAACAATTTTTTTACGTACTGAAAAGAATTCTGAAAATCGCCTTCTCGAGATATTTTACGAACTACCAAAAAAGGGAGTTGATAGGAATTGCGATCTATCTCTTCACCCTTAATTTTATAATCACGCATCACTTTAACCACTTCATTAAATAATTTTACCGTGTCTTTTTCATTTTCGAGATTTTTTTCAATACTCTTATAAACCGGTCGATAAATTTTATTGAAGAGATTAAGAACCTTTTCCATTTCATTGTATTTGCAAATATAGAGATAAACGATGGATCGTAACAATAAAGACTCAGGTAAATAAAAGTCTTCATAGAAACTAGAGTGTAAAGATTGAAAATTACTTAAAGCAGAACGAAATCGTCCCGACCGCAACATGGCCCAACTACTTTCAAACAATGTATCATGCCAAGCCAAAGTATCCACAGGAACTTCTCGGTAGGCTTCAATAGCGCCATCCCAATCTTTTTTCTGATAGAGAGCTCGAGCTTTCCCTAACAATCCAGAAACCCGGGCTTCATCAACAATGCCCGCACTTTCACGAAATTGAATCAATTCTTCAAAAGCAGAAACCGCTTCACCTGGGTTTTTTGCTAAAGCCAGAGCCAATCCCTCTTGATATTTTGCTTGAGCGTAGAGCGGTGATGATTTATTGACTCGTGCAAAACTTTTTGCAGCCTCACTAAATTGGGAATTGCGGAGTTGAAATTCACCAATGCGGAAAAGTAACATATCCCGATGAACCCGGGGGAATTCATCCACTTTGATTTTTGAAATAGCATAATTGAGTAAAGTGTCGTCGCCTAAAGTATCCGCCACCAAAGACAGTTTTTCTAAACTCTGTTTCAAGTAACTACTCTTTCCATCTTTAACCACGCTAATAAATTGGAAAGCCGCAATTTGGTTGAGCTTCATTTGGTAAAGCATGAGTCCTAGAATGTATTTTATTTGCATTCGACGACTTTGGTATCTGGGACTTAAACTTAACTGAAAAAGTCGAACCGAAGCTTCTTTGTACTTTCCACTTTTAGCGAGCTGCAAGGCTTTATTTAAAGATTGGTCCTCTGCCGCAAAAACCCGAATACTGTTCAATTGAAAAATGATGAGAAAAAAGATCCAAAATAATTTTTTCCCTGTTAGGAACTTCATTCGATCTAACCATTGAATCCTTTTAAAAACAAATAGTGTTTTCATCGATAACCTGCTTCAGGAACAAAAAAGCTGACACCCAATGAAATAAATAAATCATTATGATTAGAACTGGTACTTCCAGAACCGCTGGTCGCATCCACTTGAGCTGAATAAAAATTCCACACTAAGTCCCAACGAAAAGCCATGCTTTTAGAAAGAGCAAAGGCCTGTCCACTCCCCAAGTGAAAAGTGGGCTCCTGCTTTTTATCTGTTTGAGTCAGACCAAATCCCCCAGTAAAAAAAAGATCAAATGGGATGATTTTGACATTTAAAAAAGTAATTTTTCCATAAACAGGAGCCCATTTATAAGCCAAACCCATGTAACTTTTCGGAGTCACTAAGTTTGAAGTAAGAACATCCCGTTTTTCTTCTAAATTCTTAGTAACCGTTTTTTGTGAGTTGGTAAAAAGCATGTACTGCGCTTCAATTCCGTGCTTTTCATGGAAATAATAAGCGGCACGGGCCTCACCACCAAAATTATTAAAAAATGGATTGTTGAGCCCCACCATACCCGAAGCGGAGAGCTCAAATCTTCCCGTGTGGGGTAAAAATTTGCGTTGAATTACCGCCACATCTGTAAAAGGAGCTAAATCCACCAAATCAGTAAGTGAGTTTATTTTTTTTGTTTTTTGACTTTGCTGAACCTCTTTTTTTCGAACTACTTGGTTTTTTTCCTTTTGATCTTCGTCCAATTTATCATAAAGGGCTTCCACTTCCACGTCAGTTTCACTTTTACTGTTTTGACCTAGACTACTTTGACTTAAACTAGGATTGTTTGAAAGGGTTTCCACTTGTGCAAAAGCAGTTTCCCAACCCATGAAATGGAATACCGTACCTACCAAAATACAAGTGTAATAGTAATTTATTTTTTGAATCTTTATAAGCCTCACAGAGGTGATTCCCTTTATGCAGTTCATTCCTAACATGCCACTTCCATCATTAAAGAGTATCAAATAAACGTTCTCTTACAACAAATAGACAAGTCCCAGACTTAAGTCTGTGCTAAAAAATAAAGCCTTATCGAAGGCGCTTTCCGAGGGTCTGGCTCCTGCAGTATCTAACTGTACTGTAGTGGCATCGGGTCCACTGTAAACCAAAAGTCTAAGATCAAATCGAGCTGCCAAACGTGGTGTAAAATAGAAATTTTGACCCAGACCAAGGTTGAGCACTGGGTTGCTGATGCCACCTGTTTGTATAACTCCGGCACCGACCATTCCAAATAAGGCAATATTCATTATATTTTGTTTAGATAAACTGAGCTTTCCATAATAGGCTGTAAATTGATAACTTCCCAGAACCATCCACTGGGGTGTGGGAGCTTTGCTTGGATCAAAAGTTTGCCCCCCTCTCAATCCTTCCCCTTTTTTCAATTGCTCTCCATAAGAGTTAAGTCCACTCATATAAAAGGTACCCACGAGATTCACTGCGTGTTGATCTGTAAAATGATAAGTGGCTAAACCGGTAAAATGGTAGGGATTATAAAAAGGTTCATTGAGAGAAAGTCCTCCACCACCACCGACCTCAAAATGCCCTGTAGTTTGCACATTACGATTGAGCACACTGCGCACTTTATCAAAAACGGGCAGAACCGTCTCTGAAGCCAATTCTTCCTCTGGGAATTCTATCACCTCAGCTTGCGCCCCCAAGGAACCCAACAGAACAATCAAATACAGCCAACCCATCCCGCTCCCCCGAAAGTCATACGATTCCTGTTTCCGCAAACCACCATAGAATTAGTTTAATTTAAATTTTATTTATTACTAATAAGACCTCTTGATCATCATAGGTGAGTCGAATCCTTCTGGCTATGAATCTCATGAAGAGCCAGACTTTAAGCCGGCAAATCCGAATCTGTAACAAAACGGCAGTAAGCCAGCTCACCACCATCATATAAAATTGTGTCCACATTTCTGGTCCATAGCAAAAATACAAGCGCTCACATGAACAAGCGTTTGTAGATATTGCGCCATATTTTAAGAAGGGGTTAACAGGGTATTTAGTTCAAAAAATCGAGATTCAAGCTCTTCAATAGGAAGTGGCGACCAACCTTGGCGTCGAAGTTCAATGTTTACCATTGTTTCAGCATTAATTGATCCGCTAGTTTTGTCCAGGAAAGAAAAAGGTCCTTTAAAAAAGATAGTTTTAAAATGCATTTCCACGTGGGCAAAGCTCGCCACATAAGTTTTAAGATGAACCATAGCCCCCCTTATGCTCAGACAAATTTCAATATTTGTAGAGGATTAGGACTTCAACTTCAAATTTCCTGTAACGAGGCTGCAGTGTGGAGTTTAAATCAATTTTGCGAAAGACAATCAAGAACGAAGTCTCACTATCGTTGCCCTTGCCTGTGGGCTGAAAGTGCCTGTCCAAACGCTCCACGGACGGCCTCACCATTGCGGACGGCCGCATAGACCACCAATTCTTTGCCTTGACGCTCCGGAATCGAACGCCTCCAGCGAGTCCAGTAAATAAATTTAAAATATTTATCTAATCTTTGTCGCACTTCCCACTCAGATCCACCCCAGGGAGGACCTTGTCTTTTATCCCAGGCAAAAAGAATTCCCAAAAAATGACCACTTTCACTCAAAAGTTTATGCCATATACGCACCAGTTCATTTCTGCGAGAGGGATTCACTGCACAATAACAAGTATGCTCATAAATAAGATCAAAATAACCCCAATATTCTTTTGGCATAGAAAAAATATCTTGCACTTTAAACTGGAGATTTTTTATTTGTCCATATTGAGTCCGAGAACGGGCAATAGCTTCTTCACTAAAATCAATTCCAGTTACAATGTGTCCTTTTTGTGCCAAATAAGCCGCATCATGACCCCCTCCACATCCCACAACTAAAATTCGACTTTTAGGAAGTTTTAATTGAGGTAATATATCGTTTAAGATTGCAGTCTCTCGCCCCAAATCCCAACCTGGTTTTTCATTTTGGTAAATAGACGTCCAGAAATGAGGAGTCTCGACAAGGGAATCTCCATAGTACCAGTTCTCCACGGGATATTTGATGCCATGAAAAGTCACACTTTCATCATCAAATTGATCAAGAATATCAAAAAGTTGAGTTTGAGCGGCCCGACTCAATACCAAAGGTAATTGATCTATTAAAGGATCTGAATTTAAAGAGGTCGAGATGGTTAAACTCTTTTCGGCAGAGAAGGAAGTCATTATCACAAACCGGTCCCAGTCGTCCAAATACACCTGTTTAAGAGTTATGGATTTGCTGAGCCCATATGGCAAATGAACGGTCAAATTTCCGTTTTCTACCGAAATACTTTGTGCCACTAAAGGATAATCAAAAGCTTCAACAATAAAACTTCTTTCCTGATCCTGAGTGACATACCCGTGATAACGATCCTGGCGTAAATTCCCCAGTAATAAAGCAACATATTCATCGTTTTTAATGGGATCACTCCCTTCAAACCACAGGCCATTTGCATCAATGGTTAAAAACGAACTGGGGGGATCCATGCTCTGCATAAACGACTCTTTCCCAAACTCGAAGATTGAGTGTTATTAAAACCCAGAACACGATTTCTTCTGGAATTCAAAAACTACAATTCTTTGTCTGGATTATCCTCAATATTTTCCTGGGAAGTTTCCTCGGAGTTGGTTTCCAAAGAATCTTCCCCCGCCTTCACTGTTAATGGTTCTTTAAATTCAATATTATTGTTGGAAACCACAAGAGTGTCTAAGCTCCAAGAAACCCTTGATGAGTGCTCATCTGTTTGATTCAAAATAGCATACCCTTCAATTTCCACTTGAGCTTTTCCAATATCGTCATCGTCATCTTCAAAACTGTAGATAAAGGAAGCCTTTATCTTTTTATTATTTACGGTTTCAGTCCAAAAACGATTAAACTGCAAATTTTGTGAATTGGGCAGTTGCTGTTGAACATAATCTGTG
The DNA here is from genome assembly GCA_019695175.1 of Bdellovibrionales bacterium. Classification (GTDB taxonomy): domain Bacteria; phylum Bdellovibrionota; class Bdellovibrionia; order Bdellovibrionales; family UBA1609; genus JAIBAM01. Next base: position 36,112 of record JAIBAM010000005.1, read on the forward strand.
ATGAGCTTTTTAAGCTCATCTTGCAACTCCATATGAGTCTGTTCTGTTAGTGAAAAATTAAAGTGATGGATGCGCCAAGACAATCCCATCATAAATAATATGATAATCAAGCTAAAGTATTTCATAGATTTGTACCCTCTGCCCCGATTTCATCCGAGTCCCTGCTTGCTGACGATGAAAGAATTCTATCTGTTATGCCATTTGAACTCAATACTATACTCGGACTATGTTCATAATTTATACTCACCGAATTCAATTAACCTGTTCTCACCTAAAATAAAGGTCTGAAATTGGAGTAAAGGAAGCCGCAAAATGGAAGTCCTTGGTACAAAGGTTCAAAAGGAAAGTTCTCAGTTTATCGAAAATAAATTAGCCATGGCGAATCTTGTGGATCAATGGCAAAAAAATACCGCACGGGTGCAAAACGGCGGGGGGTTAGAATTAATTCAACGTCATAAATCCAGAGGAAAACTCACAGCACGTGAACGCATCCAACAGCTCTTAGATCCTGGGACACCTTTTTTAGAACTCTCAACTCTTGCAGCATGGGATATGTACCAGAATGAATCCCCTGGCGCAGGAATTGTGACCGGCATTGGAGTGATTCACGGCAATGAATGTATGATTGTCGCCAATGACTCCACTGTAAAAGGTGGGACCTATTATCCCATGACGGTAAAAAAACATCTTCGTGCTCAAGAAATTGCGATGGAAAACCACCTTCCATGCATCTATTTGGTTGATAGCGGCGGTGCCTATTTACCCAAACAAGATGAAGTATTCCCGGATCGAGACCATTTCGGACGGATATTTTATTACCAAGCAAAAATGTCAGCGCAAGGCATACCTCAGATCGCTGTGGTGATGGGATCCTGTACCGCCGGAGGAGCTTACGTACCAGCCATGAGCGATGAAAATATCATAGTAAAAGACAACGGCACCATATTTCTAGGAGGCCCCCCTCTCGTTAAGGCCGCCACCGGGGAAGAGGTAGATCCCCAGTCACTAGGAGGTGCCCAAGTCCACTGTCAGCAAAGTGGAGTTACAGATCACTTTGCTGACAATGACAACCACGCCCTAGAGTTAACTCGCGACATTGTTTCCCATTTAAATCTAAAAAAAACCCGAAGCTTGCAACAAAAAATGGTCGTCGAAGAACCGCTTTATTCCATTGATGATATTTATGGAATCCTTCCTAAGGAATCCCGCATACCTTTTGATGTCCGAGAAATTATCGCCCGAATTGTTGATGGCAGTAAATTTCATGAATTTAAATCCGACTACGGTAAAACTCTTGTGACCGGATTTTCACACATTTGGGGTTTTCCCATTGGAATTGTAGCCAACAATGGTGTTTTGTTCAGTGAGAGTGCCTTAAAGGCCACGCATTTTATTGAACTGTGCGATCAAAGAGGTATTCCACTTTTATTTCTACAAAATATTACTGGTTTTATGGTGGGAAAAAAATATGAAACCGAAGGAATTGCAAAACATGGAGCCAAAATGGTAGCTGCGGTTAGCAACACTCGTGTTCCAAAATTTACTATAGTCATTGGCGGCTCTTATGGAGCAGGAAATTATGGAATGTGTGGCAGAGCCTTTCAACCTCGATTTCTTTGGATGTGGCCCAACGCCCGAATCTCAGTTATGGGAGGAGAACAAGCCGCCAATGTTCTGGCCACCGTCAAAATGGATCAACTCAAAAGTCGCGGTCTTAGCATGACACTTCAAGAACAAGAGCAATTCAAAAAACCTATTCTAGAAAAATATGAAAAAGAAAGTTCAGCCTACTATTCAACCGCAAGGCTTTGGGATGATGGAATTATTGATCCGGCGCAAACCCGAAAAATTCTAGCTTTGGCACTGAACACCACATCCCAACAACCACTCGCTGAAAGAAGAACCAGTGTTTTTAGGATGTAAGTCATTTTATTAAAACTATAACCCAGAGAAAAAGATGTCACATTTTAAATTTATTCAAGTCACTGAAAATCACTTAGTAGCCCAAGTAGGACTCAACCGCCCCGAACGCCATAATGCCTTTCACCCCGAAATGATTGCCGAACTCACCCAACTCTTTTTACAATTGGACAAACGAAAAGACCTTTTAGCCGTTGTGCTCCATGGGTTCGGTAAATCTTTTTCTGCAGGGGGCGACCTGGAGTGGATGAAATCCATGGCCAAATTCAGTTATGAAGAAAATTTACATGATGCCCGTCTCTTGTTCGACATGTTCCAAGCCATTTCCTCTTGCAGCCTCCCCTTGATCGGATTTGTCCACGGTAAAGTTTTAGGGGGAGGAATGGGTCTCATTTCCGTTTGTGATTTTGTGGCTGCAGAAGAAAAAACTTCATTTGGATTTACCGAAGTCAAATTGGGTTTAGCACCCGCGGTTATCAGTCCTTTCGTTTTAAAAAAAGCCCGACCTCAGGTGAAAGACTTCATGCTTACCGCTCAAATTTTTGATGCAATAATAGCCCAACAATTGGGACTGATTCAATTTATTGGAAACCCCACCCAATGCTTTGAATATTTATCCCAAACCCTTACCCAACTTTGGAGCCTTTCCCCCGAGGCCGTCAGAGAAACTAAAAGACTTTTGCAACACTTATCCAACCCCTCTTCTCCCATCGAACAACGGGAGACTTCCACAACAGTCCTAGCCCAAAGAAGAGTGAGTCCCGAAGGGCAGGAAGGTTTGTCTGCTTTTTTACAGCAGCGCCCCCCTCGGTGGAATCATCTTCAAACTTCTGAAAATAAAAAATTCCCCAAAGAGTTTTTTATATCTCTTTGGCAGGAATGGATGGAACTTAAAACAAACGATTCCAATAAAGAATTCAGTAAAGGTTTGCCATGAAACTTTCCTCCAAAACAAAAAATTTTTCCAAGGTCGCTATTGCCAATCGAGGGGAAGTTGCCGTTCGAATTATTCGCGCTTGTCAAGAGTTGGGTCTAGAATCCGTCTTGTTGCATTCAGAAGCCGATCAAAAAACATTGGCAGCACGTTTAGCTGATGAATGTGTCTGCATCGGTCCCGCTAATGTAAATAATAGTTATTTAAATATAAATTCAGTCATCCAAAGTGCTTTGAGTGTGGGCGCCGAAGCACTTCATCCGGGATTTGGTTTTCTTTCCGAAAATCCCGATTTCGCTGAGCAGTGCGAAGACCAGGGCTTAGCCTTTATTGGCCCCTCAGCCAAATCCATCCGTTTATTTGGCGACAAAATCTCCGCAAAACAATTGGTCGTTGCAACAGGTGGTCCTATCTTACCTGGATATGATGGAGAGGATCAAAGTGAAGAAGTTCTCCTTGATTGGGTGGAGCGCATTGGTTTCCCTGTCATTGTTAAGGCCACAGCTGGTGGTGGGGGACGAGGATTGAAAGTCATTCGCAATCTGTCAGAGGCTCGCACTCAAATCCAATCGGCTCAAAGAGAAGGTAAGTTGGCTTTTGGATCGGATAAAGTATTTTTAGAAAAATATTTGGAAAATGCCAAGCACATTGAAATTCAAATTTTTGGGGATGCTTCTGGAAACATATTCCATTTGGGGGAAAGAGAATGTTCGGTGCAAAGGCGTCACCAAAAGATTATTGAAGAATCCCCAGCAGCCAACCTCATCAAAAGTTTACGTGACAAAATTTGTGCCACTGCCGTCAGCATCGCAAAGCAAGCCAACTACCAAAACGCAGGGACCATAGAATTTTTAGTACAAGACAATCAATTTTATTTTATGGAGATGAATACACGATTGCAAGTGGAACATCCAGTGACAGAAATGGTCATGGGAATTGATTTGGTGAAAGCCCAAATTCTCACCCGTAAGGGTGAGTGTTTAAATTGGCCCTCGAATTTTACACCTCGTGGGCATGCGATCGAATGTCGAATCTATGCTGAAAATCCCTATAAAAATGGTTTACCAAGTTTAGGCCTATTAGGAGGTTGTCATTGGCCCATGGGTCCAGGAAGAAGATTTGAAATTGGATTTTCACCCAACGATGAAATCACTTCCCACTATGATTCAATGATTGCAAAAGTGATTGTATGGGATGAGTCTCGACCGCGAACCATCCAGAAAATGATTCAAACTTTAAAAGAAACGGTTATTTTTGGAGTTCATACAAACATTCCCCTTCTTTTGGAAATTTTAACCCATCCAGAGTTTATGATGGGGGATATGACTACACGTTTTTTTGAAAAAAATTTCCTTTATGAATTGGAAAGCCCCAGCCTGGGCTCTGAAGAAAAAGACCTTTTTGCGCAATTGCGGCGACAGGTCTCTGGGGACACACAATCTTCGGCTCTTGATTCACAAAATTCTACAACACGAAACAATCCATGGAATTATTCTTGGAGTGCACTATGAAACTTTGGCCGGTGGAAATTCTTAACCAAAAAAAGTGGGTCTTTGCAGAGCGACGAGAAAACAGTTTATGGTTTCACTGGAAAGGTTGCACCTATGTTCTCCCATTAGAGGAACCTCGAAATCGAAACCGAAAGGGCCAGCAAAACCCTGCTAGTGGAAGGATTTTGGCTCCCATGCCTGGAAGAGTGACTAAAATCTCGGCTCGAGAGGGAGATTCCGTGACTGCCGGAACAACTCTTGTCATTATGGAAGCGATGAAAATGGAATACACCTTAGCTGCAGAAACAAGCGGGTCTATCGAAAAAGTAAGTTGTCAGGTGGGAGATCAGGTGAGTTTGGGCCAAGAGCTGGTGAGGATGCAACCACTCAGCCAACCTCTTTCCCATTCAGATTCAAATAATTAGGATTCATATGAAAATTAAAATTGTTGAGGTTGGTCCTCGCGATGGATTACAGAATGAAAAAAAAATCCTTTCCCTAGAAAACAAACTATGGTTGATCCATGCGCTCGTAGAAGCCGGACTTAAAAGAATCGAAGCCGGAGCGTTTGTTTCACCCAACAAAGTCCCCCAAATGTCTGATTCATCAGTTTTATTCAAAAAAATAAACTTAATTAAACCTTATCAAAATCCTAAATTAGGGGTTCACTTTTCGGCTTTGGTGCCCAACCTTCATGGACTGCGAAACGCTAGGGACTCTGGCGTCAGAGAGATCGCTGTCTTTGGTTCTTGTAGTGAATCCTTCTCATTAAAGAACATCAATTGCACCATTGCAGAAAGTTTTGTCCGTTTTCGTGAAGTTATTAAAGAATCCAAAAAAAATAAAATGAAAGTGAGAGGATATTTAAGCACAGCGTTTGGTTGTCCTTATGAAGGGAAAGTAAGCCTTAAAAAAGTGATTTCACTGACTGATAAGATGCTGGGCTTGGGGGTGAAAGAGGTTTCCATTGGAGATACGATTGGGGTCGCCACGCCCAAACAAGTTCGCACCCTACTGAAAGAGCTCATTCCCCAAATTGGAACGCAAAAAATTGCCCTCCATTTTCATGATACCCGCGGTACCGCTTTAGCGAATGTTTTAGCTGGCCTTGATTTAGGCATTACAACTTATGACAGCAGCATTGGCGGCTTGGGTGGATGCCCCTATGCCCAAGGTGCCAGTGGAAATTTAGCTACTGAAGACTTGGTTTACATGCTAGAGGGGATGGGTTTAAAAACAGGAGTTGATATAAATAAAATATATAGTTTAAAAGATCCCTTAGAAAAAATGATCGGACATGTTCTTCCAGGACGTGCCATCCAAGCAGGGAGTTCTCATGCCTCGACTCAGATTTAAAAAGATTCCTCTCTCCTTACTATGGATCCCAATTGTCGCCTTATTTTCGTTCTCGATTATTTTTGCCATAAAATGGGGTTTGAAACCCAAACCAATTCCACAAATCAATCCAACTTCTTTTGAAGAACTGGAGCAGATCGGAGCGGTTACCTATCGTCGATTAAGCTCTGCCCTTCGTCAGGAAAAAATGCTTATTATGGGGAGTGCCCCCTGGATTCAGAATTATGAAAAAGTTTGGAACGGGTTTATTGCCGCCGCTCGCGAAGATCACTGGAAAATTGATATCGTTTTTGAAGAAACAGAGGCCCGTGCCATTAAATCTTTTTCTGGATTGGAACGTGAAAGTATTAGTATGAACCCGTTAAACTTTTTTCAAATGAATTCTTCCCTTAAAAAACACTTATCTTTCGGCCATTTAGTTCTCGTACATACTTGGTTTAATTATTCTGCTCATAAAAATCCCTTGTCACTAACCCTAGAACTAGAAAAGCAACTGAAAAGGCCGTGGCCCGCAATTACGATGTTAGGTTTTGCAATTTCTGAGGCCGAATTATTGCATTTACAGCCCCCCTGTCGAAATGAAATCAATCCTCCAGTGGAGGACTACTCCGCCTGCGCTGCAATGAGGTTTTCTCGTCGGCAACTGCGCCGTCGACTGGATCCCAACAAAAATTGGGCCGCCCTAGAGCAACATGGTCTTAAAGATTACTTTTTATATATTCACCAAAAACCATAGAGATTGTTCGGAGAGACCGCCCTTACCAGTTTGGTTTTTAAAGCGGCACCCCTAGCTCTCAGTAAAAGGGAGCTCGTGAGGCAAAGGTCTTTTAGGTGCACGAAAATAAGTTCGAGGTGAAAAAGCAAGTAGGTCGGCTAATTTTGCCATATAAACACAGGCAAACCTTTCCACTTGATGGGCAAAGTAACTTTCCTCTATACCCACACGCATGACTTCACCCCAATATTTATTAAATATTTTTTGTTGTTCTTTAATAAGCGGGCTGATTTGACGATCTATCTCAGTAATGCGTGCAGTCTGAAATTCAATCTTCTGTGTTAAAGTAACATCATTATGTTCAATTTTTTTAGAAATAAGCTGATCTAATTCTTGTTCATAGGGAATTTTTTGATCCATCAACACATTAATTTTTTGTACCAAAGACTCGGCCTGATGATTTTTTTCAATTTCTTCCTGAAGCTCCTCCACCACTAAAGCAGTACGCCAAGCACAATCCTTTTTTAAACGTACAATATCGCCATAAATATGGTCACCGATATAGAGGATTTCATCCGCATTAAGTTTCAAATCTTGAGTAAAAGTGGAAGCACAACCTCCCTGATAAATTCCCTTTGTTAAAGTCCCTTCAAAATTTTTCATAGAGCCATCTTCCGGGTGCACACGCAAAAATTTCAACTTATCAAAAAAGAACCGAGGCTTTTGCGCCGAAGTGATCACAAACTCAAATAAATCACTCCAATGTTTATGTTCTTTCAAATAGGGCAAAATGGCATGATCTAAGAGAATTTTAGTATATTCGTAGTCTGAATTCGTTAAAATGAATAATTTTTTGCCATGTTTTACAAACCGCTCTAGCCTTTGCACCACTTCAGGGTCTTTAACTATGAAATCTTCCAACCGATCTCGGACTTGATTCTTTAAACTTCCATCTCGATGAGCTCGATCTAAAACCTCATTCAAATCATTGGCAATATCAACGAAATCGGGAAGTAATTTTGATTCAGTGGTTTCTTTGAGTTCAACCAGTTGCATAAAAAGTCCGGCAAATGCGATGGAAAAACTGGTATCTACTTTATCAAAATTTGGATCACTTAAATCAATGTAGGTCGACTGATAAAGCTCTTTTTGCAGATTATAATCGATGGGTCGTAGGCCATGATAACTCACTCTGATAGCTGCATAGCGAGAAAGTTTAAGGACATTGCCGCGACGTTTATCTATAACCAAGCCACGAATGGCTCGATCATAGGAAAACTGCAACTGACCGATTGAGCTCGGATAGCCCTTTTCCCGAATCAACTTTTCCAACATCACTGAGTGGGCCAATCTTTCGAAGTTTTCTGAATGATAACGGATCAGAGTGTGATCCATATCTAAACCAATAAAATGGATACGCTTTAAATTAAGTGTGCGATTCACATAGACTTTTGCCATCAGGCATCCTAAACTGAGCTGTCAAAATAATCTAGGATTTTTTCAAAGATAACCGACGAGAACCTGTTTGCAATGGGAGAAAGGTTTTGTTTTTTCGCTCATCCCAAAAGGTACAGGACTTCAATACACGCAATAACTCCCACTTTACATATAAGAAAAAGCATGATTTGAAGTGAGTCCAGATAAAAGGGAGGGGAAATATGCAGATATCAATGCCACAATTTAAAACAAATCGGAGTGAGGTTATGAATCTCGTTGATAATGAAACACAGGTGAATTTTTTAGGGCTGGATGGAATTGAATTCATTGAGTTTGCTTCTCCAGATCCCAGCTCCATGGAACTGTTATTTCAGAACTTTGGATTTAGTAAAGTAGCTCAACATAAACGAAAAAATGTCTCCCTCTACCGCCAAGGTAAAATTAACTTTGTTATCAATAAGGAGCCCGGAACTTTCGCAACCTCTTTTGCCAATTCCCATGGCGCCTCCATTTGCGCCACCGGTTTTCGAGTAAAAAATGCCCCGAAGGCAAAAGAAATTGCTATTTCCAGAGGGGCCAAGGCCATTGATAACGAAACGGATCAATCAAGCCATAGCTTTCCCGCCATTTATGGGATTGGAGATTCAGCAGTTTACTTTGTGGATCGCTACCAACATGGGGATCATTTTGCCGCTGATTTTGATTACTTGACTCAAGAGGAATCTCCTGCGGGATGGGGCTTGCAACTTATCGATCACCTCACCAACAACGTCCCCAAAGGTGAGATGCAGAAATGGTGTGATTTTTACCGAGATATTTTTGATTTCCGTGAAGTGCGATATTTTGATATCCGAGGACAGCAAACGGGTCTCTACTCCAAAGTGATGCGCTCCCCTTGTGGTAAAATCACCATCCCAATTAACGAGCCCATTGACGGAAAATCACAAATTCAAGAGTATTTGGATGAATACAATGGATCTGGAATTCAACATGTGGCTCTACTCAGTCAAGATATCCAAGCCGCAGTTCGTTCCCTTAAAAACCAAGGGATTAAATTTTTAGACGCTCCTCCAGAAACTTATTATCAGGCGATTTCAGAACGAATCCCCAACGTACAAGAAAACATTAAAAGTTTATCGGATTTATGCATTCTTTGTGATGGCGACGCCGAAGGATATTTGTTACAAATCTTCACCCAAAATATCGTTGGCCCGATCTTTTTTGAAATCATTCAACGAAAAAACCATGATGGGTTCGGTGAAGGAAACTTTCAAGCCCTCTTTGATGCCATTGAGAGAGATCAAAAACGCCGAGGTTATTTATGAGCGACCAGTACTCCCAAGGAATTCACACTCGCCAAGCCCACAAAGCAATCCCTGAAGGATGTTACGAAGAAGAACAGGGTTTAAAGGGATTTTTTGGACCTGTTTCCCATTTAATTAAAAAAAAGCCTAGCACTTCTTGGATGGAAATTGAAGGTCCTCTTCGCCCCCATATGTTGGATCTAGTTCAACTCAAAACCCCAATTTCAGAGACCTCCGGTGCGGTCCCACAAATGGTCCCGACGCTCTACAAACAAAGACTATTATACAACAAGGATTTAATTGTTTCTTGGCTCACGATCCAAAAAAGCGAACCCCATCAATTGAAGGCCCATCGAAATGCCGATGGTGACATTCTACTCTTCTGTCATAAAGGGACAGGTGAAATATTAACTGAATATGGTTGGTTTAGTTACAGACCGGGCCAATATATTATTATTCCAAAATGTCTTACCCACGTTATTGCGGCCCATGAACATTCTACTTTTTTAGTTACTGAAAATCTCACTAGTCATTATGAGAGTCCAGACCGTGGACTCGTGGGTCGTCACGCCATTTATGACCCGCAAGCCTTAATTAAACCGGATCTGGAAAAACTCCATGAAAGCCTCAAACATTGGGGATCCATCACCCAGGTTAAAATCCAACACCGCAATGAATTCACCACCTTTCGTTATCCCAGTTGCATTTTTGCGGATATTTTAGGGTGGAAAGGTGATCTTTACCCCTACACATTGCACATGGACGATATGATGCCCCTGATGAGTCACAGAGCTCACTTACCTCCCAGCGCCCATACCACATTCGTAGCCCGTGAATTCGTCGTCTGCACCTTTTTACCCCGTCCTCTCGAAAAGGACTGGGACGCCCTGAAGGTTCCATTTTATCACCAAAACATCGACTATGATGAAGTTCTCTTTTACCACGCTGGGGATTTTTTCAGTCGAGACAACTTGCATGCAGGAATGATGAGTCTTCATCCAGCAGGTTTCCCCCACGGACCCCATCCCAAAGCAGTTAAAAATATCCACCAAAAAACTGAAACCAATGAGTACGCAGTGATGATCGATTCCCGTTGGCCCTTACAAATGGATCCCATCGTTCAACAAATAGAGTTGAAAGAGTACTGGGGTTCTTGGCGTGAATGATTCTGCAAAGATAAATGTTTTTAATTTATTTTTAAATTTGGAAAATTCTCTTTTACCAACCTTGGACCCATCCCAATTTCATTATAAAAATCAAGCGGCGCTCAAAGTAACTCCCCAGCAAGCTATGGAATTAGCCATGCTGGCAGCACTGAAAGGATCAGGATGTGTCTCGCCCAATCCACTTGTCGGCTGCACTATTGTAGATCAAAACCATCATTTACTCAGTATTGGCTATCACGCCCAACTCGGTGCCGATCATGCCGAAATAAATGCCTTAAATAAAATTTTGGATCCAGAGAGAATTAATGGTGCCACCGTTTATGTCACTTTGGAGCCCTGCGCCCATTTCGGTAAAACTCCTCCTTGTGCGACCCACTTGGCTCAGCTCCCGATTCATAAGGTTGTTTATGGTTTACAAGACCCCAACCCCTTGGTTGCTGGCAAAGGAATTGAAATTCTAAAAAACAGTGGAAAAATAGTAGAGTTATGGGCTGGAACAAAAGAACCGTTGGAAAATCTAGCTGAGTTTTTTTTACACAATATGGAAAAACGTACCGCTTTTATTACACTTAAAGTTGCCACTTCCGCGGATGGACAAATGGCACTCAAGTCCGGTGAAAGCCAATGGATTTCTGGCCCTCAAGCGCAGGGATACTCTCATTTTCTAAGGCATCACCATGACGCCACCATGATCGGTCGTAGAACTTTTTTATTTGATGATCCCAAGCTCAATGTTCGCCTCTACCAAAACCAAAAAACAAAACCTAGTAAAATTATTATCATGGATCCCAAGGGTCAGGCCCTCTCCGCACTGAAAGAGAGTCAGATTCGAGCGCACCATGAAATAGAGAATATTATTTGGGTGGTTGAAGAAGGACTCAATCTACTCGCTCCTGTGCCCTTATGGCAAATTCCCAAAACCCCTTCTGGAAAAATAGATTTGCACCAATTGGCCCAATACTCTCACAGTCAAGGAATTAACTCTATTCTCGTAGAAGGGGGAGCTAGTCTAATCAGTTCCTTTCTCACACAAAATGCAGCTCAAAAATGGTGTCAGTTTATAGCGCCTCAGATCCTCGGTTCTGATAATGGACTCAATGTCACCACGGGATTTGAAATTAAAAAATTAGCCGATAAAATTCAGCTCAAAAAACACTCTTGGCAACTCTGCGGGCAAGACCTTCTTCTTCAAGGTCGCTTAGATCCTATTTGAAGCCCTTCTTAGAGTCCTGAAAATAAAAATCCTGCTAATTTTTCATGTCTTTAATATGAAAATACTATTTTATTTAGTGAGAGGTTCGAATAAATGAACCGTCAGGATCCGTCCCAATTCCTTCAGGAATACTTATCAAACTTTTTTTAAATACTGGGTCTCCGCTATACTTTTCAAAACATGTATCCTCAAACTTTTTCATTTTTCCTTTAATTAAATTTGAATAACAACACCCGGCAATACCGAGAGCCAGGTTTCGATATTCAACAGAACCTACTGAAGGGTTCCCTACAAAGGGCTCATTTAAATCCCTTTCTAGATCCGTCAATGGAACTTCCAACTTGCTTTCAAATGCTTTTTTTTCTTCGATCCATTCCCATACGACCATTTTTTCGTATTTTATAAAAGAAGGTGACGAATCTCCCAAAGATTTTGGTGTTGAAAGAGTCAAATAAAATAATGCCTCAGTCTTCTTATCACTTAAATCCACATTTAGTTGTTTTACAAATGAAATCGAAGAGTAAGTGTGTGAAGAATCAGATTGCAATTGATTTGTTAACTTTACAACCTCAGGATTATCGTCTTTCAATAAGCATTTGGCTTGCAATTGAACTGCATTCAATCCGCTAAAGAACAATGCGCTAACCGCATTTTTATCAGCCTTACACGCAGCAATGAAACAAATTCCAATAGCGGCTGAAACAGCCATTGTACCTTGATCGACTATATACGGTTCTCCATAGGTTTCAGGAATAACAAAATTAAACAAGGATTGTTTTTTTGAAATGATATTAATAATATACTGATACCTCTCCCGTAGAGATTCGAACTGGGCTATTTTTGAAAGCACAAACCCATTAAGAATAAATTGTCCTTGGTCATCAATATATAATTTTCCAAAGGTCTTTTTAGAGTTTGCGGAAATAAACTCAAAGCGAAATGGTGCTACCTTTTTCAAACTATAAAATAGAGCTTTTGGGTCTTTATTAAATTCATTTTTAAAAAAAATGTAATCTTTAGTGCTGAAGCTTTTTTTATTATCATCAAACCACTGCAATATATTTTTGTTTGCAAAATTTCTATTAAAAAATTGCTCAAAATTTTTAAACCGATCGCGAAATAATGATTCTGTTTGTTTTTGAGCTTTTGTTTCTTTTGATTTTTTTTCCAAATTTTCTGCCAAAATTTGTGTGGCAAATGAAAAAATAATCATAAAGGTAAGAATGTTTTTTAAATTCTTTTTCATTTTTAATCACCCCAGAGCTACTTCAAAGAAACAACCTTACCTGCAACTGGTTATAACTTTTTAAGTCCTTATACCTGTCAGTATTGCAATGGCTTGATTCAATATAAATCATTTAAAACTTCTATCTAATTTTACATCAAATAGAATATTTTTGATAAACTTAACAAAACATTAACTTAAAAATTAATTTTGAGGTTAATATTGCTTAAAAAGAGAACCTTATTAAAGTCGGTTCGAAACCGATGTTCCCAAGACACTCACCGTTTCTTTTAAAATAAAACTTCGAATCTCACTTTGCCACAAAATCTTTCCTTGTATGGAAAGGCCTAGACGCCAATACATCCTTTCCCCATCTTTCCCTGGAACTTTTAATATGACTTGCTGCTTTTTAGTAACAATTCGATTCAAGTTTTTTTTAAAATTCTTTGAGTTTGAAACTTCTAAAACAAAACTTCCAAAAACAGGTTGAGATTTCCATATAAAAGAAATCAATGGAAAAACGTCGGCTTCAAAAAAAATTTTTTGTTCCGTCTCAGGAAAAAGAAGAATTGGAAATCGAACCGCAGCAGGGATACGATCCAATTTTTTAATTTGCAAAGGACGAAAAGTTGATGAATTTAAAACTCGATTTTCTTCATTTAAGGCTGAAACTTTCCAAAAATATAACCCTTCTTTAGAAAAGGGGAGACTCTTCGAGGGAATTTTTGTGGTCACCAAGGATTTTATCTGTGATTCATTCCCCTCCTCAAACCACTCGACTTTGTATTGACTTGCAAAAGGAACAGGGGACCAGCGCAGTTTTTCAGGTTGAGGAAAGGATTCTGAAAAAATAAAAATTTCATGAGGAGTGAGTAAATTAATTTTTTCCACACTCAACTTAATTTGATGAACTCTACTATATGGACTCGGTTGCTGACCCCTGCCGCGGGATTGAATTCTCCAGTAAAAGATCCCAGGACGCACATCCATCCATCTAAAAAACTGCGCCGTGGATAAATAGGATTGAACATTCTCTCTAAAAGATTTATCCGATGAAATTTCTATTCGATACTGAGAAGATTCCATTTCAGACTCCCATGAAAACGAAGGGAAATCTTTTAAGAAAAAGGTGGTTTTGATTGGTTTTTTAATTAAGGTTTTTTTAAAACCAATTTGAGGATTTATATCCAAATCCATCAAAGTTTTTACATTGGGTAGGGTGGCATACTGCAGGACAAACTGAGCGGGTCCTTGGAGTTTTTGTGGCGGACTCAAAATCGCCCCTGAAAACTCCTCTTGCAAAGTCTTTTTTAAATTAATTTGAGCGATTTTTCTTTGTTGCATTCTTTCTTGTTTTTCCAGTTTTATTTTTGCTAGCAATTGTTGAGTTTGAAGCTTTTCTCTCTCGGCCAATAACCTCTCCTGATGTTTTTCTGAGGTTTTAAAATCAAAGGACTTAATTTCATTTTTAATATTAAATTTATAAAAGGGAGTCCACGAGCTCCTATAGTTTTTATTTTCAAGCCGTATCCGCCAGTAATACCATCCGTCCCCCATTTTTCTTCTCAGAAAATAAAAATCATTTTGAGTGAGTGTATTCACTATCAAATTTCCAGGATCTGAATGGGAACTTAGTTGAAAACGAAAATTTCCTGCCTGATAGGGAGTTAACCATCTAAAATTAATTTTTAAACTCCCCCCCCCAATCACCATTAAGGTTTCATTGACAGGGCCAACCCCCTGAAGCACTTTGGTTGTATTTGCATTTAATAAAGTTCTAGAAAATGAAATGGAGTAACTTAAAGACCATGGTGAAATTGGATTTTGTTTTTCATCAATGGACCTAATCCGCCAATAGTATTGCCCCACAGACGGAACTTGAATTTTTTTAAATGTGTTGTTGGTGATTGTACTTAACGGTTTGGAAAAACTTGGGTCCCGATCAAATTCTAAATTATAGAGGGGAGTATTGATTGTAGCTCCCCATCTTAACAAGAAAGGAGGTGGAGAGGCCTCCAATTGAGCCATGTTGGCTGTTTCTTCTTCTATTTTTTCTTGAGTTAATGACAAAGGAGCGTCGATTCCAACTTTAATTTTTTGCGGATCTGAAAAGGGGCCTTTGATTTCATCCGGATAAATTCCTCGCACTCTCCAATAAAAGACCCCAAGTAAAACTTCTTGCCACTGAAAATGTGTCGAATTTTGTAAAGATTGGCGAACTACCTTTTCGAAGCTAGCATCAGTTGCTATTTCAACTTCATATTGAACTGCACCCCTAACCTCCTTCCAAACCAAGTCAGGCACCTCTTCAACCCATTGGTGCACTTCTTCAAAAGGTATATGTTTTAAATCTTGTAAAGGATCCACATTGCCACGAGTTCGCAATAAAAATTCATGCGATGAACTTATAATTTGTGGAGGATACAATTGGGTAGATTGTCTTTTTTTTATATTCAAAATTCCAGCGGCACTCCAACGAGCTTCTTCCCATGACTGGGAACGAACTCGAATATAATAAACTCCCTCATTAAGCCTGCTAAGATCATAAGAGGTACTTTTGCTGATAGCCGTTTTAAGAATTTCATTAAATGCAGAGTCTTTTGCCAGTTGTAGTTCCCATGTCAAAAGAGGTGACGAAATCATACCATTGGAATTTTTTGTAAATTCATAGGGATTGTCCCACATAACGGTCACGGCAATTTGATTGCCAAAATCAAAATAAGGATTTTCTTCAAATGAATATTCTACTTCAGAAACTGGGAAAATAATTTTTGGCACTAATTCATCTGCTAAAATAAAGGATTGTTTTTGACTTTGAGTGATAGGTTCTAACTGTTGATTTACAACTGAAACTCTCCAGTAAAGTCGTTCGTCGATGGGAAGATTTTCCGGTTTATAAAAGTTTTGTCTCACGTTTTCTTTTATTAGAATCTGATCAAAATTTTCATCACGAGCTATTTCAAATAAGTAATATTTAGTTGGCAAAGTAGATTTCCAGTTAAAAAATATTTTTTTTCTTTCTAAAGGTGAAAAGACTCTCTCTCCCACAGGACTAATAAGTGTTAGTTTATTTTTAATTTCAAAGGATTCGTTCACCCAATCAGGATTGATTCTTGTGTCTGTTATTTCAATTTGTGAAGTGTTTACCGTCTGAGCATTCCCTTCTAAAATATCAACTGCAATTTTTTTTTGTTTATTAACCTCAACTTTAATTCGAGCATTCTGGCTCTTGATTTCAGCAGTTTCTCCACCAGAGGTGACAAGAATTTTTTTTCCACTGGCAATTTGTCCCTGAATCGTTCCATAGTTGATTTCTATTCTCAGAACATCTTCACTGGTATTTAAAACTATAAGAGAATTGGAAGATATTGATATTTCATCACCTTGAGAAGTCACTAATACAGCCTCAGATTGATCTCCGGTAAAAATACTGTCCCCTTGATACACCTTATCTCTGAAGTTAAGCGGAACCCATGAAAATGTCGATTGATGCCTGCGACGAATGTCACGCAAAGAAGTTTTGACTCGACCTATATTAATTAAATTATTATTAGAATCGGAAAAAAATTGTTGCACCCAACCGTCTTCATAAATGAGATACGATGTTAAAAGAAACACCGCAGTCGCAAACAAAATTAATAACTTATCAAGTCGCTTTAAGCTGGTCCAAAACATATTAACATTATCGTATTATTTAACAACGAAGTTGATGTACCTTGGTCTCGTCAGATCTCATATTCCCGTATTTATATCCGATAGGACCATGTTATGAGCCCGACAAACCAGAAACAATTAATTCACAATAAACCCTCCCTCGTTATAAAAAAACGAGAAGTGCGAAAAATTCGTATTTCACTACGTTATAAAATTCTATTACTTCTTACGCTCATACCTTTAATCACTTTAGCACTCTACCTTAGACTCGCCATCGACCTTTTTGAAAAAGACAAAATCGCTTACGTTTATGACTCGGGTGTAACCCTTACCCGTTCCTTAGCCATGCAATTTAAAAGTGAAATAGATTTTTTTCTTAATACCGCACGTCCCATCGTAGAGGGTTTCAATAGTAAAGACGCAGCACTTGTGGCACAAAAACAAAAACTTCTTGAAGCCTTTCCTCAACTTGGGGCTCTAATATTGCTCCAGTATGAATCTAATTCGGGTTATCAAAAAGTAATGGAATTAATCAGTCCTTGGGCTTCTGGTATTCAACAAATCAGAGATATAAATTTTATAAAAAGAATTCAAATTCGAGCTCAACAAAATGAGTTCTTTATTATCAGTGGTGATCCCAACACCTCTTCTCTCTTTATGGTCTCGCGCATGGGGTCCTCACAAACATCACCCCACTGGGTTCTCATTGGTTTGTACCGTGCCTCTCATTTTCTTCATGCTTTCTCCCAAGGAACGCTTTATCAAAATTTTTTGATTGATAGCATTGATACGATGGACCTCACTACAGGAAAAAATAATAAAAATATATTGGAAGGTGAAAATTTAAAAAGTTTTTTTGAACCAGTCCGAAAAGGTCAACTGCCTGAAAGTTCCTTTGAATTAGTAAGTTCACGAAAGAAAAAAACTTTAGTCTCCTACGCAGAGGTGGGCGTAGGTGGCCTCAAAGTAGCTTCCGTAGTGGAGCGAAATAAGGTCACTAAAGCTGTTGATATTTTGATTGTAAAATCCATGATTTTCTTTTTAGCACTTCTTTCCCTAACAGCTTTAGTTTCCATTTTTGCATCTACACAGTTAACCGCAACGTTGAGCGATCTCTACAATGCTACTAAAAAAATAGCCTCCGGACATTTTAATGTACGGGTGCAAACTCGTTCGAACGATGAGGTAGGTGGCCTAGCTGATGGATTTAATGCAATGGCGGCTGAAGTTTCAAGGCTCATGAAAGACACAGCACAAAAAGCTCGTATGGAAAGTGAACTCAATACGGTTCGCACCGTGCAGGAAACATTATTTCCCAATCCCTTAGGTCACTTCGACCAAATTAAAATTGCGGGGTATTTCGAACCAGCCAGTGAATGTGGTGGAGACTGGTGGAATTACTCATTAATAGGTGAAAATGTCTTGCTCTGTATAGGTGATGCCACAGGACATGGGGCTCCCGCTGCATTGATTACCAGTGCCGCACGATCTGCGGCAGCTGTCATAGAACTTCTTGGTGGAGTGAAACCACATCAAGCCCTTGAAATTATGAATTATGCCATTCATGAAACATCAAAGGGAAAGATCAATATGACATTTTTTTTGGCACTGATCCATAAAAATACGGGAAAGATGGTTTACGCTAATGCCAGCCATGACCCTCCTTATCTTGTGAAAAAAAGTCGTGAAGGAAAACTCAGCAAAAAAAATTTAATTCCACTTATGGAAGCCAACGGGGCTCGCTTGGGAGAAAAATCCAACAGCACTTATCAGCAAACAGAAATTCAATTAGATCCTGGTGATTGTTTGGTTTTTTACACCGATGGAATTATCGATATTCAAGATCCCCAGGGACAACGATGGGGAGAACGTGCTTTTTTAAAAACTCTCACTTCGTCCTTAGGTAACTCAGAAAAACTTGAAAGCAAACTAGCCCTCATTAAAAAAAACATTGTGGGATATCGCGGTGACGCCCAACTTATTGACGATGTCACTCTTTTCATGGCCGAGTTTAAGGACGTTGCTTGAAAATCAAAAGTGTTTTGGAATCTCAAGATTCATTCAACTACGATTATTTAAAAAAATTAGAGATAAAATACAAGACCCCATTAATTCAACTTGAGAGGGGTAAAGTCCCCCCTCTGAATGAAAACACTTCAGATTTATTTATTACCAGTCAGTGGGAAATCAAAAATATTTTAAAGATCTTTAGAAATAGGAATCGTGGCCATCTCTGTCAATTTGAATCAGGTAGTTTTGAGCAAGAAATTTATTCTTCAACTCTCATGATTCATCAACCAGATGAGTTTCTAATTCATCCGGTACAAACCATTTTAAACCATGATAAAAATAATTCTGCTGAAATTCTTTTTCAAATCCAATTCGCCACTATGAAAGAAAAAAATACTCTTTTAGAAGAAACCACAAAGGCTTTGCAGAAAAAGAATCACACCTCTACCGTGGTCTCACAGTCCCTATTAATTGCCGATGAACTTATTACCAATGCCATTTTAAATGGGCCTAAATTATATAATATCCCAGACCAATATCTGGAAAATCTAGAAAATAATACTCCTAAAACTTTGGATCCTAGCCTAAAAGCTGAGTTTATTTTAGCTCAAGACGAAAATCGAATTTTGATTTTATGCCGAGATGATTACGGTTCTTTAGATGTGATTCGTCTCATGAATCGATTGTATGATTGCAACAAGTTGGGTCTATCCGCTAGCATGAGAATGGGTACGGGTGGTGCGGGCATTGGCTCCTACTTAATATTCAATACGGGATCCAGTTACTACGTTGGTGTTAAAAAAGGTTTAAAAACAGTGATCGGCTCCACTCTACACTGGAAATGGAGTCACAAAAAACGATCTTCAGAATTTAAAAACATTCATATTTTTCAAATATAGGGGAAAACATGGGACAATTTCAAATCGAAAGACAACAGCTAGGACAAAAAACTTTATTCACTCTAAAAGGCCCGATTGATGAAGATGCTATTCTCAGTGGTGATTATTTTAAAAATATATCTGAAATAGAATTAGATTTAGCTCAAATTCAATCCATTAATTCCTGTGGTATAAGGGAGTGGATTAAATGGTTAAGTCATACCCAAAGCTCCCAAAAAATTACTTTTAAAAACTGTCCTAAGCTCATTGTCGATCAAATCAATATGGTTGCTGGTTTTTTACCGGTCAATGGCGTGGTGGAAAGCTTTTTTGTTCCTTATTTTTCAGAAGATTCTGGCGAGGAAAAAATGATTCTCTTTCGACGTGGGTTCGAATTCGATGGCTCGAACATTCAAGCTCCGGATAATGTTAAAGGAACTTCTGGTGAATTAATGGAAATGGATGTTATTGAATCTAAATACTTTAATTTTCTCAAAAAATAATTCTAAAAGCTTATGGTGAATTACAGTGTATTTGATGCTTTATTTGATTCGGTTTTTATCATCGATGAAAACCGCAAAATTATTTATTGCAATGAAACAGCCGCACATCTCTCCCATTCTTCTGTAAAAAGACTTTCTCGAGGAGTGATTTTTTCAGATCTCTTTAACATGAGTGAACCCAATTTGTTTCCATTATCAGGTGGTCCCATCGGACGAGAAAAGGCCTCTCCCCTTCAAGAAGTTATCTATGAAATAAAGGACCCGAGTTTAATCAAATCGACGACCTCTCTCGAAGCTTCCAGACCTTCCAAAGGTAAAGTGCAAATTACGATTCAACCTTTTGTTGAAGGAAGCGTTAAAAGATGGACAGTAGTTCTGCGTGATGTGACTTTAGAGGAAACACTCCACCATAAATACCAAGGACAACTGGCTCTTAGGGAAAAATATATCGCTGAACTGCAAGAGGCTAAAATCAAATTGGAAGACTATTCGAACAACTTAGCTGAAAAAGTGGCGGAACGAACTTTTGAACTGCAAAATGCCAATCATCGCCTCAACGCAGTCATGAACAGCCTAGGTCAGGGTTTTTTAATTATTGATAAAAAAGGGATCTGTTCAGACCTCTACACCAAAGCCTGTTTGGAAGTTTTAGAAAAGGATCCATCACATAAACCTATAGGGGACGTCTTAAATTTATCCTCCAAAGAAAGGGATCAATTTAATATGTGGATGCAGGCTGTTTTTTCTGAATCATTACCTTTTGAAGACCTGGCCACACTAGCCCCTGATAATTATAAACACACAAGAGGGGAAAGGATAACACTTCACTTTTTTCCTTTACGTGACGATCAAAAAAGTATCCAACATATTGTTCTTGTTGCCACAAATCGAACCAGCGAATTTTTAGCAAAAGAAGCCTTAAGCAAAGAACAAAATCACGGGGCCATGATTTTAAAAATGGTAAAGTATCGACAAAAATTCACTGCCTTTATAAATTCAATCGACAAAGAAATAACAAGTATCCACAATCAAATCAAAAACAAATTTATTCTTCCAAATGAAGTAAATAATATATATAGATATTTACACACTATCGAAGGGGAGGCTGGTTTGTACTCTTTAGAAGAAATTCGAGAGTGTTGTCGTCAGATACAAACCTTTATGGAACCATGGCGTCAAGGAGATTCCCGCGAATCCAACATTCTTCTCCCCAAAGTTCTAGTGGAATTGGAAAAAATTAAAAAATACCTAAAAGAATTTCGTATAGAAAACACCGACTTACTCAATTTGATTTCGAATCAACAAGAGAACTCCCTTGAAATTTCTTTAGACCACGTTCTTGCCTTTGGCAAACTTTTACAAGACCCTAGGCTACCGTTGGAACTTCAAACTCAATTTTTAACAACTATTTTAAAACAACCAATTCTTCCTTGCTTAAAATTTTTAGATGATGTGGCTCAACAGGTGGCAACAACCCAAAATAAAAAACTTTATCCTATTTATTACAGTTGTGAAAATGTTTACATCACTCCTAAAATATACGATGCTTTATTAGCATCACTAGTTCATGCCATTCGCAATGCCGTCGATCATGGTATTGAACCCCCCGAAGTAAGAAAATCCAGCGGAAAAGAAGAAATGGGAACAATAAGAATAAACTGTACCAACACTTTTTATGAGGGTCAGCCTTGGATTCAAATACAAATTTCAGATGATGGCTCAGGAATCGATGTTCAAAAAATTAGAAACCTGCTCCCAATTAAATTTCCCACAATGAATTTAACATCATTGAGTGATTTTGAAATTTTACAAACTGTCTTCCTTCCAGGGTTTTCCAGTCGAGAACAGGTCAGTCAATTTTCAGGTCGTGGCGTTGGCTTAGATGCTGTCAAGTCAGAAGTGGAACTCTTAAAAGGGAATATTCAAATGGATTCAAAGCCAAATAATGGTTCGGTGCTCACGATAAACATCCCTAAAATTACAAAAATAGAAAATCTGGAAAATAAATTAAAATTAATGTCAGCTTAATTTTAATTTAGAGTTTGCATCAAAGATGCTGTGTCAGTCGAATCGAACCTACGGTCAGAACTCATTCATATTGTTTGTTGACTCTTCTTCGGCTTACTTAACATACTTAAGTAGTGACGTAGAGCCCTAGAATCTCAATAGAATTAAAACGGAGAATTCCATGTTCCGCAGTGACACCCATATTTTGGTAGTAGATGACTCAATTAATATTCGACGAATCGTTGTGGATCACTTACAAAAATTAGGATTTTCAAAAATAGTGGCTGCAGAAAACACGGCGGAAGCTTTAGAAAAATTAAAATCCTACAAACAGTCTGGTTCACCCATTCAACTTGTACTTTCAGATCTGAATATGCCTGGACCCTCAGGTCTTGATTTTTTAAAAGAAGTTCGTAAAGATCCACAATATCAAGCTCTCCCCTTCATTTTAATCACCACTGAAAGCGAAAAAGGTGCCGTCATTGAAGCAGCGGTTAACGGCGTGAGCGGATATATTGTAAAACCATTTAATGCGGACACTCTTACCAAACGCCTCAAAGAAGCCTACCGCAAACACTACCCAGAGGGTTTGAATTAGGACTCCATCCGAAGGTCTTGTAACAAATCAAGCTTAAGAATCCGATAAGTCGAGGTATGAAAAAGAGCCAAATCAATATTCTCGTTGTCGATGATGATGTTTCCTTTCGTCATGCCATGATTGAAGCGATTCAAAAGTTTGGTTATCGTGTAACAACCTCCGCTCGGGCGGATGAAGCGCTTAATTTAGTTAAGATAAAACACTTCCATGCTGCTATCATTGATTGCATGCTCCCCAAGATGAATGGAGTGGAGTTAGCACAAGAGATAAGAAAGACCAGTTTTTCCCAGTCGCCGATTATTTTAACCAGTGGAATATTTAAAGATAAAACCTTCATGACTGAGTCTTTAGAAAAAACTCAGGCAGTTCATTTTTTAGCCAAACCATTTCATCTCACTGAACTTAAAAATACCTTTGATGAACAGTTTAAAGAAAGTCTATCAAGAGAAAATGTTTCACTTCACGTTCTGGTGACTAAATCATTCACTTCACAACGTGAACGGATTAAGGTCATTGAGGGTTTAGAAAAAATTAAAGGCTTTGATTTACCTTTTGTAATTTGTGTTCTTTTGGAAGCCAAATCATCTGGGTATCTAAATATCGCCACCGAAACCAATAAGCTTTTTGGAGTCACAGTACAGCAGGGAAAAATCACCGCTGTTGACGGCAATGACAGTGAAAAAAATCTTATTGAACTTCTTAAATCAAAGGGTCATTTAACATCTGAAGAAGTTCAGCAGGTAATGAAAGCTCCTCCAAAGGGGGATCTTCTCACTTATTTTGTAGAACAACAATTCATCAGTCCCCACTTGATCACATCCCTTCGTAAAGAACAAATATTGAGTGATTTAAATAGTCTTTTTAATAATGAAAGTATTAAAATAAATTTTGTTGCAGGAAGAACCAAACCATCTGCACTCAACATGAGTTTAGAAGAGTTGACTCCATTGTTTCACGATGTCATTGAGAAGAACGTTCCGGCCCACCATATCCAAAGTTTCTACAATGAATGGCTTGAAAACCCTATTTTAACCAATTCGGAGTTAACAGAAAGTTCCGCTATTTTTCAAATGTCCTTATTTAAAAAATTACCCGATCTTCATCATTTTCTTAATGAACACTTGGTTATGGATGAAATTTGTAAAAGAGGTTCTTTTGAAAAAAACCTATTTTTGAAGGCCATACATTTACTCTCTTTTTTAAAACTTATATCCTTTGATGATGTAAAAAAATCCAAACAAGTTTTTGAATATGGCGAAAGAATGCAGCAGTTATTCCAAGATATTAAAATTCTAAATCCGTTCCAAATTTTTAATTATTTTGGCGCTAGTAAAGAAGGAAAGGAACAAGAAGTAGAAAGAATTTTTAAAGACTTTGCAAAAGCAAACCATCCAGATCTTCTCGACAAAACAACAAGCGAAGAGACCAAAAAAATTGTCACCCAGGTTTATTCTATTGTAAGTCAAGCCTATGATGTGCTCATCAATGAGGACAAGCGAACTAAACTTATAAATGAAATTCAGCAAAAGGATGCGAAAGCTCAAATTCAAGCCGAAAGCTTGGCCGAGGAAGCCACTCTAAAACTACGTAATGGTAAGACCGTGGATGCACTCAGTTTAGCTAAAAAAGCTTTCAATTTAAATCAAAGTAAAAACATCAAAATCACTTACGCTTGGGCCACTCTTAAATCCACAACTGATTCCCAAACCCTCACCGAAATAAATACCCTGTTAGAAACTATACCCCATGAAGAAAGGAGAACGGCCAATTATCACTTTGTTCAAGGCTTATTAAAAAAAGCATTGGGTGATCCGAAAGGAGCCTTGATTCAATTTGATAAGGCCATCGCCTTAGATCCCAATGCCCTAGAAGTCCGAAGAGAAAAAACGCTTATTTCTAGCTCCAATCAAAAACTAGATCTTTTCAAATCTGATCTTTCTGAACTTATGGGTGGACTTTTTAAGCGAAACAGATGATTTGCATTTTAGCCCAAAAAATGTCATTCAAGTTACAGTTTCAATGTTTTAACCATTAAACCACCAATTGTGCGAAATAAACATTGCCATATCATCGAATCAGAGCGCCCTATTGAAACAGGAGGGGAAAATGTTCCAAGTTTTAATTCAGTTTATATTCTCATTTATATTACTTCAATTCTCACCAACATCCCTCCACGCAGAAGAAAATTTGCCTTTGGTCAAAGGAAAGTATTTTCAACGAATCCTTTTTGTTGTTTTTGAAAACACCAACTATGACAAAGCGTTAAAGCAACCTTTTTTTAACTCATTAGCCAAAAATGGGGTTCTTTTTTCTAATTTTCATGCCATCATCCATCCTTCCCAAGGTAATTACATTGCTCTCACTTCCGGTGACGGTAGTATTAATCATGATAACAATGTTGATCTCGATCTTAAAAATATCGTGGATTTACTCGAAGGCCAAAAAATTTCTTGGAAAGTTTATGCGGAAGGATTCCCCGGCAATTGTTTTGCAGGCGCTAAAATGGGTCGCTATGTAAGAAAACATAATCCATTTATAAGCTATAATAATGTGCGCAATAATCCCAAACGTTGCGAAAATATTGTAGACGCAACTCATTTTACAAAAGATGTTACAAAAAACC
This sequence comes from Bdellovibrionales bacterium, assembly GCA_019695175.1. GTDB lineage: Bacteria > Bdellovibrionota > Bdellovibrionia > Bdellovibrionales > UBA1609 > JAIBAM01. The sequence goes on from JAIBAM010000005.1 coordinate 61,145, forward strand.
TACCTCAGTATTCTTTTTATATTCCTGATCTTGATAATGATGGCCACGACACCGGAGTTAAATACGCGGATCAATGGTACAACGAAAAATTTTCCAATTATTTCAATAATAAAACTTTAATGAAGGACACCCTCATTGTAACACTTTTTGATGAAAGTTCTCGTGGACCCAATGATACCAATCAAATTTTTGTGAGCTTTAATGGAGGAAACATAAAACCAGGAGTGGTTCTCAAAGAAAAATTTGATACTTTTAGTTTATTAAAAATGGTGCAAGAGAACTGGAATCTTGGTTCCCTGACAAACAAAGTTCGCGACGCGTACCCAATTCCACTCTCTACTATTTTTACCCCTGAGGAATAACTATCAGAGGAATAACAGTCATCAGTTAAGACCCTTTATGAAAATTCTGAACTGATGATTGAGGGTTTACTGAACTGCAATATTCTTATGACAAACTTTCTAATCAACAGCTTTGTACAAAAACCAATCTAGTACTTCCAAGTGCTTATCGCAATTTTATTTCATCGGACTTAAATCTCTCATTGAGAGCCCTCTCAAAGCCTATTCAAAGATAAAAAATTTACGATTTGACTCTCATCCGTCATGAGTATTCTATGTCCTGAATTTGGAAAAGTTAGATAGTCTCCAGGAATACCTATTCGTTCCATTTGTTTTTTTATTTCCATATACTTGGTATCTTTTTCTCCAAAACCCCAGATCCAATGGGGCTGGGACATCTTTGTTAGATCTTCAAGCGAAAACAAATGCTGAGTTAACGACCATTGGGAAAAAGCCTGAGCCCATAATCTTCGTGAATTAGCATTAAAAGAAACTTTCAACTCTTCTAAAAAAATATCTTTTGCCACGGGGGATTCATTTAAAAAAATGTCTTGTTCATTCCACATTTCAATGATTTTTCGAGGGGACGATTCCTCTAAAAATATTTTTTCCCATTTTTTTTCCCAAACTTTTCTCTCTTCTCTTGACTTTAAAAATCCTGGATTGGTAGACAACAAAACAACATTGTTAAATAAATTATGATTATAAAAAAGTGCATTCAACGCCAATCTTCCACCCAACGAATACCCCAAAATAGAAACTTTTTTTGTGCCAAAATGTTGCCTTATAATTTCAACTAAATTCTCACACCATTTTTCCCAAGAAAAATCTGACGACAAAGGCCCAACATCAAACAAATCGGGAACCAACCAATCTGTATCAATTCCCTTTTGATTGAGTTTCTTTTCAATGTTTCTCCAATGCAAAGGCGACCCTAAAAAACCATGCAAAGCTACAGCACAGAATTTACTTATTTCTTCCATAAAAGTTCCCACTCTTTCCAAAACAACCTGGTTTGTTGAACATCGGGCAAAAGTTCAACGACCAAAGGACCTAAGGTTGACTCTATATTCTGCAAATGTTGAGAATTTTTTACAGCTATATATTCCATTCCCCACATTTTGGCCCAATATTCAAATTGAAGCGCATGATGGTTTTCCAAAACGGGTTGGGCAAACATACGTTCAAAAATTTTTCCCCCATAATTATTAATAACTACAATGCGATAGGGGGCTTTTTTTATTTCCCTGAGAACCCAAGGAGCACTTAAATTATACAGCGTCGTCAAATCCCCCAGAATAGCCCAATGACCTTGGGCCCTTGCTTCGGAAAAACCAAAAAAAGTCGATAACTGACCATCAATTCCATTGGCTCCACGATTGCCCTCGTACCACCATGAAAAATCTGATTCAGTCATCAAGTCCCACTCACGTATGGGTAAACTATTACCTAAATATACTTGAGCCGCCTTGGGAATCACCTGACTCAGAGAACGGCATAAGACAGGTTCAGCAAGAGGATATTGTGCGCAGAGACTCTTTAAAGACTCCATAAACTTCTCGTCTTGAGTCTTCAACTTTTGTTTAAGACCGTTCTCATTATTTTTTTGAAAACCCCTCTCGTTGAAAAAATGAAGGAAGGGAAGAAGTTGGTCAAAGTTCAACAACCATTGATTTTTTCGATCTTTGCTTAAGCCAGAAAAGGGGAGATGGGAAAAACTCAAAACCGGAACATAGTTGAGCAACTTTTCTAAATCCCGCCACAGTCGAACTGTCGGCACCCCTCCAATCCTAATCACGCTCGAGAAGTGTTTATTTAAAACGGTCCATTTGAGCGTTAACTCCCCAGCCTGAATTTGGTTTTGCTTTATCTGTGGACAATTTTTTAAATTGGATAAAGACTCAGCATAAAAAGAAAGGTGAGTTTTTTTTAAAAAATCAATCGCCTTTTTTCTTAAATCAAGTGGCAAAGGCCCAATGATTACAAGGGGATTGGAAAGACTTTCATGAACCTGAGCCATCGCTCTAAAACAACTTAAACTCTCAGAATTTATTGATTGAAAAGTTTCGCTTGATTCTTGTATCAAAAACTCTTTTTTTTCTAAAAAATCTTTATTTTCTTTAGCTATTTTTTGATTTAGAATAGAATTTGTTTTTTCACAAAACTCATTCTTTGAAATGTCCTTTTTATAAAATTCTTTTAATTCACTGAGTTCAGGCTCTTCCAAACAAATATTTATATGCACAGGAAGGGATGGAAAATCATTTAAAGAAGAAAAAGATTGTGAAACCCTATCCAAAATTTCCGCGGTGGAAAACAGGGGGTTCCCCTGGTCTGTCCACTCTAAGTCCATGGTCCTCCCTGCATAATGAGAAAAAATTCCCACTTGTTCAATGGCCTGGGGTGCCCCCGTATTACGGAAACGGGACGGTCTATCTGCAGTGATTAACAAAAGTTTTAAACCAGAATAATAAGCTTCAATCGTTGCAGGTATTAGTTCTGCGGCTGCTGTTCCCGAAGTTGTAAGTACAGCAACAGGTTGTCCCAAAGCTTTAATTCTTCCCAGGGCAAAGAAACTCGCATCCCTTTCCTCATAAAAATGCCAAAGCTTCAATTTTTCTTCTTTTTCTAAAGCTAAAATAAGAGCGGCATTTCTGGCCCCAGCGCATAAAACCACTTCTGTACAGTCCAAATGACTTAAAAATTCTATCAACCAAAGGGATTGACACATAAATAACCTTTATTTATTTTAACAACTCAAAACCCAACTGCTCCAACACCACATTCCGTTTCAACTTTAATTCGTTCCATTCCAATTCAAATTGACTTCCTTCAACAATCCCACACCCTCTTCCCAAGAACGTTCTATTTTTCTGCCATTGAATATTTCGAATGGCGACACAGCATTCACCACTCCCCGCTGAGAAGTTCACTCCGAAAGGCGCCCCAAATCTCAAGCGATGGTCAGCCTTTTCTCCTAATTGCAACCATGAATTTCCTGCCGATCTGGGATAAACTCCCAAAGCTGGCGTTGGATGAAGTCTCCGCACAACGTCTAAAAATAGGCAGGGGGTAGATTTAAGTTCCATGGTTGTGCATAAATGTTTAATTCTACCAAAATTAATTTCCTTTATTTTTCCAATAACTAAATCTCCTGCCAAAGGGTTTTCCATGAGCAATTGAAGTTGTTGTGCAATATCACTTACGACAATTTCATGTTCCCGCAAGTCTTTTTCACTGAGTAGCAAACTGGGACCCTCTACAGGAGCTGTACCAGCAAGTGCCATTGTTTTTAAACAAAAGTCTTGCAATGAAAAAAGCAACTCTGGTGTGGCGCCCAAAATTCCTTCCCATCCGTTCTCCCACCAACCGCCATAGACCATCCATTGTAAGGGCAACTGTTGCAACCGATTTAAAAATGTCAATCTCTCTCTAAAAGTGGGTGTTTGTTGGGCCGAGGAAATGACAATGGGCACAGCCTTTTGCAGTCGACCTAAACTTATATCTGAAAGAATGTGGGAAATTATTTCTTCAAATTCACTGGCTTTAGGCTCTTTCCAATTCCACTTATTTTTTTCCTCTGGAAATTCGGCAAAATTAAGATCCGAAGAGGTTTTCTCAATTGTATTTTGCAAACTCCTAAGCAACTCCTCCAACTGGTTAAAATCTCTCCATTGCGCAAAATTTTCTGGAATCCACCAAGGAAGAGAGTCTTTTAAAAAAAAATCGGGCAGATAAAAACTTACCGAGCTGAAGTCCGGATGCTCGGAACGCTTCATCTTTCCCCAACCCACGTTCCATAAACCACTTGTACCCCGAAAAAAAATGATATTGTTCGAGCTATTTTGTCTCATCAAATCATCAGCCATTTATGTTTCCCCTTATCTGATGTTGCAATAGGTATATTGGCTATCAGGATCCGGCCAAGAAAAATGGAACGAGCAGCGATTTTAATGACGCATAGTTTCCCAACAAGCTCTCAGTAAAGCTCTATGCTAAAACCAACTCATGCAAAAAATGAATACAATTCCCGTTCAAATAGGTTCGCAAATTATTGGTGGAAATGATTTTGTTGTCATCGCAGGGCCTTGCTCTATCGAATCTGCGCCCCATTTTGAGCAAGTTTCACACGCAGTTAAAAACTCTGGAGCCGTCGTTCTTCGTGGTGGAATCTTTAAACTTAGAACTCACCCGGACTCCTTTCAGGGTATGGGTTTTAATGCTTTTGAAGTGGTGAAAACCATTAAACATAAAACCCAAATGCCATTCATTAGTGAAGTCACAGACCCAAGACAAATCACAGATCTACTGGATGTGGTAGACGCCTTCCAGGTAGGCTCAAGAAATATGTACAATTATGATCTTTTGAAAGAGTTAGGCAAAACTTCCCTTCCGGTCATGCTTAAAAGGGGTTTTTCAGGACTTATCAAAGAATGGCTTTTGGCGGCAGATTATATTGTTCGCGGTGGAAATGAAAAAGTGATTCTCTGCGAGCGAGGCATTCGAACTTTTGAAACAGCAACGCGTAACACCTTTGATCTAAATGCTGTCGCCTACCTTAAACAAAATTGTCAGTTCCCTGTGATTGCTGACCCCTCCCACGCCACAGGAGCTTCTTCGCTCGTGACTCCCATGGCTCTGGCGGCTGCGGCCGCGGGAGCCGATGGAATTATGGTTGAAGTTCATCCCCTCCCCAGTCAAGCCCTGAGTGATGGATTCCAAGCCCTTAACTTCACCGAGTTTGATCAACTCATGGAAAAAATTAAATCCCTTTTGCCAGTTCTTTCTAAAAAAATGGCGACCTCGATTGGAGAGTTATGAATTCTCATCTTTGGAATGGACCCGACCCTAAAAATATAAAAAGTTTATTTAGTTCAATAGCTTCAGGATACGACAAAGCCAATGACTGGATCACTTTTGGAAGAGCTCACAACTGGCGTAAAACTCTCGTCACAAGAAGCCATGTGACACCCACGAGCAAAGTTTTAGACTGTGCCACGGGCACAGGGGATCTGGCCATAGAGTTTGCAAAAAGAATAGGTCCTCAGGGCAAAGTCATTGGCGTAGATTTTTGTCAAGAGATGCTTCAACTCGCTCCTCAAAAATCCAAAGCGAGTGGACTGTCCATCCAGTTTCAATTGGCAGATGTTTTAGCTCTGCCCTTTGAGGACAAAGAATTTGATGTGGTCAGTATTGCCTATGGAATTCGCAATGTTCAGGATCCCCTTTTAGCACTCAAGGAAATGGCTCGAGTGGTTCGCCCTGGTGGTCGAGTGATGATTTTAGAAACGGGTGACTCTGCAAATAAAGGGCTTCAATATTTAATGAATTGGTATTTTCGCCAAATAGTCCCACGAATTGGTGGTTATGTTACGGGTCGCCGAGAAGCTTATGAGTACTTAAATAGGAGCTCCACTCACTTCCCCTCAAAAGACCGTTTTGTAGAGCTAATGACTCAAACTGAAATGTTCCAAAAAGTAGACTTCTTTACTCTTATGGGGGGGGCGAGTTTTATTTACCAAGGCACTCGCATTTAAGCTTTAAGAGCTCGATCAAAAATATCGCGCCCCGAAAGTAAAATGTATTCACATGAGACTTTTTTCATCCCGCTTGTCTTAAAAAGATATTCTTCACAAAACCCTAAACTTTCGTAGTGTCTTTGTCGAAAAGAATGACACTATGAAAAAGAACGTATGTTATCTTAAAAAAAATAGATACCTTCATACTAACCTCAACTCCACTAAGGGTTACTCTCTGATAGAGTTACTCTTATCCTCGATGTTGCTGTCGTCACTGGTTCTGGGGCTGGCTACTGTATCAACTACATTGGTGGATACAGAGGGCACACTACGCACTCGTTCCAGTGTGCTGCAAAGCAAATCTGAAATTGTTGCCAACTTATCAAATAGTGCTGTTTGGCAAAAAAATTTGGAATTGGCAGGAACTCTCATAGATCCAGACAACAAAAAGAGTTCAAAAATTAACCCTGAGTTAACCTGCATTCGCAACAACACTGTTTGCCCCCGTGGTGAACATAAACTGACTTTATATAGTGCAAACGGAAAAATTCTGGTTGACTCCGGCAAAGAGAATATAGGTTACACAAAAGATGGCAGTAGCTGTGATACATTTTCCGCCACAAGTACGAACATAGAATCTAGTTCAAAAAGTCAACGTTCTGGCACCTCCACCTTAAACACTTTAACTCCATCCAATTGTCTTTACCGACTTTCCTTATCCTGGGAACCCATTTGTCCCACAGTAGGTTCCTGTATGAAGCCACAGGTACTTGTGAAAATTAATACCTACACCAGCAGTCAATTTCAAAAAGTCACAAGCAATATGAGCGGTTCTCAAAGTCTACAAATGAAAATGTTGATTAAAGAACCTCGAGAGACACCCTTATTACCCAAGGGAATCTTAGTTTATACGAATAGTTCTGTTTATTACCCCAACGAGAGCACAAGAGACATTGATTTGTCTGCAGCAATTACGGACGGATCCAAACGAAATTTAAGTGTAGTCTTAGCTAAAAACACCACGAAATTCGATGGCACGGTGACTCCTGTAACCGGTACCATTGTGAAGTACACTCCTAAAGATGGCTACTATGGAGTCGATTATTTTAATTATACGTTTATAAATAATAATAATAATTCAAAAGCCACCGGCACTGTTTATATTCGTGTGATGACTCCCTATTCTTGGACTGGCCTGGCTGGTGGAAACGATATTTCCACTAAAAATAAACTCAATTTTTGCGGTAAAGTTATCAGTGGAAAATGCGATTCAACAACTTTTCCATCCTCCATCTATTATTCCGCTTTAGCCGACGCCCATTACGTTTTTGATAACACCTGTAGTGTTTGCAATGTAAACATCGATGGAACTCCAGGGTACGGGTACGCTTCTCTAAAAGGAACATCCGTTGAGTTAAATAATTTTAGTGGAACTATAAATCAGTTATCTGACGTAGAGTTATCCTTTTTTCAAAATCCTAGCAAGTGGTTAAAACCCATTAGTTTCTGGATGAAATCCGGAATTTGGAAGGGTGGCAATGGGAAAATTTGGGTGGATCGTGTGACCTACTATGGGGGCTGGAAACCTGCAAATTTAGAGGACATTGCCGTTAAAATTGATAACGGAAAAATGGTAAGCCCTAAGGATTTTATTATCAATGGGGCTCTTCATATCAGTGGACCTGGTGTCTTTGATCATAACAACGGAACAGTCACTCTCAATAAGTACTGGTCGCGAAACAATAATAGTTACACACCCAATGTGACTTTCTTTAATCTCAATTTTGGGAACCCAACTCAAGCTGAAGGGGAAGCTGTTTCATCTTCAATTGCCTCTAATATCACCGTACAAAACAACATGGGAATTTATCCTAGAGGTTTTGATGCTGGATTAAGCTCTGGTTACGATCCAGTCACTGGCCAAAGCAAAACCGTAGCCTCTGTTTGGTCACTCAAAGGTGATTTATATGTCGGGGGAAAGGGCGGTGCAGGATTCCTCGGTATACCCCCAATTATTGAGTTCAATGGTGATAAAGATCAAACAATTCATGGAATGAACGTAGATAATAGTACCGACACCCAGGCTTTATCCGATGGTGTTTTATTCTCCCTTAATAATAGATTTGAAATACCCTATGCTCCATCCGTACGGATCAATAAAAGCCAGGGAAAAATGAACATCACAGATGTTTTTGCAACTGCTGGTGATTTCGAAAATATCTCTGCTGAAAGCTACAATTTTTACCCATCAACATTAGTATTCGCTGCTGCTTGGCGAGGGGGAACTTTTACTCCAGGAACTGCCGAATATAACAATTTGATCTGGGCTCACTCATTTGGATATTTAAAAATCAATGCCAATGAACTCACCATCAAGGGAAATTTTGAACACCGCGGAAATTATTATGTGTATGGTAATCCGTCCAAGGGCACCCGAATCAATCTTTACGGGGATCTCGTTCTAGAAGGTGATAATGACCATGATCATCTTAGTGAAGCCATTGTGGTCAGCTTAGTAGGAGGTAGCAATCAAAAAATAAGAAAGATTGGATTACCTGGCACAATTGCCACTCACCTTGAAGTCAACAAGACAGGTGGTACTGTCACTATGTCGGGGCAAATTGCGACCAACTGTGATGTGATTGTTAATAGTGGAAGTGTTGTTACTAGTACGGGATTCACACTTTCTTCGTCTGGCGTTAATTCTTTTATTTCCAACATAAAATTCCCACTAACGACAAGAATCGACAACCTACAAGTCAATCACAGTATGAAATTACTCAGCGATGTTAGTGTTAACAATTTAATCATTGGTCCAGGGACCAACCCAATGTATTCAGGAGGGTTGGTTGGAAATGGAAAGAAAATCGTTGTTCATAAGGACACTACACTAAATAAAAACTTGTCAACTGGTCTATCAACCAATCCTATTCAAATCGATTTGGCCGGTGTGGATGACCAAAAAATTATCTTCACTAGTGCAGCTACAGGTCTGGGTTTTGGTAATTTCAATATTAATGCAAGTAACAATGTGGGAAAAGTAACGACAGAAGGAACCGGAAAACTGGGTGAGTTTAAAGTCTCCAACGGAACAGCCATTTCCTGCAGCTCTATTTTAACGGTGAATCAATTGATCACAAATTTTGGCACTATTTTGAAAAAAGATGGGGGAACAGGATCTCTGATTGCTGCCTCTTCACAAATTCAAGGAACCACTCCCCTTTGCCCATAGAACCTTTATGGAACAACCTAAAGTCTAGTCTGTTTGTTTATTAAAATTTTTTAATTTATGTATTGGAGTTGTATTGAAGTGGCGATAAGTGAGAGGGATTTTTTAGCAAGCAAGGAGTTAAGCAAATGAATCAAAGACATGAACAGGGGAATATGATCATGTCTTTGGTTTTATTGATGAGTTTTTCTATCGTAACAATGTCTTTTATATACACACAAAATTTTCAATTACGTAAAATCATGGATAATAAAATACTTTATGATACGACGATTAAGGCCCAATTGGAGTCTATAAAAGCATTGCTCATAAGTCCCAATGCCCTTATTAAAACCATGCAACTTGCTGAAAATGGATCCCTCTGGAGATGTGTCAGCGATGTGGAATTTTTATGCCCACAAACAACCCCCATGGACCTAATGTTGTTATCAGATATTGGATCTGTTAAAGAACCTTTTATAAGTAATCAAGTCAATGTAGGTTTTAGTTTGGAGATGAAGTCCTGCGACACTTTCCCTTCCGCAAATTGTTTATTTAGATATCGATTGCAATGGTATTCGGAGTGCCCACCTACGGGTCCAAGTCCCTGTTACGCTCCCGATATCTATGTCAAAGGAGATTTGCTTATATCCCCACAATTTGGATCAGCTCTTCCTATCAATGTAGCGAATTACTCATTATTAATGAGGATCAAATAACATGAAATCAAATCAGGGAATGAGTTTAGTTGAAGTTTTAATAACTTCAATGTTGATTATCCTAGTAATCATGGCTTCGGCAGCTGCCATAGTTCAACTTTTTCCCGGCCAGAAAACCACAGAAAGATCTTTCAACTTTATTGTTGCCAGAAATCAAATTATAGATCGACTCATCGATGAAAGAGCCTGGGGGATCACTGTCAATGCTAAAGAAAACTCTGTTTTTTCTTGCCTCGTTAATCAGGAACAAACATCAACCGGACAAAGAAATTGCAATGGCGCTAATGGCGTCACTAACGTCTATGATCTGGCTAACAATTTGGTTTATGACTTCCAAAATGAAAAACTTGGAATCACCCAGGAGGGAAGTCTTTGTACTGAATATAAAAAATCTCCCTTAGAAGGCGACCCCATTTGTGTCCTCTCACCAAATATAAAAGTCCAAGCACTTTGCGAAACAAACCCTTGTTTTAATCCACCTTATCTATTTAGTTCTGACTTTTCTTTTAATAGTGGGACAGAACACACAAACCCTAATTTGAGTCCTATGAACTTTCAACTGATCAAGTCAGGTCTTTACTGTCCACCTCAAGACGATCCGCAAGGACTTACTGCACAACCAATGATTCAATTGGATGGCACCAACGGGGTCAAAGGGATTCAAAATGCAGCTCAAGTAGGAAAGTTTGCCTCTGAAACCGTAAATCTGCTCCCCTGTCGCTCTTTAAATATCGGTTTTTCCATTGCGACACCACTTTATAATATGGCCGCGGCAAACAATTCCACAAGAGTTTGTTTAAGTGACAGTACTAATACTTGTCTTTTTTCATTTTTACACAAAATTTCAAATACGGGAGTCCTCAGTTACGAACTTTATCAAAATAATGCACTTTATTCCTCATCCCCATCATGGATGACTCTCACCGGCGCAGAGGAATACCAATTTCAAGTCTACAATGGGATTGTGAAATTTTGTGTAGATAATAAATGTTTACATTTTTTTTCACAAAAGTTAGATGGTCCATTTCGTTTGTTGATTTATCCAGGCTGGGTCACAGACACTTCATCCGGCTTGATTGCAAACGTGAATATATCCACGTTTGAATTATAGATTTTTTTATAATTGATACCTTTTTACTTTTTCTCAATTTTTCTCAATTTCCATGTTTTCCAATAAATCTGTCATCCGTTTAAAAAACCGACCCGCTGGAGCTCCAGCCATAATTCTTCGATCAAAATTCATGGTGAGATAAAACGAGACCACAGGCTGAATGCTTCCCTCTTTTACCATGGGACGCGCTTCAACCCAACCATAAGAAACCCCCAATGGCCAAGACCAACAAGTATTGATCATATCCACACCATACTTAGAGGGCGAACTCAGCACAGCAGCCCCACCACGATATTTTTCCCATAAAAGTGGCACCATATAAGGGATTCGCATCAATAATTTTGAAAAATAATACGGGTACTTAGTTAGTCTCCTAATATTTGACCAATTAGAGTTGGATGTCACCCCATGAGACTTTCGATCCTTAAGCCAATTATGAATCTCCTCCAAAGTCAAATGATCAACATCTCTTAAAATATCAACATAAGAGGCACTTAAAGAATCACTTACGTTTGTTTCCACAGCCACACCAAGATCAATTCTTACAAACTGCTGGATAAATGGGAAAATGGGTCGCCAAATCCTTCTAGCAAAGCGACGGTTGGCATAAGGCAGTTCTTTTAAAGTCTGAGCCATTGCCTTAAGAACAAAAGCAGAATAGGTGGGTCGATTTTCCTTTGCATACTTGGAACGAATCATCTCAATTTGAGTCAAATCCACAAGGTTGACAAAACTGACCGTTCGTCCAAATCTAACTTCATAATCAACCATACCTTTAAATAATTGTTCTAAAGGACTTGGTGAAACCATTTGGCTTCGTTCCATGAGCTACCTCAAATTTAATATATTTATTAATTTTCAAGAAATAAACCCACATTGTCAAATGAGAGAATGATCCAGCATTTAATGGAATGCCAAAAACTTGAAGAGTCTTGTTACAACTTCTCCAGACCTCAACCTTAAAAATTTTTTGTTCAATCTCGATTGAACATTGCAACTAAATGAAGACGAAAGTTTTTTTCAAATTGATAGTGATTCAGAATGCGATTGCTATTTGAAACCGCGACATAGCTGAATGGCATCCGTTAAATTCTTTTTTAAAATCATGTTTCAAATATGTGAATAAACTTCCTTCAGTATTCGAGCGGACGTCAGCGCGGTTAACTTGAAAGTATCTAACTGTGGCAAATGCTCTGAAATATCCATTCCGATAATCCTAAAGTGGTTGGAAATACTACGAATGAGATAAATCATATCATCTAGAGTCGGACGACCGGGATAGGCTGCTTCGACTGCAGGAGCCGAAGATGGATCAATACCATCTAAGTCGATTGAAAGGTAAATGGAACCACATGCATGAAGTTGACTTCTTATTTTTTGGAAAACTCCACTAACACCTAGTTCTGGAAAATTGCTTGACCGGACGACATGGGGGTTCCATGTTTTGAGCCCTTTAGCTTCCAACGCATCGAGCTGCCTTAAGCCAACAATTGTGGTGTTGCAAGGAGAAAGACCCGGAAGACCAAAGGTATGACTAAGGATGGAGTTGTATGTGATTTTTTCTGAATGAACCGTATCCGGATGGGCATCGACATAAACAATTCCACAACCAGGGTAACGATCAGAAACGGCGGATAAGGCAGCATATTTGATAAGATGATCTCCACCCAAACCGATCACTATTTTATCTTGAGAAAAAAAATCCGAGTAAGTTTGTTTTACAACTTCGATAGATTGCGCCGGTGTTAGTTCATTTAAGTCGAGGTTTCCGATATCAAATAAATCAGTCCCTAAACGCAGATTATCAGGCAAGCCAGGTGACTCATTGTCCGCCTTGCGAATGGCATCAGCAGAAAAGAGGCCCAGCCCATCAAATTGCGGAAGAAGAGTTTGACCTACAAAGCTTTGAGAAACGCCAGCACCTTGGGTGTTTGCCCCAAACAGAACGGCTTTAGCCGATTCAAGAGATAGGGCCTGAGCGAAATTTAGTTTCAATGATACCTCCAATCGCAAGTTCTACAGCGCAAACGCTTAACGAGTTCTGTTGACTTCTATTTTTGTAAAGAATGTTGATTGTTTTTTTTCAAGTTTTTCAAAAATAAATTTTCTATCATAAGAAAGCAGTTTTTCAAAGTCTTCAAGAGTTTTGGTTTTTGGAAGCTCCGTAAGTATAAATTCTAAATATTTTTTTTGTTTTTAATATTCCAATTATTGTTTTTGATAAGGGCCTCTGCTGCCGCTGGCCCATGTCCATTATTGAAGCTATCCCTTTTGAATTCATTTTCTGGTTGAAGAGTGTTAGCCTCGTGAACGTCAAGAAATTCTTTGGCTTTGGCTGCGCCAAGTTCCTTGGTAAGTGACCTTGACCATATAAAGTGACTGAAGGCATCAGACTCGTCTTTCATATCTTGATTCGGAAAGTTGCGAGCGGAAGATTCTTTAGCAAGGTGCATCTGCTTATAGACAGTAATTGCATCATTTGGATTCGATGCAACCAGTTTCTTTTCGGCGGCAGTTAACACCGGATAATATATAAACTTTCCTAGAAGGTTTGGCTCTTCTTTAGCCCTACAAAGTAGCTCACATTGGTCTCTTGCACATGAACGTACCCATATCTGTCATCAATGTTGCACACTCAATTTCACAATTTTTGAACCTGGTTTTACTGTGCTATTTTTGAACTAGTCTATGAAATCCTGATCGGGTTGTTTTGCATGAGATGCAAACTCAAACACAGCACGAATATTAAGAGAAGGATTCTAAGCATAACGTAAACTATATTGCCCGCCCTTAGACTGAATTTCAATTCTCTTGTATTTTATAAAATCTTTTTTGCCCTCGAACATATCATGAAGTTCATAATTTCTATCTTTCACAAGCGAGATAATGGCGAGTCGAACTAGGCGATCAAACTTGTCGTTCGCAGAGTTATTCTTAGCTTCAATTCGGTAGAGGTGGGCAGCGCTGGTATTGAGCAGTCTCGCAAATCTCTGGCCAGAGTAACCCTTCCATCTTCTCAAGAATCGAATTTCTTTTCCCGTGAGGGCTTTTTGCTTTTTCAGCAGTGCTTCGGCGATTGCGGCATCGATTTCTTCATGATTGCCATATTGGAGATATCTTTCTCCACAATTATCGCAGTGATAAACTTTAACTCCATGAACGAGGATATTGTCGAGACCACTCACCTCATATTTGAGATTTTCTATCTTGGGTTTGAGATTCTTTTTGCTTTCACACATTGTGCATCTCATATTTAACTCCCTTTTCTGATCGTGGTAATGGCGGCTATATTTTCGTGTTTAAAGACGTTGCATCCCACTCTGTAGTTCCTCGTTTCAAATCGATAAACATCTAAGCCATTCTTTATATGTTGCTCGACTCCAGTGCATGGTCCACCCAAGAGGGTATTCAATACGTCTCTGTGGTTCAGGCCGCGTTCTAACATCCTCTGCTTACAATGTTCTCGGATAATTAGACATGGGAGTATTGATTCAGCATCCTGCGGACTATCTTGGTGACCTCTTTTAAGCTCATTGTCTTGTCGGCAGAGTCCGAATTTGTTATAAGATCATTATATGATAACATATCATATTTGTTAAAAATGACTCCTACAATAATTTAGGTATCTAACACATCTATATCCAACACATCTGGTCGACGTAAAAAAGTTGTCTGAGATATATCAGGGGCTAGAAGGTACACAACAAATCAGGTTTTGAAATGAGTTCTAGTTATTATTTTTTTCTAAAAGAATTAATAGCTAAAATTTTATCTTATCATGCCAAGCTGTAAAATATTCTTCGGCCCTAAACTTAAAAACTGTTTCGTCACACGATGATACCATCTTGGACGAAAAGATAGCTCTTGCAAAACTCTTTCACCTGTCGCAATATCCCAAGCCGAAAATCCGTTCATTCCGCAAGAAAACAAAAAATGATCAAAGAAAAAATCACCACTTGGCCCCGCAAAGGATTTTGTAGTATGACCCGACTTTACGTCGACAATGCGAACTCCGGTACTGGTATAAAAATCGCCCTCAAGAGCATCAACTAAAAGAAGGTTTTCATTGATCCAAGCCGCAGAGGTTGGCCAATAATCCAGCTGAGCCAAACCCTTTCGGGAAGGGCCATCTTCAGATTCCCAAATATTTTTACGAAGCCAATCTTCCAAACTAAAAACCTCGGGCTTTCCAACTGGATGCCACACCCAACCGCTCGTATAAATCCATCTACCTTCTGGGGAAATCAACAAAGAGCCATAAAAGTAATCTAGAACATGTTGTTTCTTTTCCTCTTCTTTGAACTCGGGCCATTCTCGATCCGTCACACATTTTCCAGTTTCAACATCGGTGACATCCAACCGATTCCATTGGGTCGCATGTACCAAAAATGTTTTTCCATCCATTTCAAAAAACACAATGGGATAGATGCAATTCTCAGTATGATAATCATCACGCTTCAACTTGAAACAAATTTTTTCTGTAGTTAAATCTACCACACAACCGTACATACCGTAAGTGTTAGCAATGACTAAGAAACGTTGATTCGGCGAAAGTGAAGTTACGATCGGACGTGAAAAATCAACTGGACCGCCGATGGGGCTTGAGGGTTCCACAAAATTACTGCCTTCATTGATGCGAATCAAACAACCAGCTGCAGTGACAGCCATCCAACGTGTATGTCCCGCATGGTAAAAAGGCTGAATATCTAAAATAATTTGATCATGAAGACCTGAAAAATATTGATAGGAAAACTCTAGTTTTAACTGCTCCTTCGCAATCAAAACCTCTGGTTTTCCCGTCACGCCTAACAAATTACATTTTTTTTCAATATCTGCGAATTCTTTCTCTGAAATCTTTTTTGTCTCAGAAAAACCATTTAAATCAACCTCATTCACCTCGGCTTTACACGCAGTACAGAGCAGGCTGTATTGCATACCTTTGCCAAGAAATAAGCGAAAGTAGCCCCTCTTTTCAGGAGCATCTCCCTCTTCTTTACGGAGAAATTCTAATAAATGCAAACAGCAGGTTTTTAAATTCATTTTATATTCTTATATTTTTCAATAACTAAATAAATATTATTATCATCAAAGTGCAACCATTTTGTGCCCAACTAATTATTCAAATCGCGTTTTAGGGTTCCTGACAATACGGTTTATAAAGAAGAACAAAATCAGATTGGAATTCAACCCAAACCACCACATCCATTTAGTGTAAATCGAGGTCAGACCGTCAGGAAAATCTTTAGAGCATCATTCCTCCAGAAACTTCAATTCTTTGTCCTGTAATCCAATGCGCCTTATCTGACAACAACATCGCAACCGCACCACCGATATCATCTGGCAAACCGACACGTCCCTGTGACGTTTGCGAAGCTAACATAGCGTTTAAAACTTTATCATCTCTGACCCGTCCTCCACCAAAATCTGTTTCGATGGCTCCTGGTGCAATCGTATTTACAGAAATTTTTCTGGGTCCAAGTTCTTTGGCTAAATATCGTGTTAGAGTTTCTACAGCTCCCTTCATTGAAGCATAAGCTGAGTACCCAGGAAAAGAAAATCGAGCTAAACCAGAAGAAACATTTAAAATAGCTCCCCCATTTTCTAACAATGGAAGAATTTTTTGTGTCAGTAAAAAGGGACCTTTGAAATGGACCGCAAATAAATGATCCAACTGCTCATCAGTAGTCTGATCAAAATTAGCATGGATACCATGACCAGCATTGTTAATCAAAAAATCTAATTTTTCTCGACCCCAATTTTTTAAATGAACATTCACTTGGTTAACAAAGTTTTCATAACTACTAAAGTTAGTTACATCTAAACGAAGAGCGATAGCCTGACCTTTTTTTTTCCGAATCAATTCTACGACTTCATTAGCGTCTTGTTCATTTTTAACATAAGTTATGATTACATTTCTCCCTTGATCGGATAGATGTAAGGCCATACTTCGACCAAGCCCCCGACTGCCACCAGTAATTAATGCAGTTTTATTCATTATCCCCCCTTTTATCTAAAAATTATTTAAATATAATTTGGCACTATACACATCTAGTTTATCAAAAGAACCAGTCCAACCCTGAGTCATACCAGCCTTTGCATTTTTAAATGTTTCACGCTCCTCAGGACTAGCTTCACCGTAAACTTCCCACTCAACCGTCACACGTGTTTGTTCCTGACCTTCTTGGTGAAAGGTCACTGTTGTTTTCATTACTTCAGGCCAAGTTGGAGCCATGGGATGACGGGATATGTTCCCATTTTTGTCCACAAAAATTTGTGTGTAAATTAATCGGCTTGGTTTAATCATTTCTAAGTATTTTGCTTTTCCATACATGGTTAAGCCATTGCCTGACATCTCGTAAAAAGACTCTCCTCCGGGGCGGATATCAGCACTTAAATATTTTCCAATAAAACCTACAGGGGGGGTCCAATTCATAATGTGTTTTGGTTGAGTCCACAGCTCATAAATAGTTTCAATATCTAGGCAAAAAGAGCGATTGATAACAAAAATTTCTTTTCCTGAAGACTCAATCTCTAAAAATTCAGCCAATCGATCCCAAGTTGAATCCCCTCCGGCCTTCTTAATGAACTGACGAATTTCTGTTGCAGCTTCCGGAGTTGGCAAAGTCATTGTCATTTCCATTTTTGTTTTTTCTTTAAACTCAGTGAAGAACACAGTGACTCTGAAAAGGGGTGGTTTCTCTTCAAATCCCCCATGATCGTAAACCAATTTTTTGTAAAGTTCGACCTCCAAAAATTTAGTGTGATTGGGAAAATCAATTCCATCTGGACTGTGCATTGTATAGACCCAATCACCGCCCGGACGGACCTCTTTACGTTTTGTAGTCAAGGTAAAGCCCCTGGGGCCCCACCATTGCGACACCTGTTGCGGATTTACCCAGGCATTCCAAACTTGTTTTACATTGGCCTTATATAATCTGGTAATATAAATTTCATTTAGTTTATTTGAGTCCATCCCGATTTATTACTCCTAAAAAATTTTTGTTTGTTTATTATTTTTCAGAAAAAAGTAACCAAACAACCTTAATTTTTAAAATCAAGCGAAGGATTTCAATTTGTTCGAAAAAACTACGTTTCTCTTTGAAGATGTTCTTAATTTAATCGAACTAATTCAATTCATTTTACAAAAAAAAATACATGAAGGTCCAGTTCTAATCAAAACCGATTGCAAACTTTTTAAATCCAAATACAACTAACATGAGACCACTTTTTGAGGCCGAATTAATAAACCCAGGCTTTCAGAAAAAACTCGCTCTATTCGCAACAACAGATTAGTACTTAAAATTCAAGCTAAAAGACAATGACATTAGCTTACGCAACCTCTCTGAACAGAGTCTAATCGATTTACAATTTATAGAGTTCCATAGAGAATCATATTTAACCATTAAAATTTATTTAATAACCGGTTTGAAAACAACGTATATAAATAAAAAATATATGTTATTTTTTGAACAGACTTTTAGAGGTTAAGAAATATGGCTTCATTTCAACGACTTATTTTCGTTCAAATTTTATTTGTTTCATTAAACACCGTCAGAGCTCAAGCCACACAAATCCTGAGCTTCTTTCCGACAGGTTCAGTAAAGCACGTTCAGCAGGTAACGGTGCGTTTTTCAGACGACATGGTAGCAATGGGTGATCCAAGTATCAAAGTGGATCCGTTCACAATTATTTGTAGTCCTGCCACAGAAAAAAAACCTCCATTGCATCGCAGAAATTCAACCCATCTAGAAACACCTAAATACACGACACGATGGGCTGATAGTAGAAATTGGGTATTAGACTTTGAAAAACCACTTGGGACCGGCATTCATTGTGAATTTAAATTAAAACCAGATACAAAAAGTTTATCTGAATCAAATATGGAGGGCTCAGATAAATATGGTTTTTCGACTTCGGGACCAGCACTTTTGGGTGTGGCCCCAATTTATAAGAATATTGAACCCGACCAATATTTTGTTGTACTCACAGATGGCGCTATTGAACAGAAGTCACTTGAATCATTGGTTTATTTTGAAGTTGAAGGTATGCCAGATAAAGTCGAGGTTAAAGTTGTCTCTGGCAAAGATCGTGAGGGTACTATCAAAGCTGCCGTGAAAGAAAATTGGCGGTGGTATTCCTATTTCAAGCTCATCAAGTCCAAATCACTTAAACCCTTTTCACAAATCCGTGAGATGGAAAACTTCATCGTTTTATCTGGGAACAGAAGGTTTCCAGAGGGAGCAAAAGTGATTTTACATTGGCCAAAAGGTATTCTCTCTAAAACTGGCCTTCCGAGCGAAGAAGCACAGTTCTTCGACTTTAAAGTCATTGAACCTTTTCAAGCCAAGTTCTCCTGTGAAAGAGCCATAGCAGATCGTCCGTGCAATCCCATCCTTGATATGCAAGTGAACTTTTCTAAAAATTTACCTTTAAAATCCCTTAAAGGAACAAAACTGGTCTCCGATGATGGAAAGATCTGGATTCCTCATGAACTCAACCATGACAATCAAAGCAAAAATATCACAGAAAATTTAGTTCCCTCCCCAAGATCCAAGGACAAAGTAAAACCACCTGACAACAATGAAGAAGAACTGATTGATAAATTAACTTTTAAAGCACCGTTCCCAGATTCTACAAAGTTTAAATTGATTCTTACTGGAAATCTTAAGGATGAATTGGGGCGAACCCTTGCTAATCAGAATAAATATCCTCTGGAAGTGAGTACAGATACATATTCACCACTGATAAAGTTCCCTGCCTCATTTGGAATTCTTGAACTCAAAGCTGAACCCATATTGCCAGTAAGTGTGCGAAATATTGAAAAACAAATGGCTATCGAGCAAATATCAATTGAAGGCAAAACCTTCAATCTTACTAGCCAGTCAAAAATCTCAGAGATCATCAGTTGGTATCACAAAGTCTTAAGGAAAGAAAATGATGATAACCTGAGAACATCCTCCATACTGGAAGGACAGGGAACAAAATTTCAAATAACAAAGCCTCTTGGGGAACGAGAATTTGAACTTGTCGGTATTCCTCTCAAAAAACCAGGATTTTATGTTATTGAAATGGTAAGTCCACGTCTGGGTGCAACTTTGATTGGATCCAAACCCATGTACGTTGCATCTGCCGCACTTGTTACCGATATGGCTGTACATTTTAAGAAGGGTCGTGAATCCTCCTTAGTTTGGGTTACCCAGCTCTCAACCGCAAAACCGGTGAGCGGAGCCAAGGTCGCCATATTAGATATTTCAGGTAAAGAACTCACGAAAGGAATGACTAATAACCAAGGTTTTTTACGATTGGATAAAGTCAAATACCCTTGTGAACCAAGTGATGATGAAAATGGTGATGGTGAGAGCGTCCGCTATAAAAGCTGTGAGGTTTTTGCTTTTGCACAAAAGAATGACGACATGTCTTTTTCGTCGAGCCAATGGTCTAAAGGTATAGAAGAATTCCGTTTTAATGTACCCACCGAATATCTCTCCCGCCAATGGGGCCCGATTGCCCTTCACACAATTTTAGATCGCATGGTCGCCCAACCGGGAGATTTGGTTCAAATGAAACATGTCCTGCGTGAACATAGAGAAAATGGATTCGCAATGATAAACCAAAGACGATTGCCCAAGCGGGTTCTCATTGTTCACCATGGAAGTCTGAAAACTTATACACTACCTTTTGAATTCGACAAAGAGACGGGAACTGCCATAGGAAAATTCACCATTCCAAAAGATGCAACGCTAGGTCGATATACAATTTATCTCTCAAATAAGGGGCAACTACCCAACCAGAACTCAGAAGAAAATGATTCCCTGGATTGGACAGCACAAGAGACCGGCCATTTTATCGTTAGCGAATACCGCTTGCCACTCATGAAAGCGACAATAAATATTCAAGGGAAACCACTCGTGCAGCCTTCTGCTGTCAAAGCAGATTTATCGGCAAGTTATCTTTCCGGGGGACCAGCTAAGGATTTAAAAATAAAACTTCGCTCCAGTATTAAATCTATTTTATTTACACCAGATATTCCTGGTGGAGCCAACTACAATTTTTTTGCAACCCCTGTAAAAGAAGGAATTCTTGATTCTGAAAATCATGAGGCACCAGAAGAAGCTTTCTTAAAAGTTCAAAACCTAACCCTCAATAAAGAGGGTGGACTTTTGGCTACTATTTCAGAGCTGCCTTCACTAACCAAAATTCAACAACTCGCAATTGAAATGGAATATACAGACCCCAATGGTGAGATCAAAACAACAGCTGCACAAACTCCTATCTTCCCAGCCAATTATGTGGTCGGCCTACGCTCAGACAGCTGGCACACACAACCTGGAAAAACCAAAGTCATGGGGGTCATTACTGACAATTTGGGTCAACCTCAAGGTGGACGTTCTTACATTGTTGAAGCCTATCACACCAATTACATTACCCATCGAAAGCGACTCGTCGGAGGCTTTTACTCCTACGACTCAAAATCTGAAGTGATAGCGTTAGGCAAAGTTTGCCAAGGAAAAAGCGACACCAAGGGACGTTTTCAATGTGAACCGCAAAAGCTACCCGTTGGCAGTGTCACTTTGCAAGCCAAGACTCTTGATGAAAAACGTCGAGCCACTTATGCCTCGGTAAATCTGAGTCTTCACGAAGAAGGCTCAGACAGTTGGTGGGTTCCAAGCGACAGTGATCGAATTGATATATTACCTGAGAAAAATCGATATGAACCTGGTGACAAAGCAAAACTAGTCATTCTCTCTCCTTACCCTGATTCAACTGTACTTATCACCATTGAACGCGAAGGAATTCTTGATTCGTTCGTCACTTATATTCACCGAGACAACCCCGTAGTCGAAGTTCCTCTTAAAGGGAATTATGCACCCAATGTATTTATTTCGGCTCTTGTTCTTCGAGGACGAGTCAGTGATCCAAAACCCACCACTCTTCTTGACCTGGCTCGACCTGCAATGAAGATGGGAATTACTGAACTTAAAGTCGGGTGGAAAGACCATGAACTTTTAGTAACAGTTAAACCCGACAAACGAACCTATAAAACAAGGGATAAAGCACAGGTTACAATTCAAGTAAAAACACCCCGTGGAACGAACTTACCGCCAAATGCAGAAGTTGCAGTTGCTGCCGTGGACGAGGCCTTATTACGACTTAAAGAAAATACCAGTTGGAAGATTCTCCAGGAGTTGATGGGGCAACGAGGTCTTGCTGTTTCTACAAGTTCAGGACAAAATCAAGTCGTCGGTCGCCGACATTTTGGCTCAAAAGCAAAGCCTCCCGGTGGAAGCGGTGGATCTCTAACTGCTGATAATCGCGAACTCTTTGAACCAGTTTTACTTTGGCAGCCGAGATTAAAACTCGATTCTTCGGGTGAAGCTAAAATTACCATACCCCTGAATGATTCGATGACAAGTTTTAGAATTGTAGCTGTCGCAACGGGTGGAGAGGGGTTATTTGGTAATGGATCCGTGACCGTAGAATCAGCAAAGGATTTAATAATTTATTCTGGTTTTGCACCTTTAGTCCGAGAAGGCGATCAAATCAAAAACGCCCTCACTTTGCGTAACACCACTGACAAACCAATGAAAATCTATCTCGAGGTCAAAGCGAAAGAGCTTAAAGCACTGCCCAACTTTCCTGTAATTGACTTAAAACCAAGTGAAGCACGAACCCTTGATCTGCCGCTCACAATTCCGCTGGGGTTTAAAGAAATTTCATTTAATATTCAAGCCAAGGACTCCCTTAGTGGAAGCACAGACGCGATAAGCACAAAAGTTCGCGTCGAACCAGCTGTACCCCCTCGTGTAATTCAGGCCACGCTCTTTCAACTCGACAAAACCTATAAAATACCTATCAAACAATCCGCAAATGCCCTGCCAGGAAAAGGAGGGCTTGGGATTCAGGCTCAATCCACGCTAATTTCAGGACTTGCAGGTGTAAAAAGATACATGAACGATTATCCTTACAGTTGTCTTGAGCAAAAAATTTCCAAGGGAATCGTCGCTGAAAACAAAAATGAAATAAACTCTGTTATTGAAACTTTGCCCTTGTATTTCGATAAACATGGACTCTTAAAATTTTTTCCCATTTCACATTGTGGCTCAGCCCAATTAACCCGGTATGTAATGAATATTCTCATTGAGAATGGATATGAGATCCCACTGGCTACAAGAACGCGACTGATTTCTGGCTTGACCACATTTGTACAGGGAAAGTATTCCTGCCAAACTTGGTGGGATGGCCTTGTCAGTGACCAGTACAGTGGAGAGTCTAAGATTCTTGCGATGGAAACACTCTCGCGCTACAAGGCATTTTCACCCCATTTCCTCTCGACTGTTCAAATAATACCAAATCTGTGGAAAAACGAGACTGCAACAGCTTGGTTTCAACTTCTTAAACGACAAACTGATATTCCAAATCGCGATGATCAACTCAAGCAAGCTGAAAATATCTTAAGAGCTCGATTCAATTTTCAAGGCTCCCTGATGACGCTTCAAAACGAATTGGATTGGGAAAGTAAATTAAAGCTATTTACATCATCGGATCAAGAAGCCCTAGGAGTTTTTGGTGTTTCAATTGACGAAGCTTCGTGGGGACAGGACGTGGGTCGGATAGCACGAGGAATTGTAGCCAAATTGCGTCTAGGCCATTGGGATACAACAATGGCAAATGCATGGGGAGTGACACAATTTCGTCGTTTCAGTAACAAGTTCGAGGGAGAAAATGTCACTGGAGAAACAAAGGTTACCGCGGGTGACGTAAGTGGATTATTTAATTGGCAAACTAGGCCTCATGGTGACCATAAAATTTTAAACTGGCCTAAAGGATCAGAAACCAACAAGGGCTCTCTTCAGTTTAACCATTCGGGCTCTGGAAAACCTTGGATTCATTTCGAAACAATTTCTGCGATTCCATTAAAAGACCCATTAGAAATGGGTTACAAAATATCTCGCAAGATATTACCCATTGTCCAAACAACTCCGGGGGTATGGAAGATCGGTGATGTGGCAAATATCGAATTGATTATTACCGCAAAAGCCAATCAACCGTGGGTGGTAGTCCGAGATCCCATTCCTGCGGGGGCTTCACATTTGGGAACTGGCCTAGATGGTTCCTCAAAACTTCTGAATCGAACCCCAAAGCTTATTTCACCAAGTGCCGAGGCTCAAAGTTGGCCGACAGAATACGAAGAAAAATCGCAGGCGAATTTTATCTCCTACGCAGCGTACTTACCACGTGGCACCTACCGCTTAAATTATCGTGTACGATTAAATTCAGCAGGAGAATTCAAATTACCACCCTCAAGGGTAGAAGCCATGTATTCACCAGAAACTTTTGGAGAGTCACCAAATGAAAATTGGAACGTCATTCAATAAAAGTCGCCTTAAAATTCGTATTTTATTTATTGTCATCCTAGGTGTAGTGACTTTTTTTTTCTCCACAGGGTTTATTTGGCTAACAACAGATCTACAAACCTTTGTCAGTGTAAAAAAAGAATACCGACCCTCAGATGTCTGGATCGTAGACCACCAAGGATACCCTCTTGAATCTATCCGTACCCAAAATGAAAAAAGAAGCCTCGAATGGGTTCAGTGGTCTGAAGTCTCTCCTGCCTTCCGCAATCTCTTAGTTGCAGTTGAAGATCGTCGTTTTTATTCACATCCTGGTGTGGATTTTCTCGCAATATCGATAGCCCTTTGGGAAAGAATCTCAGGCCGCTCCTATCGCGGAGCCAGCACTATTCCAATGCAACTTATTAACCTCCTCAAAGCTCGGACCCCTTACCATCTTCGCACCTTGAAACAAAAATTCATTCAAATTATTGTAGCGCTCAAACTCAATTCGAAATGGACTAAAGAAGAAATCCTCGAAGCCTACATTAATAAAATTTCCTTCCGCGGTGAACTCATTGGACTACGAGCTGCAAGTCTTGGTTATTTTGGAAAAAATCCATCTGGTTTAGTTCAGGAAGAAGCTGCTCTTCTAATTAGTCTTTTACGATCGCCTAATTCAAGCCCCGCCCTCGTAGCAAAACGTGCTTGCCGTACTTTAGCAGCCACAGATTGTCGGTCATTAGAAAATTTAGCTCAACAGGTTTTCTCTCAACCCTATCGACTGCCACGCACACGAGAACTGGTTCCTGTTCTATCTCATTTATTTGTTGAAGATGGCTTGAATACCAGTTTGATTCACACCTCACTGGATCATCAAGTTCAAAAACTCGCATTGGATAGCCTGAAGGAGCAGCTTCTCGCACTTCGTCCTCAAAATGTAAACGACGGAGCTGTACTTATTCTTGAAACCCAAACGGGTCGAATCATTGCTTATGCTGCCAATGCTGGAGCTGGGGTTGCTTCTGCAGAACAAATTGATGGAGTTCAATCTCGACGCCAGGCAGGATCAACGATAAAACCGTTTGTTTATGCGACAGCTTTTCAATGGGAAGTTCTTAAACCTGAATCCCTCATTGAAGATTCTCCCGCAGACATATCGATTTCCCAGGGTCAGGTCTATCATCCCAAAAATTACGATACGATATTTCGTGGATTGGTCAGCGCAGGAGAAGCTCTTGGTTCAAGTATGAACGTGCCAGCCGTACGTGCGCTAAAATTAATAGGGGAACCAAAAGTGCTAGATAATTTACGCAAATTAGGTTTTCAACAACTTCAAGACGATGAATACTATGGTCCTAGTCTTGCGTTGGGTGCTATTGACGTAACACTTTGGGAACTAACGCAAGGGTATCGTCAATTCGCCATTAAAAAATCCACCTTCTCAGATAAAACTCGTGCTGCCATTTTTAATATCCTTGGCTCCTCAGAGTATCGAAGGTTTACTTTTGGGATGGATAGTATACTCACACTCCCCTTTTCAGCTGCCGTAAAAACGGGAACAAGTAAAGATATGCGTGACAACTGGTGCATTGGCTGGACACCCCAATATACCGTTGGTGTTTGGATTGGAAATTTCAATGGCGAACCGATGTGGAATGTAAGCGGCATGACAGGAGCCGCTCCGATTTGGCGCCGACTTATGTTGGCACTTCACCCCCATCCGACGACAAGTACGGCCACAAAATATGAACCTCCTACAAAACCACTTCAACGACGCACAATAAGTCGCATACGTTATCCTGCAGCTAATATGCTCGTAGGTTTTGACCCTGATATTCCTACGGTAATACAAAAACTCCCCATTGAAATTGAAAATCCACAGCATGGACATAAACTTTATTTAAACAATCGATTTTTGAGTAAAGCCCAGGAAACCACTCTGTGGCCAGTTCAACGCGGTCAATATCGTATTGAATTAAAATCTTCTTCGAACCAGCTAATTGACTCTCTAAATTTTGAAGTTCGATAAAAAAATTTAAGAAATTATGAACATAATGTAATGAACGATTGCACTATTTCAGCATCCCTTTCACCAATAACTGGCCCTCCCCCGTTTTAGTGGACACAGAATCTAACCAGAACCTCACTCCGAAGGATGTTTCGTTTCGGAGACGGTCAGGGAATTTTAGATGAACTATCACGACTTTTTAAAAAAATAATTCATCTTTACCAGATCTTATTGAAACTAAAAATTTTGATTGGTCTTTGGTTTCTGCTGAGCAAAAAGAAATATTTGAAAAGTATGACCTTATCTATTTTAAGATCCAAAAATTCTCCTATAAATTAGTCTATTCATTTCCAACGCGAGAAGGTTATTCAGTGACCACCTATTTCAATTGAGTATGGTTATGGACCCTTTAAGCGAAGTCGCCAATTTTATACGGACAAGCCTTAATACTTGACTCCGGCCGGCGAGTGCTATTTGATGTCGCAACATAGGTAACTCGTTGATTTAATTCAATACTCATCGGCTTCGCCTTTTTCACTTAAAAATTAACTCTCCTTTTTGAGTAAAAATTTTTAGTAAAACTTTGTGAAGTCAGTAACATCTTACCTAAGATGGGAGTTTTTAACCATCTATCAAGAGGGCCTATCGAAAATTAAAATGTATAAAATACCCAAGGTCGAAATATCAGTTATAAATTAATTATAATAAATAAAAATTATTTCATAAAATGATGTGATGAGAAATGGATCCGACAGAAAATGTCAAACTAGAACCCAGTTGGAAAAATCGTTTGTTGCCTGAATTCAACAAACCCTACATGGCACAATTGAGAAATTTCTTAAAAAAAGAGTACTCCCTAAAGAAAACGATCTACCCTCACACAAACCAATACTTTAACGCTTTCAACACCACCCCCTTTGAAAAAGTAAAAGTGGTCATTCTGGGACAAGATCCCTACCACGGCCATGGACAGGCCCATGGCTTAAGCTTTTCTGTCCCCGAAAATATTAAAATTCCCCCCTCATTGAGAAATATCTTTACCGAATTAAAAAACGATCTGGGCCAAGAACCACCTCGTAGTGGAAATCTAACTCAGTGGGCCCATAGTGGCGTCCTGTTATTGAACGCCGTACTGACGGTTGAAGCCGGACAACCGGGTTCCCACCAAGGCAAAGGCTGGGAAACCTTTACCGATCACGTCGTTGAAGTTCTCAATCACGAGAGAAAGAATTTGGTCTTTATGCTTTGGGGAAGCTATGCTCAAGAAAAAGGCATTAAAATCAACCGTGAAAAACATCTTGTCCTCATGGCCCCCCATCCTTCGCCTTTTTCTGCACATCGAGGGTTTCTGGGATGTAAACATTTTTCAAAAGCAGAAACCTATCTCAAGCAGTTTGGCAATTTAGGTGAGTTTGAAAAAACAAAAAGTATTTTTTCATTGTCTTAGATCTTGGATGCCTAAAGAATTGTCTGAGCTCTTGGTCGCCAAAAAAATTGTCTTTGATATTGGCAGCAAAATTAATTGGCAGCAAAATTAATAGTGCAGCTGTAAATATATAACCCAATAGAAAAAATTATCTATAAAGTAAAAATATCGTAGTTCTAGAAACCATTCATAAATTTATTTCAATTTTATAAAGTCAAAATTATAAAAATAAAGAAATTAATACAGCGTCCAATTAAATTTCTAGACAGAACATCAAAATTAAGAAAGTTTCGGCGCAAAAGTCTCATAAATCGAAAAAAAATGAATAAAAAAGTGGATGGAATAGACCTTCGTTTTGATCAAACACGATGGCCATTTTAATATTTTGGGGGTAAGTGATTTTGCTTTTATTTTGTAGATTACTTATCTTTATTTGTGGCATTCAAATAACCCTTTCAAGTTCTTTTGCTAGTTCAAATACTAATCCCTTTTATTTTTGGGAAACTCTGGGTAGATACCTCAGAAATACTAACGATTCAGCTCTCGCCAATCAAGTAATCCACTGGTTCGACAATAATGAAACCCCACTTACAGCACTAAATTCCATGTGGTTCGGTGAACCAATGGCGCTATTAAAGGAAAGAATTGAAGACCCATCGCGTAATTCAGCAACCTCAGCAAGAGTAATTACTTTGTTATTTGCGAAATTAACCAATGATGCAGATCCAAATACAATTCAGTTCTTATCCAACGAAAATAGTTTCATTTACTATAAACAAATGGCCATCAAGCAATACTTTTATTTTACATTTTTTAGCGGATTCCCTTTTGACGATGGTTTCTACCATGAGGAACTCTTCTCATCTGACCCAGAGTTAAAGAGCGTATTTCGTAATCAAAATCTTGTTGAGGTTTTTTTTAAAAGAATGAGCCACAACCTAGGGCAGGCTCTACTAAACACTCAAAGTTCACTTTTTACAATACCATCAAGTCATTCATTTAGTGAAATTCTAAGTAAAAAGTTTGAACGTCAATTAAACCATTTGGTTTCAGGTCGACTGACAAATGAAAATCTTAAAGAGATAGCCATTTTACTCAAAAAATGTCTGGCCTTTGGCTTCAATAGTCCAGAATATATTTTATTGTATTTAAAGTTAATGATTCAACTAGACGAAGCGCAAAAAAATCCCACTCTTACAGCAGAACTTAGGGGATCCATACAGAGAATAATCATTATATTCGACCAAATTAATAAAACTTGTTTACAATTAATTCTCAGTTCTAATAATTTAAAAGAATTACCATTAACAGAATTGGCAAAAGCACAAATTAAACAGCTATTCATAAATCAACCATTTCACTTAAGTAGACAAAGTGATTTAGGCAAAGTAAAAGCCTTAACCCATTTGTTAAATCAATTTAGAGTGGATTATGTTTTTACGAGAGAAATCATGGAAACAATTGTTGATTCTGTATTTTCACTCACTCATCAGCAAAACGAATTTTCTCGGATGCAATTTGTTTCACAAATTGCAGAGGCAGCAACAATGCTTGGTGAATTTCCCTCACTAGTTGCCTTCCTAGACGAAGTGGTCTTTCAAGCAACAAAATCAACAGAATCATCAAGCTCTGAAGCCATAAAAAAAGCATTGAAACGCCGTGAAACTTTAGTGAACACTCCTTCTAACCATTCACCCGCCTTACCAATCAATCAAGATGGAGTCCTAGCTGATGCTGCCGCCCTCTTTTTAAGAGATTGGATCGATAGAAGAAGAGAGACTATAGCTACCGACAAAAGCGAACAACTACTTAAATCGATTGTAGTAGGCTTAGCAATGAGGGATATTTCAGATGGTACAGGAAATAGGCCTCTTAGAGTTGGTGGGACACATGCACGAGATACAAACGATGCAATAAGTATCGAAAACTTAATCATGCAATTAGAAGACGCAACTTTTCATCAAACAATAGACGGTTTTACTTTTCTACCTGAAGCAACAAGTTTAATAGACATTATCCTAAAATTTAAAAATTATTCTTTTGATGATCAGACAAAAACAATTTTAAAAGAAAAATTATTAAAGAAACCCTTCTTACTTACGTTATTTCTTAATTATAATCCAGATGTAATATTCAGAATGGGATTATTATTTGATTTTAAGAAAGTGAATTCCATCACCTCATTAAAAAGTCACTTTAAAAAATATCCTGGTGACACCTTATCTCTACTTTACGTACTTATGCACCCGTTACAATACATCCCGAATGAAGAGATCAAAAATCAAAAAAAATTATTCTCTGCTTTAAAACCAGCATTCACATTTTTCCTAGATAAATATGACACTCAAAACCCCGTTACGGGTTACTATTTGAGAACCATATTGCAATATTTAAAATGGGAGGGATTTGACCCGGTGTCAGAAAAAAAATGGAGGGATTTTTTAAAAAATCAATCTGAAACAACTTTTACAAGTACACACCCTGTTTTAAGGTGCCTTAGACTTTTACCTTCATCTTCTCTAGAAAAATAAAGTCAATAAGGGTAATAGATTGCTTTAGTTCGCTTTCTTACATTGTCTTGTTCAAAAATTATTCCTCAAGAAATCAAATAAACCTATTATTTTTTACAAACTGTAATAAATTTATTGTCTTTTTGTGATTACGTGCTATTACGCAATTACTTAATTTCAAAATACAAACTATTTTTTGGAGATTGAAAGTGCCTGAGAATAAAGATCAAACCCATCTTTACCAAACTATACTGAATTTAAAGGACCTCAAAGAGCTTTCAGCCTTCTTCGAGGACCTCTGCACACCCAATGAAATTTCTTCCATGGTAGATCGTTGGAAAGCCAGTCAGCTTGTGGATCAAAACATCCCTTATCGAGAAATTTATGAGCAAACAGGCATTAGCACGGCCACAGTCACCCGAGTTGCAAGATCCCTTAGTTTGGGTGCCGGTGGGTACCGTTTGGCTCTGGATCGCATCAATAAAAATCGAAAGTCTAACAAGTGAAAACAAACTCAAATCGAATTCGAATTGCCATTCAAAAATCCGGTCGCTTGGCGGAAAAATCAATTCATATATTAAACAAATGTGGCTTAGATTTGGATTTAAGAAAAGATAGACTTCTTCACTCTTGCACCAACTTTCCTGTGGATCTTATGTTCGTTCGTGATGATGATATTCCTGAATATGTAGCGGACGGAGTGTGCGAAATCGGTGTTGTTGGAATTAATATTCTCGAAGAAAAATATTTAAGTATCCCTGATCTCGATAAAAAGTGTTTTGAAATTTTATTCAAAATGGGTTTTGGACATTGCCGTTTATCTCTTGCTGTTCCAGATGATTTTAACTATATTTCTCCGCAATCCCTCAATGGATTAAGAATCGCTTCTTCTTACCCATCTTGTTTGCGAAGGTTTTTAAGTGAAAATAAAATCCAATGTGAAATTATCGAACTAAGTGGGTCTGTTGAAATTGCACCAAACCTTAAAATTGCAGATGCTATTTGCGACTTAGTTTCGACCGGGGCTACTTTACGTTCCAATGGTTTAAAAGAAGTAACCACTCTATTAAGCAGTGAAGCTTGCCTAGTAAAAACTTGTAAGCCAATAAATCCCGAACCCCAACTCACATTGGATTATTTATTGCGACGACTCAAAGGCGTGCTCATGGCTCAGCGTTCTAAATACATTATGATGAATGCCCCCAAATCCTCTATAGAACAAATTAAAAAACTCATTCCTGGAATGGAGGAGCCGACGATCATGTCACTGACCGACAGTGAAAAAGTGGCGCTTCATGCAGTTGCTAGTGAAGATATTTTTTGGGAAACATTGGAAAAACTTAAAGCCGTAGGCGCCAGTTCTATTTTAGTTCTGCCCATTGAAAAGGTTATCGCGTGAGTCTATTAAAAATATACCAGTGGAAAGAACTTAGTCCTAAAGAACAAAAAATATGTTTAGCACGTGCCAAAGCAAATCCCGATACAAACATTAAACAAAATGTTTCTGACATAATTCAAGCAGTTCAAAACCAAGGAGATTCAGCGGTTTTAAAATTGACCGCCAAGTTTGATAAAGTTAAAATTCCCCAATTAAAATATTCTCCTCCGGAGCATTTGCCTCCCATTGATTCTCAATTAATTCAATCTTTACAAACAGCTATTCAGAATATTTCAAAATTTCACAGTCAACAAATCCCTCAACCATTTCAGATAGAAACCAGTCCTGGAATTATTTGTCACAAGAAATATCAACCCCTGCAAAGAGTTGGGATTTATATCCCAGGGGGAACAGCTCCCTTACTTTCAACCCTAATGATGCTTGCAATTCCTGCAAAAATTGCCAACTGCCCTGAGATCGTAATGGTGACCCCACCTTCTCCGGAAGGGGAACTCAACCCTGTCATACAGTGGCTCGCCAAAACCTTAAGTATAAATGAAATATATTTATGTGGTGGAGCCCAAGCCATTGCGGCTCTAGCCTACGGAACCGAGAGCCTTCAAAAAGTGGATAAAATTTTTGGTCCTGGCAATACCTATGTCACAGAAGCCAAAATTCAGGTCTCTTTAGATCCTATGGGGACCGCCATTGACATGCCTGCAGGTCCTTCTGAAGTTCTCATTATTGCTGATGACACCTCTCGACCTGATTTTGTCGCTGCTGATTTGCTATCACAGGCGGAGCACGATGAATTATCTCAAGTTATTTTGGTTTCTCCCTCCAGCCAATTAATTCATAATGTCAATCAAGAACTCCAAAAACAACTGACCCAACTTCCGCGAAGGGATATTGCCACTCAAGCCTTATCCTCAAGTCGTGCACTCCTTACAGAAGACATCTCTCAAGCTCTACATATTTCTAATTTATACGCCCCGGAACATTTAATTTTAGCCCAGAAAGATGCGGTAAAAATCGTCCCACAAGTAATCCATGCCGGAAGTGTTTTTATAGGTCCCTGGTCCTCTGAATCTTTAGGAGACTACGCCAGTGGTCCGAACCACGTACTTCCAACCTATGGCTTTGCCAGATCCCATAGCGGGATCGGTGTAGAAAGTTTTATGAAATCCACCACATTCCAAGAAGTCACCCCGCAAGGGCTACTTCAAATCGCCCAGACGGTCGAATGTTTAGCAGAAGCTGAGGGTCTTATCGCCCACGCCCGTTCCGTCAAACTACGTCGTGAAAAACTGCAGGGAAATTTATGAAACCATCTATCCATTCTCTGTTACGAACCTCTGTACAAAAGCTAAAGGCTTATGACAGTGCACGCTCCCTCGCCATGGACGGAGAAATATTTTTAGATGCCAATGAAGCACCTGACTCATTGAATTGGAAATTTAATCGATATCCAGAACCTCAGCCCCTGCAATTAAGACAAGTGTTGTCCGAATTTTACGGCATTAATCCTCATCAACTGATTGTTGGGCGAGGTTCAGATGAAGCCATTGACCTTATAGTGAGAGCTTTTTGCGAACCCAATGTGGATGAGGTCATTATAACTCCTCCCACTTATGGGATGTACAAGGTGGCGGCAGACATCCAAAATTGTTTTCTTCGCTCTATTCCTTTAAAATTTAATGGAGACACTTGGTTACTTCCCTGGGAGGAAATCAT
Organism: Bdellovibrionales bacterium; assembly: GCA_019695175.1. Lineage (GTDB taxonomy): Bacteria > Bdellovibrionota > Bdellovibrionia > Bdellovibrionales > UBA1609 > JAIBAM01. The sequence continues at coordinate 94,433 of JAIBAM010000005.1, forward strand.
TCTGTCTTCACAACAGTTTAAAAGCAAAATAATATTTATTTGTTCACCCAACAACCCTACAGGAACACCCTTTTCCCCTGAAATTATAACTCAAATTTGCCAAGCCCTGCCACAGTCCATGATTGTAGTAGATGAAGCCTATGCCGAATTTTCTCCAGAAAACAGTATGGTTCCGTACATCGATATGTTTTCAAATTTAATTGTATTAAGGACTCTTTCAAAAGCTTGGGCCTTAGCAGGACTGCGTTGCGGTGTTGCGATAGCTCAGGAGGAATTAATTTTGGATTTGAAAAAAGTACTAGCACCTTATCCTTTGCCCCAACCTGTTATTCATTTAGCATTGGAAAATCTAAATAATAAAAAAATTATGTATGATCGAGTGAAACAAATTAAGAATGAAAAAGAAAAGCTCGAACATCATTTGAACCAAATTTCTTTTGTAAAAAAGGTTTATTCTTCTAAAACAAATTTTGTTTTAGTCAAATTTGAAAATGCTTTGTCCATTTTTAATTTCTGTCTAAATAAAGGAATAATTCTGCGAGATCGAAGTCGTGAACCAGGATTGGAAAATTGCTTGCGAATTACTGTGGGCAACTCAGTCGAAAATCAAAAGCTTCTTCAATGTCTAAAGGACTATAAATGACTTCCTATTTATTTTTAGACCGTGACGGCACGTTAATTACTGAGCCTGAAGACTTTCAAATTGATTCCATAGAAAAATTCCATTTCGTACCCGGAGTTTTTCGTGCATTAGAAAGTCTAAAAAATGCGGGCTTTAAGTTTGTCATGATATCCAATCAAGATGGTTTGGGAACCAGCACATACCCCAGAGAAAAATTTGATTGCATTCAAAAACTTCTTTTAGAGTCCCTTTCTTCCCAAGGATTTCATTTTGAAAAAATCCTTATTTGTCCCCATTTTGAAATTCAAAAATGCGACTGCCGAAAACCAAAAACCACTTTGGTCAGAGAGTATTTAGCCTCTAACGAAATGGATCGATCACGATCCTTTGTTATTGGAGATCGTCCCTCAGACATGGAGCTTGCAGAAAATATGGGCCTTCAAGGTAGGCTTTTATCTAAGGACAATACCTGGGATGATATTGTCACCTCTCTTCTCTATAATTCACGGCAGGCCTTCGTAAACCGAAACACCAAGGAAACACAAGTTCAAGTAGAAGTTTCGCTCGATCATATAACAGGGACCCAAATCCAAACGGGTCTTGGTTTTTTTGATCACATGTTAGAGCAACTTTCTCTGCACGGAGGATTTTCTTTAAAAATTAATGCCAAAGGAGATTTACACATTGACGACCATCATTTGATTGAAGATGTAGGGCTCGCCCTAGGAATGGCCCTAAAACAAGCTCTAGGAAATAAAAAAGGTATTGGCAGATATGGATTTTATTTACCAATGGATGAAGCCACCTCGCAGGTTACGCTGGATATCTCAGGTCGTCCCTTTTTTCAATTTCAAGCTGAATTTCCCGCAGAAAAAGTGGGAGGACTATCCACAGAAATGATTCCTCATTTTTTTCAAAGCTTATGTCAAAGTCTCGGCATGAGCCTTCATATTTCCACTTTTGGTGAAAACACTCACCACATGGTGGAAGCCACTTTTAAAAGCGTGGGTCGAAGCTTACGCTCCGCTCTTAAAAAAGAAGGGGACGCCTTACCCAGCACCAAGGGATCTTTATGATAGTCATAGTTGACACAGGAGGAGCCAATTTGGCTTCATTAAGATATGCTTTTGATCGCCTCAACCAAAAAGCAAAAGTCTCTCAAGATCCTAATGAAATTCAAAATGCAAAAGCAGTCATCTTACCTGGAGTGGGTCATGCATCCCATGTCATGAAAAAAATTGAAACCCTGGGATTGATTAAAATCATTCAAAACTTAGCACAACCGGTTCTTGGAATTTGCCTCGGAATGCAAATTCTTTTTGAAGAATCAGAAGAATCCATTGATAAAATGAACACACCAGGTTTAGGGATCTTACCAGGAAAAGTCATTGCCTTAAAACCTTCAAAGTACACCACAGTTCCCCACATGGGATGGAATAAAGTAAAATCCATAACACACAATGCTTTATTAGATTCACCCACTGAATTTTATTTTGTGCACTCTTACTTTATTTCTGAAACTGCACACACAGTTTCTGTTTGCAGTTATGGTGAGAATAAAATATCGGCCATTGTAAATAAAAATAATTTTTGGGGAACGCAATTCCATCCTGAGCGCTCCGGTTTGAGTGGTTCTCTTTTATTAAAACAATTTATAAAGGCGGCGTTGTGATCCTTTATCCTGCTATAGACCTTTTGGATGGTGAAGTGGTTCGGCTTTACAAAGGTGATTTTGCTCAACGCACTGTTTTTTCTACAGATCCTAATTCCATTCTAAAAGTAGTAGAGGAAAGTGGGGCCAAATACATGCACTTAGTGGATTTAAGTGGAGCACAATCCCCAGATAAAAGACAGTTTTCTTTACTAAAAAAACTTTTAAAGCAATCCAAACTACAAATACAAGTGGGGGGAGGCATTCGCAGTTTATCCGAAATAGCTCAGTTACTGGATTGTGGCGCCGATCGCGTGGTGATTGGAAGTATGGCAATCAGTTCTCCAGACATTCTGCAAAAAGCTATTCAAGACTATGGGCCCAAACGAATCACCCTCGCTTTGGACGTTAAAAAAATCGAAAAAAATTTTATTGTGATGTACCATGGCTGGCAAAGTTCTTCGCAAAAGTCCCTTTCAAGTTTGCTGCAAACTTTCAACTCCCTTGGTATCCAAAGAATACTTTGTACAGACATTGAACAAGATGGTGCCATGAAAGGGCCCAATTTTGACCTGTATTGCCAAATTCAAAAGGAGTTCCCGCAAATTGAAATTCAAGCCTCAGGCGGAATTGCCAAACTCAACGACATCATTGCATTAAAAAAATTGAACCTTCAAGGTGCTATCATCGGCCGAGCTTGGCTCAACCAAGAAGTAGATCTCAAAATGGCGGTGAGTTATGCTTTGTAAGAGAATTATAGCCTGCTTAGATGTTGTGAATGGAAAAGTGGTTAAAGGAACGAAGTTTCGTGACCATAAAATACTTGGTGACTCCATTGAGTTGGCCCAAAGATATCGTGATCAAGGTGTTGATGAGTTGGTCTTTTACGACATCACTGCAAGTTGTGAAAATCGTCGAGTCCATGAGTTTTGGATTGATTCCATGGCTCGATTTTTAGATATTCCATTTTGTGTTGCGGGTGGAATTCGCTCCCGTGACGATGCACGTTTGATCCTTAATGCAGGGGCAGATAAAATTTCTATTAACTCTCCGGCCCTTGAAAATCCAGGTTTGATTTCAGAACTTGTTCAAGAGTTTGGACAACAATGTGTTGTAGTAGGAATTGATTCCCGAAGAGTCCACAATACGTTTATGGTTTACAGCCATACAGGCAGTGAATTAACCACAAAAAACACTGCTAAAAGCACTGTGGAGTGGGCTAAAGAAGTTCAAACTTTGGGAGCTGGCGAAATTGTACTTAACTGCATGGATTCTGACGGTGTGGGAAAAGGTTACGATATCGAACAACTCATTGCAGTCCGACAACAAACAACGATCCCACTTATTGCTTCAGGAGGAGCAAAAACTGCCATGGATTTTGTACGAGCCTTTCGAGAAGCGAAAGTAGATGGGTGTTTAGCAGCCGGTGCCTTTCATCGAAACGAACTTTGCATTCCTGATTTAAAAGCTTTCCTGATAAAAGAGGATATTGGAGTGAGAATATGAATTCCTTGGCAAACTTTAAATGGCCATCTGAATTATTACCCGTAATTGTGCAAGATATTGAAACTAAATCGGTTTTAATGCTGGCCTACATGAACGAAACAGCTTGGCAAAAAACTGTAGTCACAGGAAAAGTCACATTTTTTAGTCGTAAAAGACAAAAGCTTTGGACGAAGGGTGAAACTTCTGGAAACTATTTAGAACATATTTCAGCTCATTTAGATTGTGATCAAGATACAATCTTGTTAACGGCACGTCCCCTTGGCCCTACTTGTCATCGTGGGACAAGAACTTGTTTTGATGGTGACGAGAGTCAGAAAGCCTCCTCATTATTTTTTTTTGATGAATTGCAAAAAATAATTGAATTTCGTTTTAAAAAATTACCTAAAAAGTCATATATAACAAGTTTAATTGAAAGTGGTTTAGATCGCATGATTCAAAAGGTGGGGGAAGAAGCCATTGAAACTGTGATCGCTGCAAAAAACTTAGACCGTGAAAACCTTATCGCAGAATCCGCGGATCTTCTTTTTCACCTCATGGTAATGCTTCAGGCTAAAGGAATTTCTTTATTTGAAATTTCCGATCTTTTACGAAAACGAAATTCTTAAGAAAGTTTGTGCAGATCTTTGATCTGAAAAAAAATTTGATCGAAATTTAATAAATATGTAGCCACAGTATTTAATCTGACAACTAGATCCAGCTTTTGGTGTCTGTTTGATTAAATTTCAGTTTGTTTATTGTGTATTAACGCCAGTTTCGTTTAAACCAGTCGTAAGTCTATAAAAATACTTGAAAGTCATGCCAGCCCCTTTGAGAATTTGAGTTAAACAAAACCTCAAGGAAGGGGAAACTGGCGTTGATAGAGTCCGTTTACCACCAGCTTAAGGACGTTATGCAAATCGAGCATACAAGGCATCGAAGTTCATTGAATTTTATGGTGAACCTCTTATCGGGTCTTGCTGCCTATGTCCTTTATCCAAACAAACCACAGATGAGATTTGATTTTAATACTTCTACACAAAAATTATTGGCTGCTTAAACGAAACTGACGTTATTAATATTGCAGGATGATTACTCTTCTTTAAATGTATTATTGCATTTCGAAACTGGTGACCAGGGGATGCCAACTTTCTAACTCATTGAAATTGCATGATTTTCTATCTGTCAGGTGATAGGTGTTTCTCCTTTTTGTATCACCTAAAATTAGAGGTACTACAATGTAGACCTTTCGTACTACTTTATGATACTATCTTTTTGTGCTTGAAACACTATTTGGTAATCAAACTGCAGAACGAGTCCTTCTCTATATAGCCAATTATGGTGAGGGCCACACTTCAGGAATTTCTCAAACATTCAACCTTCCCAAATCGCAAGTACGAAAGCAGCTCATTAAACTCGAAAATGGTGGCATATTGGTCGGGCGAAATGTCGGCAATATTAGAATGTTTCAAATCAGCCCAAGATGCCCCTACAAAAAGGAACTTGAATCTTTGCTCGAGAAGTCTCTCTCACTCCTAACTGCAAATGAAATCGAAAAATACTACCGTCAGCGTCGCAGACCTCGTCGCACTGGGAAAAAACTTTAATGAAGCTATCTAAGAAAATGACGTTAGAACAATTTGCGATCGCTGTTGCGATTGAACTCAAAAAACATGACATTGATGTTCGAAACTGCACGACCAGGGGACGCCAATCTTCATCTCGGCGCATTCGCGCCAAAACCGCAAACGGCTTTTTCAAATCATATCTCACAATTGGACCATCGAGCCCCGGGTTCGATACGACCTTTGGGCCTCCCCAAAATAACTGGACACATTCGTTTAAGCGGTTTAACCCCTTTGGGAGGAGTTTACCGTGGAAAACAGAGTCAAACGAACAAAACGTCACTTTTCAGAAGAGTTTAAAAAAGAGGCA
>JAIBAM010000052.1 GCA_019695175.1 Bdellovibrionales bacterium
GCACCTCGGCTGGCATAGCCATGCTTCTGTAAGAAAGCAAGCCATTAAAGGTAATAGTCTGCCTTCGTTCGATTTCTCGAACTAAATTGAGACCTGAGGCTTGCACCCCCGGTCGTCGTAGTCTCTGTGAACCTTCCCCGTTTTAGTGAACACAGTTGTTAGTTTACAGACCTTTCTCCATAACGGAACCTCCGGTGGAGTAGGTCTAGGTTTACAATTTCTTGTGTCCACTAAAACGGGGAAGGTTCACGCGCATGTACGTGGTTCACTGCTACGATGTATTGGGAGGCGTGAGCAAAGCTTTTCGATACTCCAACACCAATCAAAAAATGCACAATGCCATGGAAATCGCCGTGGGATTAGAGGAGAAGAGCCTGACACTTTACGATCGTCTTTTCTTTTGTAAGGACTTGGTTCGCGCACACCAGGGTTCAGGCAGCTACTTCGTAGCTCGCCTGAAAGAAGACGGCTTGATCCTGCCTGAGATCATCAAGTTTGCGAAAAGCTCAAAGAGAAACTTGAGTTTTGAATTTGAAGGGACCTTGATCCATCTGGTCAAATTGATCAACCCCAGAACAGGAGAGGCGGCATTGTTTGCAACAAATTTGGAGAGAAGTCGGTTCAAAAACAAAGAAATTGGTGATCTGTACGCTCTCCGATGGGAAGTGGAGACGGCCAACCGGGACATGACCCATACCTTGAAGATGGAGCAGTGGCACTCGAACTTTTTCAATGGAATTTTGCAGGAGATTTATACAGTCTTGTGGTTGATGAATCAAAGCTCGTATCCAGATGGCCCAAGCACTTCGAAAACGATGCAATCTCAATCAGCTTTTTGACTACTCCAAGTCGAACTTTAAGCTGATTGTTGATTTTATCCTTAACAGTCTCGAAGATCTGGTGATGAAAAAACATTGCCGGGTTCTGCGTCGACTCAGGCATCTTTTGCAAATCTCAACTGAGCGCCGGAAGCGAAGGTCACGGTCTTATCCACGCCAGATCAAGAAGTCCCGACGAATATACCCATCAGCTTCAACTGTACCGAGAAAAAAGTGAACGGCATTGAGTTTAACTTTATAAGTCATCAGTTCTCTAGAAAGAAGAGAGTCTGTATGGATCTTACAAAAGATAAAGAAACAACCTTAAAATTACTTGAAGATATTCGAAAATCTAAGGAGTATTTAAAGCCTTCGAGTCGAAGATATAGTGAGAAGGAAATGATAATTATTGTTGATGCTTGTCAACATTATCCGATAACAGAAGTTTCAACATACTCTGAAACAAAGCCCCCTACAATTAGAATTTGGACTCGAAGACTTAAAGAAAGCAATAATTCAAATTTAAATAATAATAATTTTATTTCGGATGGAGTTAAAAAAGATCATTATAATGGATATCATAAACACTGGCAGAGGGTTTAGATTTGTGGAAATCCAAGCCTGGACTGGGTCCAGCTCAGTTAAGTAATCAATTGAGAAAAGAGAATATTAAAATAAGTATTTCAACAGTTAGAAATATTTTAGAAGAAAATGGATACACTCCACCCAGAGCAATTGTAAAATCGGAAAGAATTTTAAGTTACGAGGCAGCTCGTCCAAGAGAATTAATTCATATGGATTTCAAACATTTTTATATTCATAAGCAAAAAGCATTTTTATTAATATTGCAGGATGATTACTCTCGATTTATATGTAGTCATAAATTAACGGATGCAGAAACTTATGACTGATGCAGGAAGTGCTTTTTATAGTTGGAATGGAATGAATCGATTTCAAAAGTTGATATCAGAGGAGTATGGGATTGATCAAATCAAGGCGGGCTCTCCAAGATCCAACGGTAAAGTTGAATCAGTGAACAAGCAAATTGAGAAAGAATTATTAACAGTAAAAGAGTTTTCTAGTTTAGATGATGCAGGTCATGGAATTGCGGAGTGGATTGAGTTTTATAATTTTGAAAGAACACATATGGGGCTACTAAAAGGGGAAGTGCCAGCGGATCGATTTTTATATGGATGGAATAAAAGTATAAAAAATCTTAAAGAGATACGCGAGCCAATATGGGAAGATATTTTAAAAATTGCATTGAGTAAACTTACGTAATAAAAGATAATTAAAATTAAAATATTTACATATTTATAAAACCTGTTTAGGCTTTATAAATATGAATCTTGATGAGGTACCAAAACATTTTCAAGCAGCCTGTGCTTATTTAGCGCGACCCATTCTCACTCGTATGAATATCAAGTACGAAATGAGTGAAGTTTGTAAGGTTTTGGAAATTGAGCATCACTCAATGTTGAGCTCAGTGAGACAGGTTGCAAAATCATTATTTTCAAAGCCCCAAAATGAAGAGCAAAAAAAATATATTGAATTACAAGTTAAACTAAATGAATTGAGTTTTACTTCGAGTATTTCAGAGTTTAGGATTAATAATCCTGATTGCTGGGTTAAAAATGAACGTCATCAAATGAGTTCAGAGTTCAGAGTTTAAAGATTATTTAATCTTAAAAAAAGAAGAGTTCGATTTATCCTGGGAAGATGTGCATCGATTGCTTGGTATCCCACTGGACACTTTGAAGAAGTTAAAGGGTCAAAAATCAAACGATAAAAATGACGATGATGAAAATAATAATGGTGCTCAGTTATTAGAAATCCCCAGTCATGTTATCGATAAATTAAGTCAGTTTTTTAAAACAAAAGAATCTAAAGCAACAGTAAAAGATTTTATTGATAAAAATCCAGATATGCTATTAGAGATGAAATTAGACTATCGAGAATTTTCAAATCTTCTAATGCGTTTGGGTTTTCTAAGTGTGAGAGGGATTTTTTTAAATAACACAGGTTTAGATATTATAAAAAGATTTTCACCCAATGCCATTTGGGGTACGGATGGTAAAAGTATAAATATTGAAATTAATGGAGTTTTGTATCGCTGGGTGTGGCAGTGTTTGATAGATTATAAAACAACTGTTTTAGTTGGTGGAGTGATAAATAAATCAGAAACCACAGATAATTTATTAGAGGCTATTTTACAAGCTAAAGAAACTTTTGGTCTATCTCCAATAGCAATAGTCTTAGATAATCGATTAAGCAGAGAATCTGCCAGCAGTGAAGAAATATTTAGATGAGATGGGAATTGAAATCATTAAAACTTTTCCTGGAAACTCAAAAAGCAATGGAATTATAGAGAATAATTTTAAAGTTTTTGAGAATTGGGTGCATGGTCAAGATGGAAAAATTAAAATCGATGCTCAAACACCTGAAAGCATATCCTTATCGATTGCAAAACTAATAACAGAAATCTTTACACAACTTCGAAACCATTCACCAAGAAAGAGCCTTGGTGGTAAATCTTCATCTGAAGTTGCAAATAAGCTATTACCAATTTCAAATGAAGAATATCAAAAAATTAAAGATGAAATTAAAGCATTGGCTAATCGGTTTAAAAATGAAAGTTCTAAACCAATTACTAGTGAATCAAAAGAACAAGCACTATCACAAGCTATTGAATTAGTTAAACCTCCAAATTTAGAAGTTTTTAAAAAGAGATTAAGTGCTTCCATGTTTACAGCGGAATTAATACTCAATGCCATCAGTATTTTTAAAACTCAAAGTAATAAGTATCCAGAAAAAAATATGATCACACTTACTTTGGTGGAATTATACGAAACCTAGCAGATCAACAGAATTTAGAGTGGCTACAATTGAATTTAGAAAGTACTCACAATGAATTTTTTGAAAAAATTAAACATAATTTAGTTAAATTTTCAACTTCAGAACAAAGCACAACACAATCCTGTGAAAAGTTACTAGATGAATGTTTAAATGGAAAAATCCCAGCCACAACTACATTTGCATTTATATTTTTGCAAAACATCTTAATGTCTATAGGCAGTAAAAGTTTAGCAGATTTAAAAACAACAATTGAATTTTTAATTAAAAAAGTTATGAAATCAAAATTAGTTCAAATTAAAATAAGACAACGGATGATTCAAAAATTATATTCATTTGAAACATTTGTAAAATTAATGGTTTTAAAATCAGAAAAAACAATTGAAAAAACATCTCAAGTCTTCACAGCAAATGCCGAATCTTTAATTGCGACGTAATTTAACTACCAACAAGAGCATCGATGAATTTATAAAGGTCCAATTCGACCATCAAAATAGTGCTTTAAGAATCAACTATTACAGTTATTGCAGTTTTTTGATTTTCAGATTACCGCTTCCAGCCTTCATTGAAATTCGGAATGAAGCATCAGAGGTGTCACCGAGTTCGTTATATACTTTGCCGCTTCCAGCTTTGAAATCAGTCATAACCTTCGTTGTGCTTGGAAAAAAGACCGTCGCGTTGCCACTTCCTGTCTTTATATCAAGTTCACCCTTCGATGGTGCCGACTTGTATGACAAGGTGACAGTTCCGCTTCCAGTTTTCACAGCGGCATTTCCCAACAAACCTGTGACTTCAATCGAACCACTTCCAGATTTTCCATCCAACTGATCCACGTCCGCATCTACTTTGATGTCGCCACTTCCCACTTTGACATCAACTTTGCCCTTTGTTCCAGTCACGAACAAATCGCCCGAACCACTTTTCAAATCCAAGGCAACAGTCTTTGGAACTTTGATTTCAAAGTTCACTTTACAAGAGTCGCTGTTGAACCATCCCTTTTGTTCGACCTTTGCAATCAGTTCTTTTCCAGACTTGTCAACGGTCAGTGTGCAGTTCTTTTCAAATTCAATCTTGTCGGCGGCGACATAGACCTTTCCATCAGAAGAAACACTCACTCTCACTTCACCGGACGTATTTTCGACGACAAGAGATTTCAGGCCGTCAGCACTAAATTCCTTGTTTTCAACAGACGCGTAGGCAAAGCCTGAAAACAAAAACAGACAAGCAACAACTGATTTATACATTTTTCACCCCTCTATTTTGTCGCGGAACATACTGATTTCTTTGGGAAATGGCAACATGTTTTTGCCTGTCACAACCCAAAGGGCGACAATCCAAGATTAGCTTTTCGAGGTGGATTGTTCAGGCACACGGGCACGGTGCGGGCACATGACGGGCACGAACTCAAATCTGTGCCCGTTTTTCAGGCAACCCGCAAAGCACTGAAAGTATTGGCGGAAATGAAGAGGTTTTGCAGGAAGAAGGTTCTGTATGACGGACAGTCGGTCCACCAACATCTCTTGACGACTATCGCTGTCCGGCGAGTTTGCTTGATCAAAAAGATTTTCTAAAAGCACTCAGAAAAAAACAAAGGCCCGAAGCCAATATGCTCAATGCTTTAGCCGCCCAATCTATTTAGATTTTTTCTTTAAAAACTTAAACTGCTCAATGAATCCATCTTTTTCACTGGCCTTGATGTAGTTCTGAGT
>JAIBAM010000006.1 GCA_019695175.1 Bdellovibrionales bacterium
AATAATAATTTTATAGAAACAAAAATTGTTTTCATTAAACAGCCCCTATAAAAACAATAAATAGATCAATCGCCTTAATACCGATAAAGGGAACGATAATCCCGCCCAACCCATAAATAAACAAATTTCTGCTTAATAAAGCTGAGGCCCCTAAAGCTCGGTAAGAAACTCCTTTAATCGCTAAGGGCATCAATAAAATTATAATTAAAGCATTAAAAATGACTGCACTGAGTATTGCACTCTGTGAGGAATGTAATTTCATAACATTGATCGCATTTAAGGGTCCGGGTTCAGAACCCCTGGCATAAAGGCTGATAAAGAGGGCCGGAATAATTGCAAAATATTTTGCCACATCGTTGGCCACACTAAAAGTGGTTAGGCTACCTCTTGTCATTAAAATTTGTTTTCCCGTTTCGACAATTTCGATTAGTTTTGTTGGATTGCTATCTAAATCAATCATGTTACCTGCTTCTCTTGCAGCTTGAGTCCCTGTGTTCATTGCCACACCCACATCCGCTTGAGCCAAAGCCGGTGCATCGTTGGTTCCATCACCGGTCATAGCCACCAGATATCCTTTTGCTTGCTCTTCACGTATTCTTTTTAATTTTGTCTCGGGTGTAGCCTGAGCCATAAAGTCATCCACACCCGCTTCAGCTGCAATCGCTGCTGCGGTCAAGGGATTGTCTCCGGTTATCATAACTGTTTTGATCCCCATTTTTCTTAGCTGCGCAAATCGTTCACAAATGCCACCCTTTACAATGTCTTTTAAATAAATCACCCCTAAAACTCGGGATTGTTCACAAACGACCAATGGCGTTCCCCCTTTTTTTGCAATACTTTGGGCCTCTCTTTCCACATCATCTGGCAGAGTTCCGCCCAAGGATTCCACGTGATTTTTGATGGCATCTAAAGTCCCTTTGCGTATGATATTTTGTCCCTGATTAATTCCACTCATCCGAGTTTGAGCACTAAACGGAATAAATTCAGTTTCTTTTGAAGACTGAGTTTGAGTCCTTAAGCCAAACTTTTCTTTAGCCAAAACAACGATGGAACGCCCTTCTGGAGTTTCATCACGCAAAGAAGCCCATTGGGAAATTTTGGCTAAATACTGCGGTTCCACGCCCAGAGCGGGAACAAACTCACTCGCCATTCGGTTACCCAAAGTGATCGTTCCCGTTTTATCGAGCAATAATATATCAATATCACCGGCAGCTTCTACAGCTCGCCCACTCATAGCTACCACATTTTTTTGAATCAAACGATCCATTCCACTAATTCCAATAGCACTCAATAAACCTCCAATGGTGGTTGGGATCAAACAAACCAATAAAGATATGAGCACCGGTACTGTGATAATTTGAGTAAGGTCTTGTCCCGAACTCTGGGAAGAGTAGTCTGCAAAAAACTTTAAGGTCACAACGGCCAGTAAAAAAATAATGGTCAGACCCGAAAGTAAAATAGAGAGAGAAATTTCATTGGGAGTTTTACTCCGTTTTGCTCCTTCGACCAACGAAATCATCCGATCCATAAAACTGGAGCCAGGTTCAGCCGTGATTCGAATTAAAATTTGGTCACTAATAACTTTAGTCCCTCCGGTCACAGCGCTACGATCCCCACCACTTTCTCGAATCACTGGCGCCGATTCCCCAGTAATAGCTGACTCGTCCACTGTGGCAATCCCCTCAATGACTTCCCCGTCCCCAGGAATGGTTTCGCCTGTTGAACAGGCCACAACATCTCCTTTCTTTAGGTTCAAGGCATTCATAATCTCTTCACCACCTCCCACAAGTTGCTTTCGAGCCATAGTGTTGGTTTTGGATTTCCTTAAACTTTCTGCTTGAGCCTTACCTCTACCTTCAGCAATGGCCTCAGCAAAATTTGCAAACAATACGGTAAACCAAAGCCAGATTGCAATTTGCAACTCAAAACCAGAAAATTGTCGATGCAAAGTGTTTACTAATACCGCAACGGTCGACAGTAAAGCACCCACCTCGGTGATAAACATCACTGGATTACGGATTTGATATTTGGGATGTAACTTGATAAAGGCTTCCCAAATAGCATTTTTAATTAGATTTTTTTGAAACATTTTTTTGTTCATAAAAAGATACTCCAAAAGTATTTAAAGTCCGGACTCACCAGATTTCTTTCAAAAAAAACGCCCTCTCTGGGACTCACTCTTAAAAAGTTCGCCCTTGAATCATTAAAATTTGCTCCACAATAGGACCAAGAGCTAGTGCTGGAAAAAAAGTTAAAGCACCCACAATAAATATAACCCCGATAAGCAAAAGCGCAAAAAGAGTGTTATCGGTGTTAAACGTTCCAAAGGAAGGTTGTGCGATCTTTTTTTGAACCATATTCCCTGCAATCACCATTACGGGTACGAGAACCGCAAATCGACCGACCAACATGACGCAACTTAAAAGCAAATTATAGTAAAGGGTGTTGGCATTTAAACCCGCAAAGGCGCTACCATTATTACCCCCAGCAGAGGCAAAAGCATAAATAATTTCTGTTAATCCATGGGGTCCTTTGTGACTTAAGCTAGAGAGACCTTCTGGTAACACTGCCGAGATTCCAGCTCCCAACAAAATAAACGCACTAGGTATGAGAATCGCCAATGTAGTCATTTGAATATCTTTGGCTTCAATTTTTTTTCCCAAGTACTCAGGAGTTCGCCCCACCATAAGCCCTGATAAAAACACTGTTAGTATGACAAATAAAATCATTCCATAGAGTCCGCAACCCACTCCTCCAAAAATAATTTCTCCTAAAACGATATTAAGTAAAGCAACTCCTCCTGAGATTGGCGATAGAGAAGAATGCATGGAATTCACCGACCCATTACTCGCTGCGGTTGTTAAAACAGACCATAAAACCGAATTCGTAATACCAAAACGTGTTTCTTTCCCTTCCATAATCGTCCCATTGAAAACAAGATTAGTTGAGTATTCCGACCTTAAACTTAAACCCAACCCCACAAGCAATAACACCATCATTACGGCCCAAAGCACCCAACCTTGTTTTAAATTTCCCACCATTTTTCCAAACATATATGTCAATGCCGAAGGGATAAGGATCAAAGCAATCAACCCTATAAAATTCGAAAAAGGTGTGGGATTTTCAAAAGGATGCGAACTGTTTGCATTAAAAAAACCTCCTCCGTTGGTTCCCAATTGTTTAATGGCAATTTGAGAAGCTGCTGGTCCCAACGGAATTTTTTGCTGTCCCCCTTCCACTGTAGTTACAGTCTGTGTTGGGGCAAAATTTTGCACTACACCCTGACCTGAGAGCAGCAAAGCATAAACTAAGGAAAGCGGCAGAAAAACATACAAAATCGATTGTGTAGTATCCTTCCAAAAATTCCCCAAACCCTCTGTAGTCCTTTGAGATAGACCCCGAATAAAGACGAGTAAAACCGCCAATCCTGTGGCCGCTGAAAGAAAGTTTTGCACGGTTAAACCTACCATTTGGGAAAAATAACTCAGGGCAGTTTCCCCGGAGTAAGATTGCCAATTGGTATTAGTCATAAAACTAATAGCAGTGTTGAGTGCCAGGTGCCAACTCAGTCCGGAAATTCTTTGTGGATTTAGGGGTAAACAACCTTGAAAAAGCAAGAGCGAAAATAACAATAAAAAACCCAAAAAATTAAAGACGAGTACCGCCCTTAAGTATTCTTTCCAATTCATCTCTTGGGTCGAATCAACTCCGATGATTTTATAGATTAATTTCTCAAAAGGTTGACCCCAACAAGCAAGTAAATGATTTTCCCCCATAAAGACTTTTGCCATATAACCCCCAAGTAAAGGGGTCCATATCAGAATCAACGAAAACAAAACGATGATTTGTAAAATATCATATGAGTTCATGTGTCCTCTAAAATTTATTTGGATTAAAAAGAGCGTAAAATAAATAAATTAACAATAATAAACTTAAAAACCCTGCTATTAAGAAACTCATCCTAACTCCTCATAGGTTGTCGTGATCAGATTTGTTTGGAGCTTGTTCAGAAAGTTTATGGTTCCGAACAGACGCTAAGTACAGCTCCTAAGTACAGATGCTAAGTCTCCCAACATAGGTTCTAAAGTTCACAACACATGATTTATTCTATAAACTTAGGAATCAATTTTTGGTAAAAATTCGGGAGTGAAGAGTAAAAAAATAGTAAAAATCAGTTTTTTTAAATTTTGAAATTCAAGACTTCTAACTAATTCTCATTAAGTTTGACTGTTATTTCTATTTCTGTCGGAACAATTGCTAAGACCTTCTAAGGCCTTTGCAAAAACCTTCCGACGCAGCCTCTCGGGCCCACCCTCAAAAAGATGGTTCTAAAAATTAAGCTGGTTTTTGTTGCACTCTCGCTTTTTTTTTGGCTTAAATCGAACTTATGCCCATTCAGTTTAAAAAACTTATGAGCGCCAGATTTCTCTTTACCTTTGGCGTCCAAATGCAAGCCGTTGTTGTGGCTTGGCGAATTTATGATCTCATGGGGGAGCCCCTGTATCTTGGTTTAGTTGGGTTAGCGGAGGCCATTCCCGCGTTAGGACTCGCTCTTTTTGCCGGACATTTGGTGGATCACGGTAATCCTTTAATCATTTATCGCAGAGTTCTTTCTTTGAGTTTTTTTTCTGGACTGATCGTTTATAGCGCTCACTCTGTTCCCCTGCTTTTCCAACATCAAGTATTTGCACTGTATTCTGCTTCTGTTCTAACCGGAATTGCCAGAGCCTTTTCACAACCCACGATATTCGCTATAGTACCCCAACTCCTAGATCGGGACAAAATCAGTCGTGGCGCCGCCTGGATGAGTTCAAGTATGCAAGTGGCTCGTATTGCTGGCCCCGCTGTTGGAGGGTTGGTTTTTGGTTGGTTGGGAGTCACGGTGTCCACTGCTGTTATCGCTCTCCTCCTTTTAGGCGCTGCACTGACTCTTTCCACGATCCATCCGCTGCCAACTCCCTCTCCACAACCTACGACACCCCTCACTGAAAAATCCAGCCTCAGAGAGAGTTTACTCTCAGGGGTTCAATTTGTTTTTAATCACGAAATTTTATTACCCGCACTTTTACTGGATATGCTCTCTGTACTCTTTGGAGGGGTCACAGCTCTTCTCCCTATATTTGCTAAAGATATTTTATTTATAGGTCCAAAAGGTCTTGGTCTATTAAGAGCCACACCGGCCCTAGGGGCTGCACTCATGGGAATTTATTTGGCCAATCGCACTCTGGGAGCTCGTGCTGGAAAAATTCTACTTTATGCCGTCGCTGGCTTCGGCATTTGTATTATCATTTTTGGACTCAGCCAAAACCTAACACTTTCTCTTACAGCACTTTTTTTAAGTGGCGCCTTCGATAGTGTTAGCATGGTCGTTCGCGGTACTGCGGTACAACTGTCCTCTCCCAGCCATATGCGGGGACGAATTTCTGCCGTTAATTCAATTTTTATTGGCTCCTCCAACGAACTTGGTGAACTTGAGTCAGGTCTTGTCGCTCAATGGATTGGCCCAATAAGAACAGTTCTCTTTGGCGGCGTTGCCTGCCTTTTGATTGTCGCCACTATAGCTTGGAAATCCCCGGCACTTAGAAAAATGAATTTAAAAGAGCTGTGAAAAAAATAACCTGAAGTAAATCGAAACTCGAACCACAAGCTCATGACAGAGATGAGAACCTGTTCAAAAATGAGGTTTTAGCTGAAACTCCAGACACGAACTTAGAAAACATTACATTCATTACACTTAAAATATTAATTCTCGCAATTGATTTGAATTTCAATTAAACCTTCAGCATTCATTAAATTGTTTTATTTTTAAAGGTCGACCATGTCTTCACAACAAAAAAAAATCCCAACAAGAATCTACTTAAAATTAAAATGGATTGCGAGTTTAATTTTATTTTCCTTTTCTGCTTTTCCTTCGCTTTCAGCTTCCAGTATTCAATTAAGTTCAGATGATAGTAATTCAAATCAAAATTACTGCTTGGCACTTCGCGGAAATGGAGAGTTAGCCCCAGCTCACTGGGGTGCTTTAGCCCGCGCTGTTGAAGTCATGGGTTTTCCTGTTGCAATGTCAGGGGGTAGCTCTGCAAGTATAACCTTGTTTTTACTTGAAAGCATCGCGATAAACCCTGAAGTGCAATCTGTTGCTGACCCTCAAGTTAAAAATGCCAGAGCCAGTCTTTTGATTAAATCCTTGCAAGGTTTTCTTCAATTCATTGAGGAGGATAATCTTCAACTCAAAACACTAAAAAATATTGCTCATTATTTAAAAATGTCTTTGGATTCTGCTAAAGGGAACCAAACTTTAGACCTAAAGGTACAAGCACAAAAACTCGCTCAATTGTCAGATGGTTCATTTTTGAAAACTTATGAAAGTAATAAAGAAAAAATACATGCCGCGCTTATTTTTGCGAAAGACAATCTCCCATTCATCAATCCAGAACTTCTCGATCCACTTCAGCACGCCTTAAATGATTTAGATGTTATCCTGGAAAAAGAACCGCCACATTCAAAATCCGAACTCAGTTTAGTCCAAAAAAGAGTTCAATTTTATGCCAATGAGATTTTTGTATCTCTGGAAAAATTTGGCTCTTTTGATTCCCTGGGGGATGACAATCTTTTTTTCAGACCCGGACTGTTAAACTTTAGTTATTTAGCTGACAGCTTTGGAAAAGTAGCCAACTTTTATGCGGGAATAGGAATGGAGGAAGGGACTCAAAAAAAGTTACAAACTTTTTTAAATACTTGCGCCTCCCCCGCTTTAGATTCAACCTGGGACGAGTTGATAAGAAATTTTACCTCACTATCCTGTGACGTTCTTTTTAAACAAATTCTATCCACTTACTTCAGCAAAAATCCTTCTTTAAAGTCTTCAAGAGAAATGGATACTATTGGCAGATTTATCCCTGCATTTATTTCCACGGCTGTATTTAGCGGAAAAAACGCCTACCAACGCATCGAAGATGCGTTTCTCAGCTACAAACAAAGTATGACCCTCACTTTTGGTCACGACTTTCAATTCCCTTCCCAAGATCTAAAATTTGGTTACTGGGGTCCAGCAGATCAACTTCAAAAAATTAGTGACAACCTGAAAAGACCCTTCCCAGTAAATCGGTCAATTGAGGAATATGGTCACCAAAAGATATGGGATTTTTCCGCAGATAAAAAAAGTTCTCTGTTCCTTCCTTTAGGCCCGACCAATTGGAAGACAGCTATGAGCTTATCTCCTGCTGAACCTGGCTTAGCCAATTTACAACCATTTCAAAAAAATGATGACGAGAAGCTCTATTCTGCGGGCGGTTGGGCTGATTTAAGTCCCGGCGCTGTACTTAAAGCTTATGGCTGCGAACAAGTCATCTATATTACAAGAAGAGGGGGAGAGTCCCTATTTGCTCAAGGGACTGCCAAACGATTATTCAAGCTCGATGAAATTTCTCCTGATCGATTGGACACGATAACTCCTGATGACCAAAAAATGAAAACAATCAAAATAGCAAATAATAATGGTGACCCTTCAGATAAATCATCATTGTGGAGTCAACTTTACAATCTTGCCAATCCAACGAGTTCATTTAATACGGCGCTCAATTTATTTGATGCAACAATATGCACCAACTGGAATGCTTATTCGATAAAAAACCCAGGAAGTGTTTCCGATTTAATCTTAGATGCTTACAAAGCACCCTGGACTTTTATCTCAAATAGTTCCTTAGCTGCTAAATTAAAAAAACAAAAACTATCCGTGGTAACCTCAGCAGAAAACCAGTTCGACTCTGCCTTAGGATATCGCCCTTATGCGGGTTGTTTGCCGTTTTAGTGCTATGAAATCAACAATGACCTAATAGTATTTTAGTGACGATTTGAAAGTTGAAGGGATATGGAGGGGGTTTTGTTTCATTTTTTCTTTATATTCACAGGCTTATTTTTTATGTTTGAAATGGATTCCATTTTTGGCTGTAAAATGGTTTATGCCACAGAATCTTCACAAAAAATTTTAATTCTGAGTGAGTTTTCCCCTAAGCTCATCCTGGAATTTGCTGGGTGTCAAGGTGCTAAAATATTTCAGGATTCCTTTCACGAGTTTTATAAAAGATACGATCCTATTGATAAATGTGAACCAGCTTTACTAAGTTACAGCTCAAACTGTCGATTTGATTTTACATCCTGCATTCCACAGCCCATACGAAATATTTTTCAACAGAATTTTGCAACGAATGGACCCAACTGTTTCAACTTTGCCCTTTACGTTTCTCGTTTGGTAAATACAATTAGATTTGTAAATTCCAATGAATTTAAAGATAAGATATCTGAAAAATGCCTTCAATTAAATGAAGGTGATCTCCGACTCCCAGGGGATATTGGAATCATTGCTACTGCTTATCCACAATCTCACTTCACTTTAAAACAAGAGATAAAATTAGCTCAGGTAAAACCTCTACATGCCTTCATTTACTTTTCAGAAGAATTTTCTTTTTCAAAGGCTGCTATGTTTAATGAGTTTAAATCTGAGTTGATTTCTAATAACTTTATGTTTGACACTCCAGATTACTTCGTTCCCAAAGAACCAACGTGTAGAACAAACATTTTTAGTTTGAATTGCAAAAACTCAACGGCTTATTTTCGTTGTCACAACCCTCAAAACAAAACAGATTCCTTTGAGAACGATTCAAAAGATTCAACACTTTCCCTTTTATTGTCTTTGGAAAAACAAGTTAGTGAAGCTTTGCTAAAAGCCAATAACTTTAACAAACATGAAATGACTCAAACCCTTGAAGAGTTAAATAATATTGTTTCTATGAGTTCCGTAGAATTAAATATCTTTCGCTCACTTTTATTTCAACTCAGTTTATTTGAATTTGCTTTTCAATATAGAATTCCCTCCCCTGTCTTAAAAAAATTCTATCCCGATTTACTAGCTAACGAATCCAGTCCCGACAATGGGCCCAGTAAGTACTATTAATACTCATTTTGAGATTTAAAATCACATTGCAATTCCAATTTGACGGGAAGTCCTCCAATGCCAGCTCTGTAAAAATGCCATTGAATACTCTTGTGAAAGCAAAAAATCTTGACGATTCTACAAAAATAGTTGATCACCGTCCGTTTTAACCAAAGACATTCATTCTTCATAAATAGGAACTCTATGAATAGCAAAAAACACTCTGGATCCCATCAAAGTCATGAACTTAAACGCGAACTTGGCTTCTGGGCGGCCTCAAGCATCGTCATCGGATGTGTCATAGGTTCTGGAGTTTTTGTGAAACCTGGAAAAATACTCACCAGCATTGGAGGTTCCAATGCTGCCCTTTTGGCGTGGCTACTCGGCGGAATCATATCCATTGCTGGGGGACTGACCATTGCAGAAGTGGCCGCACGGATCCCAAAAACGGGTGGAGTCTATACCTATATCGAAGAAATTTATGGCAAAACGTTTGGCTTTCTATGCGGGTGGGTACAAACCGTTATTTACGGACCGGGGCTTATGGCCGCTTTAAGTCTTTATTTTGGAATTTTAGCTCAACCCCTATTGGGATTGGAAAAAAATAGTCAAACTCCCATTGCTTTTGGGGCTCTATTCTTTCTTGTACTGATAAATTGTGTTGGCGCAAAATATGCGGGTCGAGTTCAAGAACTTACCACAGTTATAAAATTAATCCCCATATTTATGATTTCCGTATTTGGATTAATTTGGGGAACCCATCCAACTTTTAATGAAATTACAGGAATTGCTGCGACTGGCTCTTTAGGAGGTGCGGTTTTGTCCACTCTTTGGGCTTATGACGGTTGGATGCAGGTAACAAATATGGCCGGAGAAATGAAAAATCCTTCCCGAGATCTTCCTCGCGCCATTATTTTTGGTTTAGCCGTTGTTGCTTTGGCCTATTTAGCTGTAAATATTTCCCTTTTAAGAACTCTTTCTACTTCCGAAGTGGCAAAACTTGGGGAAGACGCCGCACGCATGGCTTCTGTTACTTTATTTGGCCCATGGGGAGGAAGCTTAGTAAGTATCGGAATTGTGATTTCAATTTTTGGTTGCCTTAATGGAAATATTCTCAGTAATTCCCGTGTGCCCTATGCTATGGCTCTTAGAAAGGAACTACCTTTCTCCAAGTGGATAGGATCAGTTCATCCTAAATTGGGAACTCCAAATAACGCTATCATTTTACAGACTGCAATTGCAGTAGCCCTCATGCTTTGGAGTGAAATTGATCTCATCACAGACTTGGCTATTTTTAGCATATATATATTTTTTACACTCGCATTCATTGGCCTTTTCATTTTGAGAAAAAAGAGAGTGTCGCACAATCACGCTACAGAGAACTCAAAACACCATCTTTACCAAACCCCCTGTTTTCCTTATGTGCCATTGATTGCAATTGGAGGCTGCGCTTTTATGTTGATCAGTAAACTCTTTGATAATCCACAGTTGGCGATTTACTTTTGTGTTTTCACCGCCATCGGTATGCCACTAAAATATTTCATTAAAGGTTCAAAAAACTATTAGAACTTTGACAAAATGGAAACAGCGGATGGACCCACTGATCATCCCCTTTCCCTTAACTCCGAAGAATCAATTCTTAAAATAAAAGAGTCCAACTACTTCTAGCTGGACTCTTTAATAGAACAATTTAAAGATTCAATCTTTAAAAAATTAGAATCCGGAAGCCACACCAGGATCAGCAGGGTCAATGGGATCTGCAGATTCAGCAGGATCGGCGGGGTCAATGGGATCTACAGATTCAGCAGGGGCAACTGGAGTTGTGATTTTCGCCTTCTGAACTGCAGCGAAGGCATCCACCAAACCAGTTCCGTATTCATCTGCATTACCAATATTTACTGAAGTTTGAGCCAAAATATCTCTCACTTGAACCGCAGAAATTTGTGGATTTATGGATCTCACTAAAGCAACCACACCTGCAACGTGAGGAGTCGCCATAGAGGTACCATCATATGAATCGAAATCCGATCTTTCTGTAACAATAGAAGCAGTCACAACTCCACCACTTGAAAGTTGAGTTCGAATTTGCTCCCCTACACTTTTTTCAATCATCGCCACAGGAATACTTATACTTCCATCTTCACCCAAACCACCACGGGCCAATCCCTCTTCGTGGTTGAAAATAACCACACCAGTGGCTCCTGCACCCAAAGCATTTACAACTTTATCTTTAAAAGTGATTTCTCCCCTTTGTACAAGAGCGAATTTTCCTTTTAAATCAACAGCTTTTACATCTTCTGGTTTGCCCAAACCAACAAATACCAACTGTCCAGATATGGGGGTACTATTCTGTAATGCCCCAGAAAAAGATGTGCTCTTTACTGGAGTTGCCTTGCCATCACCAAAATCCATGCTTACAGAAGAAACTCTTCCAAATCCCATAGGAACAGTGGAAACCACGTCCACCCCGGGGGCTACAATATCAAGTCCTTGGCCATACTGAGAAAAATTAGCTCTTTTGAAAGTGCCATTTTCTTGAGCCACAGCTCCCACTGCAATCACTGAGGGGTAAGCTGCTGGATAAGAAATTCTACGAACTCCATCGTTACCACTTGCTGCCACAACTACAACGTTAGCTTGTTCTGCACGTAAAACAGCTCGTTGTTGAGAAGGAGTTGTTAATACCCCGCCCAGACTCATTGAAATAACTTGCACGTGTTCCGCAATCGCCCAGTCAATACCGGAAATTATAGCTGCAGTTCCACACCCTCCTTCATCACAAACTTTACCCATCAAAAGTTTTGCTTTAGGAGCCACTCCAGAAATACAAGTCCCATCAGCAGCTATCGTTCCAGCCACATGAGTTCCATGCCCAATTTTATCTGAGTAATCGCCATTTAATTCAGCATCGCCAGAGTGGGGACCACCAAAGGCAAATCTTGATGAAAAATCACGTCCTTTCTCAAATCGACTCGCAAGGGCAGGATGAGTAGCATCAATTCCAGTATCAAGAATAGCAACCCTCGACTGTTCCCCTTGAGTTAAGGTCCAAGCTTCTTCTGCTTTGACGGCACTAATTCCCCATGGGGTTTTGTTGGGGCATTTTAAACTTTGATTGTAATCACCTAAAATTCTTTGAAATCCATTTACAGGTACTGGTGACTTCAAAATGACCTCTTGCTCCACATCTGCAACTGCGGGGTGGTTTAAAAGTTGGGCAATAATATTATCCTGTTCTGATTCAATTACGATCATTTCTAAATGATCTAAAACGGCCAATGGTTTTGCATTGGTATTCAAAAAACGAGTGTCTGATTCTCGAGACTGACCTAATCCCAGCTCGGCCAATTTTTTGGATTTTCTGACTCCCGATTTAACAGACATAAATTTTTGTGTGTTTTTGAAAGTAACAATATATTTTTTACTGTCAGCAAATCCATTAAATCCAAATAAAAATCCTAAAGCCAAAATAACGCCCATCATCAAAGGCTTAAGGCTTAGCGGTTTATTGCATTTTGCATCCATGTAACCCCCTTCGTTTTCAGTTTTTAGTGAATCCTTTGCCACTCCAACCAAACGTCCCGCTTGATTGATTTTGGAAAATATTCAAATCTTAATGTAATTTTTTTGCAATTCTATTCAGTTCCAAATTGGAACTATTTTATTAATTTTATAAGATATTAAAATTATTGGATTTTATTAATTTGCTATGCGTTATTTTTCTTGATTTTTTAAAATTTACCCTTGAATTAATTTGTAATTATTATAGTCAGTATAAAAAAATTATATCGAACTACACTCTTTTAACTATCGACGCTCCAGAAAATGCACATTTTTTGGACATCAAGTTTTCAATTCTTTCTTCCGATCTCAGTAAAAGTTGAACTCATTCTCAAGGGTTAAAATTAAGTGCTTAAAGAGTGACGTGGAGGTCATGCAATGAGTGGTATAATGGGATTCTTGGTTGATTATAAAGTCGTGGATATGATCATTGCAGCGGTAGGCTTATTTGCCTTTGGTCTTTTGTTTGATAGATTTAAGGCCTTATTTTGGGACCTTCCCTTACCAGCCGAGCCTTTTACTCGACAAGTACTTAGCTTAATTGAACAAGATAAAATTGAAGAGGCGATCACATTTTGTACTGCCAACGAAAAAAAACCTTTGGCCTTCGTCATCAAAAGCATTCTTTCTAAATCAGACCGGGATGAAACTGCCATTGAAAATTCGCTTGATATTGCAGCCGCTGAAATGGCACCTAAACTCACCAAAAGATTAGGGCACCTACCTATGGTCGCCAACGTTGTGACCATGATTGGGCTGTTTGGTACTGTTATCGGTTTAATTGTGGCCTTCCGCGCCGTAAGTTACGCTGATGTTTCTCAAAAACAAACTTTGTTAGCCCAGGGAATTTCCATGGCAATGACGGCAACCGCAGGAGGACTGGCCGTTGCAATCCCAACTATGTTTATTTATAGTTTTTTACAAGCAAAACAATCCAGTCTTTTTGCTGAAATAGATCGTCATTCGCAAATTATGCTGGATGCATTAAGAACACGTAGTTATTTGCCATTTCAAAGTTCAAACACATATCCTTCAAGCCAAAAAATAGATCCGACCCAAAAAAGTGTTTCTTCTACTTCAAAAGTGTCTTGAGGAATTTGTTTAAAGAAACTTTATACCAAAGGTAATGTAGCCATGCGGATAGCAAAGACAAGATTATCGGACTCCACATTTGAGATCAATCTTGCCCCTTTTCTGGATATTGTGGTGTCTGTTGTCCCCTTGCTTCTCCTTAGTGTGGTTTTTGTAGAGATCAAAATGATTGAAACCCCTATCCCCCAGGTGGTGCAAGAAGCCATAGAAAAAGATCAAAAAAATCCAACCCCCGAGGTCACACTTCAACTTAAAGTGGATAAAGAAAAAGGATTTACTTTTATCATCACTTACCCTGATAAAAAAGAATCCGAATTAATCAATATACCCACAAGTCATGGTGAGTTCGACTTTGCAGAACTCAATAGAAAATCTTCAGGATTAAAATCTAAACACCCCAAAATATTTAAATTAGGTTTACTTCCGGAGGAAAATGTTCCACTCAAAATCATAATCAAAGTCATGGACACTGTTCGTCGACAGACTGATGGTGGACGTAAAATTGCTTTTGTGGAGCCGGATTCAGGTCAGAAAGTGGAAACAGATTTGTTGTTTCCCAATGTAACGTTCAGCAATGTGGTGGAAGAATAATGGGACGAAAACGCAGTCTACGCAGATTCATGAATACCCGTGGACAAACCTTTAAAATCCAAATCACCTCTATGGTGGATATGTTTGTTATACTTCTTGTTTTTTTATTAAAAAGCTATTCTACCAGTCCAGTGCAAATTAATCCCAGTTCCAAGCTGACTCTTCCCGAATCAAATTCAGTAAAAGATCCTGAAGATATTTTAAAAATTATTATTTCACAAAATGCAATTTTTATTGAAGAACAAAAAATTATGGATTTGAAATCTGGAAAACTCAAAGAAGAAGACCTAGATCAAACAGACCCACAGTTCATCAGTAAGTTATTTAAGGCTCTTGATAATCAAGCAAAAAAAACCCGAAATATTGCCGCTGTTAATGACACAGTCAATTTTGACGGAAAAATACTCATGCAAGCAGATCGTGATCTCCCCTATGCTATCCTCCAAAAGATTATGTACACAGCCATGCTCGCTGGCTACGCGGACATGAAACTTGCCGTCATCAGCAAGCCCTAGATAGATATTGCCGCATGTTCGACATCACTTCACGAAAGTGGCTCCCAAATTCAATCAAAAATGAGATCTCTCCATTTGAGTGGACCAAAAAAACCTCAACTAAAAATCAAAAAAATGATGTGTTATAAACAATTTTTTGAACTTATGTCCACTTGGCTCATAGTACTCTTAATCCCAGGACAAGATATGGCGTTGATCCTAACGACTACAACTTTATTTGGTGCAGTCCAAGCCATGAAATTAGTAGCAGGTATTTGTTTTGCTCTAGCTCTTTATATTTTAATCACTTCATCTAGCCTTGGAATTATTTTAGCTCAATCGCCAAAATTTTTTCTTATTCTTCAAAGATCTGGGGCAGCTTACCTTACTTATCTTGCAATTTTACTTCTAAAAAATTCTTTCCAACGAAAAATCATTGCAACCAAAGATTCAAACTCACAAATCGATACTTCTCATTTCCAATGGGTGCGGGTTGGTTTTACATCAACCATTTTAAACCCAAAGGTACTTATATTTTTTATAAGCATTTTTTCCGTTTTCATGACTAAGGACACTTCCGTTTATTGCACCCTTTTTAAGGGAATTGGAATTCTCCTACAGACCTATATTTTCTACTGGATTTTTACAAAATTTTTGTCATCCAAAAACGTTGGTTATTTTTTGAAAGAGCAGTCTCGAAAAATAGAATTTATCTCTGGAATCATTTTGCTATTCATTGCTTTTAAAATATTTACCCATTAAATGAGAATTCATTTCCTAAAATAAATAAAATATATCTTATTTTCCTAATTTAACAAAATCCTTAATTTGAAATTCTGCTCTGATCCCTCAAATATTTCTTCATTTGATGATTGATTGTCTCACAAATAACTTTATCACTCTTTATAAGGGCCATTTTATTATCAACGTTTCCTTTGTAAGGTGAAGAATTAAAGATAGTTTTTGTAGTGGATTGTGAAATAGGAAATTCTTCTTTTACTTCCACACTATTCTCTAGGTTTACTTCTATCCCACTAAAAAAATATCTATTCAATTTTAGAAAAATACTTTGAGGGTTCTCCCTTAAAATAGGACCGAAATTACTTAATTCGCTACCTTGATTATATTCAGAATAAAATTTCTGTTCATGGGTAAAAATATCGTAATTCTCCTTTCCACAATTAAAGAGCTGTTCAGGCAAAGGGCTTTCTTGATTCCATCCGTCTTTGATTAAGTGAGGACCACCATGATAAAAACAATCATAGGTTTCATACTGTTCAGAAGCTCCATTTTTTTTAAAAAAAATCGTAGACGTTCCATAATAGGTGGGCGTTGAACTTAGACTAAAATTTGAAAATTCATACTGTGAATACCTAATTTCCTCTTCTCCCTTACCGCAAACAAATCGAATAGACTTCAAATATTTTCCACTCTTTTTTATTGGAGCTTCATAAGTTAAAGTAACATCTTCGCCATTTAGGTAAGGATTCTGAATAAAGGCGATTTCCATTTCCCTCTCACAATCAACAGTCTGTAAAAACTTAAAACTCATTGAACCACAATGCGAGCTTATAAACCCTTCCTTAGCAAATAAATTTTGAAACGGAACAAAAAAGGAACATCCTAAGAATGCAAATAGTAAATATTTCATATTAAACTCAAACCTAGAACCTTTTTGAAGATACTGTGTCGCCTGAGAACAGTCACAAAATTCTTACAATGTCTCTATTCTCAAGCTTTATTTTTCTCCTTGACTGGAAAAACTAACGCTCCCTCTCGCTTAGACACAGAACTTCAGAAAAAAAATTATTTTGATTTCAGTCTACTAACACAAAAAAGGTAGAGAACCCTAGTTTTATTTTGGACTTATGATTCTTTATTCAGTGAAATTAAAAACAGCTTTTTTCAAAAATGAATTTTTAGATATAAAATTGTCTAATTTCCAAAATAAACCAAAAAATTATTTATATTTATAAAGCATAATTGAAAAGGGCATTCGCCATTATTGAATATTTATTATAGGAACTTGCCGCTTCGGAGGAAATATTGGTTGAGTAAGTTCCTGAGACATTCCAGCTCCACCATGGTTTTACCGGTTTGGTGATGCCAGTGGATACCGTTGTATTATTATCCTGCCGAAACTCAGTCCTTTTAGAGTATTCAACTAAGTAATAATTTATACCCAAATTAAATGAGGCCGCCCCTTTAATAACAGGACGAACATAGAAAGCGCCAACCTCATACCTAGAATAATATTTATTATTTCCTTTAGCATTGTTGATAACGTAACCCGCTGAGGCCGCCAAAACCTCTTTGGCACTTTGATCCAGTAAAAAGGTTTGCAGGGTCTTAAGCGATATTTTAAGCGCATCTGCATTATCCTCACCCAAGGAGCTAGCACTTAAAGAGTCATCATTACGAAACTCTAAAAGATAAGATGAAAACCAGTTTTTATGCATTAAAAATGTATGATCAAGATTTACAATGGATGATTGTAAAACCAAATCTCTGGTTCCATCGGAATTTTCATCCATGTATAAAACTTCGTAGGATGGCTTCAAACTAAATTTATAACCTTTTCCAAAAGCCATGCCCTTATAGGAATAGGGAATAGCCACATTCCATAAAAGAGGATCGGCCAAAGACACATCTTCATGTGACGAAAAGAGATAATAACCTGAAGCTTTAACGCCCAACTCATGGCTTAAGTTATAAAGTGGACGATATTCCACATCTCCAGCCAAGGAGTAACGCAAATCACCTTTTTTAGTAGCGGAGCCCTGTAGAGTTTCCGTGTCGGGTGCTAATAACACATTCGAATCGTACATAAGCCCCGCACTTCCATTAACAAATATTTTTTTTGCCATGGCTTTTTTTTGTTGAATCAAAATTACTAGGCGATCCAAATACTCTTCAGCTTGCTGGTCTAACTTGGGGTCGCTCGAAACATCAATGACCTTTTCAAAGGGAGATCTTGCTGACTCATAATCCCCTTTTCCAAATAATATAATTCCTTGATAAAACAAGGCCGAAGGAGCCAAGGGCGAATCTTTAATTTCACCCACTTCTTTTAAAAAAGACATGGCCAAATCTGGTTCATTTAATCGCATGTGACAGAGAGCCATGTAGTATTTTTTTTCCAGTAAAATATCAGGGGTGTCTGGGGTTAATTTTAAAGTAACCAATGCTTCATTGAATTTTTCATTACGGTAAAGTGTCACTCCAAAGCGAAAATAATAGGAGGTTTCGCTTGCGTTGAGTTCAACGCTTTTATGAAACTTCTCTTCAGCTTCTTTAAACCGTCCATTTTGGTAATCCTCTAGTGCTTCTTTGGCAATTTCTTCTGCTTGTTTTTGACGAATTTCTTTTTGTTTTTCACTCATAGCCTTGAGCTGTCTTTCTCTTTCATCATTTTTTTGTCTTTCAATTTGTTCCAATCGAATTCTATCCAACAATCTCTTTGCGGCTTGGGCTGCCATTTGATCAATTTTTTTTGTTTGCTCTACTTTTTTTGCGACCTCCAATTCTTGCTTTTTTAAAAAAGGTTGTATTAAATTTTTTTTATCCCCAAGGTTATTTTTAATTTTTTGTTCTTCCGCATAGGCCTGTCGAGCTTGATTTACCTGTTCTTCCGTATCATATACATCAATAATTTTTATTTTATTTTCCCCTTCTTTATACAAAAAGGGCTTAGGTTTGATTTGATTTTGGGTCAAAAGCTGGTTGAACTTCTTTATGGCCTGTTCATTGTCTTTCATCGTCCGTAAGGGAATATATATTTCAGGGTTGATAGCAGCTCCTGAACTGTCGAGATTGACAATAAATTGACCTTGAAAAACAGAGGAATCTGGTTCGGACTCTTCCAATTGAATTTTCACTACCTTACCGGACTGAAGATCCCGTAAGAACAAAAAGGCCGAGTCTAAAATAGCACTGTTAGTGTTCCAAGCAGAGGATCCATAGATAATTTTTAAGTTTTGTTCCTTAATCTCATTTTTCATATAGCTGTCGAGAGCTAAAGAAGGCGATTGTGGGAAAACCACAGCAATAAAAATATATAAATTAAATATATTTATAATCCATGAAAGAATATTTTTACCATGGGCCATTCGACGATAATACAGATTGCACAAGATGACCACCCTTTCCCTGATTGTCCAACTCAATTATATGTGGACCAAGAAAAAAAATGGATCATAAATTAACAATCCCAGACAAAAAGAGAGTGAAAATAGATATGTGGGGACTAAAGGCTCGAACTATTGATTGTTCACACGAATCATAACACTCGATTTACCATCCTGAATTATTTGGTTACAAAAATCACACACAGGCATTGGATTCGCTGTCGTGGGCGGTAAAATCTGCATTGGGGGCATTTGCGGTTGAGTTAAATTTGGCATCACTACATTCGTCGGAACCCCAGCAAAATCTTCAGGACGAATCATGGATCCAGGACTTAAAACGGGAGTCGTCGTTGATGACGGAATCGTAGGATTGTTTATCCCTTGACGAGGCAACCCTCCAGGCATGGATCCAACAGATCCTGGTTCTCGATTCGAACCTGTTTCCCTGGCGCTTGTTTCCGAGGAGTTTCTACCCGTTCTTGTTGTTGACTCATCCGAAGAGCCACGTTCCCCTCTTCCCAACCCCCCCCCACTCATTACACCGCCGCCGCCACCAGCACCGCCACGGGTGTTTGCAGAGTTTTTACTTCCATCACTGGTGTTTTCATTGCGTCCATCTCTTCCCTTACCTTCATCCCTTTTTTCAGTATCCCTACCCGCTGACTTTCCATCCTCATTTTTTTCTGCATGATTCCCGTTAGACTTTTTTGTATCCTCTTGATTTTTATTTTCACCCTCTTTGGTACTGGCCTTATCCCCATTCTTTGATTTTTCTCCCTCATTAGAATCGGACTTATTCCCTTCCTCTTTACTATTATTATCCTTCTCTTTTTGGCGCAGCCCTTCAGATTTGTTACTATCCGATTTGGCCGGTGAGTTTATTTCAGCCTGACTTTCCCGATCTAAATTGGCTAACTGTTGTGGTGGCATGGGTCGAGGGGACTGAGGCGGCGACATTCCGTTTGTTTGTGTAAACTGCCCAGGTGTCACCGACACTGAATTCAAAATAGTTCCTCCGGGTCCAGGTTGACCTACCGCTACTTCCCCGTGAAATGTAACAACTTGTGACATTCGATCTGAAACAGAAAAGGATGCTAAAAAATCCGTACCCCGAACCCCTGCAACCGCCGTCGGTGTCTTAACCTGGAACTTAGTTGTTTTTCCATCATATTTCTGTTCCACTTTGGAACGAATTTTTCCATAAATAACGTTTAATAAAACATCCTTCTTTCCCTGATCCGGAGCATAAACATAATTTTGTATTACGATTTGTGTTTCCGGAGAAATATTTAATACATTGTTATCTACCATTACCACTTTAGCACGGGAATCCTTCCCTGTTACTATAGCGTCTTTTGGATAAACTTTACTTCCCACCTTAGCCCGAATGGTTTGCCCATCCTTTGCAGATTTAACTTTGACATCCCCCTTTACCACCTGAAGCACGCCGTGCGTTTCGGCAGCAAAGGATTTACAAGAAAAAACAAGAGTAAAGAGAATATGAATAATGTTAAGCATATAGTTATTTCGGTAAAAAAACTGTGGAACTTAATTCCATTCTCCAAACAACACAAAGTATCAATTAGATCCAGATCAAAAGGGCTTTGCCTATGTTGTGGTTAATGCCCACCTTCTAAAGGAAGGTCGATGGTGGTCACATTTTTCCCTACACCTGAACCACTCGTTACATCTGAACCACTCGTTACAAATTGGACTGTGATATAAGAACCTTCTCTTCCGGTGGTCACAGTGGCGTCCAAAATTGGTTCACCAACAAATTCTTCAGGGATTCTCCAACCCATAGGCTTACCTGTTTTTGGGTCTACAACATAATCAATTAAAGAGCCTTGACCAAGTAGCATGGATCGGTCAATCATTCGAACGGACCCTGTACTTAAAATAACCGCGACCTTATCTAGTCCTTGTGGTTTCATATCGATCATGGCGTCCACCCCCAGATCGACTGAATAATGATCCATACAAAACTCTAAACATTTGAAAGCAACTTCTCTTTTTTTAAAATCTATAACAGCAAAGTTCCCTTTAAGGGCCAATAGGACCTTCCCCTCACCAAATAATCTTATTGCAACTATACCTCTATCAGAGAAAACAAAATCTTGACCAATTTGAATTGTGTCTAAAAAATCATAAGCACGAGTTCGTTGTTCTGCATATGTTCCTTGACTTGCATTATCTCTACTTTGACTAAACATTACAAAATCTAGTTGACTAACATGAAAAAAAGTATACGCATCTAAATGCTGACTTGTACTACCCTCGATAACTATCATCCTATTAGTAGTTAAAGACCCCCATACTTTATAAGTTGGTTTAAAATTCAGTCTAAATGCTATCCCATCTTTCCTTACTAATATTGCGACGGTTTCATTAAAATCGTTATTAAATACAAAAAAATTTTCGATTTGATCAGGCTGCAAAGAGATTATTTCTATCGGTAAGGGGAGGACAAAGCCAGAACTATCAACCACAATAAGGCCCACTTTCGGATGGACAATCAAGTGCAATACACCAGTACATGGCTCAAACTTAGTATCTCTAATTCTACTAGCAGTACTTAGGAAGAACTGTCTTTGACCGGTATCAACAGTTATGACTTTACTACTCTCGTTAATAAAAATAGGATTCAAATTTATTTTTGGATAAGGATCACCACCGCCAGGTATAGTCAGTGTTTCTCGACCTATCTTGACTTGTAAATCACTACCCCTTACTTCAGCTGTTACTCTCGTTTGACTTCTCTTCGTTGAAAAAAAAGTTGGAGCTGAAGTTAATGCCGTTTCATCATCACTCCTTGTTGCTACAAATTCACGGCATCTGACACTGCCATGGACCTGGGCCGAAGTGAACAAGAAGAAGCTAACAATCTGACAAAAAACGATAAATCTAATCATCGTAGTCTCCGAGATATTAAAAAAATCAATCTAGAAACTACTATTGCAATTAGTGGTCCATGCGCATATGCAGTTGCGTGATCTTCGCGGCGCCAAGTAAATCCTTGAATAAGGCCAAATATTTCATTGTCTTACTGAGGTTTCTGTTTACGACATAGTTTTCCATTACAGAATGTCGTGCCCAAATATGTCAGTTTGACTTCGCAGTTCGTTTACAACTCTTTTTTGACCCCATGCGGGAGCACTGACTAAAATTAAAGGTAACTTTGGCAGGTTACAGGGTTTTGAGTCAGTTGCGATGAATCGTTGGCATCTTACTTTAGATTGATTTTATCACAAATCAATCTTCAAAGAAGGGTCGACAATGAGTCATATCGCAAGAAGACAGTACCTCATCGCGATAATGGAGCGGTATCAAAATTCAAGAAAACATGAAAAAAATCAGATCTTAAATGATTTCTGTGCTGTATGTGGGTTAATTAATCAGAATATTTCACAATTTGCTGAGCCACTTCCAAAAGTGTCTCAGCATAAATTTCAGGTGATCTAAATTTAGTATGTTGAGGCGATTCAGTAAATCCAACCATAGCACTGCGGCAACCCGCACGATGACCCGCCTCCACATCAATCATTCGGTCCCCTACCATCCAACTTTTCTTTAAATCCAAATTATAATCATATGCAGCTCGTAAAATCATTCCGGGCTGAGGTTTTCTGATAAAATGTTTTGTTTCTGTCATATAAGGGGCATAATAAATTTCCCGAAAATCAATTCCTTCATAAGCCATGTCCGCTCGAATTTTTTCATGAATTTGGTACAACTTATCAATTTCAACCAAACCTCTCGCCACACCAGATTGATTGGTTGCTCCAATGAATATAAATTGATGATCCCTTAGCAACCGTAAAGCTTCAAAGACATCTGGATAATAGAACACCTGTTTGGGATCATTTAAATAGATTTTATCTATAATTAACGTTCCATCCCGATCCAATATGACAGCTTTTTGCATCTATGAAACTCCTGTAATTTTTAATTATTTAATGACACCCACAGAGGAGACCCGACATTGTGGACACCACATTGAAGCACTTCTTGATTAACACATTTCAGTTCTATTTCTTACTGTTTCCTTCACCTAAAGGGTGAAATTTTTCTAAAGATCGAGCCAGGTGATCAACAGAAAGGTGGGTGTATTTCTCAGTGGAGCGAAGGGAAGAGTGTCCTAACAAATCTTGCAAAATTCTTAAATCCATCCCGCTACTTAAAAGGTGGGTGGCGTAGGAGTGGCGCAACGCATGAGGATGAAGGGGTTTCAGCAACCCTGCCTGCACTCCAGACTCTCTCACAATCTGATAAGCTTTCCGAGAAGACATTGGCTTTTCACCAAATATATACTGTTTATATTTGGTGACCTCTTTAAAAGCCCTTTCACAAACCTCTGGTAGCACCACCCATCTTTCTTTATCACCCTTTCCTTTCACACGAAGACAACCCTCCTTGAGATCTGACCATTGCAGTTGACAAGCTTCACTCACTCTCAATCCGCCACCATAAAGTAAAATAACTAAAAGAAAGTCACGGGGAGCCCGATCGTCATTTCTCTGCCTCAAAGACTGTAAAAGTGAAATTACTTCATCCACAGAAATAAAATGGGGAATCTTAACTGGAACTTTAGGAAAATAAATTTGAAGGGCTAAATCATGTTGAATTAATTTTTGTTTGTAAAGCCAACTAAAAAAACCTCGAATGCAGGCTAATTTTCGGCACCGCGAAGACTCTTTTAGGCAACCCCATTTTTTCAGTGCCTGACTCAATAAATTTAATAACAAACGTTCTAACTCAGTAAAATCATGTAAATATTTCCCATTTAAATGGGTTCTTTTTGGCGCCAAAGCAGTGCAATTTTGGTGATCTTCGGAGATATATAAATTTTTTTCACAGCCATAAAATCCACAAAATTGCTTTAAATCTGTGGCATAACTTTTGTATGTATTATGTGATGCAGTTGTTGTTAACTGCAGATGTTTCAAATAGTTAGCTGAAATTTGAACTAATTTTTGGCAATCTTTAAGTGACATTTTTAGGCCTTACTTTGGTTTAAAAAAGATTCATAGTTATTTGCAAAAAATTATTGCTCATAATTCGGGCATCTGTTAGAACACATCTTCTATATCAATCGCTACAAAAAGGCTTTGAAAGCCTTGATGGGCCTTAATTACAACCTTAGCGAAGGGGCTGTACGTATGTCGGGAATGGATAAGACCTCACTACTGGCAAAAAACGATGGGCAAACACTTCCTAGTTCTTCAACCGCAT
Organism: Bdellovibrionales bacterium; assembly: GCA_019695175.1. Lineage (GTDB taxonomy): Bacteria > Bdellovibrionota > Bdellovibrionia > Bdellovibrionales > UBA1609 > JAIBAM01. The sequence goes on from JAIBAM010000006.1 coordinate 24,030, forward strand.
CTGTCACTGGTACTATGGTAGACAACAAAAAGATTATCTACAAATCAGAAATTATGCGTCAGCTGATTCGCATGGTAGACCGGGTGGCCCCCTCCAACGCTACTGTTTTAGTTCTCGGTGAAAGCGGAACCGGTAAGGAACTTATCGCCAATGCGATCCATGAAAGGAGCTCAAGACGCTATAAGCCCTTTGTTGCTATCAACTGTGGTGCGCTAAGGGAAACTCTTCTAGAAAGCGAATTGTTCGGTCATGAAAAAGGTGCTTTCACGGGTGCCTACTCACGAAAAATTGGTTTGGCAGAAGTGGCTACAGGCGGAACCCTTTTCCTTGATGAAATTGGTGAATTGAGCCCTGGAATTCAATCTAAACTGTTACGATTTCTGCAAGAGGGTGAAATTTATCGCGTGGGAGGAAAAGATCCCATCAAAGTGGATATTCGACTGATCAGCGCAACAAATAAAGAACTAGATAAAGAAGTGGTCCGTGGCAATTTTAGGGAAGATCTTTTTTACCGTATCAACACCATTATGATTCACTCCCCTTCCCTAAGAAAACGCAAAGAAGACATCCCCTATTTGGTGGAACACTTTTTAAGTACCAATACAAATGGCTTACTTAATAGGGGTCGACAAATGTCAGAAGACGCACTGAAGCTTTTAATCAAATATGATTGGCCGGGAAACATCCGTGAGCTGCAGAACGTTTGTGAGCGATTGCAAATTCTAGCAGAAGGTCATTTGATTGTTCCCAATGATTTACCTGATCATATTAAGAGTCCAGATCAAAAGATCATTATGGAAGATTATGACCCGTCCCTGACTCTGCATGAACTGGAGAGGCGATATATACTTAAAGCTTTAAGTTATTTTGATGGTAACAAAACTCAGGCGGCCAATGCTTTAGGAATTACGATTAAAACTTTATATAATAAATTGCATGAGTATGGTGAGTTTGATCGCTTTGCAGTTCATACCAAACCACTACCTTTAAAAACCTTTCCTGCCTAAAAGAAAACCGTTAGTTCTTTCTTTCAGGAACACTGTTGCATATGAACTGACGGCTCTTGACGGATTTTTATTGTCCATCAGGAGCTTCAGGGTGCATCTCCAGTAAATCTGACTCTCCGATTTATCTAAAAAATTACTCTTAATGATACAAAGTCTTCGAGCCCTTTCTTAGGGATTTAGGAAATGATCTATCCATTTGAAAGCGAGGACAAAAAGCAACAATTGCGGCTACTTGCGTAAAAATTACGATTTCCATTGAAACAAGTTATGGAGCTTATTAGCCTTTTAGTGTTCGACAAAAAAAGTTTCATTAACACACAAGGAGAAATCGTATGAAAAAAACTTCCTTGGCAATTATTGCCATGGCTTTTGTTGGTTCTGCCCATGCAGGAACAGCAGCTAAATCAAAGTACTTTTACCAGACAGATGCACAAAAACACCAAGTGACTCCCACACTGTCACATATGAACAACCGCATGAAATTTGGTAACAGTGTCGGTACAACAAGCACACGTGGAAACGGACTCGATGTTAAGTACGAATATGGTTTTAACGATATGTTCTCAGTGGGCGCCTCCATCGGTTACCAAAGTGCAAAGATGGAAACTGCAGGATCCACAACCAAAACAGACATTAAGGGTTTGTCCGATTTAGATTTATTCTTTAAAGGTCAAAACACTCTTATTGAAGGTTCTAGTTTGCACTATGGAGCTGATTTGACTGCAAGTCTTGGTGATGGTTCTAGAGATACAGATAAACAATCTGTTATGACTGGAGGATATGCTCTAGTTCCTTACTTAGGTTATCAGTGGATGATGGGACCTTGTATATTTGGTGCTAAAGTTTCTACTGAAATGGACTTAGGTAAACGGTCCTACAAAAACAAAGCAACCGCCGGTGGAACCTATAAAGATAAAGGGTATAACGACACCACCTTGGCTGCATTTTATGAACATCATATGGATTCAATTGTTTTGGGAGCAGAACTTTCCTACACTTCCAGAAGCAGTTTGGAGTCAGAACTCAATGGTACAACAACAACCACTTCTGCTGGAAACTTGATGGGAATTAAACTCTATCCCACTTATATGCTAAACGAAATGGTTACCTTGGTTGGCTCTGTCTCTTATCAAAAACATATGGAAGACGGTCAGACCAGCTGGAACGGAACAAGCGGATCAGCCACAACTATCGATTCAGCTTCTGATTACCAAGTTTCTCTTGGTGGCCGTTTTACATTCTAAGGTAAATTATTTATTTAGCTTAAATAATGAAAAGGCGAAGAATTTATCTTCGCCTTTTTTTGGACTATGTTTAGCTGACTTTTCTTTGGAGTCTATTACCTGACATGTTCTAACTCGTGTTAGCTGCAGTCTCTCCAAAAAAACTCTTAGGGAAAATGGATTTGATACCAAAGGGGTAAAGCGCCACTTGAACCCGTAAGATGGGTCGGTCGATTGTCATCAAAACCCACCCAAACCAAAGTGAGTTGATCTTTAGTAAACCCAGCAAACCAACTGTCTTTCGTATCGCTGGTCGTTCCAGTTTTACCGGAGGGCCAAGGCAAAGAATTATCTTTAAGCTCTCCCTCCCCTGAAACCCCCACCCACAGTTTGTTCCTTAATCCCCAATCTTGAGTGACTTTTGCAGTTCCAGAAATAAAAGTTTCTTGCATCATTTTTTGTAACTCTTGAACCACAGAAGTTTCTACAATAATTTGGGGATCGGCTTTAAATTGATAAACTGGGGAATCATCTAAACAAGTTACTTTAGTAAGAAAGTGCATGGGATAATGGGATCCACCTCGAGCTAAGGTCAAATAAGATTGACTCAGTTCCCAAGGGGTCACTTCAAAGGCCCCAAGGGAAAGGGATGGCAAAGCTTTTAATTCAGATTGAATTCCCAATTGATGGGCCAAATTTATGATTTTATCTAACCCCACCTCCACGGCCAACCGGGCTGTGGGTATATTTAAAGATTGGGAAAGGGCTGTTGTTAATGTCACCTCCCCTCGATAAGCTCGATCATAATTTTGGGGCTGCCACAACTGACCTTCGTATTTATAACTCCAGGGTTCATCCTGTAGAATTGAAGTTGAACTGTACTTTGTCGACTCCAAAGCAGCCAAATAAACCACGGGCTTAAACAATGAGCCTGGCTGGCGGTGACTGTTCATGACCCTATTAAATTGATTTTGTTTATATTTTCTTCCCCCTACCAGAGCTTGAACCTGGCCGCTTTCCACCTCCACACTTAGAACTGCGGCTTGCAGGACGGCATGTCCCTTGGGATTTTTATCCACCAAGCGAGGGTATCGCTTCTCTAAGTTTTGCAAATGTTGGATCACATCCACCTGAACTCGTTCCTGGAGCTCTGGATTTAATGTGGTATAGACCTTTAATCCCTCCTCAGAATCAATACCCAATTGCTTTAATTGTTCAAAAACGGCAGCCACAAAATAAGGTGCTGGCTCCGAGAGTAATCTTTTCGATCGAATACCCAGGTCAGTACCTTGGGCCTTTTTAACCATGGAAGAGTCGATCATCCCCTGCTCCCCCATCCGCGATAAAACCAAATTGCGTCGGGATAGGGCTTTTTCCGGGTGGACCAAGGGATTGTAGCGACCGGGATTGTTGATCATGGCCGCCATAAGGGCACACTCAGGAAGCTTTAAATCCCTCAACCTTTTGCCAAAAAAATAATCTGCTGCGGCCCCCAATCCACGAATTTGAAATACACCATCCTGCCCCATATAAACAATATTTATATAATTGCTTAATATGGAATCCTTATCCGAACGTAACTCTAATAGTAAAGCCATCAATTGTTCTTTAATTTTTCTTTTTATGGTTTTTTCAGGGGTAAGAAAATAATTTTTAACCAGTTGTTGGGTGATGGTGCTAGCCCCTTCGGCAAATCGACCTCGAGCCACATTTCTACCGAAGGCCCTTAAAATTCCAGTAATGGAAATGCCGGGATGGGATAAGAAATCGACGTCTTCTATCGCCGTCACTGCTTGAGAACACTCCAAAGGAACCTCAGCTAAATCAACCACATTTTGCAAAATGGGTTGGCCGTTGTGGTACTGGGCAAATTTTTCTCCGGGAAGTTCCACCCAATCCCCCCCAGGTTGACTGCCAGAAAATAAAGCGACCACGGTTTCACCATGCAAAGCCAACCAGTGGGGCTCTGACAATTGCGGATCCCAAAAACCTAAACATCTTTCCAACTCAACGGGCCACTCCCGATCTCCCATCTGCTCACGACAATCTGAGTCGGGAATGACTTTCCAATCACCTGGTCGCAAAGATAAAGTAGCTTCCCTTTCCAACCAATTATGCCGTTGCATCAATGCTGAAAATTTATTCAATGACACCTTTTGTCCCACTTTAATCTTCAAAGGTGCGGCATAAAACTCCACGGGAGGTAAAAACCACCCCTTCTTTAAACGAGAATCCATTTCCTGACTTAGCTGACTCGCCCACAAGAATGCGCTCGTTAATAAGATTGTAATCCCGATAAAAAGTAACTTTATCATTTGCCATAATTTATTTTTTTTTTGCATATTCATATTTAAGGTCTCTTCGCCAACACGCTAAATGAGGACAAGAATTAAAGTCAAAGCAATGCTGATAAAGACTTCGACTTTTACTTCTGCATACAATAACGTATCTGAAAGTTGGGTCATAAATAAAGAGTTGAAGAGAAATTAATGATTCCAAGGGAGCGGTTCGGGGGAAGTTGCATCTAGATACCTATTCGGATTTGTTGCGTCGAAACATGACGAAACAAAAAACTCTTAAAGATCGAAGTGAAAGCTTAGATCCTGGCGGAAGGAGAAACGGTTATGAAACCCACAGAGCGACAAATGCAAAGACTTGTACATTATGTGCTTCAAGAACTTAAGGCACAAAACATTTTAACTTTTAAAGTAAAAGAGGAAGAAGTGGAAAAGAAAATGATCCACTTGATCAAAGCAGACTATATTAGGGAACACTCTTTAGACTTGGAAGTAAATAAAATGATGGACGATTTAGAAAGAAAAAATCCTGGAACTTTTCAAAGATATAAAATGTTCCCGCTTTTAAAAAAGCGCTTAGCCCAAGAGAAAGGAATTATTCTATGATGATATCCGAAGATCGCCAAAGTCATTTCGCTCGAATTTTAGTTGATGGAATATGGAACGACGATTTGGTTGATTTCACCGATGATGAGGCCGCATTGCGAGCCGCTAAAAAAGGCATTTCTCAATTTGTACGTGATATTCAAGAAATTGACAAAAAGGTCCGTGAAAAGATAGCTTCCCTATCCCGTGGGGTTGTGGATAATAGCTCCGAATGGGAAGTACTATACAATAAATATTTTGAAGAGGAGAGCGCTCGTCGTGGCACTAAAAAGTAAATCAAAAAAACAAACCAAACTTAAAAAAATATCCCAAACTCAAAAAACTACAAAAAAAAAATCTGTGGCATTGAAAAAAACTCTGCAGTCAAAGTCTCAGAAACCAAAGACAAAAATAAATTCCCCTGAAACCAAGAGCTCCATAAAAAAAACGAAAGTGACTGCTTCAATAAAAGCAAAGTCCCCCAAGAAAGCAAAGTCATCTCCCCTCAAAACGGTAAAAGAAAAAACCTCTCCGACTCCAGTGGTTCGAAATAAAAAAGTTGCTAACAAAGTTGAGTCCATTCCTACCAAAAAAAATACGAAATCAGCGCTTTATCAATTTATCACTCCTTTGGATGACCGTTTGGCATTGAGCCTAAAAAAAATTGAATTGCGCACCCCGGGAGGTCTTTTTATCCCTGCAACGGCCACAATCACAGAGGGACTCAAACAAGGGGAAGTCATCGCGGTGGGTTCCGGTCATAAAGATAAAAAGGGGAAAATTCGTCCTATGGATGTAAAGATTGGAGATCAGGTTTTATATTCAAACTATGCCGGATCTACGATCACCTTTATGGAGCAAGAAATCATTATTCTTCGTGAATCAGATATCCTTGGTGTGGTTTCCTAAGATTCAAAATGCTCGGCAACAATCTCTAACGTGAGGACCTTATGAAAGCTTTTTTTAAAGGAATGTTTTTTTCTGTCATTCTTTGTGTTTTGACCCCACCCAGTTGGTCTGCTGACTTTGAATGGTCAGGGGTTTACCGCATTGAAGGTATTCACTTGAATAATGCCGAGTTGAGTGGAGCAAAAAACAATAAAGATTATGGATTGCACCATTTATCACTGCGACCCAAAATCGTGGTCGGAGATGGTGTGACCATTCATGGTCAGATGGAGTTATTAAATAATTCTACCTACACCAACTCCCAACTGGGTCAAACTTTTGGTGGAGGAGTGAATTCCACCCCTTCCACACCAGGTACTGACGCAGATTCTTCCAATAGTCTTTCTTCAATGCAAGAATCCAACACCCTGCGAGTGTCCCAACTTTATCTGAATTGGGTGCACGAATATGGCTCTCTGATTGTAGGACGGGCCCCCATCCAATTTGGAATGGGAATGAGCTACAGTGCGGGGAAAGGTCTGTTTGATCATTGGTTTGATACTCGTGACCTTGTGGGATATAAAATTGTCGTAGGAAATTTATTTATACTTCCCATGTATGGCAAGGTAGCAGAAAATACTCTTCACCACAGTGATGATGTGGTCGATTATATGGCTCAAGTGCAATATGAAAATCCTGAAACTGATTTGGAAATCGGAGGATTTTACAGAAGGAGAAGATCAGGGGCTGGCGGTTCAGATACCCCTCGAGGATCTGGAACCCTTGGCAGTGTGGATGGGTCAGGCAATTCCACTTCAAATTCTTCTAGTATGGATATGAGTCAAATTAACATCTACGTTGGAAAAGACACCCCTGAGTACCGCATTGCCGTGGAAGCTGGATTTTTAAAAGGGGATATGGGACTTTTCACTGAAAACGGGTCGGGTGATAAAGTCACTGCTGATGGTTTTGGCTTGGCCGCAGAACTAGAATGGCGACCCCTGGAATCTAAATGGAAGTGGGGTCTTAAAACGGGACGAGCCTCGGGTGATAATCCCAACTCAACCACAAAATATGAAGGTTTTGCATTTAATCGGAATTATGATGTCGCCCTACTACTATTTAATCAATCCTTAGGTAGGAATGATGTTTTTAGAACAGCTGTCTGGGGCGGCGGACCTACAACAAACAGTGGTGCTCCTCCGGAACAAACCAAACCAGATGTGGAGTCCTTAAGTAATGTGCTCTACTTTGCTCCCTATTCCAAGTACTCTTGGAACGACCGTTGGTCTTTAACTGGAGTATTGGCGACCGGAAGACTGGCTACAAATCCTCTGAGTAGTGGGGCCAGTGTTGGAAAAAGTCTGGGGTTTGAAACTGACTTTTCCTTAACTTACACCCCCAGAAAAGGTGTGGAATGGATCAATCAAGTTGGAATTTTATTTCCAGGCGCGGCCTTTACTTACAACGACGATAAAGCTGGAATGGCCTACGCTATCGTATCCAAAGCAGCCTTTTCGTTTTGAAGCCGACAAATTTAAGTTGAGCGGCTTCAAAATATTAAATAAAAACTTATATAGCTCCGCTCTCTGGGCCTGAAAAGGGGCCCGGGCGGCGCTCTTCTGGTCGTCTTCGTGTTTCAACCTGAGGCCCTCCTACATTACAGGCGGACATAGCGCTTCGTGAAGACAGGTTGCAAACCGTACCTGTACGAGTAGTACTGACCCCAGGGAGAAGGCTTGCGCCAGTCCCAGCTCCATTGATGAGGGTATTGCCTCCTCTTATTCTACTAATTGCCGCATCCACTCCATTAGCACTCTGTAAGTAAGAATCACTGTAGAAGCTTAATCCTTCTTGTCTACCATTACCCAGAAGGGCCAAATTATCTTCTGTGGAAAAGGTTGGGTACAGAGCCAAATCTCGCCACTCATTTTCGCCATAACCAACATTCAGATAAGCATTACTTATAACACTCTGAAGCGAAGTCCTTTGCTGTACAAGATAATTCCTGTAAGCCACATCCCCAGGGGCTAGGGTAGCTATTTGTTCATCTAATGATTTGACTTCATGCACAAGGGAAGCACTTACCCTCATTTTCTTTAATGCTGGACTAACGAGACTTGGATTCAATCCGTTGAGCGATGCCAAAGCTTCCTCTCTCTCTTCCCTATCACCATTACGCATCACTGATAACATGGTTGAATTAAGTAAAGTCACTAATTTGGTTCTTTTTACCCGGCCAGCTCTACCATCATCGGAAGACTCTATTCTGTCGATTAAGCATTCTACCCTATCTTGACCTAATATTTTATCACCTTCACTATCTACTTCACACCTGTTCCGTTTAGCCTCCATTTTTTCCGCCTCCTTTTTTTCATCTGTTTTTCTATTCATTTCCTCTTGAACCTCTTCAACTTTAGTTTTTATTTGATCTAAAACTTCACTGGTAATTGGTTTAGAACCCCCACTTGGAAGCTCCAAATCATCAATGATAACCACTCTTGTGCTGGGGGCACAATCCTTACATTTTTTATCACTAACCTTAATGTCAGCATTTAACTCGAATTTATTACTCTTCTTCGTCACCCGGACAGTCACTTCCGTCTTAACCTTAGCAACAGTAGAATTACATTTGACTTGGTTGTTAACTTTTATCTTAATTTGACTCAAACAAGTCTCTAAATCCGACGCCAGAGAGGCTAAGTCCAGATTTGAGTTCTGCAAAATCATTCGACTTCCCAAGTCCAATGAGACTATTAACATGAGAAGCTGTAACCAGATTTTGTGGCGTTGGTTTTGTTTTTGCTTTGCTAGGGACATATTATTCTCCTCAGAAACTTTTTAATTCCTCTGTTCTTTAAAATTAAAATCCAAGAATCCAGCCAGATTTCGCTACAAGTATAACTTTTTGTTTTTATTAATTATTTTAGAGATTCCAATCTTCTAGACTCTGCAATTCCAACGTCCAAGGTTTAGTCAGTCCTTTAAGGGACCAGCAAAATCCTTACAAATTCCAAAGGGTTTCGTATGGATTACCCAGTGACAGGATTTAGAGACAAAAATCTGTTGCTTTTAAAAGCACTTGGCACAAAGAATGCCCCTTTATTTTAACTTTAAAGAGTTTGCCATGAGTCGATTGAAAAATTTAATCAAAACCTGCCCAGAAAATATCCTAGCTTCCGATTGGATGAACTGGCACTGGCAACTGCGACATCGTCTGCATCAACCAGATGATTTTAAACCTTATCTTGATTTGACCGCAGAAGAACTTGGCGCCTTTAAAAATACACAAAAATTATTTAAAATTCAAACCACACCTTACTATGCCTCTCTCGTGAACAGAAAAGATCCCAAGGACCCCATTCGTAAAATACTAGTACCTCACACAAAGGAGTTATCAAGCGGGGCTCAATCCATGTCCGACCCTCTAGGTGAAAGAAGACATTCCCCCTGTCGAAGAGTAGTTCACCGTTATCCCGATCGAGTTTTATTTTTAATTACAGACACCTGCAGTGTTTATTGCAGATATTGTTTACGCAAATACTTTACAGGAAATGATGAGGCCTTTATTTCCCCCAAAGAATATCAAGAGGCTCTGAATTATATAAACCAAACTACTTCTATCAAAGAGGTGATTCTTTCCGGAGGAGATCCCATGACCTTGGGGGACGCTCGTCTGATTCAAATCCTGACCGACATTCGCAATATAGATCATGTGGAGATCATTCGCATTGCCACCCGAATGCCGGTCGTGTGTCCCATGCGTTTCACTCCCGAGCTTTTAAATAAATTACGTTTATTTCACCCTCTCTTTATTATGACTCACTTTAATCACCCCCAGGAAATCTCCTTCGAGTCCGCCCAGACTTTGGAACTTTTGGTGGACCATGGCTTCCCAGTATTTAACCAAATGGTTTTACTTAGAGGGATCAACAATGATGCCCTTGTTGTTCAGGAACTTTCCCGAAAGCTCTTAGCCCTCAGAGTAAAACCCTACTATATGTTCCAATGTGATCCCTCTGAAGGTACAGATCATTTTCGCACCTCCATAACGGAGTCCTTACAGATCCAAAAGGAATTATGGGGTAAAATGTCCGGTCTTGCTATGCCCAATCTCTCTTTGGACATACCTGGTGGAGGTGGCAAAATTGGCTTGGTGCCGGATTTTTGCACTCATAAATCAAAAGAAAAATGGTCGTTCAAAGGATGGGACGGAATTGAGGGCGACTACATCAACCCTTAAGAAGGTTTACCGAAAACGATCGAAGTTCCAAACACGATCGAAAACATAAGCCCTTTTTACTCCATGGTTTTACGACCCTTTAGTTTGGGGATTCCGGGGCTCTTTGGCTCTTGACTCAGCGATTTATTTTTTGTTTTAAGTGTCCCAGGCTCTGCTGTCTCAGCAGTTTTTGTGTTTTGCAAAGTGTAATAAGCTGTAGCTCCATATCGACCGTTTTCGGTAAAAGCCATTGCCTTTAAATAAACTCTCACTTTCCCCATAGATTTTAATTTTAACCTGACCACTCTTTGTAAAGCTTGACCGGGTACAGGGAGCGACAGGTTTTCCTCTTGTTGTTGGCCTTCTATCAACTGAATGTTTGGTGAAAATGTCCAATGCAATTGCAATAGTTCAATGGATTCACCACTTTGAATGGTCCCATTTAAGGTGAACTCATCCCCAGCCCCTTGAGGATCGGATCCCTCCAGTTCCAAGTTCACCGTCAAATCACCACGAACTTTTTGCGTCATTTTAATTTTTTCAATTTTTTCAATTTTTTTTGCCTCAGAAGAGCAATAAACTAAAATTATTGATAAGCTCAGCAATAACATCACGGCAGAGCGGCTGGACATAAATCACTCCCATTAAGTTGCAGTTCATAATTGACTGGAGTCCCAATCACTCCAGAAACATTTGCTTTTACATTAATTAAATACTTTCCTGCGGACAAACTTTTAGTGATCGTTTCGGTTTCAGAAGTTGCCGCTGAACTGTCGGGTGAATGAACGCTGGATGCCACAATATCGCTGGCGTTACCGATCCTTGCATCTTCGTCATAGAGGTACAAATCCAAATTAGCTTCGGTTCCAATACCGTTTTGATCGGAATAATTTAAAGTCAGAGTCACTGTTTGCACAGAAGTGATCCGCAAATATAAAAAATCATTGTTATACAATAAATCAGATCCATCAGTGGCTGTTACCCCTGGTGACATACTATAAGTACAGCTTCCTGAGTTGGTTACATATTGACCGTAATCTGTGCTGTTCGCCAAGTGGCGTTCCATTGTTTGTAAAGGAGCCCAATTGGTTCCGAAAGTACTTTGAAACAAATGTAGCAAGCCAATTTGTTTAAAACCGGCTGAGGATTTCTTCCATCCATCGCTACTATTTAGGGAGTACCAAATCTCATTGAAAGTATTTGATACATTATCCACAGCCGCATGAATCGTGTCCACATTCGTATCAATTGTGTCCCACAACATCCGGGTCACAGAAAACTCGCGGAAATTTCCCTCTCCCGCATTTTGTGGAGTGTCGTATCCTGAGGTTTGGTTTTCCAAATCCACATCAAAAAATAAACTCGTTTTTGCACAAGTATTGTTTCCCTGCCCATCCACATTCCCTTCCGTATCCACATAGTAAGGATCATTACGAACGGCGGCTTGGAAAAAATTCCCCCATCCCTCACTCCAAGCCAATCGAGGATCTATAACTTTATCTCCCGAATGGGAACCACCAGGCGAGTCTGTAGTAAAATAATTGTCCTCCAAAAAATGACCATACTCATGAACAATAACAGAGTTATCAAAGTGATCCGTATCTGAATTATTCACATCCTCATCGATTCCCCCCAAAATAAAGATACGATTGTATCCAGGTAAATAGTAACTACTTCCTGAAGTGCCGCCCTGATATTCAGCAGGGTTAAAACCAGGTTTCCAGTAGGCTGTCACTTTGGGAGCCACAGTAAAATCAAGACATCCGGTAAAGGTTCCACTGCAATTGCCCACTTGCGCCCTTAAATAAATATTAGCTTCCAAGATTTGATCGAAAATATTAAAGGCCCCGCCGAGGACCTCAGGACCGTCAACTGTGGCGTTCATGGTTGAGGCTGTTTTGTCACTATCAGGAGTCAAGTTGGTTGAGAGACTATAAGTATTGTTGAGTCTAGGATCATCATAAACATAGGCCCTAACATTAGTTGTATTGCCCCTGGCATTTACCGTGATCGTCAAAGCTCCAGTACCTTGGGGAATCACAAAGGTGTAGTGGCCACTCCCATCTGTTTCTGTACATTGAACTAGATTTCCCGAAGCATCCTTCACATTGACTTCAGCATAGCGTATGGGTCGAGCGGAGCCAGCGGCCCCAAGCCCTCCACAACCGGTAAAAAAAGGTTCACGCCTTTGAAAGGTCGCATCACCTTGAATGGTTACCGTTGTTCCTGAATAAGTGGTTTTACTGGCCTCACCGCAATAGGAAACTTCCGGACCCATATAAGTTGGAATGTAATCATCACCAGAAATAATAGTTGTTTCCTTGATCCCACAAGCAGAAAGTAAAACCCCAAGCAGTAGGATCCAGATGTTACTAAGACAATAGCCTATTCTCTTGTTGTCCATGCTGGACTTATCGACAGAACTGGTGGGCTATTTTATGACTTTTATCGAGGACTTAAAAAAATATTATGGCCTTTCTGCGTCAATGCTTATAATTGAGAGTCTGTTCGGAAATGATGCAATATATGGGGAACAACTGAACATTTTTAAATTGTAACAAAATAGAACAATGAAAAACCAAAGTGAACAAATAGAAAAAGGATTTAACTCAGACATTATGGTTAATGGGATTCCTTATCATATTCAAACCGAAGACTGGGGTCGGCAAAACCCCTTTTTTGTGAGTCGAGTTTTTTCCAATGGAGCTGTAATTAAAAGCATTAAAATGCCCTACTCGACCCTACTCAGCAAAGGAGCTCAGGCCGACCAGGAAGAAGTTCGTTTTGCCCTTCGCTGTCAACATGAACAAGTTCTAGACCTTCTGGTTTCTGGTCAATTAATCAATTCCATGCCTACAATAAAAAGGTGATTTCTTTTTTACATACTTACAAAGTTTATCAAGGCAATGTGATTGCCCTTAGGGATGTTTCCTTACAAGTTGATAAGGGAGAATTTGTTTATCTCACCGGCCCCAGTGGCGCCGGAAAGACCACCCTTTTTCGACTTCTCTCCGCTTACGATCGCTGCAGTTCGGGACAAATTACTGTGGCCAACTACAACCTCAATAAAATCAAACCCCATGATATTCCCAAATTCCGTCGCAGCATTGGAGTGGTTTATCAAGATTTTAGACTTTTAAAAGATCGCAATATCTTCGCCAATGTGGCCTTGCCCTTACAAGTTCAAAGTGAGTCACAACACTTGATTCAATCTCGTGTTTCCACTCTTCTCGAACAAGTTGGACTTATGGCGAAATCCCATTTTTATCCTTCTCAGCTTTCTGGTGGAGAACAACAAAGAGTGGCCATAGCTCGAGCCCTCGTTCATCAGCCCTCCATTGTGATTGCTGATGAACCCACGGGAAATTTAGACAGTGATTTAAGTCGAGAAATTATGAATTTATTTGATCAAGTCAGTGCTCAGGGAACAACTGTTTTTATTGCAACCCACGATCAGGAGTTGATTCGAACTAAAGCACGACGGGTGGTGAGAATCCAAAGTGGCTCCATTCTTCGAGATGAAAAATGATTTTTTGGTTCAACCAATATATTTTAAGAACCTGGAAAGAACATACCTCACTCCAACTAATGACCTTGGTTGTTTTGTCCGCCACTTTCACGATTTTCAGTGGATTTTTATTTATAAGATCCAATTTGTCCTCATTGTTAACCCAATGGGGGGATCAAGTGCAGATCACTATTTTCTTAAAAGATGAAATTAAAAAGGACGAGCTTTCGGCGATCAAAAGTGTCCTTTTAGAAACTCCAACCCTCACTAAAACAAAATATGTTTCTAAGGTTGAAGCCACACAAAATTTTATAAAACAAATGGGTCATTATTCTTCTCAGCTACTGACAGATCCAGAGTTTGCCAACCCATTACCCGCCAGTTTGGAAGCTCAAGTCACGCAATACTCTGAACTCCCCCGACTGGTCTCGCAATTGATCCCATTACCTGGGGTTGAGGATGTTTCCTATGGGCAAGGATGGATTGAAAACTACACTTCCTTTACCCAATTGTTTTCCCAAATAAGTTTAGGTTTAATTCTTCTTTTACTTGGGGGAGGCCTACTCATAATCGGCAACGTCATTCAACATTCCATCATTCAACGTCGTGAAGAAATCGAGGTCCTTGAGTTAGTGGGTGCCACAAGGCTCTTCATTCAACTTCCATTTATCATTAATGGAGCTTTGTTGGGATTTTTGGGCGCTGTTTTTGGTGTCTTGATCCTAAGTGGCTTGTATCTATGGCAACAAAGTACTATGGGAACCACTTTGATTTTTGGGGGTGCGGGAATTAAACTGCAATTTCTCTCCCTCTTAGAAATCGTTACACTGCTGGCCTTGGGGCTCTGGTTTGGAGCCTTTGGATCCTTTTTATGCATTCGAAAATTCAATCATGGCTGGTCCGCATCTGAGGCCCACTCGTGACAACAAAAAAGCAAATGGACCCTTCATGAAATATTTTTTAGTCCTTATGATTGTTTCATGCTGGGGCAGTGAAAACAGCAAAGCCAATGATGACCTTTATCAAAAAACAGCTCAACAATTTCAGCAAGTCAAAGAAGACCTTTTAAAAACTGAAAGTACGCAGCGGGAAATTTTAAGTTCGCTTTATTTAATCAATCAAAAAATGAAAGGTCTCTCCCGCCACAGAGATCGTATGACCAACCGTTTATTTGCTTCCCAAGCAGATGCCTCACTCATCGCACAGCAAGTGGTTCGACTGGAACGACAACTGGGATCACAAAAACAAATTTTACGCAAACGCTTAAGAGGGCTTTATTTATTTAGCGGACCTAGTGTTTTAAGAACTCTTTTTTCGTCTCAAAGTCCGACCCAACTGGATAAAAATTTTAAATTTCTTAAAATACTTACGGAACGAGATTATCTCTTATTTAAAGATTATGAAAAAACTTTTCACACTTACCTCAGCAAAAAAAATAAACTCACTCAACAGGTCCGAAGACTGACCCAACTACAAAAAGGTTTAAAGTCCAAAGAAACTGAAATCATAAATGAACAAAAGAAAAAACAAATTTTATTTTCTAAAAATGCGGACGCAAAAGAAAAACACTTGCAACAACTTTTAGAAATTAGAAAAAAGCAAAAAAACCAAATCGTCCCTGATCATAAAAATGGAGAATTCTCCACGGCTTTTTTTGAACAACGGGGTTCACTCGAACCCCCCGTTGAAGGTAATGTTGCTAAACATTTTGGATTCATTCAAGACCCCAAAGATCATTTTCGCTTGGCTCACAAAGGTCTCTTTTACCAAACAGTCAAAAATGCCCCCGTTCAAAACCCCTTCCAAGGTCGGGTCGCCTTTGTGGGAAAAATCCCGGGTTATGGTGACACTTTGATCTTGGATCATGGTGATCATTATTATACCATCTACGGCCATTTAACTTCGGCATTTGTTAAAGCCAATGAATCCATTGCCGCGGGAAAAATCGTGGGAACAGCCGGTGGAAAATCCCCTCTCTTTGGCACAGGACTCTATTTTGAAATTCGTCATTTTTCTGATGCAGTTGACCCAGAACCTTGGCTTCGAAATAATCAATGGAATAAGACCAACAAAATTTAGAGGAGCAATCGATGAAAAAAGATTTTTTTTCCAATCTAAAAAGGCACAGTAAAAAAATCATTTTTACCAGCCTATTCCTCTTTGCTTTGTTAGCTTCCCAATGGAAAGCTCTTCATGCAGAAGTTAAAGAAAGATACGGGGATTTACAACTTTTTGCTAAAGTCCTTAATCTTGTTCAACAGTATTACGTGGAAGAGGTGGATCTTAAAAAGCTGATTTATGGTGGAATCAAAGGTCTCTTGCAAGTTTTAGATCCTCACACCAGTTTTTTGCCTCCGGATATATTTAAAGAGTTCGAATCCGAAACTAGTGGTGAATTTGGTGGTCTTGGAATTGAAATCACCATTCAAAAAGGAGTTCTTACCATCATTTCACCTATCGAGGACACTCCAGCATGGAAAGCAGGAATAAAGGCTGGCGATAAATTGATCGAAATCAATGGAGAATCCACAAAAGGTATGAGTTTGGCTGAAGCCGCTCAAAAAATGAAAGGAAAGATGAATTCGACCACAAACTTGGGAATATATCGAGAGGGATTTGATAAACCAAAAATATTTTCTATCACCAGAGCCAAAATAAAACTCAAATCAGCCAAATACACCGACCTAGAGGATGGGTTTGCCTATGTCAAACTCACCAGTTTTATCGAAAACTCTTATAATGATTTAGAAAAAGCCATTAAAGTCCATAATGAAAAATATAAAAAAATGACCGGTCTTGTTCTAGATCTTAGGCGCAATCCCGGTGGACTCTTAGATCAAGCCGTTAAAATCAGTGATCTCTTTTTGAATGAAGGAATTATCGTCAGCACCATGGGGCGGAGTAAAAAAGAAAAAGAAGTTCTCTATGCCAAAAAAAGTGACACCTTGCCCTTTTTCCCAATGATAGTACTTATTGATGAGTATTCTGCCAGTGCCAGCGAAATCCTCGCCGGAGCTTTAAAAGACAACAAAAGAGCCTTACTTATGGGGCAGAGGAGTTTTGGTAAGGGCTCTGTACAGCAAGTTATAAAACTGGGCGACGGCTCAGGTCTTAAGCTAACCGTGGCACGGTATTACACACCCAGTGGTCGATCGATCCAGGCCGAAGGAATTTCACCTGATATTCTCATCGATGATTTGAATACAGAAGTTTTAGAACAGGCCCAAGAAAAAAAGCGAGTTCGTCGAGAACAAGACATTCAAGGACACCTCCTCGGTGAAGCTGAAGAAGAAACTGTGAAGAAAAAAGGTAAGGTTACAGAAAACAACGGGAAAGAAAAAATGCAAATCTGGTGGAATGGCGATGGTGACGAAACTGAGACCAAAAAAGCTTATACCGCCAAAGAAAAGCTTTTCCATGAGGACTTTCAAGTAGCTCAAGCGTACAACTATCTTAAGGCTTGGAATACCTTAAATGGCTTAAAACCCATTGAACCCCAACAAAAAGAAACCCTCGCGAACCCTACCAACCCTGCAAACCTTACCAACCCTACAAACAAAACCAAAGAGCCACGGGCTTCTAAGCAAAAATAGACCAAATTTTATTTTTGCTTAGAACTTGTGTTAGCTTTTATATGAGCACATAAATCACGCAAAGCCGCCATCACAGACTGCAGGTCATCACTTTTTCTAAGTGTTCGTTGGCTCTCATAGTTGCCGTTTTTTATATCACCGATATAACTTTCAATAACTCGGGCTGGACCTGCCACTCGGTGGGTCATATATAAAGCAAAACAAAATGAAAAAACCGTATTGATAACAAAAGCAATGAGCGTGTATAAAGATATGTCATATAACAAACTAGTGATAGCCGCCTCTGTTGCAAGATCTTGCCCTGAAAAAGAAACCATGTGCATTAACAAAGTATTAATGCGTTTGGTGATGAACATAAACATAAGGCCCATGACCGCGACACCACTGGAAGCAAAATAAAAGGCATATTTAATTTGAAAATTTGAGTCCACTAACAAATTTTTTAACTTTCTATTTTTGCTACTCATGATGAACCCCTCTTTAAGTTTTAGAAAAACAATTTTATAAAGTTTTCTCAATTATAAAAAATATCTGATCTTTATTTCAAAATTAGATTCTGCTATTTTGACAAAAATTTTTTATAAAGGGGAGGTAAAGATTTTATGAGAGCTTTATTTGTATTTTCAACCTGGACATTCGTACTGTATCTACATTCAACTCAAGCCGAACAAGCTAATTCACCCTCATTTGATGGTGTCACCCAATTCCAAGTCCTACCAGTCTACGGGAGGCTTCAAATAACCTGCCATCAGCGGTCATATCAACGTTCTAACCCTGCAGATCCCACCAAAATGGTTCTAACACAATGCTCAGATTCATTATTAAAACCATTTGAATTGGGTCACTTTAACTACGACCGAATTATTGATGCAGACACCGTTTTTATAGAAAACATCAGCAATCCTGACGCCCCAAAAAAGAGCTACGACTACAACGCTGAAACCATGAAAAGCAAAAGTCGAGTGAATCTTTGGATCAATTCACTGCTACAACGTGCCTTACTCACTCCAGGAAACAACAAAATCCATATTTCTTTTTTTAAAAAAGATCGCTTACAATACGAAGATCAATTTGGCGTTTTTGTTGATAACACATCAGAGAAGGGTCAAACTTGCCCCTTAAAAACAATCAATTCCTTCGACATGAATGATTGCTTCAATCCTCAAATGGCCTGTGAAAAATATTTTAACGGGCACTCATGCCTCTGAAGAAGAGGCCTTCGCTTTTACAACGACTTTTTCTAAAATGAATGCAAAAACTTTTTCTTCCAAAAAAGCTCTTCTCGCATCTTCTTTCTTTTTGGCATGTTTTTGAAAGTATTGTGTGACAACACTAGGATCCAATCCCTTATCAGAGAATTTTGCGGATATATTTTGCAACAGTTCATCATCAGACACATCTACGTTCAATTTATTTACCAAGTGATTCACTAATAATTGAGAGTGAATATAAAACTGTGCCGAATTATCCACATCCTCTTTATACTTCTCATATATATTCTTTTTTGCTTTTACTTTGTCTTCTGGGCTCATGTGTTGCTCTTCAAACCGTCCATTAGCTATCCATTTCTTAAACATACTATTTATGATGGACTCTTTTTGAAATTGTACCAAAGTAGTTGGAATCAAAATGGAATTTTTTTCAGTCAACGCTTTAAGTACGCTCACATGGAAATTCTCCACATCAGCCTCTTTCCTCTCTCGAATCAAACGATCTTTCACGTTCGACCGAAATACTTCCATATTTTGTGAGCCAAGAAATTTAGTGGCAAACTCATCATTCATTTCTGGTAAAACCTGCAATAATATGGCCTTAAGAACTACTTTAAAACATACACTTTTACCTCGTAAACTCTCCTGGGGTTGATCTTCAGGAAATGCAAGGGTAAACTCTTTAGAATCATTTACTTTCATACCCACAATCGCGTCCTCGAACCCAGGTAAAAATTCACCCTTGCCCAATACCACCCTATCCATCTGGGGTTGACTAAATTGAGGGGATTCACTTTCTCCCACGAGGTAAGAGGAGCTTTCTATCTGCACTACATCCTGAAGTTGAGCTGGACGCTCTTCACTGATGGGTTTGTACTCAGTAAATATCTCTTGAAAACGCTGAACAAACTCATCCACATCTTTTTCTGTAACCTCTGGTTTTGGCTCAAAATCAACTTCAAGTCCCTCATAAGAAACAGAATCAATTTTTGGGAAAGTTTCAAACTCAGCGGTGAAGTTAAAATCTGAACTCCCGTCAAACTGCTGTAAATTGACTTCAGGTGAATCTGTGGGAACCAACTGATGACGATCCATAGCCTCATCCATAGACGAATTCACAAGGGATCGAATGGATTCACTCCGAATTTCATGGGCATATTGTGAACTCACTATTTGTAGAGGTGCTTTACCTTTACGAAAGCCCTTGATGGTGACCAAGTTCTTCCATTTTTTTGTCACATTATCGATAGTTTTTTGAACTTGATCCGCAGGAACACTAATATTCAGACGGTGCTTTAAACCAGTATAGTTTTCAACTTCAATCTTCAAACCGAACTCCTTTATTGCATTTACATGGAAAATTATGTTCTTAACAAATCTCGGGTAAAAATCCTTCGAATGGGTGCTAAGAAATATCCTTGACTGTTTGACCCTCCACACGTTCCTCTCTCAAACAAACCCCGGATATAGGCAGGACGAGTTATAAAGGCAAGCAGAATTTAATTTAAAGAGATCACTAAAAAGGAAAGTGTTGGAGTGAAAAGGGAAAATCAGGAAATTTTATTTATAACTGGAAAAGGGGGGGTGGGGAAAACTGCCCTTGCAGCCTCCCTAGCAAAAAGCAAGGCTCAAAATGGAAAAAAGGTGCTTCTCGTGGAGTTGGGTGAACGTAGCTTCCACCAATATTTATTTCCACAATCAGGGTCTTACGCTCCGAAAAGGATTTCTGGAGTTTTTAATTTCAAAACACCCTCTGATCTCACTGGCGAACTTTGGTCTTGCCGTTGGGATTATATTTCATGCCTTAAAGAATACTTTTCTCATATCTTAAAAATGGAAAAGATGGTCCATTTATTTTTTTCAAGCCAAATTATGGAAACCCTTTTGTCAGTGGCACCTGCATTAAATGAGTTGGCACTTTTAGGAAAAATAACCAGTGGGCTAAGAGGTGTCGGCCCCGATATGCCTTATGACTGCATTGTTGTGGATGCCTTCGCCACAGGTCACTTTAAAGCCTTACTTTTATCCCCCCTGGGTATGATTCAAGCGGTTCATTTTGGGCCAATGGCGGAACAATGCCAAAATATGATCACTGTTTTAAAACAATCCCTACAAGTTCAATATTACATTGTATCTTTGCCCGAAGAATTGGCTTTAAATGAAGCCCAAGAACTCAAAACCTTCCTATGGGAGAATTTTAAGCAAAAAGGAACCCTTATTGTAAATAAAGTGCTCCCAATAAGTCCGGATTCAGCGGAGCCCCTTGAGCGCGAACTTAGAAATCTCTCTGGAAACGCGTTTGTAGACTTCACCAACTTCGTAAAACAACAGCATCGCCATTGGAACAACGCCAAAGCTCTCCTTAAAAGTTGGAAGGGTCCCTCCATTTGCATCCCTTATTATTTGACCCACAACGGAATTGAATTGATAGACCAAATCAGTAGTACTCTCACTTCAAATCCAAAGGATTTCACCTCATGAGGCCTTGGGAAAATAAAAATATTGTAGTTTGTATTGGAACCGGCGGTGTGGGAAAAACCACCGTTTCGGCAGCCCTGGGTATGGCAGCTGCAAAAGGTGGCAAGCGCGTTTTGGTACTCACCGTAGACCCAGCCCAAAGACTAGCCGATGCTTTGGGTATTCAAAAAAATGGTGAAGATGTTGTCGTCGCCCATTACAAATCAGGATCGCTTTCTGCAGCCCTGGTTGATTCCAAACTTATTTTTACGCAATTTATAGAAAAGTTTTCCTCCAACCCAGAAAGTGCAAAAAAACTCATAAACAATCGACTTTTTCAACAGCTCATGACCCACCTCAGTGGAACCCAGGAGTTTACCGCAATGGAAAGGCTGTTAAATTCCGTGACTCTTAACAAATATGATTTAATTATTTTAGACACCCCACCGACTCAACACGCCATTGACTTTTTAAACGCTCCAGAAAAAATCTTTCGACTTTTGCAAAGCCCGCTCCCCCAGTGGTTTTCCAAATCTCACTCCCTCGGTTTTTGGCAAAAAAAAATTATGCAAGGGTCAGAGAAATTGTTTCCTCTTTTGGAAAAGGTCACCGGCAGTCACTTTCTTACAGAATTAAAAGATTTTTTTGTTTCCCTCGGAGGACTCCAAGAAACCGTAGTTCAACATAGCCTGCAAGTTCATGGCCTTCTCTCTTCCCCCCAAACCTCCTTTATCTTAATAACGGCTCTGGACCAAATTAAGTTATTCGATGCCAAAGAGTTACTTCAAAGTTTGGAAAAGTCTGGACATAGAATTGAAGGAATCATAGTAAATCGAAGCACGCCTCTTTGGTCCAAAACAGTTCAAAACTCCGCTCAAAATTTACGCCCCCCCTTTCTGGATTTAGTAAATTATCACAGAGAAAGTGAAACCCTTTTTCAAAATCAGATATTAAAATGGAATCTTCAGGTTCCAATTTTTTCCATCCCGGAAGAAACAGAGCCTTTAGATGGTCTCTCAGGAATTGAAAAAATCTCCAGTAACTTAGATCTTAATTAAGACCGTTACATTTTAAACCTTGTTCGGGGATGCTGCGTCTAGGAAATGGTTCAGAGATATACTTTAAGACCATCTAATGATCAGATAAAATGTCACATTAACAAAATAAAAAAAGCAAAAAATGCAGAAGCTTAATGAAGGTCATTTTATGCACAGAAAAAAAAATTTCTCGCGTTCCAAAACTCTAATCACAATAGGGCTTATTTATTTTTTCATAGTTCTTGGGTGTAAAAATGCCCCTGAAATGACAGAGAATACGAATCTTCAATACAAAAATGACATTTTAAACAAAAAATTGGACCTCGGACTTAAAGCGCTGGAAGAGGAAAACTACAACCGAGCAAAAGACATCTTCAGCAAAATTCTTGTGCAAAGCCCCGCAACAGAATTGGATTTTGTTATTTTATTTAATTTAGCCAGCTCCTATGAAGGACTGAAAGATTGCAATAAAGCAACTGAGGTCTATCGCCAGATTGTAAACGGTGCGCTGGCTAAATTTGAACGCCTGACCGCGTACTCTTTACTCCGTTTGAGTTACACCTATGAATGTTTAGGACAAGATCAAAAAGCGTTAGCAGCTCTTTTAGATGTAAGCAAAAAATCCACCCTACTCCAGGAAGATATGCAGAAAACGGATTTACCTTCCCGTCTTGCTTCTGCCTATGTCAAAGTAGGCAACCCCACAGAAGCCAAAAAATATTTTTTGCAAGCCTTAAATGGGGTTAAATTTTTACAAAATAAATATAAAGAGTCTAAAGTTTTATCCGACACCTTAGCGCGCACCTTGTATTTCATGGGCAAAAGCAATATCCCGCTTAATGAATTCAAAAAAAATCCTACAGTTCAATTAGAAAACATTAGATATTTACAACTATATTTATTACAAGCTGTGGAGTTAAACAATCGTCAATGGTCCCCAAAAGCAAGTCAAGAAATTCTCCATAACTATCATCAGTTATGGAGTGTTTTATCAGAAAAAGTGGATTCGCAATCCTATAGATTGGATACGCTAAAATCAGCTTTGCAAACGGTTCGACAATTAAGAATGCAAAGAATTCCCAACCGTAATGAATCCCATTTAATAAAGAGTTTATTTGAAAACCTGGAGGAAGAAGAAAATAAAATAACCCTCGCCTTATCCTCACAACAACCCCTAATAGACTTGACTCCTCAAGAAAAAAATCGTCAATCCATTAAACAAAGTGGTAAAGTTGTGGCTCAAAAAGAATCTATTTTGGAAAAAAAAGCTCAGAGAAAAAAAATAGCACCAATACAAAATCCAAAATAATTTAAAATAAAAATGGTGTCATATTATGAATGGGACAAAAAAAAATGACTTTGTGGGGGGATTGAAACTCTCACTTACTGGATATCTTTTCTTAAAAAAGAACCCGTCACTTTGGAAATGGATTTTAATTCCTTGGATTATTTCGGCTTTAAGTCTGATTCTCGGTTGGATCTGGGGATTTAAAAAAGTCCCCGGTTGGACTCATCATTTTTTACAACTTTTTAACTCGTGGATTCCTGAATCTCTTACACCCTGGATACAAGTACCACTCAATCTCATTGTGGGGCTGCTTTTTTTTATGGTTTGGTTTTATTTAATTCTCGCTTTTTCCTCTCTCGTGTCATCGCCATTTTTAGGAATTTTAGCGGAGCGAACTCTTCAATTACAGAAAACCACTCTTCCGTTTTCCAAGCGACTCTCAAGTCGAATTTATTTTATAATTAAAATGCTATGGGTTTCTCTTTTAAAACTAATTATTTTCAGTTTTTGCGCTTTAATACTTCTTATTTTTTCTCTTCTTCCAGGCATTAATTTAATCATCAGTTTTTTGTTCTTGTTACTCTTATCTGCAGATATTTTTGATTACTCATTTGAGGCCTTGGGCTACAATATTCAGCAACGTTTACATCTGTGGAGACAACTTCGCATGGAGTTAACTGGGACCTCTGTCTTCCTAACATTGACTTCTCTAATTCCTGGTTTTACCGTCATATTTATTCCTTTGGCTGTTATAGGAGCCGCAAACTTACTCGCATTTAAACTTAAAATGGAGAACCAATGATTCAAGACGAAATACATCGCCAAATTGTGGCTCATTTGGACAAAGTTGATTCATGGTTTCGCAAGGAACGGCAAGGACTTTTTTTTCCATTTTATTCCAGTTTTGATATTCGAGACTCGGGTTTCAAAGTTGCACCTGTTGATGCCAATATCTTTCCTGCAGGAGTGAATAACATCTGTTCAACCGATTTGGAAAATGCCGTTGGTACAGTTAAGAGTTACTTCCAACGTCATTACCCCCACTACAAAGATATTATCCTTTTAACCGAAGAACACACCCAAAACCCCTACTACTGGGACAATGTGAGAACACTATTTAACCTCCTTCAGGAAGCCGAGTTGAATGTGGTTGTGGCGATGCCTCGAAATTTAAGTCAACCCATTGTGGTACAATGTGCTTCAGGGACAATGCTCACCGTTTATGGATCCGAACGCAAAGGGGACCAAGTTATTGCCAACGGCAAAGTCGCTGATCTTGTAATTAGCAACAATGATTTTTCAGACGCCTATCGTGATTGGGTCCATGATCTGAGTACACCGATCAACCCTCCTCACAGTCTGGGTTGGCATCAAAGAAAAAAAGATGAGTTTTTTAAAGAGTACAATCAGCTGGCAGATCAGTTTTGTCACCTCATAGGGGTGGACCCTTTATGGCTTACAGTGGAGACACAGGTTTTTAAAAGTTTCGATATCAATGATGAAAAATGTCGGTTGGAGTTGGCGGATCAGGTAGATGATGTACTCGCCAACTTAGAAAAAAAGTATAAACAAAGAAAAATCGATACAAAACCTTTTGTATTTATAAAGAACAATTCTGGAACCTATGGCCTAGGTGTAATTCAGGCAGAAACGGGGGATGAGATCCGAAGTTGGTCTTACAAATCTAGAAAAAAAATGAAAGCCGCAAAAGGCGGTCGAGACATTGAACAAGTCATTATACAAGAGGGAATCCCTTCCTTGCTAAAATCCGAAGGCGCCACTGCAGAACCCACTATTTACATGATTGGTTGCCAATTGGCGGGTGGTTTTTTAAGAACTCATGGTGATAAAAGTCCCAGAGAAAATTTGAATAGCCCAGGAGCGGTCTTTCGACGATTGTGCGTCTCTGATTTAAAAGTCAATGTGGCAGGTCATCCCATGGAAAATGTTTATGGTTGGGCCGCGAAACTAGGTTTCCTGGCCATTGCCCGGGAAGCAAAAATTCACCAAATCACCTGCCCTTCGTTCGTCTGTCATTCAAAAGAGGTCTATTAAAATGAATCAAAAAAAAATGACCCGCTTGGCTTTAGTGGTTTTTCTATCCTTTCTAGCAGTTGGAATTTATACAATCCACAATCGTCCCTTTGGCCTGGTGTTTGTGGAGCTGGGTAATGGCCGATCCCCTGCAGCCATAAAAAAAACCTATGATGTCTCCCAATTAGAGGGAATAGCTCTCTCCAAAAAGATTCAAGAGAGAGTCATTGGTGAAGCGGTCATCGTCCAACATTCAGAAAATATTGGAATCCAATTAGGTCAATTTGTTATCGAAGGTAACGAAAACAGAAAAATCCTCGCCTGCTCAGTCTACAATAAAGTGCAGTTAAAATTCATGGCGCAAGGCGAAGCCTCAGCAGGCGGGTCCCCCATGATGACTGTGGAAAGTGATTGTCGAATTTCTGAAGAAAATATTTTAATGATTCAACCCATTTGGGTTCCAACAAAAATAATTTTATTTAGCCCAACTTCTACAAAACATTTTTCATTTGAAGGAAGTGAACCTATCTCTATTGAATTTCAAGATATCAACGAGCAATGGCCTAGAAAGTGGATCCTGCAGTCTTTAAAAATGTACAATAGCGAAAACAAAGAACAGCAAATTTCCATTTCCAGGCAAGAGATTCTCCAGGTGGCACCCCACTCACTCGTGATGGAGTGGTGAGTTTAAAGGAAAGAGCTCTTCATAACAAAAGACCCTTACGAAATAACTTATAGAATTTCTTTTAATTCACGATAAAAATCATTAGTTTTAATAAATCTCATCCCCGCCCCATTACTGTTGGCTTCATTTTTCCTTCGAAACCAAACCACTCGAGCAGTAATATTATGAGTTTTATTAATTTGATCCAAATCCACCCTAAGCCGGACCATTTCTCCCACATCGAATTTACAATTATGATTGAACTCGCAATAGGCCCCACTCATGGAAAGATTAAACATCTCCACTTCAATTGCCTCTCCCGTCGTAAAAGTCTCAATTTGAGCCGACTGTCGAGTCGTAAAACGACGATGGATTTGCTGGGGAATACTTTTCTTTTGAATAAGTTTTTGAGTCAACCCACTTAGTGTTTTCCAATCATAGGGTTTTTCCAGATAATGAACATTCAAATTATCATTAATAAGTTTTTTTTGATCTTCCAATGGAGCTGAGAGAAGCAACAAAGAGCGATCAAAGCCATCTTCGCGAATGTCCCTTACCAAATTTAAATCTTTTGATGACAAAAGATCGGTTTCATACAACAATAGATTTGTTTTTTGCTGACTCAATAATTCTCGAGTTCTGTTCTGATCGAAAGAAATCCTGACCTCATAGGGCAGCTGCGTTTCCATACTATGTTTTATTTTCTCACCTATCTCAATACTTCCGTTACAATGTATTAATAGTTTTTGCATAGACATTTCTTCGGCAAAATCTAACTAAAAATAAACCTTCCTTTGTCAAAAAAATGATCTAATTTTTAAAAATTAAAAAACCCCTAACTAACTGTCTCACTTGGATACATCTTTTTCAAAATGAGTCTCATTTTTGGCCAACTTAATAACTCGATCATTAACTTCCATAATTAGGAGAGTCACATCCCGATGATAGTTTTGATTTTGTGTGAATTGTGTGAATTTATTTAAGCGAAAAAGTATATCATTTCTGATTTCATGAACTTGGCATTTGGAGGTTTCTATCAGTACCTGGCACAGTCTCCCCAAACCAAAACTTTCTCCATCGGAATTTTTACTTTCTAAGATTCCCCGACTGCATAAGATAATCTTATCCTTAGGGTTTAACATTACCACTTCGGCTTTTGCAGGAGGGACAAAACCTTGTTCTAAAGCCTGGCCTGAAGAGGGCAATACAATAACTTCTCCAGTGGAAGCCATATGGTGAAGAGCTACGACTTGACCCTGTTTGCAGTAACTTAACTCGAAGTTTCGGCGATCCATGAAACCATAAAAAAGGTCTGCTTGAGCATTGGCCTCAATTTGAGTTTCCAACTCTTGAGATATAAGTTGCACCACAAGATGAGGATCAGACCCTTTTCGTGACTCCATTTGCGAGGTTAGTTTTAACAAGACAGATAAAAATAATGCAGCCATGGAATGACCTGAACTGGAGGCCAAAATAAGTCCAAAACGCAAACGATCCTGATGGTTAAAAATGTCAAAGTAATCTCCGCCCATGACGTCACTTGGAATAAACTTACTACTAAATTCAAAGCCAGAAATTTGTGGTAATTCTGTAGGAACTAACGACTTCTGAATCGCATGTACTACTTTCAGTTCACTCTTTAATTGTTTTATAAGTTGGTCCAATCTTGTATTGGCTTGGGAAAGTTCAGCACGATACTTCACCAAATCCTGTTCCCGCTCTTTCAACTCAGATTCAAGGACCAGATTTCTTTTTTTTAGCTCATCAATGATTTCATTTTCTAATATTTTAGGCATGATCTCAATCCTCCTTGTTACGACTATATATGTCAAGGTGGCCTTTCTATTCATATAATTTGAATTGTTGATTGAATGTTTTTTAGGGTTCATTTACTTCATTTATTAATGATACAATTTGAAAATACTCTGACATGGGAAAAGCTCTCCGTAGATTTGGAAATGTTAGCTGGTGACACAACTAACTTATTACAACTCCTCATCGACCTAAATATTTGGTTAAGACCGGAGTGGTCTTCAAATTGGGTTACCAAATCCATCCGTTTTATGATTTATGATCTTCAATCTCAGTGTGAAACCTTAACAGAACAAGATCGATTCCATTTACTCAAGGAAACTTTTTTCCATACAAAAAACTTTCAGATTCAAGAAAGCTACAATGAGGAGTGGCCCGAACAAAGTCTCCTCATTTGTCCTGTATTTGAAGCTAAATCAGGTCACCCCATTCTTATTTCACTGCTTTATCAACATTTAGCTTCATGTTTGAATCTTAATATTCATCGGGTTCAACTTAAAAACCAGCATCTTTTAAAGTGGATTTCAAATGAGAAAGTAAGTTACTCAGATTTAACTACAAAAGGAAAAACACTGAATGAAGAAGAGCTTTTGGAAAGAATAAGTAAATCTAGTTTAGGTCACAAGAAGTTCGATAGCTTTCATATCGCTCCCATCCGAAAATCATTTATTGTCTACGTTGAAGCTTTAATGAAAGTGTACGAAAACCAACCCCAACTCCATTTTAAACTATTATCAATCTACAACATATTACTTAAGGTAGACCCGCAAAACTCCTACGTTCTGAGTAAGAGAGCTCAACTTTGCCTAAGGCTTGGTAATGAAAAGGCTGCTTACTATGATTTGAAAAGATATTTTTCCTTTGTTGATCCGACAAACACCTCAACAGAACTTATTGAAATTTTTAACCAACTCTCTTACCGCATTAAAGGGGAACAAAGTCATCTTATTCCCTCACCTGAAGCAAAATATTCTGAGCACTAAATCTGGTAGAAGTTGCTCAAGAAAAAAATATTTATTTTTCCAACCAAACATCGTAGCGTACAGATTTTCCCCTATACACAATATGTGGGGAAATCTCTGTGAGATTATCCGATACCGTGTGAAGAGGTCGTTTTAAAATAATTCTTTTATGCCCTCCTAAAAAAGCTGAGTCTAACAACAATTTCGGAGCCGCAATTAAGTCCTCCTCTTTTTCACACTGAACTTGCCATTTCTTCAACAATTGCATTTCTCCACCTGAAAGAGCCGATTTATTTTTTTCGGGGAACATGGGATCCAAAAAAATAGCTTGATTCCGGTCTGGTTTAATCTGTGGTAAAAGAGAAATCGCATCTCCATAAATTAAATGAAGCCTAGGGGAAACTTTTTCTTTCCATAGAATATTTTGTTTTGCTCTTTCTTGAGCCTCAAAGAGCAAACAATAAAGAATTTTATTTTTTTCAATAGCTTCAACGGAACATCCCAAACGTAACAGTCGGGCTGTGTCTTGACCCAAGCCAGCCGTGGCATCAATCACTTTTCGAATCCCTTTACGATATCCCATGGCTTTAGCAAATAAATCATTCTTTCCTAGGGGCGCTCTTTTCCAAGGAAGTAAAAAATCACCATATAACGGGTGCAACTTTAGTTCTCTATTATGAAACTGTAATTTTTGACCCGTCCAACACAGTTCCCAAGCGGGGCTTGGACGGTTTTGGATCGGGATATCAAACCGTTCTATCAATTCCTCCAAGTAAATTGGAATTGGCAACAAACTTTCATTAAAAAAGACCATCTTGTCCATTACCATACCGCTGACTTTAAATTATTTCCGTCAAATTTAAAATAAAACCCAAATTTTAAAACAAATAATAAATATTTATCACCATATTAAGAAAGAGAATCCCCTCATATAAGATCGCCTTTTTTCCAATCCCAATCAAACACGAAGAAAGTGGGGAACGACTTTTTTTTAAAGTAAGTTGCAGTGGCAATTGCATCATGACTAAAAATAAAATAGAACCAACGAGCGATAATTTATTGGCACCAAACATGAGTAGAACCAAACCCCACACCACCGGCAGTGAGTACAACTCCACTCCAATATAGAACTTAGCCCGATCAAAACCGAGGCGACTGACTAAAGATCCTGTTTTTAGATTCCTCTCCGCAAATAAGGACTCGAGTTGCCGCAATTGAAAAACAATACTAACCATTAAACCCAAAGGAAGCCCAAGTAAGAAAAAATGGCGCATAAGATGAGGCGATAAAATAAGAGCGACAACCCAACTCTGCAATGGTCCCATACAAAGGCCAATCACCAAATCACCCAATCCTAAATATCTTAAATTTTTCCCTCGCCAACTAAATCCAATAACAACTACTAGAATAAATAAAAATAATGGAATTAAAATCATGGGCCTAAAAAAAGCTAAATACACTCCACACAATAAACTCAGAAAAATTCCTACATAAGACAGAAGCAATACTTGAGTTGCCTTTAACCAACCCTTTTGAATAACCTGACTTCCTTTGCGGAACTGAATTCGATCGAGCCCCTGCATATGATCAAAGTAATCATTGAGTCCAAAGGAGGCCATATGCAGTCCAACCAGAGCCGCAAAAATCAGTGCCGTAGGCCAAAATGCAAAATTATATCCCCAAAACTTAAGAGCAACCAGGGACAACAAAAATGGACCACACGTCATAGGCAAAAAGCCCAAGCGAAAAGCTTGAGCCAATCTGGAGAGCAGAGGTGGTTTGGCTATTTCCCCTTCAGGATAAAGTGCAAAGGTAATGCGTTCTTGATCCGTTTGTATATTCAAAGAGTCCACAGTCCGAATCGAAAATCCAGAAGGACCCAGACCTCTTAGGTAACGATCACAAAGTGGGTCCTTACGCGGCAGAGTGAGCAATTGAGGGGCTATTTTTTTTTTATAATTTTCTAATTCCATTTTTTAATGCAAAAGCAAACTTCCACACCTTAGATAAACTATTTAAGATCTGAAAATAAACTTCTAAACGCTTCTCCAATACAGTGGTTTTGGCAGTTGACAAAGATCTTTAATTAATTTTTTTTGGTCCCCAACCAAAAGTTCATTCAAGGAATTGGCATAGTGAAAATAAAGTTCAATAATTTTCCGATTCATTTCGTCAAAGGATTCCACCGCTTGATTAAAACGCTCACGACCCAAAAAGTCCCAAACCTGTTCAATGGTTTTGCAGTCCTTTATTTTTTGACGTTCTTTATCGACTAAATGTTGAGTTAAAAAGACCCCAAATGAATTTAAGTAACCCGATTTCAGATCTCCTAAAACTGCTTTTTTTTCTGTATTCCTCACGTCAAAATCAAGGAGATCATCGCTCCTTTGAAACAAAATCCCTAAAATTCCACCCAACTCTTCCAGGGTTTGATGAACCTGTTGCCTGGAATCCTCCGCACAAATAAAAGGGGCTCGCAAACACCACTTAAACAAAGACGCAGTTTTTAAATTATGGACCTGATCTAATTCACCCAAACCAATTTCCACATCACCCACTAGGGAATCCTGTATCCACTCACCTTCCAATAAGTCGGAGATAATCTCACTGGTATATTGTATCAGGGAAAGGTTTCCGTATCTGGATAGATTAACCATAACTCGAGCTAACAAATAATCACCGGCTAATACGGCATATTCAGGGGAATATTTAAGCCAAGCCGCGGGTTTGTCCCTGCGCAGAGAGGAACGATCCACTAAATCATCATGAAGCAAGGATGCATTATGAATAAACTCAATTGTTTGACTTAATAAATGAATTTGCTTCAAATTTAAACTCAGAGGTTCGGCAACGATTTGAATTAACTTAGAGCGAAAGCCTTTCCCAGATGAAAAAAGATCATCATAAAGTTGATTTAATTTTGGAAGATAGGAAGGGAAGTCCTTCTCACTAAATATTTTTAAGTTTTTCAAAAAATCAGCTCCTGAGGCCCTGGTCCAATGAATTTAGCACAAAATTTTTCACTTCAAAATAGACCCTAATTTCAACAAACCCCTATCACTAATTTAATAAAATGGGAATGTTGTTTGAATTAGGATTTAAAAAGAGACAATATAGGAGTATTCATTTGAATACACCCTTTCTTTTTTAATGGATCATCCTAAAGATGGAATCAAAAATTGATGAAAATGAGAAGGAATTTTTACATCAACTCTCTTCGCCGATTATGGTAGGTCAAGGCTGGCTGGAACGCTTGAAACTACGTCATCCAGAGATCATCAACTGCCAGGAGTTTCTCCATTTGGAAAAACAATTGGAAAAAATAAAACAGTTAGTTATCAATCGACGTCAAATTCTTCACGAAAACAAAGGGGGAAATTAATATGGCTCCGTCACAAGTTGAATTAATGGTTTACTTTGATGATGCTGATCCAGCTGGAATTGTTTTTTTTGCCAATTACCTCAGACTGAGTGAGCGCGCCCTTGAGACTATTCTTATTAACGAAGGAATCCCCTGGACCGATTGGTTTGATCATCCAGAATGGGGAGCACCGCTTCGCCATGTGGAAGCGGAGTATATGAACCCCCTCCGACCCGGCCAAAAGTGTGTGATCCAGCAAGGAGTGCTCCGACTGGGGGATTCCTCAGTGGCCCTCCAGAGTGAGATCTATTCCCATGAGAATCAACTCTGTGCACGAGTCGTTACAACCCATGTTTTTGTGGATAAGGTTAAGCTCAAAAAAAGACCTATCCCTGACCATTTAAGAAACTTCCTCAAGGCCAAGTTGCTGTCTTAATTGCTTTTGGTTGGTTTTACCCAAATCTGTTCGAGGGAAGTTCTCTACAAAAAAAATATCTTGAATTCTTTCATAGGGAAGAACTTGATGATTAAACTGCGCCTTTAATCCCTCGGCTAGTTCACCCTCATGATTTTTATTCCCGATCACGACGAGGGAAATTTTATTCTCTTTTCGCAAATCTGAACTAAAAATAAGTTCCACTTTATCCAACCAACCCAGAGGGATGGCCAACTGCTGAACCAAATTTAAAAGTGGTTGTAAAAGTACCAACTCACCCATGATTTTTACTTGCTGTTGAATGCGACCCAGGGGAATAAGAAAATGACATCCTTGGGACTGCACAACTTGAGCACAATCTTCACTTAAATACCAACCGTTAACTTTAGGGTCACATACATCCCACTTTTCGTTTTGGTAAACGGCCAGGCAGGTTAATAAAGCGGGCGATCGAATCCATAGCTGTTGTTTTTCCCCCTGAGTCCGAACTTCCATATGACTTAATAATTGAAGCGGCGGCAAATAAATGGGCATGGAGGAAGTTGATTTAGTGAGGTTCGATTCTTTACTATCTACTTCCGAAAGACTATTTATGTTGGCTGTAGCCACTTGAGAAGAACATTCTGTCATTCCAAAAGACGGCAACAAAGGCCATCCTAAAAGCCGCGCTTGTCGGTACAAATGAGACGATAAACTCCCGCCCCCAACAATAATGGCCCTTACAGACGTTGGCGCCTTGATTTGTGCATTCACCAAATCAAAGATTTGGGTAGGTACTAGAGCGGTCAGACTGATTTGGTGGACCCTCAGCTGTTCCACAAACTGAAACACAGACCATTTACACCAAGAAAAATCTATAACTTTTGTTTGGCTTATAAAACCTCTTACATGAACTCCAACTCCACCCACGTGGTGAAGAGGTAAAACATTGAGCCATCGATCGGTGGAATTCACTTGCAGATGCTGGTTCACTGCTTCGGCCGATTGAATCAAGCTCTCACAACTCAAACCAATCCATTTTCGATGTTGTGTCGTACCTGAGGTGGAAAACCAAATAAGAGAATCTTTTAACTGAACCAAGTTCATTTCTGCAACACTCAACTTTACGAGTGGACTGTGGGCTATAAAACTTTGGTTCATTTTAAAATTTAAAAATTTTCTTAATTGAGCCTCTTCCATACCAATGTCCTTAAATACTCATCCCCACCAAAACCCAATCCACGGGGAGCTAAAGTCACAGGTCCAAAATATTTTAAAAAACCAGGCCAAATATCTTCATCATAAAACTCCAACCCTTGCAATCCACAAACCTGTTCACAGCCTGCCAATGTTGCTAAGGCCAAAGCCTGACTGTGCCCCAACGGATGTCCTAAATTATTTGTAAGAATATCCCCTGAATTCAACACCTTTGGTATAACCTCAATTTCTGGTTTATAGACCTTGAGATTTTCTTTTGTATTAAGAGACCAATGTTTCAGTCGATCCATTAAAATCTTTGGTAAAAAGTGTGATTTTATTTTTTTGCCATCGCATCTCACGTCTTCAACAAAATCCAACCGCGATGCTAACCAGGAACTATTGATCTCAAACCATGAAGAAAATTCAGTTAAGGAGATCTTTCCATTAAAATCCAACCGCCACATCAATGAAGAAAAATCCATAATACTTTTTTTTAAAAGTCGAGTTTCTTCTGGAAGATTTCTTCCCATTTTCATTTTTACTTTTTGATACCCTTTCTCCACCGCCTGAGCCAACCAACGTGGAACATTTCTTTTGGAGTCAGAGGAATTCATATCAAAGTTAGGCAACAGAAAATGACTTAAAGGAAGCTGACGCTTGCAAAAAGGTGTACCTCCCCGAGCTCTCCAATCGGCATCTTGATGAGCCAACCAAAGTGTACGATTCCAAAAAACGCCTCCCTTACGAAAACACTCCTTAAGCGTCGGATCACCCAATTCTGGCCAAGGATGAAGATCTGAGTGCCCCACCTTTCCATCCATAAACTCCACCTTTAACAGAGCTCCTTCATGGGATTTTCCATGCCAAGAACTGCTCAAAGTATAAGGGCTCCAATAAATTTTCAAAATAAAAGGCCTAAGGAAAGCGCCAGACCAAATCCTATAAGAACCAGGGAAGAAAGAGCTAAATATCGATTAAAAATTTTCCCTGGAAGTTGACGATGAATTCCCAGCATTACCTTCCATGCCACAGGAAAAGTTAAAAGCGGCAAAACGGCAGCCAACCAAAATCCTTTCCATAACCACCATCCCCCCAAAAAATAAGTTCCCACAAAAAGAACTGTGACTTCCCAACGCGAGAACACAGGCCCCCAACGCACAGATAAAGTTTTTTTATTTACTTTTATGTCCTGCTCCCAGTCACGAAAGTTATTAATAGCAATTAATACTGTTGATAGCATACCAATTTGCAGTCCCGCCACCAAAGCATCCGGGTGAAATTCCCCTGTATGTAAATAATAAACCCCTCCCACCGCCACCAAGCCAAAAAAAAGCAAAACAAAAAAATCACCCAAACCTTCATAGGCTAACGGAAAAGGTCCTCCCGTATAAGCATAGCCCAAAACCAAAGAAAGAACTCCAATTATGATAATGGGGATTCCCCCCTTAAAAATCAGTGGCAAACCAAAAGCTGCTGCTGCAAACAAACAAAGTACCGCTCCTAAAAATACTTTTTGTTTATTTATCAAGCCCGATTGGGTAACCCTTAGGGGTCCTAAACGCTCTGAGGTGTCAGCACCCTTGTTAAAGTCAATAACATCATTAAATAAGTTTGTAGCTATTTGAATAAATAACGTACTCATCAAAGCAAAAAAGAAAATCCAAACTTCAAAATGAACCCGACTGGCCAAAGCCGAAGCCACAACGATCGGAACCACAGCCGCCGATAAAGTTTTAGGACGAACCGCTAAAATCCATGAATTCATATCTTTTAAGGTAACCTTGGAAATTTAGAAAAATCAGGAGGCCGTCGTTCTACAAAAGCATTCTTTCCCTCTTGAGCTTCCTCAGACATATAGTAGAGCATGGTGGCATCACCAGCCAGATCCAACAACCCAATCTGACCATCACAGTCCGCGTTCAAAGCGGCCTTTAAACATCGCAATGCCAAAGGGGAATGGCGTAAAATTTCCCGTGACCATACTAAAGTTTCCTTTTCAAGTTCAGCTAGGGGAAACACCGCATTTACCAAACCCATATCCAAAGCTTCTTGAGCATTGTACTGACGACATAAATACCAGATTTCCCTAGCTTTTTTTTGCCCCACAATCCGAGCCAAATAACTGCTACCAAGTCCGCCATCAAATGACCCCACTTTCGGACCGGTTTGACCAAACCGAGCATTGTCGGCAGCCAATGTCAAATCGCAGACCACATGTAGAACATGACCTCCGCCGATGGCGTAGCCCGCCACCATTGCAATAACTGGTTTGGGTAGAAAGCGAATTTGTTTTTGCACATCCAAAATGTTGAGTCGGGGCACACCATCACTCCCAACGTATCCTGCCGATCCCCTTACTTTTTGATCACCACCTGAACAAAAAGCCTCCCCACCTTGCCCTGTTAAAATCACCACGCCAATCTGCGAGTCTTCTCGGCAAATTTCAAAGGCACTCTTAAGATCTAAAACTGTCTGAGGTCTAAAGGCATTTCTGACCTCAGGTCTATTGATGGTGATTTTAGCGATTCCATCATGAGTCCGCTCAAATTTAATATCTTGATATTCTTTAATTGGTTGCCAAACTTCTTGATTAAATGACGCCATGGATGTTTTCCCTTATAGATTGCAACATCCCCCCTTCTAAAAAAAGCTCTGCCTAAGCTTCTTGCAATTTAAGGTGAAAATGTTGGTTTTATTCAATTCTTATAAAATTGATCCCGTAAAAATGTCCATCAATTATTCTAGGCAACTCCACGCCGTGGCTAATGCTCACTGGTGGACGCGAAGTTAATGGAAAATTTAATTATTACTATCTCTGCGGAAAAACAATGGACAAAAAATGTCTATAGTGGACCCCATTGTCTTGTCAATGGGGTCCACTATAGACAAGACATTCCACTCCGTCGTTATGATTTTAACAAACAAATTCGTTATGACTTTAACAAACGAATGAATTCCTCTTTATCTATGGAAATAAGAAATTTAAAACCCCCCACAAAAACTTTAACATGACCTTCTACCCTTTGACTGGCCGGCACCACCTCAAATGCAGAGATCGCTTCTTTACGTATCACCACAACGGTATTGTCTGTCGATTTGAGCTCAATAAATTGTGTCATAAACCCCCCTTTTTCCTATGATTTTTCTTATTTCCAAACCGGCTCAAAAAGTTTATCTTTCCACACTTTTTTGGATAGCAGGAGTTTTATTAACGATTCATAATCCAATTTATTCAAAAAGCTATACCCCCCTACAGCTGCATGTTCTTGAGGGCCATGGACTGATACCCTCTAGGCTCCCGACACTACTGAACCTTCAGAAAAAAACTCAATTTAAAAATAAACTTAGCTCATTTATTTATTGTTCATTTTTGAACTTTAAAACACGAAAATGTAAATTCAAGCGAAGGAGTGTATGGCTCAAAACCTTTAAAACCGTCATTTCCAGTTTTTAGGGCTTCCGACGGAGACACTATATCAGTTCCGACACCATAACTGATAAATCTAGTTCGTTTCACTGCAAAAGTAAAGAGTTCGCCCTTCGCTTGACAAACAACGGGTACTTTTACCCGTTGACTATCAAAATATGCCCCTGTGTAGTCCACTTTATGTACTTTAATAAGATAATCTGATCTATTTGAACCATCAACATCGACAAAAAATTTTTTGACTTCTTTTCTGTAATTTAAATCTTCAGGGTATGCCTTTTCCCAGTTCAGCCAATCAGTTTGCTGCTCCCGTGTGTCCGATGTGCGAGTCAATTCTTCGATTTCCCGCTCTTCCCCTTCTACTATTGCTTTAAGTGTATTTGCTGTTAATTCAGTAATTTTAGCAGCGAACATACTTTTGGCCTTCGCTTTCACTTCATTCTCTTCTTCCAACCTTGCATCTTTTCTTTCCTTTTCAGCTCGCTCTTCAGCAGCCCTGCTCGCATTTTCGTAGTCTGATTCACCAGCCCACGCGTTTTGCAACCAAATTCCCATTCCACCAGTTAAAAAAACCAAGAGCACAAAAAGGCTCTTAAGTTCTTTCAATGTCACTTCCTTAAATCGCCAGATTTCCATGGCCTTGGTTCGTTTTCGAAGCAAATCGATGTTGGTTGGAAATTCTACTTTTTCTCTAGCACTAACGTTTGATGTGTATAAATCCGTAACAAAACTGATTCATAACAAATTAAATTCAGGTAGATCTGAGATTGAAAAGGGACCTGCCCTCGCAATAGCATTTCTTAGAGTCGCAGCTGATGACAAATATTTAATGTTTGGAGTTTGATGCCGATATTGCACGTCTCATGAAAGACAAAGTAACTCTCATTCCATCGAACAAGCCTTGAATATGCTCACTGATGGACGCGAAGTTAATGGAAAATTTAATTATTACTATCCCTGCGGAAAAATAATGGGCAAAAAAATGTTTCTGTAGTAGACCCCATTGTCTTGACAATAGGATCCACTATAGACATTCCACTCCGTCGTTATGATTTTAACAAACGAATGAATTCCTCTTTATCTATGGAAATAAAAAACGTAAAATCCCTACCAAAAACTTTAACATGGCTTTCCACCCTTTGACTGGCCGGCACCACCTCAAATGCAGAGATCGCTTCTTTACGTATCACCACAACGGTATTGTTTGTCGATTTGAGCTCAATAAATTGTGTCATAAATCCCCCTTTTTCCTATGATTTTTCTTATAATTTTCGGTTTTGGCATATGCTACTAACTAGACACATAGTGATCTTCCCTCGAAAAAGTGGCCACGAAAACTTAAGCTTAGAGATCTATATTTCGTACTCTTCGAGACTCATGTACTCAAGACCTGATTGACGGCGATATCGATTGCACCAAACTTCGATCCATTCAAAAATAGACTGGTTTGCTTCTTCTCGGGTTTTAAAATTTTTTCTGTAGGCCAGTTCTCATTATTAAAATATGAAAAAAACTTTCCAAACGAGCACTATCGCAACAGTTTCCTTTGGCAACACGCTGGCCACAGTTCTCGCCACTGCAAGTTTCTGGCGATATTCATCAGCTGCATACTACGATCCCCGATCTGAGTGCGTCACCAGTTCACCATCGTTTATATCTTGGCACCCTAATGCCATGGAAAGGGCGTTGAGCACAAGCTATGTACGCCTGTTATCATCACACGAAAATCCACCCCCTTTACGATTAAAAAGAACTAAAAATAGCTAAACTTCCTCTGTTTCGATGTACAATCCGTACGGTTAAGCTGGCCTTCGCCAACTCTCGCTTAGACTCAGGTCTTCTTTTCCATGCATAGTATCCACTGCGACTCACCTGAACTGTGTCGTAAATTGATTTCACCATAACACCTTCGGTATGAAGAGACTCGGCAAGTTGAAATAAAGTTTCAACTCGCCCTGAGAGAAAAAAGCCGCCACCTTTTTTAAAATCATATTCACTTTTTTCAGCTCATCCCCTTCCTTCTGCAAACGACGATTTCCTTCCTCTAAATTTCGATCTTCGAACTTGGTTTTCGCTTTTCCAACTCCCTGGATTTCGAGCGTTGAAAATTAACTAGACTCACACCCAATTGTTCAGTCACTCGATTGACTCTAATTCGACTTGCAAGATCGGCAGTCCTTTGCCTAAACTCCAATGTGTAATGACTGCCTTTATCCACAACTTCCCCCTTCGGTTGTGAACACCATTGTTATCTTAAAAGACCTCTCTCCAACAAAGAGCCTCCGGTGGAGTATACCTTAGTTTACAATTTCATGTGGCCACTAAAACAAGGAAGGTTTATAGGTGTACTTTGATACATCAATGGAGCCTACTCCAAAGTCACTAAACCTAGGAACCATTTTGAAAAAAAATTAAGTTTAGTTTAAATTTATTTCTTCATTACATGAAAGATGAAAATAAATAGAAGGAGTGTTTGGTAGCAATACTAATCGCTTTTTTATTAAAAAATCATTTAACCTCTCGTTAAAATCAGTTATCTCTTTTAGAAAAGTAGTACGTAGATCTAGATTAGAAAATTTTCTTTCAGTAAAGGCCCTAAAGACGTCAAAAACAGACACTGACTCATTAGGTTTCGGTTCATTTTTTTTGAATGCATAAGTATACAATTTGGCATCAACTTGGCATTTTACTAATCCCACCGAATCATTTTTTTTTCTGAAATCACCAAAAAACTTGACCAGAATTGTTTTGATATAAATATCAAGTTTAACTCCAGAAACATTCAGTTCTTGAAGAGCCTGCAAAAAAACATTAAAGTTTTCTATCTCATTAGATCCCACAGCAGATATAGTTTGCCAACTTTCCCAATTCGTCTGAGTCACAGTCAAGCACTGCAGGTTTTTAACCAAACTAGTCCTACCCTCTTCATCATAGAATATTATCTCACTCCCCATCGCCCCATCTAGATTATTATAGAACAGACGTTCAGCTGCTCTTCTTTCTTCAACAGGATCAAGAACACGTTTTTTTCCAAGCCTCGCACACGAAGACAAAAAACTATCCATTGTAGGGAAGCTGGACTTACCCGATATGAAAGCTTCACCTAATGCATTTTGCATCCACAAAATCACTCCAGTATTCAAAAAAAATCCGATAACGAAAAAAAATCTAGTTGCCTTCAAATTTATATCTATCAATTGAAATTTTTGAATTTTCCCCATTAAAATTTTCCTTTTTTTATTTTTTTCAACCAGAACATATAAAGTAAAAACAAACAAACAGTAAAGTTATTTTAACTCGTCACCACTCACCATAGACAAAATACAATATAAACAAAATACAATTAACAATGGATGCCCCACTTTAGGGGGAGTTCGCTTTCTTACGTTGTCTTGTAATTGCTCTTAGCTCAGATCTGAGTTTTTTAAGACCTCTGAAAAAGTCAATGA
The DNA here is from genome assembly GCA_019695175.1 of Bdellovibrionales bacterium. Classification (GTDB taxonomy): domain Bacteria; phylum Bdellovibrionota; class Bdellovibrionia; order Bdellovibrionales; family UBA1609; genus JAIBAM01. The sequence continues at coordinate 64,670 of JAIBAM010000006.1, forward strand.
AGTGGTTTTAAAATCATTAATTTTTTCGTAGCACTCATTGTATAAACTTTTTTTATAAAAGAACTTCCACAACCCCTCAATTAAATTTAAATAAAGCTTCAATGATTCATCATTGATATTTTTTTCAAAAATCCCTCTTGAGAGCCATCACGAAAATAAAATATTTTTATTAATTCATCCTTCATCCACACTTACTTCCTTGGGTCTGAAGAAAAATCAACCCCTTTAATTATGAGAAATTAATTAAAGGTAAATTATTTTATAATTTCTAAATTTAATTTATAGATAAACAATTTACATCTAATACGGCGGAGGGATTACTCCTTTCAATATTTATAAATTCACCTATTCCTAACTCAAGAGCTTCTTCTGGTGAAATGATTGGTTTAAAAAACAACCACTTTTTAATTCTAATGCCATGATCAAACAATCTCCCAGTTAACTTACATTGAACGAATTTTTTTTCACTGTGAATATATACAAAACCGCCATCAATAATAATCTCTATAAGTTTGGCGTAGATGGTGATCCTATTTGGTCCTGAAGAGAGAACGGTTTCAAGATATGTTTTTACTTTACTTTCATAACCATGGGTCGAAGGGTTAGATTTTTCCCACAAGACCCATGATTCGCTTTGATCTCTTATTGTAACGTTGCCCTCGAGAAACAAAGTTTGTTCTTTGCCGTCGACGTTGACTAAATTTTTACCACATGCCCTACCATGAGAATCCATTCTATTCCCTGTTAATTCTCTAATTTTTTCCCACACAAGGTTCTCAGCGCTTTTTCTTAATTCTTGCGGTTCAGATAAAAATGAATCTGAACTCACCCCATCTGCTAAAACGTTTTGTATGCAAGTGGTGCTTCCTCCACTTAATAATAATAAAAACACTACCAAACTTTTCCACTTTATTTTTTCATCATGGACTTCTTTTCTCAAAAGAGGTTTCCTCGTGAGGATCACAGTCTTTCTCCTTTCGCCAATTCGTCATCTCCTTTTGTCCATTCGTCATCTATTTCGTCATCTATTAGGGCCTTACGACTTTGCTTAAATCTTTAAATAACCCTTGCAATTTTGGCGCTTCATAAGTTAAAACTAAACTTAATTTTTTTAGACAAATAAAATACAAATAAATCTCTCTATACTTAAGTTAACTTAGAGATTTATAAAGTATGTTTATAAAGTAACCAAAAATGTCACCACTGCCATTTTTAGTTCGCATAAAAATGAGAACTTTTAATCGATCGAGAAAAACTTTCACCCTCTGAATGACAAACTCAAAATAAACCACAAAGAAAATTTCAGTACTGTCAGGTCACTTTGGAATAGAGTTTGTAATCAAAAATATTGGATATATTTTTTTGAAGCCCAAAGACTTCCAATAAATTAGTATCCAACTAAGAACGCCACACTCCCTAAGTGGGGAGTAAAGGAGAGGCTATTCCATGGAAAGAAAAAATCCTTTTAGTTTTATCAGTCTTTCTGCCCTGATTCACGTCGGCATCCTTTTCGGTTTAGCGCTCATTCCTTGGCTTAGCTATAAGTCCAAAGAAAAACCCCCAGCAGAAATCACAACAATGGAAATTCCATCCGCACCACCTGCGGTTTCAGATACAGTGCAACCCCCCGTATCCAATGAACCCACCATTGCAAAACAACCCGCACTCGATACAAAACCCATCACAAAATTGGAGCAGTCAAAAAAAATCCAAACCCCTCCACCTAAAAGAACTTCGCCATCCCAATCAACAGCGGCAATGGATGCAAAGCCACAACCACTGCCGGAAAAAACTTTGGAAAAGTCAGAAGAAACTCCAAATCAAAAGGAAGAGATTGTACAACCAACTGTAGAGAATGCCCAAGAAACCTCACCAGATAAAACTGTTTCAGAAGAAAAATTACCGAACGATGAAAAAGCCGCCCAGGAACCTGCACTCAGCCCGACTTCCACATCGAGTTCCAACGGCTCAAATACAACCACTCCCGCCCAGGAAGGACCCATGCAGTCTTACACAGACCTCAGACAGTCCCCAGGAAATCATCCCCCCAGCTACCCAACGCAGGCTCGTCGTAATGGATGGCAGGGTGAAGTTATTCTGAATTATTATGTAACGCCACAGGGCTTGGTAAAAGATGTTTCTGTCAGTCAGTCTTCAGGATTTCCTATTTTAGATCAAGAAGCCATTCGGGCAGTTAAGCAATATAAGTTTACACAGGGGCAAGAAGGATGGACTCAACATCCTGTCATTTTTAGTCTTAAGGGTGAATCCATCGAATCCCCTGGACAACTTCGCTCCACAACCCCACCCTCCGCACCGATAAAAGGCCCAAGTGCAGAAGAGGTTCAGCAAAACGGATAGGATTTAACCGTAACCGTAAAAAAATCTTAGTTGTCGCCAAATAGAACAGCTGGCGACTTAGTAGTTCCTTGGGCTCGCAATTTGGCCTTACGCTTTCTGCCCTTCTTAGCCAATTTTCTTTCCCGACGAAAAGTAGTAACTTTAGTTTTTGATGCCATACGAACTCCTCAAATTGTAACGCTAATTGTTATTTGGTAATTGTTATTTAGTAGCTGTGTTTGATATCACTCCAATAACAAAAAATGGGTTAAAATTAAAACAAAATTTTAAAATGAGTCTGGAACATACTTAAAAATGATGCGTCCAAGCGACGATCCGGAAAGAGCCAGCTGCCTTCACCCTTCAGAACAAAGCTATCACAAAATTTCTGAATACACTCTCAAACCAATGAAACGAAAGCAAGCTATCAAAAGGGCAGATAGATGTCAACGCTATGCATCGTCCCCCCGCTCTCATGAATGGATGAAGCAATAGCGTAGTTGACTTTCATTCTTGGACCATTAAATCCGATTCCACCCGAAAGAATTTTTCGATTTAAAATCTCATCTTGTTGATAGCCAAAACGTAATAAGCCCAATTCTAAAAAACCAATCTCTGCACCGTATTGATAAATCATCTTGTGGTGGGGATTTTGCTTTTCCCACCTGCTAAGGTCAAAGGTCAGTCGAATCAGTTCCGTAAAATAACCGTTCAGACCTAAACTTTGTTGTGGAATTGGTTTCGTCAAGTCTGGAATCTCATCATCGACTTGAACCGGATTGGTAAAAACGTAAGCTACGCCAAATCTCCTTAAAAAAGTAATGAGCGTACCTACTGAACCATTCCAAAAAGTAAATTTTCTTCCATCATTAAATTTTTGTTCCTGGCGGTAAACCGAAACCCCCATGGAGAAAAATGAACTGAGTGATTTTCCTAAAGTTAACTGATAGGTTCTCTCCTGCCAAAACTGTCCCAAATAATTCCTTTTGCGGTCAACAATGGCAAAGCCACCTGGCGAAAAATTATCCGGGTCATTTTCGGTAAATGTTAAGGCGAGTCCAGTTTCATGATCCCCTTTAGACCAGTTACCGTCCCGATAAAATAAGTCGGCATTAAAACCAGCCGATATTGCAACCAGGGCTGGATTAAGAAATAATAATTCTGAAGACTCGGCCCCAGCCCGTCCAGAACCACCCATAGCTGTACTGACTGGACCGGAATAAATTTGAGCTTGTGCTGACTCAATGGTGTGTTGAAATAGAGTCAGCCCAGTTAAGAATATCAACCAGAAAGGATTTGCTGCTTTGTTAAATTTTCGTTTCACTCAAATTTCCCCCCTCTTCGTTCCTTGGATCTTCACCATGATATCAGTTCAGACCAAAGCCACAAGCAATCAAAGTATTCTCAAGGAAAATAGTACGATCACTACGATCAAAAAATATGAAAAAAAAGAAAAAATAACCTTCCATAACCTTCGCTACCAGGACAGTTTGCAAGTTGTCCTAAAGAAGCATGGCTTTACTGACTCTCAAGTAAATAAAATCGCTCAACAGAATATTTTGGAGAAAGGTTTTTCACTGATTCATGGGAACCAATATAGAGTTCGAGAAAACCTCAAGGATCATTTTTTGGAAATTAAGGTCTACGAACCTTTACGCAATATCAGTTACATTTTTTGGCGTCTAAAAGAAAACGCTGGCTGTGAAAAAAGAAAGGAAAACTTTCGCGTAGCTGTGCAAAATTTCTTTGGTGAAATTAACGGGTCTATTATTGCTTCCATCAAAAAAATTCTGCCCAATGAATGGGTTGCTTGGCGTTTCCTTGACGCTTACTCTCTTGATGACAAAACAAATTTAGCTGCTCGCATCCAGAGAGGCTCTAAATTTTCTTTTTCTGTAGAAACCAAATGGGATAGGGAAGATCTTATTGGTTATGGTGATATTTTACAAACCACACTTGAGATAAGTAACAAAATCGAAAAACGACAATTTTTTAGGGTGCCGGGCGGAGGAACCTTTTTAAATCCCGAAAATGTTCAAATTGATAGACCACTTTACTCACCAGTTAATTACTTAAGAATTTCCAGCTATTTTGAGCCCAACCGTATGCATCCAATTAAAAGAAAAAGACAACCCCACTTGGGGGTTGATTTCGAACTCCCTGAAGGAACTGAAGTATTTTCAGCCGAGTCAGGTCGAGTGACTCGCATTGGATATAACCGAGCTGCCGGGAACTTTATCGTTGTCCAGCACTTGAACAACCTCACAACCTACTATGACCATTTGGACTGGGTAGATCCCAATCTCAATATTGATTCTGTTGTTATTAGGGGACAGAAGCTAGCTCGCGTGGGTTGCACCGGTTATTGCACCAGATCCCATTTGCATTTTGCGGTCAAAAAAAATGGCCAATATATCAATCCATTGAAGCTTTTAAAAAGTTTCACCTTTGGCTCTCAACAATTCATCAGTCTGCTTCATATGGAAAAATAAGTTACTGCCGAGTACAAAAACTAACATAATGATAAGAGGAATTTGTGGGGGCTGTTGAAGGATAACACTGCTGTGCTACCTCTTTCTGAACAATGCACTTACTAGATAAATTAATATACCAGTACTCTACCTTCAAAAAATTACGTAAAAGATTTAGCGTTGCATTAGAGGTAGTACTAGGATCATTTTGGCATGCGCATCCTGAGGTGCAATTACTATACACTTTGAAATATAAATTATTTGGACAAATCCACGGTCGAATTTCAATTCCGCTAGCCCTACCTGTTTCTAAATTAACCTCATTGACTCCGGATAATACCCGAGGTTCCGTTTCAGATGTATTGGCAACGGTAAAGTTCACTTGATAGCCTCGACCAAACACGGACTTGTTTTTATTCGCTGGATCCGGAGCTCTAGCTCCGTACTCAGAATCAGAATCGCTCTCAGAATAGGTTAAAGAAAGAATTCCACTGGTACTGAGCTGACCTCGGACACTGGCCGCCTCAGATTCACTGGCAATAAATCGAATGGATCCCATTAAACTGCGATTACTCAATCCTGAAATGCCGGAAAAATAATTTAATCGATTGCTACCCCCAGAAATACTGGCCTCCACTAATTTCGTGGCAAGACTCAACTCATCAAGCGGGCCTAAAACCATAGAAAAGTCTCTCTCCATCTGAGCTGATGACCCACTGCTGCTTAATATATTTTGATAACCCAATGCTTGGCGAACACTCAATTGTAACGAAGCCCCACTATTACGAGGGCTTTCCGATAATAGCAAAGCTCTTTGCTCGTTGGAAAACCCTTTGGTAGCATTTAAATATTCATTATTGAGACGAATCCCACTCCCTGAATTTACTGCACCAACAGCAAAAGACCATATGGCTTTTTTACTAGAGCTACTGGAACCGCCCGCACAGGACATGTAAGCCAAAGTGTCCACTGTAGCATCATAGGCCAAAGGTAAACTTTCCATTAAAGCGCTTTCATCCATTGAGGATAACGGGGAAGCACAATTCTGAAAAAAAAGACCAATGGATAGAGCTAAAATAGATATAAAGAGAATAGAAAAAACCCCTTTGTGCATCCCTTTATTCTACTGAGACTTTTCGAGATATTCTATTTTCAAATTGAAAAAAACTTAAAACCGTATCTTTTTGAGATCTTACTAAGAACTAGGTTTTGGTGATACACCATTTAGCTGCTATGGCCTTTTGTTTTGTATATTTATTACTTTCGTTTCACTTTATTATTGCTCAACAAACGAATACTTTATCCAGTTAAGGACATTTTCAATGATTATCTTTGTTTGTGAAGAAAAATTCAAATTTCCCCAATCTCCATGTAACATTTTCAACTTTTGGATCTCTAGAAATAAGCTCACAACCCTCTGTGCTATAGGGTCAGATGACGTTTCACTTCCTTCAACCCCAGACAGTGATAACTTAAGGAAAAGCACCTGAGTATTTCCATTAATAAAATCAAAAAGAGCGACTGCAAATTTCTTCCTCATACCCTCATCCAACCCCCTTTCATTGGTAGCAAAGTAAAATAGGGATTTCATGAAACGAAGAACAAGTAACCTAAGTAGTTCGTTATTATCAAACAACTCTGGCCTTAGATTTAAACGGGAAATCCTATTTATGGGATAAAAATCTATTGGTTTTGTTGCATCGTGAAAAATTTGATCCAACCAATAGAAAATATAGCTCAGGTCTTCTCCTGTTACTTCCCCCCTCTCAACTTGTGGAAAAGGTAGATGACCTCCTAGGTTAACATCATTCAAACTGGCTGCCAACAATTGCACTGCAATGGAAGGATCCACATCCATTTTTTTGTCAATAACCTCAAGCTGTCCATGCCCATTAACAACGACAACCCCAGGCGGTAAGTACACAATACCGGTAACACTAACTACACTAATAAGATTTTCTCCTCCGCCGTTTCCGCCAACTCCTGAGTTGCTTTGCACTGTTCCTCCCTCAATAGAAACAGAGGGAGGAACTTCAACAGCCCCAGTATCTGTAATGGGACCAACATAAAACAACGGTACCTCACCACCCTTTTGAACCAACAAACTGCAATTGGGTGAATTGAGGGGAACTATGGGAAGTGCCTCAACTGAGGAACCATAACTCCATAGAGCGCCGAATCCCAACCATGCTTTCACTTTCAAAAAAATAATCTTTCTTAAATTCCCAAGCAAAACTTCCCCTAAAGTACGAGCCCATGCAGATTGCAGCTTCCATATACATAAATCAAAGCCCCACAGACTGCCGGCTACTTTTTAAATTTTATAATTCGTTGAGGCGGCAGATTAACTCAATTTAATGCCAAATCATACCATAAAAGCATTTGAAGTTTAGTGATGAAACGAGTATACGGTTCTTTCGTTTAAGGTAGAAGGCCCCATGTGATCGAATTGATTCCATATTGTGGGTCGGATCATTTTCCAAAATAGTAAAAGGGTTACAATTAACATAGCCTAATTGTAACCCAATTAAAGAGTACGAGTGAGGTCCATTCGATGGCAAAAAATGGTAAATTAGCAAGATTTAAAGTTCAACGACGGTTGGGAACAGAACTACCAGGGTTGGGTAAGGCTGGCGCTTTGGAAAGACGCCCTTATCCTCCAGGAGAAAATGGGAATAAACGACGTAAATATTCAGATTTTGCCCTTAGGCTAGAAGAAAAGCAAAAAATTCGTGTGCATTATGGGCTTCGTGAAAAACAATTACGACGTTTTATAAGAGACTCCAAACGTGGAAGCGCAGTGAACTGGGTTAACAAACTCATTGGTCGTCTTGAGCTGAGGTTGGATAATGTAGTTTTCCGCTTGGGATATGCAACGAGCATTCGAGCCGCTCGCCAGCTTGTTGGACATGGGCACATCAATGTGGACGGTAAACGTGTGGATTTGGGTGGATATGTTTTAGCTCAAGGAGCAAAAGTATCCTTGACTGAGAAGGCCAAGCAAAACCAAATCGTCTTGCAAGCGACCAAATCACCGCGTCTAGAAATGCCAGATTTCTTGCGCAAAGATTCAGAGGCTGGTGTGGAAGTAGGGGTTGTTCAAGCTGTTCCCAGAACTGAGCATGTACCCTTCCAGTTTGATTCTGGTTTGTTTACCGAGTATTACGCCGCCCGCAAGGCATAAATAAAAAAGTATCTAAATAATTTATATTACTGTGCCTTTCGTTTCTATTTAGAGCCTGTTCGGAGATGCTGCACCTAGGATGCAATATTTTCGAACAAGCTCTAAGTTTATTTTCAGGGATTGAGTTCGCTATTACGATTCCTAATCTTTTTTTACAAATCTTTTACTTCTGCCAATTAAAAATTTCCCTGGGCTTTTGTCTTGCTGTTTGCCGATTGTTCAGATAAATTTGTGCCACAAGAACCAATTAAAAAAAACTAAACGAAGACTATTTTTGTTCCGTCTACAAAGAGTCCACAAGAAACAAAAAAACAAAGGTCTTCATGCAAAAATGTTATTTGGGATTCCGCATAATGAAAACCGGATAATGAAAAAAAGCGAAAAGTCATTTTTGTTGGTTTTAGTTTAGTGCGTTTCCTTTTTCGTTTAGTTCGTTTCCTTAAAAAACAACCAATCTATCCCCCCTAACTTATAGGGGGGTGAGAACAATAAAGTGAACCCCTAATTCATCGATCTCACTGACTTCAAAAGACTCCAGGGAAGCACGACCAAATGTGGTACGACAATCTTTACATGTTTGAATCGGTAAATCCTTTAAGATCCAAGGGCCAAATTGAATAAAGTCAATTTTTGTTTCATTGTTATTTATGTCTCTCTCTTTACTTGAAGCCAAATTCCTTTTAGGTTGGACTGTACTCTGCATATATCTGAGCTTCTCCTTTGAGAAAATAGTTTCATTTTCATTTAAATCCAGCAACACATACTCGGGTACAGCTTCAGGATGAAGCCTTATCGGAACCCAATAATTTTTTCCGTCCAGCTGAGGTAACCTTAAGGATGCCTTTTTTTTTGCTCCTTGATAACTCAACTCAAGAGCTGGCCTTTGGTATTTTTTCATTATTTCCCCTTGGATTTTTCTCCAATGGGGGTAACGATTGGGCTCTCCTTTAGCTATGGCCCCTAAAATGGAAAGAGATTCTTCCACTCGATTCAAATCTAATAAAAACAAAACCAGACTCTCCAAAGTTGATTCATTTTTAGGTTCCAAGAGCAAAGATTTGTATAATGCTTCCAAAGCTAGGGAATTTTTTTTCAAAGCTTGCAAACATTTACCTTTCCAAAAAAGAGATTCATAATCCTCTTCACCAAAAGCAGAATATTGATTAAGAAATTTGAGCGCTTTGTTGCATTGATTTAATTTTGCAGAAGCCATCCCTAAGTTCAAAAGTCCAATACGATTTTTTGGAAAATGAACTGTCATTCGTGAAAATACATCCACAGCACATGGAGTGTTATTATATTTAACACAATAAGACCCCCACTCCAGCCACTCCTGTCTGGACAAATTAAATAAAATTGATTTAATTTGAAGGTGACTCACTTTAACGGCATCACCCCTCCAGCAAAACACCTGCCAACACCAAATAGAGAAAATTAAAAGAAACAACCACCTTGGAATTTCTTTTATATTTTGCTTTTTTAAATTGGACTGATCCATCAGTCCTTCTTTTCGGCACTTTGTCACTGCATACAATAGTTCTTTTCTGAGGGCTATCGTAACTAACGCAGCCTTTCCGAACCATCCATTTCCGAACCGTCTTTGAGAATCGGAAAAACCCAGAGCTTTCAACTCGACCCTGGTTACATATTTTTACCTTATTTGAGCATCTGTTTTGCATAGATCATTCTTTGAAGATCGAATTTTAGAAAATTTTAACAATTCAGCAGGACATTCGCAGGGAAAAAGGGGATCATTGTCGTGGATGAAAAAAATATTTTACAAAAAGCTGACCTAAATACCCGTCAAAAAAAATTTGTTGAACGTCAAAATCTTTGTCCTCTGTGCAACACGCAATTGGACATAAGTACAGAGTCCTATTTGGAAGACTTCTTTTTAAGGGAAGAAGCCCGTTGTCCCGAATGCGAGCTTTTGGCCAGAATAAAAGATCATAAAATAAACTGATGGATTTATATCTGCACAAAAGTCATTAAGAAGTATTTTGAATCTTTCGCATTGTAAATGGGTTGGTTTGATTCCCTCTGATTCAATTTTGTTTCGTAATCAATTCCACCTTTGAGAAAAACCCCATTCAAACTGAGTAAGAAACTAGTGCTCAACGAAAAAAACTGATCCTTATTTTTACTTAAATTATTCTCAGTAGAGCTATAAAAATTCCGCTCCTCAAAACCAACACTTTGACTAAATCCCCAACGAGAAGAAACCGTTTTGATCGCTTCCAAGAGATGCTCAAATCTATAATGTTCATTTAGTTTTATATTGGAGGATTCATTCACAAAAGTTTTTTGAGATTGCACAAAATACATAGGTCTTAAATGATAGGCCAACCAAAAACCATGACCTAATGGAGTTTCAAAAATAAAACGAAGCTGAAATCTTGTGATTTGCTTTTGCAACTTTGCCGATGCATTGTTCGGATAGTAAGCACGAAAGGCTCCACTCAACCCTACATCACCTAATAATGTAGGCAAAAGGGCCAACTGATTCTGGTTATATTGCAAATAGACATCACCCATTTCAATGGAATTGCTGGCTTCTTTCCCAGTAAAATCTTTACCCGCACCATTAATGTAGAACTCAGGCCGCAGGGATATTTGTGAAAGCCTCGTAAACCTGTAGTTAAAGCTTAAGTAATTGTAGGTTTCCAGTCGCCCTTCACCATGGGCGTAATTCTGCCTGTTGACAGACGCCCAATTAAACCATGCAAGCGACCAAGGAGATCGTCCTCTAGACACCCCAGACTCCACGTCAATAATAGAATCCACTGGGTTTGAGTCTGACTCTGGTGCCAACGGCGAAACCCCCTGTGTGCTCCGTTGGGTCGTTTCAACTGGTGTTAATGGCGATAATTGAGCCGCAGTCTCAGCAGCCAGAATATCCCCTAATTGAAAGCAAAAGCAAAAGATAGTAAAGAGCCGAAAACCATAAAAATAGCTTAACGAGAATTGCACTTTCACCCCTCCTCCCCAGAAAAAGCAAAGTCGAAACAACCTACATCAGCACGACTACAAAAAAAATCAAATCCCCAATTTTTCTGGATAAAAAAACAAAATCCTGACAATGAACCTTTAAAAGGAAAGGTATGAATAGGGAGAGAACTTTTAATGTAATGTATTAATGTAATGCAACGGAGCGGCCTAGTGCCCTAAGAGGGGGATCCCATGTTGACACCTACAGATTCAAAAATACTCAAAAAATGGCCCTTTAATTTTTTAGTATTTCTTCTGTTTTTAGGTGTTATTTCTTGTGCCCATCAGACTCAGCAAAAAAATTATAACCAAACAATAAAACCCAATCGATTTTCTGTCATGAACTACAATGTGGAAAACCTATTTGACACTTTACCTGATCCACAACGAGAGGATTATACTTATTTACCATTCGCCACCAAACAAAATAAGGAACATCAAATTAAATGTTCCCAATTAAGTTCTCGGCAAGGGGAATGCCTCTATCGTGATTGGAATGAAACAGCTCTCCATAGAAAACTCAAAAGATTAAGTGAAGTCATACTGGCAACCAATCAAGGAAAAGGACCCGATTTGCTTATTTTGGAAGAAGTGGAAAACATTAGGGTCTTACGAATATTAAATGATGAGTATTTACAAAAAGCTGGGTATTCCTCAGTGGTTCTTATTGAAGGTCCTGACACCAGAGGAATTGATATCGGCATGCTCTCCCGACTTCCTTTAACTGAGCCGGCCAAACTACATACCATCCCTTACGAACCCAAAAATGAAAATGATCGAGTTTGGATGGCTAGAAGTCGTGGAATTTTACAAGCTCAATTTCAATTACCTACCAATGAAACCTTAATTGCATTTGGTGTGCACCTTCCCTCTCAAGCAAATCCACCCTACTGGAGAGAGCAAGCCCTCAATTTCATTAACAAACTGAAAAGTCAACTCCCTGAAAATCAGATGATTATTGTTGGAGGTGATTTTAATATTTCTGCTGAAGAGGATTTGAAATTAGGATTTTTACGCGAAAAACTAAGTCAGTCTTGGTTGGTATCACATCAAATGGGTTGTTCCAAATGTGACGGCACTCATAATTACCGTGGGAAATGGTCGTTCTTTGATGTTTTACTGTTTTCCCCCCAATTTTCTTCCCAATTAAAATCGGATTCACCCTTCCATTGGCGCCTAAAACCTGAATCCATACAGGTAATCAATGCCACTCGCTATCAAACCACACCTTACAACACTCCCGCTCATTTTGATGAAAACAAACCCTATGGAGTGAGCGATCATTATCCCATTTATGCCGAATTGGAGTTAAAAGAAAATCCTGCCATCGCCATTCGCTAGCAGTTCATTCCATTAATTGTTTGTTTATTGTTATTTAAAAAATAATTCGAGGTAAGGAACTCGACTGTCCCATGGCTCATACGACACCACCTCTGGCACTGGGACGTTTCCATTATTGGTGTCGGTCATTTTTTCAGTCAAATTACAAGGCAAACTCCAAGTCCTTTCCAAACTACCATCGTCAAGTTGAAAGCCTTCTGAAGTCAACCGAACTGCAACCAGATTTAAACTATCCCGATATAAACTAGATTTATATTTTTCTATCCTTAAGGATCCTTGGGGCATAAAACACTTGTCATTGGAAAAGGAAAATTTTCCTTCAGTTAAAACCATTTGCACCCGTTGAAATATCTTTTTGGGCTCTTGGCCCGATCTCCGATCGTTTTGCTGAACTTCCCGAGGTGAAACGTATTCCATTTTCAAAGAATCCATATGCAGGTCCACCACTTTTTTCTCTTGTTCCAATGCCAAAGTTCCTTCGATCAAAACGACATTTCTCAAATTATTATCGTAGCTTATTTCCTCAGCTGAGACGAGCTTTTGTGAACCCAAAAGCTCTACTTTATAAGTAAACCTCCACAAATCTCTCTGTACAAGACCTTTAGAATCACCTGATGAAGGCCCTGTTGTTAGAATTGGATCTGTTGAGGGGGATAGTCGAATTAGTTTCAAACTTCTGATTTCCCTTAAGCTCAATTGACTCCCTTTATTTTCCCCCTCGTTTAACTCCAAATCTAAAAAAAAAGGGTCATTCCCTTCCAAACTAAGCGAGTTCAACTTATTTTCACGATTGAACGAAACTTGAATTGAAGTGTTCATATTGATCTTTGTGGGAATTGTTGGTTCTGCATTTTTCAGAGGACAACCCTTTAAACTAATATCTATTTGTTTATTTTCTAAAGAAGGCTGTTTCAACAAATTCACATCCAGCTTGCAATCATCCGGCTTAGCTGAAGCTTTATTTTTAGGACCTAAATCAGAGTTTAAACTCAAATCAATCCATTGTTTCACTTCGCCCATTCGGAAAAAGACGTAATTGAGCATCTGGCTCGAACCTAACCTATTTTTAGTATTTAATTTTTTTTGTCTTTCTTCTGAATTTCTTCCCTGCATTTTTTCATCTTTAACCGAGCAAGAAATCAAACCAAAAGATATTACCACTAAGAAAATTAGTGGCACCGCTGAATTAAATAATTTTGGTTTGTATTCAAAAATCAATAAAAAAGAACTCAGTATTAAACCCACAGGTCCAATCCACATAGCAATGGATAAGCTCATGGCATTGGCTATAAACCCAATAGCAAAATGCATCAGAACGACAAATAAAGAACCTAAACCCAACATGTAAGATAAAGCTGTTGGCGCAAAAAAAGAAAATCGCTGTCGAATATATGCAATAGATAATGGATAAAATGGACCCAACACCGCTCCCCCTACAACCATTCCCCAAGGAGAGTAAATTAACCCTGCGGAAATGGAAACAATTCCCAAAAAAAGAATGGATAACAAGACTGTTACTGTATACTTTTCCCTTACCGGAATGAGCAATGCAAAAATTCTTCCCAAACAAAGTCCTGAAAAAAATCCCATGAGCCACAAAGACCCCTGCGCTGGTGGCAATTGCCGCGCCACCTCTAAATAGCGCACAAGCCTTGTTCCAATGGAAATTTCTGCTAGCAAATAAAGTGACACAACAACAGCCACTAAAATCATGTGGAACTTAAAGCCCTTTGGTAAAACAAGATTTTGTTGCGTGTGACCCTCATTTTTTGCAACCAAAATTTTCCCTTTATCACTAATAAGGCCTACAAAAAAAAGTATTAGTGGTAGTCCTGCAATGAGTCTAAAACTAAATCGCCAAGACCACCCTCGCTCTAACATCCAATGGGAAATAGCTGGAGCTAAAATCGCCGCCAAACTATACATCGTGTGAAGACCAGAAAGCCATCGACTGCGACTGTGGGCGGGAGATCGTTCCATTATAGTTACGTTTTGAGCTAAAGTCGCAAAGCCCATTCCACTGCCCAACACAACAGAGCCTAAGTAAAGCAAAACAACGGAAGAAGCCGCCGATATAATAAAAAAACCTAAGGCCATCATAAGAGAACTTAAATTTAAAAGCCCACGTGCCCCCATTCTGTGAAGCCACCCACTTCCTCTTCCACTGCACCAACTGATCATAATTGAAGTGAGTGCAAAAAAAGCCGCCCCCGAATTTTCACCTAGACTAAAATCATTTATTATTTGTGAGAAATAAGGTCCCCTGAACGTGTCCACAAGCCCAAAGCACAGCAAGCTTGCATAAGCCAAAAAGATTAACCCCATATTATTTCTGACATCCCGGACACCAATAACTACTTCGCCCCGTAATAATGGTGTTTTCGACCTTTCGTGCTTTGCACTTCATACAACTCTCCCCTTTACGGTTATAAACTTGAAACTCTCTTTGGAATTGCCCTTGCTGACCCGAAGCCTGATAGTAATCCCGTAAAGAAGATCCTCCTTTTTGAAGGGCTTGCTCTAGAACGAGCTTCACTTCATGACAAATTTTCTCGCATTCATTTTTCGTGAGTGTATTTGTTGTTCGGATTGGAGAAACACCGGCGCGAAAAAGAACTTCCGAAGCATAGATATTCCCGACCCCAACCACCACACTCTGATCCATCAACCAAGTCTTCACCTTATTTTTTTTTAATCGTGAAACTTCATATAAATAAACTTTATTAAATTCACTGTTCTGCAACGGTTCAGGCCCCAAACGCTGAGAAGCAACCCACGTTTTCTCTTGGTTTCTCGAAAGAACCTGTATCAACCCAAACCTTCGTGGGTCATTAAAAACCAAACCCTTGCCATTTTTAAATTTTATAATAAAGTGATCATGTTTTTGTACATTTTCAGGGTCAAAATCACGCCATGTTCCAGTCATTCCCAAATGATTGACCAGAATATAATCCTCTAACTCAAAAAGTAAATACTTAGCTCGACGACGAATCTGAAGAATTTTTTTTCCAATCAAGCATTGGACTTCTTCTGGACGGACCTTAACGCGAAAATCCCCGCAGTTAAGTTGTACTGCTTTGATTATAGAAGGCGCATCGATCCTCTGACGAAGACCGCGACAAATAGTTTCCACTTCAGGAAGTTCTGGCATATGGCTCTTAACTACTTGAAACTATTCATTGTTGCAAGAGCATAAAAACATAAAAAATAGTTCATCAATGCTTCAGGGAGTATGGGACGGACAAGTACTTAATCCCAATATGACACTTGTTCATTTACTTTTCATTAAAAGAAATCCAAACAAAACTTTAAGTAAAATTTTTCAAATGGACATTTTGATGCTATAGCCCAGCTTCTCTTGATTCAAAGCTGCTAATATGAATAAGGCCTATTACCATTCCCTTTTGACTGGAGAATAAAAATAAAATTTATTGGGAAAATGAAATTATGAAAAATAGAACTCTTAAAAGCCGAATCTATAAAATCACTCTCTTCTTAATTTTTACCATTACCCCTTGGCCCTTTACGCTTCTACTAACAAATAGTTTTGCCTCTGTGGTTTTAAGTCAGGTCAGTGGCAAACACGTTCTTAATCATAAAACCGTTACCGTGTCCTCTAAGAACAAAAAAGGACTGGTTGTTCTGTTTATCTCAGCCGTTTGCCCTTGCTCGGCCAGCCACCTGAATGAATTGAAATCCTTGCCCAAAGAGTATCCAGATTTTAATTTTGTGGGAATCCACTCTAATCAAAACGAAAACGAATTAGTAACTCAAAATTATTTTTCCAAAGCAGAACTGCCCTATCCTATTTTACAAGACCCCAAGGCGACCATTGCTGATCAATATAGGGCCAAAAAAACCCCCCATGCCTTCATAATATCTCCTAAAGGACAAATCCTTTATCAAGGGGGGATCTCCGATTGTGAAACTTTTCAAAAGGCGAAACGGAAATACTTAAGAGCAGCCCTTGAGGATTTACATCAAGGCCGACCTGTAGCTCAACCAGAAACTCGAACACTTGGCTGTATTATTGACAGAGGAGAATCCCATGTATTCTAAGTACTTAAAACTAAGTTTTTGTGCTTTTTTTCTTTTCATAGGATGCGCCGACACAAAGCACGTTGTAGAGGACAGTACCAAAACGGGAGGTCGCCTAAGAGAATCTTCAGCTGAGTGTCCGATAAGACCAGAACAAAAAACTGGATCCTCTTCCTCAATTTGCCTGTGGTACCAATGGATTTCACTACCTACTAATAGTGCGTCAGGTGAATTTGTATTTTCGTTATATTTATTTGACTATTCAAATTTATCAAACGTCCCACTCTCATTGACGGCACAGCCAACCGTATCCTTGTTTATGCCTGATATGGGGCACTACTCTGGATTAACTCCAATTGTCACTCCAACCGATATCGAAGGCCAATACCTTGTCAAACAATTGCTCCCCTCAATGCCTGGGTTTTGGCACATTATTATTTTATTTCAGGATGGGTCTAACCAAAAACAAAGGATCGTTATTCCTTTCTACCTCTAACAATAACCAACATCCATGGCATTTAAAGTGAAAGTTCTTGCAAACCCAAAAGAATCTCAAAATGCGAACATCACCACCATCTGTGATTTAAATTTTATTCAGAAATTTAGCGTCAGCGATTTTGGACGCTTAAAACCTTACCCTCTATTATTTTTTATTTTACTCTTAAGCCAGCCTCATCTCTCTTACGGAGCTGCTTGCTGTGGAGGTGGATTTTCTGCCCCTTCTTTAATTACTGGGGATGATCAAGCTCAAATCACCAACACCTATTCATTTAATAAAACAAAAGTTGATTATGTAAGCAAAGAGGGCACCTACAATTCCTGGAACAAGCATCAAACCAATCAAGTGTTGCGATTGGAAGGGGCCCTCGCTTTTGGTGAAAGAATGCAGGCGGGTTTTTCACTTCCTTATCAAGAGCGTTCCCTTGAAGGACAGAGAGCTTCTGGTTTAGGCGATACTTCCCTTCTCATCGGCTATGAGTACCTAACTGACTGGAGTTATCAGCCCATCCTACCTAAAGGTACAGGATATGTGCAACTGACCCTCCCTACAGGTCGTTCACGAGCAGATGCAGACTCTCAACTGGAGAGTCGTGGGAATGGGTATTGGGCCCTTGGCGTCGGAACTTTTCTAAACAAATCCTTTGGGAAAGTGGACTGTTTTACTTCGTTTGAAATCCATCATTCTTTTGCAAAAAACTACCAATCCCATCAAATGAAAGGAACTGAAACCCCCGGATGGGGAGGTCACATGGGTTTGGGTGCAGGATACAATACACAGCTTTGGCGCTGGGGAACCAGCATCACTTGGTTTTATGAGGATCCCATAGCCCTCACCGGAGATCTTAATTATTCAGGAGCCGTGGAACGCTATGGAACAACCACTCTTTCCACAAGCTACTTAATTTCTCGGGAGTGGACGGTCACATTTATATACAGTGACCAAACTCTCTTTGGAAATCCGGTCAACACCAGCCTTGCCCAGGGAATTAGTTTTCAAGTACAAAAAAGATGGACCCGATAAGTTCAAAGATACAATTGCTTTAGTTTAGTCATAGCCTTCTTCCTTAACCTCCTCTCCACTGAAAAGTTTAACAACTCTTCACACCGCAAGCTGCTGAATGTACAGCCTTTAAGTTGACAAGATGGGTGGGGTCGTTTAGTAAATCGTGACTTGATTTTTTTTGGCGTATTCAATTTTGAGTATATTCAAAAATCAATTATATCTCTGCTGTTTTTAATGGAGCCCAATGATGGTGCTCCATTTTGCATTGGGGATGTTGCGTTAAAGCAAAAACATTTTTACGGCGGGGTAGCTCAGTTGGTTAGAGCAGCGGAATCATAATCCGCGTGTCGGGGGTTCAATTCCCTCTCCCGCTACCAACCCTCTTATATCCAAGATCTTTGTAAGTGGCACCACCCATGACTTTGTAAATAGCTCTGGCTAAGCGGTTGACAATACCAACTTTGGCTTTATTGGCTGAACCGAGTCTTGACTGGAGCTTTCGGTATTTGGCTCGGTAAAAAGATCCCTTTTTTTGTTTGGCGCCGTTGGCCGACTGTATCAAAACCTTCCTTAGATGTGGGTTGCCCTGACGGCATCTTGATCTTTTTTTTACCGGCAGACTCGTTGTTACCACTCGCCACACCTGCCCATGCTGCAAACTTGCGCTCATCTGCAAACGCACTCATATCAGTTGAAGCCTCAGCAATAATAGCCATAGCAAGGATCTTGTCGATGCCTGGAATTTTGTCGAGCTCCTCTACAAGAGGAGCGTAAGGAAGTATTCGCTCCGTCAGCTCATTATCGGGTACAAAGAAGGGCTTGATCAACCCGAACCTATGAAGCTGTGCAATCCAGATGGTGCAAATCAGAAAAAAACTAAATGATGCTGGAGTAAAAATAAGTGTGGATAGAATCAGATATCAACTCGGTCGCGTGCAAAGAAGTGTGATGTAGGATCCTGAATCTAAAAAAAGATTTGTAATCCCCTCCAAATTAAATCCCTTACAACAATCCATCTTTTCTGCTTTAGGAGTAAAACACCAAGAAAAACCTTATTTTCTCGAAACGTAGGGAACTAAATTGTCCCTAAGTTATTGAAATGACTTGCATTCATTTCCAAATCGACGAAGTCAGGCGGTTAGCAATCGCCACCTTGGCTTTGTTTTTAGAGCCTAATTTGAACACCAGTTCGTTGTATTTGGCCCGATAGAGATATTTCAAAATGTTGTGGATGAGAGACCATAAAACAGCAGTCTCGTGATGGTTTTCACCGGTTATCATGATCCCATCTTTTTATTCAAGACCTTTCAAATACAAAATGGGTAACAGGGATTCCACCTTCGGGGATTTGCGGAGATACGGATGCAAGATCGTTGATAGAAAACTTTCACCGTCTCTACGGCCATCGACACGAGGGCCTGGATTTCCACGCTGCCGCTTCCCATTGTCACGGTGCGAGTGCGGCCAACACCACTACGCACAACAAGGCGCCGACCGACCATTCTCATCAACTTCATTCACATTTTGTTGGATATACTCTTCGACCTCAAGGTTTAAGGCCTGCACCAAAAGACGGCGGGCTCCTTCTCTGGCAATTTCATCAAGGCTTAATTCAAAATCCTGGCTTACTTGAGACTTGGTTGGTACAACTTTTAACATAGTGGCTTTCCTCTTTTCTCGATCGTATTGACCGGCTTGGTTTTGTCACCAACGAAGTTATGCCGTATGTTTCTCTTTTCAAGTTGTCTCCTTCTAGCCCCTGATATCTCAGGGGCTAGAAGGAGACAACTTTCCAAACTTTCTCATTCAGAAAAATATCCAAAGGCAGTTGAATGCCTCGTCAAAAACTGGTCGGAGCTAACATCATTTTCTCATTACCCGGCCATGCACTGACAACACCTCAGGACGACGAACGCAATTGAATCTTCGTTTGCCCCACAGTGAATTGTCATAGTGAGTTGCCACAGTGAAGTTGCGGACCAAGGTGACCAAAGGGTGCTGAGTCAAAAGAGACTGCAGCCGTCATGGCTTTTAAGCTTCTCACTGAATATCAAAAGAAGTGGCGCAAGCTGCGAGGGCATGAAGAAATAAAAAATCTTTTGAAAGGTCTTGAATACAAAGATGGGATCATGATAACCAGTGAAAATCATCACGAGACTGCTGTTTATGGTCTCTCATCTACAACATTTTGAAATATCTCACTTTTTGTAGGCACAGATCTTGCATTACTTCCTAGCATTGAACAAACGGGAGTAAGGATTGTTTAAAGCGATTTATGGACTGGGCTTTGGGTAGTTATTACTTGATCGTCTAAAACTTAAACTCTGAACTTTTAACGAAAGGAAAGTTTATGAAAACAAAAATCACGGTATTACTGGCGACGGTTCTCGTTGCTTCAACATCGTTCGCGCAAAATACATTGACGGCAAAAATGCCGACAAACGATGGCATTTCGAGCAAAGGATTTCGCATTGGTGTTGTAAAACCAATGTTGGAAGCAGACTATAAACTCTCATATCAAGGACAGCATTTAGAAATTGAAGAGAATCTTGAAGCACTTGGATTTTCTTTGGGCTATGCGAGCCTTCCCGTTCAAGAGCTAGGATGGACAACAAATGCGACTTACATGGATATTAAAAGCGAGGGTGGATCTGTTGGTTTGGCAAGAATCGACGGAAACCTCGCCTATGCATTTACATCCATCATCAATGTAAAAGGTGGCTTAAATGTGAGTAAGTTTACTAGCCGTGAAATCAGTAAATACGATGCGGGTATTGGCTTTCAAGGTGGTGTAGGTGTCCAGATTACAAAAAACTTCGGACTCGATCTTGGCTATACGCAGATGAACCAGTCGGATTCTGTTAATGGAGTAAAAGTAAACTTAAAAGAATCTGGTGTTGAAATTGGCTTAAACGGAACTTTCTAATTTTTAATGAATAGTTAAAGCGATGGCCCGTGTTTGTTTAAACATCACGGGCTTAACTTTTTTAAAATCGTCTCAATTCAATCCACTGGTACCGCCTTTACTTTACCCTTATTTTTATTTTGTGCTTTATGTGGATTTAATTCTTTTTGCACGAGACCGTACGCACGAAAAGAGGTCTCCATGATTTTAAACTTAATTTTCTTTGGATTTTTTGGATAATTTTTTCTAGGAAATTTATTTTTTATGGCGACCGCGGGCTTCACGATTGCGGGCGGCGTGCTTGTGTTTTTACAATCCATTTTAACGACTATCGTTGATCATGTTTTATATCCGCTCTCTCTACTTTTTCGCCGAAAGCTGAAAACAATGACGCCGACAGAACAAGCGAACTTGACTGACCCCATCGGAGCTTTATAACTTGTTCCTTTAATTCAATTGAATGCTTCATAAAATGACTCCTACAATAATTTAGGTATCTAACACATCTATAATCTAATACATCTAGTCGACGTAAAAAAATTGTCTGTGATATATCAGAGGCTAGAAGGCGAGGAGTGGATCAATAAATTTAAAAGTATGGCCCAGGCTGGAGCAAGTGAAGGCAATGGTATTCGCCTTAGCAAAATATAAGCATTGTTTTATGGTTTTATAGTGCCGAGTTAAGTGATGATAAAAATTTTAAAGCGGACCGAAAGTTTAGAACCTTTCAGAGAATCATTGAAGATCTCAATAATATTGAGAATGCAACTATAGATTCTGAATTTAACGGCAAGCTTCGCAAATATCAAAGTAAAGGCCACGCATGGTTGAATCTTATGGGCAAGCACAAAATCGGAACTATTCTTGCTGATGATATGGGTCTTGGTGTCCAATCCCAGCAGATTGGACAGGGTTAGGAACTTTCAAGAAAATGATAACATCCAGGTGTTTCTGATTAGTTTAAAATCTGGTGGTGTCGGCCTCAACCTGACTGCTGCGGATTATGTTTTTATTTTCGAGGTTCTAAAAATCAAAACAAATATCTTCTATAAGCTACCGAAGAAAGTAAACCTAACACAGACATGGTAGATAAAAGACTGCTCCCCCCATAGGATAATAAAGGAAGGGGGGCCCCCACGATGGGTAAAATACCGATCACCATTCCCATATTCACAAACACATGCCAAAATAAATAAGCGATGGCACCAACCACCAACATGGACCCAAAGGGATCTCGTGCTTGCGCACCAATGCTAATGGACATCACGTAAATAATCACAAAAAGCCCCAGAGTGAAAATACTCCCAACAAACCCATGTTCTTCACTTAAAACACTAAAAATAAAATCTGTATGTCTTTCGGGCAAAAATTCAAGTTGCGATTGGGTCCCTTTTCGAAACCCTTTTCCAAAAATTCTTCCACTACCCACGGCAATTTTACTTTGAATACTATTGTACCCCGTACCTCTTGGATCTCGACCAGGAGAAAGAAAAGTAAGAACTCGATTTTTTTGATAGTCTTTTAATCCAAAATTCCAAACCAATGGGGCAGCAATGGCTCCTAGCACTAAGAAGATAATAAGAATTGACGTTTTAACACGAGAGAAAATAACCATTGTAGTCGCCATCAAAGCCATCAGACCTGCTGTACCCAAATCAGGTTGTTTCACCGTAATTATAAAAGGGATCCCTACAATTACACCGGGCCACAACAAATCCGTAAAACCCATTTTTTTACTGGAATCACGACGGGACAAAATACGGGCTAAAACGAGAACAAGGGACAGCTTCATTGTTTCTGAGGGTTGGTATCGAAAAAAACCCAAATCCAACCATCTTTGCGCTCCATAAGAAATCTTTCCAAAAAAATGAACCGCGATCAAAGCTCCCACATTTGAAGCATAAATGACATAGGCGAATCGATCAAAAAATTTATAGTCTAAAAAAGTCAGCAAGAAAAAAATAGTCCACCCCGAAAAAAGCCAAAAAATTTGCATCCAAAATAAGTTACTTTTATCGGTAATATGAACACCATGGGTAGCACTATAAAGATTAATTAAACCAATTAAGTTTAATGCCAATATAACCGCACACAAATTCAAATCAATTCTTTTAAAAAAAGTTCGCTCTTCCACTTGCAAGTGGGTTCTTAACTCCATAGTTTTCATTCGTCTGAATTCTCCTCAAGAATGGGAGCATGGGATTTTGCTGCAGGGGTTCTGGATTGAACATCTTTTTTTAATTTTTCCGGGTGGTATTTTTGAGTGTAAGCCATAAGAATATCCCGAGCCACAGGAGCCCCTCCAGTATTCCCATGGCAAGCGTGTTCGGCCAAAACTGCAATCACGATCTCAGGGGCTTCCGCTGGAGCATACGCCACAAACCATCCATGATGACGCAATTCAAAGCGATGCAATTCACACTTGTCATAGATTTCTTCTGAAGAAAAAGAACGTACTTGACTGGTTCCTGTTTTTCCCGCCATTTCAACACCCGGCACTTTCCACCACCTCGCCGTTCCAGAGTTTCCATTGGCCACTCTTCTCATACCCTCTTTGACTACTTGAAAAGTTTTTGGGTCCACAGTCACACCCTTAAAAGGATCTTTGCTCACATCACGAACTATAACCGGTTGAAACTCTTGGTCCACGTTATTATCCACATTCATTATTTTCTTCACTATAAAAGGTTTTACAACTTTTCCCTCCAAAGCTATGGTGTTATAAGCGATAGCCATTTGCAATGCCGTAGTTAGAATAAATCCCTGGCCAATGGCGTTGGATAAATTTTCTCCGGGCTGCCACTCTTCACCCATAGTTCTTAATTTCCATTCAGAAGAGGGAATCAAGCCAGAGACTTCATGAGGAAGTTCAATATGACTCTTTTCCCCCAAACCCAAAGCCCGGGCGTAGGCCGCTATTTTATCAATTCCTAAACTAATCCCCATACGGTAGAAAAAAACGTTACTACTTCGTTCAATAGCTTCTAAGACCGTAATATACCCTTGACCCGTTTTAGTATGATCATGGTAGATCCTTCGTCCAAACTTTATAAATGCAGGGGCATGAACAAGAGTTGTTGGCGTAATTATTTTTTCCTGAAGTGCAGCAACGGCCACTATCGGTTTGAAGGTACTTCCTGGAGAAAAATGATCTTGAATAATTTTATCCCGCAGAGGTTTTAATT
The DNA here is from genome assembly GCA_019695175.1 of Bdellovibrionales bacterium. Taxonomy (GTDB): domain Bacteria; phylum Bdellovibrionota; class Bdellovibrionia; order Bdellovibrionales; family UBA1609; genus JAIBAM01. Next base: position 88,626 of record JAIBAM010000006.1, read on the forward strand.
TGTTATTTGCTAAACTGTCCCAAACCTCATTGGAAATCCCCGTAGTAAACTCATTGGGATCAAAAGACGGGGTGTTGACCCAAGCAAGAACCTCACCATTGCTCTTCATAACCACCACGCCACCAACTCTGTTTCCATAAACATCATCACGAAACATGGCCTTATAGGCAGCCTCTTGAATATCTTTATCAATGGTAAGAACCAAATTAGATCCTGGAACTGCGTTCCTTGGTTTTAAACCTAAAAAACGGGGTGTATCGGCGTTGGCTTCTCTTCCACGCGCATCAACCTCTAAGTACCAAATTCCATCTGTGCCACGAATTTTTTGCTCCCAAGTAAGTTCCAATCCTGATTGGCCAATGATATCGCCTTGCTCAAAAGTAATTCTATTGGCGTACTTTTGGTTTAATCGCTCAATCTGTTCCCGGGCGATCTCACCAACGTATCCAAACATTTGTGCCCCGTTGGGCCCCAAAGGATAATGGCGAATCACTGTCTCATTAATATTTAACCCAGGATGATCCCAACGAAGAAGTTTAAGGCGATAAACTTCTTCCAATGATAAATTGTCTTTAAGACGAATAGGTCGAAAGGGTCCATCTCTTCGACGACCCTTTTTAACATCATTGATAATTTTGGCAGCAGGCGTATTGATTATTTCACCAACAGCCGTGGCTGTTTCATCCAATTTTTTTGCATACTGAGGGGTAATAGAAACATCAAATCCTGGAAGATTATCTACTAAAACTTTTCCATCCCGATCCAAAATCAACCCTCGAGGAGCCAAAACTTTGGTTTCTTTCACTCGATTTTTTTCCGAATATTCCCGTAACTCTTCGCCCTGATAAATTTGCAAGAACCACAAACGTGAAACAATTATCAAACTCGCAAAGCCCACAACAATGTAAAGGGCTTTAAATCGAGATTGATATTCCTTAACTTCCTCTTCTGAGTTTGAAATTTGATTCATAAAACACCAGTTCCCGCCTCAGTAGGATGTTCTTTATGAGTGAGTTTATCCAACCAGGAAAAAAATCCATGGAAAGGAAAACTAACAATCATGGTAAACAAAAGTGTGATTAGTAATCCAAGCACAGGGAAATCCCGGTTCGAAGTCAAATCGTATTTCCATGACACTAAATAAGAAAAAAACGAGAAAAAAACCACACTGATACCGCTGGCAAGCATATAAAAAATGGGGCCAGCCCAATACAATCTTTTTTTTACAAAAAACAAACCCATAGCAGTCAGTAAATTAATGGAGAGTAGATGAGCAAAGGGCAGAGCCGTAAATCCACTGCTAATTATGGATAAAATATAAACCATCAAAACACTTTCCCACAACTCCCGATAAAGTACCCAAAAAACTAAAACCGTTAACCATAACTGGGGAGCTGGGAACCAACCAAAAAAGTTTAACCATAAGGAGCTCTGTAGAGCACAGACAATTAACAAAACTAAAACAAAAATACTGTAGTTAGATAATCTTTGCAGGAAAGACCTCATCGTGTGACTTCCTTAAGCTCTCTCTGTGTATTCGCCTGGGGTTGAGGTTGGGGAGGTATTGCCGTTCCTGTTTCTGTGGGTGTAAAATCGGCGGTATTGGCGTTTAACACAATAAACAACTCTTCCAGATTGAGTGGATCCACAGCGGGTATGAGCTCCAACTCTTGAGTCATACCATACTGACTTTTCTTCATTTGTCGAACTCTTCCAATAGGAAACCCTTTGGGGAATATATTATAAAGCCCACTGGTGACAACCAAATCCCCCAATTGAACATCATCCCCACGTTTGACATATTTCAACGTCGCCACTTCGCGGGAGCTTCCCTCCACAATTCCACGAGCTCTTGATCTTTGTATTAATGCATCAATGGCAGCATATCTATCGGTGAATAATAAGATTTGGGAAGTGTATAAGTCCGCGCGGTAAACATATCCCACAACTCCCCCTACGGTTAAAGCCGCCATGTTTTTTTTGATCTTATGATATGTACCCCGATTGACAGTTAAAGTTTGGTGCTCCAAAAACAGGTCTTTTCCAACAACTCTGGCGGCTAAAAGCTCCATATTAGAGGACTGTTTAAAACCAAGAAGCTTATTAAGACGCTCGTTTTCCACCTTTAACTCGGTCATAGCCCCCAATTGCGCTCTTAATTCTGAGTTTTCCACTTTCAGAGCTTTATTCTCTGTTTTCACTCCAATAAGGTCCAGGTACATGGCTGTTGTCCCTCGAACACCGGAACTAAAACTCGAGAGAGCATTTTGCATCAACCCTCCAAAAAATGAAAAGGGTCGTGTGAACCATACTTCTTCCTCAGAGTTTCTCTGCATATTAACTGCCATAAGCGGTAGGGCCACCACAGCAAAGCCAAGAAAAATTTTCTTAAAATCGAATCGTATAAGTTTCATAAAAACTACCAAGTTTTGACATATTTATAGGATTGTTTTTTTCTTTTTACACTTTTTCCCTCGCTGAATTAATAGCGTAACAAACTTCCCTTCCGGGACCAAGAAATCTCCTTGAAAAAAAAGCTATTTCTTCGCACATTAAGAACTTGCTCGGAAACGACGCCACTTAAGTTAATATTTGGAGGAAACACCATGCTTGAAAAATTACGCCAACCCTACCGCGCCAAAGGCCTGCTAACCTACATTATATTTGGTGCAATCATTATAGTATTTATTGGGTTTGGTGTTGTTCCAAGCTCCCGGCACCAAACCACATCCAACGCCATTGCTGCTGTCGTTAACCAGAGTCAAATACCTGTCGTGGAATTCAAGGAACGCTTGAATATGTTGGAACAACAATATCAGTTTCGTTTTGATCAATTCCCCGAAGCTCAGCGAGAAACCATGCTCCAAATGATGAAGCAACGGGTTTTGGAACAACTCATTGAATATGAAGTTCTTTACCAAGCAGCTTACCAAAAAGGAATTCGCGCCACGGATGAAGAGGTAAAAAAATTCATTATTGAAGTCCCAAGCTTTCAGGAAAAAGGACAGTTTAAACGAGAGTTTTACAATCGCTTTTTGGAAAGCAGGGCTTTTACTGCCAGTCAATTTGAAGATAAAATTCGAAAAGATGTGGTGGTACAAAAACTACAAAAGCTTTTTGGCCATACGTTTCAACCTTCAGATATAGAAAAGTCTTTGAGTCAAAAAGTTTCCAACACCAAGCTCAACCTCTCCGTAGCTTCTTTTACTATGGAGGACCTAACTAAAAACTTCAAAATAACTGAGGGAGAAATTAAAACCTTCTTAATCTCCCCCGAAAACATTAAAAAAGTACAAAAAAATTATGAAGACAATAAAATTCAGTACACCGAACCTGAACAAGTCAAAGCCAGTCATATTTTGATTAAAGTCGACCCCAACCAACCGACATCGTCAAACACCGCCGAAAAGAAAATAAAAGATTTGGCCGTAAGAGCCCAAAAAGAAGACTTTGCTAAATTAGCCAAAGAATTTAGTGAAGATCCCGGTTCTAAAGCGAAGAATGGTGACTTAGGCTATTTCAGCAAAGGAAGAATGCTTCCCGAATTTGAAACCATGGCCTTCACTACTCCCGTAGGAAAAATCAGTGCCCCGGTAAAAACAGATTTTGGTTACCATATTATAAAAGTGATCGATCACAAAGCTTCTCACTTGAAACCCTTAGAACAAGTTAAAAGTGAAATAGCTCAAAAGTTGATTTCGCAAGAAAAATCAGAGACTCTTATTAAAGAGCTGCGTCAAAAAGTTAGTAAAAGTGATGAGAAAGGTACTTCTGCAACACTTAACCAGTTAAAAATTACTTGGGTAGACACCGGAGAGTTTAGTCTCGACACTCCCCAGATTCCAAAAATAAACGACAGTAGTGACACTGTGATTGAAACCATAATTAATAAAGGAATTTCTAAAGGACTTGTGCCAGAAATCATTACAGCCGGTGGAAAAAATTGGATTATTAAAGTGAAGTCCTTACAAACTTCGCCAGGAAAAACAGAGGGGACTCCTGAGCTTAATGATTTAGATTCAGCCAGATATGCGGATGCCTTTAAAGCTTGGTCAAAAATCGCCACGGAACAGTCTGTCATCACCCGCAATGGACAACTATAAACATTATTTACTTTATTTATAAACTAAATAATGTTTATGTTAAGCTCTGTTTGAAAACAGAGCTTTTTTTATAAATTTTTATAAATTAAAGTTCAGTTTTGCCCCTAGTTTTAATTTAGAGTAAGGCACGCTCAAATAAATTTTATGGGTCTAGCAACTTATTTATGGCATAAAGTTTGCTTTTAAAGACAGCAATGCACTCAAAAATACAGCCAAAAATGAATACGAATTCTTATCTGCAAAGATCAAAAACCGCGATAATTTTGCGTGCCTTTAACAACCCTCAATTGATCAATTTAATCCTAATTTATTTTATCTGTAGTCTTTTCCTTCAAGCATCGGCTACTGACGGAACAGGCCCAAAATGTCAGGATCTAGTTTTGAGTGATCCTAACTTTGACGGGCCATTTAAATCCGCAAATGAACTTATTAAGTTTTTAGATAGACCATCCAATAAAAAACTACAGATCCTCTTTAAACCAAATCCAAATTTCCACCACTTTGACCCGAATCCTGTAGTTTCTGTAAAAAATTATAATTTTGGAGCTGATGAACTAGGATACTCTGCCCTTAGTACAAGATGGATTCATTGGGGAAGCTCACATAAAAAAAAATTTGATCCTGATGGGGACCCATTATGGATAGTACATATTTTAGGAGATAAACTGGCTGCATTTTTTGGCTTCAGACTCCTTGATGAATCTACACTCATTGTTCCTAATGCCACACTTTTTAATCAAAGAATAGCAAAGCTCAATGCGCAATTAACCAAAATGAATTTTGAAACCATCCCAGTAAATTGGATTCAGGCCTCTATTATAAATGATAGCTATTTATCAAAATTATCTTACGCAGAAAATTACGTAAGGTCTTTTGCTTCTAATCACAACCTACCTTGGAGTCGTTCAAACATTATCCACGACACCGCATTTCATAGTCTTTCCATTTTAATCTCGAAAAAACAATCCTTACCGATCACAGCTCGAATGCAAACAGCGATTGATTTAGCCGACTATATACGAAATTTCTTTGATGAAAAATCAAATCGTAAAAAAAATCAATTCGATTTGCTTAGTAGAAAAGAAATCCGTGAATGTCTACTTGAAATATTCTTTATAATGCTTTCCTCGGACATTGATAACTTTTCTGGTCTCATACCCATTAATATTTTAAAATATAATGAGCGATTGAATACTTTCAATACTAACCAAAAACACGACCCGTACTATTTGGTTATCCGATCCGCCATAGGAAGACAGTTTAATGATCCACAGAAATTGGCTCAAGGAATCTTTGAACTTCCCACTATCAGATCAAAGTATACTCTTATCAGTTGGTTAAAAAGCACTGTTAATTACTTGCAAGCCTATTTTTCAACAAATTTCAAATTAGACAATAATGAAACACAGGGTTTTATCGATATATTTTTGCCTGCCATAAAAATAGCCCAGAGTCATTATCCAGAAGCCTACTCTGATGCAAGTAATAATCTCGAACAACTCTTTGAAGAATTTAAAACTTTGGTAAATTCGTTCATCAGGGAAAGAAGAATTTACGTTCAAACTTCATTACCCCTAAATACAGTTTTAGCTATCTTTTCATTTGATAAAAATGGACAAATCGTTGTCTCCGATGGAATTGCTTCGGCTGAAGTTCCAGAGGTCGCCGCAATAAGGCGGATTGATGAAATGAAAAAAGCCCTACACAACTTACGAAGAAGAGTTCCCCGCAACCCTTGACTAGAAAAGCCTATGAATTAATATCTTAATCAGCCTAAGTCCTAATCAGTGAGCCGATCAATGGCCCAAATAAGCTTTTTGAATCTCTTTACTTCCGGTAGAAAAAATGGGATCGTTAAAGTGAAGTCCTTACAAACTTCGCCAGGAAAAACAGAGGGGACTCCTGAGCTTAATGATTTAGATTCAGCCAGATATGCGGATGCCTTTAAAGCTTGGTCGAAAATCGCCGTGGAACGGTCTGTCATCACACGTAGTGGAAATTATAAATATTATTTAGTTTTAACGCGCTAGATTGCCAGTTCTTTTTTGCACTTCCCAGTCACGAGCTTGGTACGCGTATTTTTTTACCCTAAGTACCTCTGCTATTTAACTAGAGCTAAAATGAGACCTCTCAAATCCCTTAAGAATCTCTTGATTGTCATTTGTTATTGCACAACGGGATAACCTAGCGCTTGCATCCTGCGTACCATTACCCTTCTCCTATGCTCCAGATCTTGTTCAATTTGTAAATAATAACCTTCAGGGGAAGTCAAATTCGGTTCTCTAACAATTGAATAATTAAAGTCCAAATCGATACTTTCCATATAATTAATAAATTCTTTTAAGGCCGCAATTAACGGTTTACTATACCTACTTGCCCAAGCAAAAATATAAGGTTCCAGAAGAGAACGAGGGGATAGACCAGCGCCCAATAAGTAAAAGACTTTCTTGCCAAATTCGTCGGATGACCCAAAAACAATTCTTAGAATTTTTTCATTCATATAAACAGCTGGTGAACCAGTTAGGCTGTCAATGGCCGTGACCGCATAGTTAACAAAACGTGCACGTGCTTTTGACTCATGAGCAAAAAAATCGGTTTCAAAACCATTCGAACGAAGAAAGTAAATAAACATTATTCGAGCACGTGCTTGGGCCCGCGCCAAACGAACCTGATTCTCGGTCAAAAAAATAGCACCCTCATGAAAACAACCATCATGAAGTCTCTGACAACCGTCTCTAACTTTGGGTATACGCCCATTAAATCCAAATTCGGCAATATAAATTTCGGGATCGACGACGCCAGTACTACTTTGAATGAAAGGCTCATAAAACCTTATATGAGCCAACTCTAAGGGAGATTGTGCCCTCTGATTTAAGAAGTCCAAAGCCAAATTGAGGGTTGAAGCATCAGGGTCCAACCATTTCTTTCGAGACAACCTTTCGTGACCCAGAAAGGCTGCGGCAGCTCCACCAAAAAGATCAATATTGGCAGAAGGGTAACCTCTTAAACAGACTTCTTCTCCTTCATCTCTAGTTTCATCTAAAACAAATAAACCTGATTTAAGAACTCGTCCTCGCCCCCCCCAAGAAGAACAACTTACACCTGTAATATGCTGAACTCCATTAGGGGTTGAACCTGGCTCTCCTTCTACAAGATGAGGAGCGCGCGGACTACCTGGATGACCATCGAAAACCAGTTGAAGCTTGGGCTTTACAGGAAATAAAAGTTGACCTCTAGCTACATACTCAAAATCAAACTGAAAACTCTGACCTAAACCCACCAACACACCGCAGTCAACGCGTCCTTGACTCGCAAAGGCCACCCAATGAAAAATCATAACCTGCGCGATAATGACGGCAAACTGAACGGACCGCGAACAAGTCTTTTGTTTATTTTTGAAATCTTTCATAAGGTTCGCTCTAAAGCCCAGAGACACCGCTTAACTACTCTTTGTTTTTTTTGTTTTTTTCTTCTTTGTTTTTCTCTGTTTTTTTGTATTTTTCCTGCACAGTTCTCTTGCTATTTTTTTTCATAAAAACATACGTCGTAGAAAACTTCGAGTCAAAAAGCCCTACGCTTGTTTAAATAAAAAAAGCCCTACACGACACTTACCAAGAAGAGTTCCCTGCAACCCTTGACTAGAAAAGCCTATGAATCAATATCCGAATGAGCCTAAATCCTAATCAGAGCGCCGATCAATGGCCCAAATAAGCTTTTTGAATCTCTTCGTTGACCAAAAGGTCTGAGCCCTTTCCACTTAACCTAATTTTTCCTGTCTCCAAGACATACGCCCTATGACTGACTTTCAGTGCCATTCGAGCATTTTGCTCCACTAATAAAACCGTCATACCTTCTTCGTTCAGTTGCTTTACGATATTAAATATCTGTTGTACGACGAGAGGAGCCAAACCCAATGAGGGCTCATCTAAAATTAAAATTTTTGGTTTGGAAAGCATCGCTCGACACATGG
>JAIBAM010000007.1 GCA_019695175.1 Bdellovibrionales bacterium
AAAATAAATCAAAAAAACGCTAGGTCCCTACAAGGGCAGTTTAAAAAAATTAAGACTTATTCTTCGATTAAAGATCTGTTCAGACCTTTTTACAAAAATGACTTTTTTAAATCGACGAAGTCAGGAGCATTGCAGAACTTTAACCACACCGCTTCGGGCCTCGGCCGGCTAATTCGATAGCTATCGACAGAGCTGGACTTTTGATAGCATCTCATAGCTTTCTGCACAAGAGGAAGAAACGCTCCTTCAACAGACCCAAATCAACGCTTTTGAAAACTTTCATTGTTAGATTCACCAATCTTGCCAGAGGTATTCGATATGGGTCAAGTTTTGGTAAAACTCGTTGGTATGTTGAAAAAGCACTGGCCTGGTTCAAACGTTGCTAAAAAATTCGCATTAGACTTTAGAATTGAAAAGAGGCCTACAAATTACGTAGTACTTATAAAGCTGGCTACTTACTTAAAGTGCTTCAGGCATCAATGAGTTCATTTTGTTACGCGCTCTAAGCACTTTCTGCGGATCCGTTACTGCTCACCGTTGTTACTTTTTTAGGGGCAGGTTTTTCACCACCCTCAGTGGGGGGGGTAGAAGAGTAAATAAGTTTAGGCTTTTCACGTCCAAGAATGACTTCAGAAGAGATAATGCATTCCTTTACATTGGACTGACTGGGTATTTCATACATTATATCCAACATTGCGTTTTCAATTACACCACGTAGACCTCGGGCTCCGGTGTTTCTTTTTATGGCTTCATTGGCAATGGCGGAAAGGGCCGCATCTTCAAATTTAAGCTCCACATCTTCGTAATTAAATAATTTTTGATATTGTTTGGTGAGAGCATTTTTGGGCTTAACTAAGATATCAATAAGGGCCGCTTCATTCAACGGATCCAAAACAGCCATTACTGGCATACGTCCGATAAACTCTGGAATAAGTCCAAAACGGATAAGATCGTCAGGTTCAATTTTTTGAAATAAATTTTCACTGGCTCGTCTTTCTTCAGATGTTTTAATTTCGGCAGCAATTCCCATGGAACGTTGAGTGAGACGATTTTCAATAATGCGCTCTAATCCAACAAAAGCCCCGCCACAAATAAACAATATGTTAGATGTATTTATTTGAATAAATTCCTGTTGAGGATGTTTTCGTCCGCCTTTTGGGGGTAAGTTGGCCACAGTGCCCTCAAGTATTTTTAAAAGAGCTTGTTGCACACCCTCGCCGCTCACATCTCGAGTGATGGATGGGTTTTCAGACTTTCGAGAAATTTTGTCGATCTCGTCAATGTAAATAACACCCTTTTGAGCTCGCTCAATATCGTAATCTGCCGCTTGCAAAAGACTCAGCACTACATTTTCTACATCCTCGCCCACATAGCCGGCTTCTGTTAATGCGGTGGCGTCAGCCATGGCAAAAGGGACGTTCAAAATTTTTGCTATAGTCTGGGCAAGAAGAGTCTTACCAGAGCCTGTGGGGCCAATGAGCAGAATATTACTTTTGGCAATTTCCACTTCATCTTTTTTGCGATTCTTCAGACTATTGATCCGCTTATAATGGTTGTGTACGGCGACCGAAAGAGTTTTTTTAGCTCGTTCCTGACCAATAACGTAATCATCCAAAAAATGTTTAATATCGATGGGTTTAGGGACGTTGAGGGAGGGTTTGGAGCTTTCTTCTCTCTCTCTTTCTTCTTCGATAATGTCATTGCATAGGTCGATGCATTCATCACAGATGTAGACTCCAGGGCCTGCGATGAGTTTTTTTACCTCTTTTTGATTTTTTCCACAAAAACTACAAAGAAGAGTTCCAAAGTTATTGTTTTCTTTTCTTGTAATACTCATATTCAGCCTTTCTTGGCAGTTTTTCTTTGTTCTACGAGAGTGTCAACAATGCCGAAATCACGAGCTTCAGCTGCACTCATGTATTTATCACGTTCCATATTTTTGAACAGTAGGTCATAATCTTTTCCGGTATGTTTTACATAGATTTCAGTGAGTTTCTTCTTGGTATTTATCATTTCGTTGGCATGAATTTCAATATCTGTTACTTGTCCGGTAATGCCACCACCCATAATATGGGGTTGATGGATCATGACTCTTGCGTGGGGTAAAATAAATCTTTTGCCGGTGGTCCCTGCCGCAAGAAGCAGAGAACCCATGCTGGCAGCCATTCCGATACAATAAGTACTTACGTCACATTTAACGAATTGCATTATATCATAGATGGCGAGCCCAGAACTTACACTTCCACCTGGCGAATTAATGTACAAGTGAATATCCTTCTCGGGGTTTTCCATTTCTAGAAAGAACATTTGCGCGATGATTGAGTTGGCTACTTCATCATTAATCGGTGTCCCCAAAATAATAATTCGATCTTTAAGTAAGCGAGAGTAAATATCGTAACTGCGTTCCCCTCGAGGGGTTTGTTCGACTACAATCGGAATAAGGCTCACTGCAGACTCCTTGAGATGTGATTTTTCTTACTGACGCCAATCGTCGCAAAGCAAGCAAGAATATGAATACGAATTCTATTCCTGACAAGAAACTTCTCGGGTGTTCGTAAGGTCAACTAAAGCACCCGGAGGATCTCTTTCCATCGACCCTGACAAAAGTCTTTATTTACTCAGATGTGCATGCTAAACGTTCGATATTACTTGATCCTTAAGTCTATGTTCTGAGTCAAGAAATTAGTCGAGAATGTAATTTAATACATTAATTTTATTTTAAGAAGAGGGGGCTCAATGAAGATTGAATTGCTTAAATTAGAAAAAAATGGACGAAGTGGAAAATCTAAAACGAAGGCGCTTGATCAGGACCTTAGTGGAGCCAGGTCTTTAGTGGTCTTTGTTAAAAAGGGTGAAAAAAACTCTCTGCTCCAGCCATCCAATTTATCTGAATCAAGTATTGAGTCCTTAATTCATTCCTCCCACAAAGAGGGGGTGATCCAAGGGAAATTAAAAGAATGTACTTTTTTTAGAAGTGTGAATTTTAGTTCTTACCAACATTTATTGGTTGTTGGGCTGGGGGAATCTGGTTATTCCAGTGAAAATATTCGCAGTGTTGGTGCTTCGATTTATCATGCTGCAAAAGCGCAAAAGTTGAAACATCTTTGCATCCAAGGAGACTTCCTTTTGCAACAAAGAAAAGATGGTCCGGCTTTGATTCAAGCTCTTACCGAGGGGTTGAAGTTGGCGACTTATGAGTTCACCGAACATAAGTCAAAAGTAAGCTCTGAATCTGAAAGATCTCAAAAAAATAATGGGAAAATGGGCCAAGACAACACAGGTCCAGAAAAAGTGGTTTTGGAATTGTCTCAATTAAGTAAAGAAATAGAGCAATCATTATCTCAAGCAATTATTGTTGCTGATTCCACCAACTTTTGTCGTTGGCTCGGGGATCATTCTGCCAACACTATGACACCATCAGTTCTGGCCCAAACTGTGGTGAAAAAAGCAAAGGGTACTTCGGTACAAGTAACCGTTTGGGATAAGGAAAAAATAAAAAAAGAAGGCTTTGGCGGGTTGTACAGTGTTTCCCAGGGAAGTTCTGAAGACCCTCGGTTTATCATTATGAAGTATCAAGGAGCTGCAAACAAAAAAGATGTAGTTTATTTTGTAGGGAAAGGACTTACATTTGATTCAGGTGGGATCAGCATAAAGCCCTCTGCCAGTATGGATGAAATGAAATATGATATGTGCGGTGGAGCAGCAGTTATTGCCAGTGTTTTTGCGATGGCTCAACTCAATTTAAAAGTCAATGTGGTGGGTTTGATCCCGGCAACTGAAAATATGCCTGGTCCCTCAGCTACAAAACCAGGCGATATTATGACGGCTCGAAATGGAAAAACGGTGGAAATTTTAAATACAGACGCTGAAGGACGTTTGGTTTTAGCGGATGCATTGTCATATGCCAGTGAACATAAACCAAAAGTGATATTTAACGTGGCCACACTCACTGGAGCTATCGTTGTTGCACTTGGTAACACCCATACCGGAGTGTTTACTCGAGATCAAAAGTTGTTGGACCAAATTGAATCAGCTGCCGAAACCACAGGAGAATTGGTGTGGCCTTTGCCGGTGACAGATAGTCATGTAGACGACATGAAAGGTTTACATGCAGATTGGAGCAATATTTCTAGCCAAAAAGGTGCTGGAAGCTCCACCGCGGCAGCATTTTTAGAGCAATTTGTTGGTGAAGGAATTCCTTTTGCTCACTTTGATATTGCTGGAACTGCTTGGAATGTAGCCAATCGCTTGAATTATGCGCCCAAAAAAGGGGCTAGCGGTGTAATGGTACGAACCTTTATTGAACTGGCGCAAAGACAATTTGACCTTTAGAAATAAAATTGAAAACTGGCCCCTAGATAAAGACCACTTAAATCAATAGTTCTTGTTAAATTTCCTTGGTTGTGGACCACGTCACCTGCTGAAACCGCTCCTTCAGCGAAAGTGGTGGTCCCAGTAGTGTATTTCATTTCCTTTACAGGAAGATAGCGGTATCCAAAGCTCATAGAAATTGTAGAGTTGTCAGCAAACTGGGTTTCAAAGCCAAATCCAGTTCGAGCAGAGATAGCTTTGGCTGACATTTTTTCACTGTGATCAGAAACTCCGGAGTAAGTGGTTTGTCCGGTGCTTGTCAGTGTAAATTCATTTTTTACGGCCACCGAAGAATATCCTCCAGAAATAAAGCAAAAGAATTGAACTGTTTTGCTCGCACTATAAATGTACATTGTTGATAAATTGGGTGTGAATACAAAAATTGAACTCTCTAAGGAGTAAAGTTCAACTCCACTGGAGTTATTTCCCTTTATTTGAACTGTTTTAGGACGTAGAGCTTCCACTCCGAGGCGGAACTTGAATGGCCCAAGGCTGTATTGATAGCCCAACTCAGCACTAAAATTATAATCAACACCACTTTTATTGAAAATAGTAGAAGTGCCGCCGCCATTGGCAAAGGCGTCTTGATTCACCTGGGAAAGTCCTGAAGACCCTTCCAGGTAAGCTGCCATGTGAGCTTTTTCAAAAGAAAATACTTTCCCCCAAGAAAAAGAAGAGCCAAAAATACACCCTAATAAAAATGCAAAGTGAGTGAAAAAATAAAAAATTTTTTTACCTTTCTGCTTTGATTGGCTTCAAGGAAGAGGACATTTTTTTATTAACGACATCAATGACAATTTGAGTGGGGCGATGTTGGGATTGGATTTCAAAAACGGCTACTGCCACAGCTTTTTTTAAATTAAAAACAATACTGGTGGATTGATCTTCAGGGTCAGTGGTTAACTCAACATTTTTAATATGGGCAGAGTTTTTAAAAAGAGATTTAAGTTGGCTTTCCTTAAATTTAGCTCGGGAAAGTTGACTTAAATCTACTACAAGTCTTGAAGGGTTTTTTTCTAGGCTTACTTGATAATAACAGGGCTTTCCTGAGAGAGACTTCCCGTTGCCATCCCCAATTTCAATGGAAATTCGCTCTTTTTCAGAGTCAAGTAGAGTGTTTCTTTGTATATCTAAGAGAGAGAAAGAGACGCCAGATCTTCCTCCAACGAAAAGGCCTGAGTCTACAAAAGGCATGGGTTTATCGCCAACAGTGTGAATAATCATCATCGATCATTTTACTGAGCTAGATATCAGGTGTGAACTCTTTTTTTTTAAGAGTCTGGCTTGAAAGTGGTGCCTAGAGAGTGAAAAGGGTTTCAATCTTTTGAAAGCACTAGACATAAGGCCAGTATGAGTTGTCTTCGAAAAGGAACTAATCCATTTCTTTGGATATTTTTAAGAGCTGGCTACCTACGACAATGATGAGCGTAATTATCAGGGCCACAATGATTAGAATTCTAAAAAAATTCCCCACGGTCATGGGTTCGTCGGGAGGGAGATCTTCCTTTTTTAGTTTCGTTTTGTTTACAGGAATGATGCCACGTTTTTTTTCCTGAGGAATTAAGTTGGTTTTTAATAGAGGGCGAGTTCCTTCGTTTTCAATGGGATTATTTTGTTGGAAACTAAATCTGCCATCCAAGTCACCTTGACGAGAAGAGGTTCCAGTAGAGTTTTTATTTAAAACACTTTGAGGTGTGGAATCTTCTAAACTTCCAGTGTATTTCTTTTTTTTTGATGCTGCACCTGCATTGTTATTTTGAGACCCCTTTCCACCAAAAGGATCAGAATTTTGATTGGAACCAAATGTGGAGCTTCCTCCTCCGGATTTTGAAGAGTTTGCTCCCACGTAGTTAGATTGTTTATTTTGGTCCTCAGAAAGTGCAGAGTTTTTATTGTTGTTAGGGTTTTGGCCTTGTCCACTTCCATTGTTTGAGCCGCCATTTCCCCCACCCGAACCCATGGAGGTTAAATAGGGTCTTCCATCGGCCAGAGAGAATTCTTTAAATTGACTGTTGCAAGAACTAAGGCTGCCGCCAGATCCTCCAATAGTGGGGAGTTCACCGGTTTCCAAAAGGCAAGCAAGATATTCGCCAAAATAATTATTGGCCCAAACTCGGAAAGCATCATTGAATTGGTAGACCACACCTAAAACAATGAGCAATGCAATGACTAAGAGAAGAATATATTCTATGACCCCTTGACCGGATCTTCCTCCTAAAGGCTTTTTAAGAAGATGTGATTTTGGGGGGGTGTTCTTGTTTGATATCGCTAATTTTTGCTCAGTTATTCCCATGAAAAAACATTATAGCTTTTTTTACCCGACTTAAGAATTTTTTCACTGGGTTTCGCATCGACGCATCATTTTCAAGTAAGGCCTTTAGGGAAGATTTCCGGGATTTTAGTCGATAAGATCCTGAGTGAGGGATGTGCTGGACTCATATTTTTACATCTTATGAAAAGTAAGAGCTGGTTTAGAGATTTTATTTCATTTAGATGCAATTTAATTGTTTAATAAAAGTAATGGAAAAAGAAGATAACATTTCTTTTAAAAAAAAAAGTTGTATTAATTTTAAATATTTGGGTTTGGGAATCTGTACTTTTTTATTATGTGTCGGTGCGGGGACACAGTTTTTTCGTTTCAAAAAATGGGACTGGTTAAAACAACAGTCCATAGAAATAATTTGGCAAACTGAATTAAATCAGAATATGTTTAACAACAATATTCAGTTCGATTTGTCACAAAAAATGAAAGATCTTTCTGGTCAGTGGATTTGGAGGGTGAGTCTTGAACAAATTAAATCTCTTTTGGAAGATGAAAAACGAATTAAAGACTTTTCAATAAAAAGAATTTTTCCGAATAAAATTAGGCTCAATCTTGTTTCAAAAAAAATACACTTAGTTTTTTTAAATTCTCAAGGAAAACTATTTCCAGTGGGTGAAGATGGAACTCTATTTCCTGAAAGTATCACGCTAAGTTCTTTGGATTTCCCTTTGGTTCGTGGAAGTAAGTTTCAAAATGACTTGAAAACACGTCAACAAGCTGTGGAATTAATATCATCATTAAGTGAAGAGGGAGTTTTTTCAAAAAAATCTATATCTGAAATATACTTTGATTCTAAGACTGGTTTGAATCTCATTTTAAATTCAAGTGGAATTCAAGTTGTTTTGGGTGAAGATCGATTTGGCCTAAAGGCTAGTCGAGTGGAAAGGGTACTCAACTATCTTTATGGACAACAACTTCAGGGGCGCGTCATTGATGCGCGCTTTGCAAAAAAAGTTGTTGTCAGACTGCATAACGATCCTTAGCCTTTAGTATATGGACGGTGGTTGAGTTTGCTTCGGATTCACCGGAGGAATCAGCCCAACAAGGATGTTGTCTGTTATAAACAGAGTCTATCAAGGAATGTACTAAAGATAATTCTAGATGAGACCTCGTATGCAGCGTCATCCTTAGGAAATAATCCGTGACTAAAGATACGGACTTTCAGCGTGGGGAAGACGAATGTCAAAGCCAAAAAGTAAACCTCTTCAAATAATTGCAGGACTCGATATTGGGACAACGAAAGTGACTTGTGTCATTGGTCAAGTCCAGCCCGAAGGGGTGGATGTCATCGGGTTGGGTTGTGTTCCCCATGTGGGTATGAAGCAAGGGATTGTGACTCATATCGATGCCGTGGCAGAATCCATTAAAAAAGCCAAAGAAGAAGCGGAACTCATGGCCGGTGTTAGTATAAATGAAGTTTGGTTAGGAGTGAGTGGATCCCACATCCAGTCTTTTGATTCCAGTGGTGTAGTTGCCATTCGTAACAAAGAGGTACGTAAAGAGGACATTCAAAGGGTTGTGGAAACGGCTAAAGCTATTGTGATCCCGAGTGATCGTCAGGTTTTACATGTTCTACCTAAAGATTTTAAAATTGACGGCCAAGAGGGAATTTTGGATCCCACTGGAATGTCTGGAGTGAGACTAGAAACTTCGGTGCATATTATTACCGGCAGCCATGCGGCCATTCAAAATACAATTAAATGTATTGAGCATGCGGGGTTAATGATTTCAGGTTTGGTTTTGCAGCAGTTGGCTTCTGCCATTGCCGTTTTAAATACAGATGAAAAAAATTTAGGTGTTTCGGTTGTAGATTTAGGTGGGGGAACCTGCGATATCATAACTTACCTACAAGGGAGTGTTGTTCATACAGCAATGATCCCTGTGGGAGGTCAAAACTTTACCCAAGATGTAGCCACGGGTCTTAAAACAACTCAAAACCATGCTGAAGAGTTAAAGAAAAAATATGGTTGTGCTCTTCCGGAAATGATTGCGCAAGAAGAATCCATCGAAGTTGAAAGTGTTGGGGGCCGAAAATCACGAACCCTTAAACTGCGCGATTTGTCTGAGATTTTAGAAGCTCGTGCGGAAGAGACGCTAAAGCTTATTGCAGAAGAACTAAATAGAAAAAATTTAATAAAAAAATTAGGAACTGGAATTGTTTTTACCGGTGCAGCGAGTTTAATGCCTGGTTTTGTGGAAATGGCGGATTTCATTTTTGATGTTCCGGTTCGTCGAGGACAACCTGAAAAAGTGGGTGGTTTAACCGATGTAGTTCGTAGCGCCACTTATTCTGCCGGTGTTGGTTTGTTACTTTATGGAAGAAGCGAAAAAAATGAATCTCATTCACCAAAATTGGAAATAAAAGAAGGTTGGAATTTAAGATGGTACCAATGGAATCGAAAGATAAGAGATTTACTGACGGAAAAAGATTAATAATTTTTATTTAATTGTTCACTTTTTAACCATTAAGTTTTGGGAAATTATTCAGGGAGGAATCATGTTTGAGCTGGAAGAAAACACTCATTTTGGGGCGAACATTAAGGTCGTTGGAGTTGGTGGTGGAGGAAGCAATGCGGTTCAGACCATGATAGAAAATGGTCTGGATGGGGTGGAATTCATAATTGCCAATACAGATCGTCAAGCGCTGCAAGCCAACAAAGCTTCGGGAAAAATTCAGTTAGGAAGAGAGTTGACCAAGGGATTGGGGGCTGGTGCTAACCCAGAAATCGGACGTCGAGCTGCGATTGAATCCTACAATGATATTGTCAGTCAAATAGAAGGGGCTGACATGGTTTTTGTCACTGCAGGCATGGGGGGCGGTACGGGAACTGGAGGAGCTCCTATTGTTGCAAAAATAGCAAAAGAATTGGGTGCTCTTACCATAGGCGTTGTAACTAAACCTTTTATGTTTGAAGGAAAAAAACGCAAACGACAGGCAGATCTGGGATTGCAGGAACTTAAAGACAGTGTGGACACGCTGATAGTCATTCCCAATCAAAAGTTACTTTCTGTTTCCACAGAGAGCACGCCTCTTCTAGAAACCTTTAAAAAAGCAGATGGTGTTTTATTTCATGCGGTGAAAGGGATATCGGATTTGATTAACATCCGTGGTTTGATCAATCTTGATTTTGCAGACATTAGAACCGTTATGGCTGCAAAAGGGATGGCCATTATGGGGTCGGGCTTGGCTTCAGGGCCCAATCGAGCTGTGGAGGCGGCCACTATGGCAATTTCTTCACCACTGCTGGAGAATGTGTCCATTGATGGGGCCACTGGAATTATTATCAATGTTACCGGTGGAGCTAATTTAACTTTGTGGGAAGTGAATGAGGCTTCTACTCTGATTCAGGAAGCTTCCCATGATGATGCTGAAATTATTTTTGGAGCTGTAATTGATGAAAGCATGGGCGATAATGTGAGTGTGACCGTTATAGCCACGGGTTTTGGTAGTGAAAACCAAAAAAATGTATCCGAACAAATGTCTAAGATACATGCGTTGTCTGAAGCTCAAGGTGCTATTGAAATTCACTCTTCGGTTCCTCAGGGAGTTGTCGGTGAAGACCAAACTTTACGAAGTGTAAATGCAGAATTGGCTGGAAAAAATAAGGAAGAAACTGCAGAGCGACTTTCGCCACTTTCTCGAACCACTGAATTGCCCTCTGAAAATCCGGTTCCCAGAGATCGTGGGCCTGTCTTACCTCGAGATATTTTATTGGCGAAAGCTCGGGCTTTTCGGGATCATGGTCGACCAGAAACTCTAAAGCCCCAAAACGAGAGCCTTGAGCCAACCCATATTCCTCGTCCAGAAGAAGGTAAAGATCAACAATTGGCTCTAGCAAGAAGACTGGCTCAGGATGTGAGTAAAAGTTCTTTTGAGTCCGGAAATTTGGATTTGCCGGCCTATTTAAGACGAAAAAAGCTTTTTGATAACGACAATTCGGATATTTGATCTTATGGCTTCGGTCCGAGGGCTTGTTGGATTTTTTCAATCTAAAAAAAGGGTGAGTGCGTCATCTCCTGACGCTCTCTAAGAACCTTGATTTTAGCAGTACTTTAGTAGGAATATGGACCGAATGTTGAATGCGGTCTTTGTTTCAGATCTTCATCTGAACTCCCCAAGTGATGAACGGTACCAATCCTTTTTATGGCTATTAAAAAAATGGATGGGTCCAAAAATGTTGGAAATTCCAACGCATCAGACGGCTATAACCCACCTTTTTCTTTTAGGCGATATCTTTGATTTGTGGATTGGATCCCATTCGTTCTTTGTAAATAAACATAAATCCTTGGTGAATGAAATCGGGCGATTGTTGGAGGAAGGGGTTGAGGTGCACTATTTTGAGGGCAATCACGATCTTCATTTGGAAAGATTTTGGCAAAAAAGGTTGGGGGTTCAAGTTCATTCGGAGCCAAGGGTGGTTTCTCTTGGAAATTATTATTTTTACTTAGAGCATGGCGATGCCTTTGATCCCTCAGATAAGGGGTACACTTTTCTAAGATGGTTTTTGCGAACTCCCATGCTCAGATTTTTAATTTACTCTTTGCCTTCATTTTTAGTGCTGTGGTTAGGTCAAAGGGCCAGTTGCACCAGTCGTGGTTATACGACTAAAGTGAAAAAAATTTCAGATAAAGAACTTATTCATCGATTAAAATTGCACGGAGAACGATTGGTTCTTCAGCATGACATTGATTTTATTATCAATGGTCATGTTCATCTGCCATGTGAAGTGGATATTCCAAATCCTCGGAAAAAAGTAAAAAGCATTAATTTGGGTTCTTGGCTTGGCGAGAAGAAATATTATTTGCATGTCAATGGAGCTACAGTCCAGATCCAACAGGTGGGGAAAGATTCCGAGCCAATTCCAATAAATTTTGAAGGTTTCGAAGGGCGAATTTATTCATAAGACAACAGACAACGTGCTTAGGCTCGTTCTCCAAAACGAAGCTTTTCTTTGAGCAAATTAAAAAAGTTATCTGAGGGCCGTCGAAGGATAAGATGAAAGTGATTGGCTCGAATCAATTTCAATTCATCTTCAAACCCCATGGTTAGAGCCCTGCGACCATCCACAGTTAGAAATGCTTTTTGTTTTTTATCAACAATATTTATTTTTAACTCATGAGTGTCAGAGACGACCAAGGGTCGGTGGGTTAAACTGTGGGGACAGATTGGGGTGATGACAAAGGCTTCGACTAAGGGGTGGAGAATGGGACCTCCAGCAGCTAAATTATAAGCTGATGATCCTGTGGGTGTGGAAATAATTAAACCGTCAGATTTGATATTGCTGGAGAGTTCTTGGTCAATGTGCACGGCAAGATTTAATAATTGGCTCAGTGGACCTCGTTCAATAACAACATCATTTAGTGCGTAAAAAGTGTCTTTAGGTTTTTTCTTGTGAATCAATTGGGCATGAATGAGGCTGCGGTGTCGTTGTTGCAATCGACCCTTAAGCACCATCTCTAAAGTGGAAAATAGATCTTCCACTCGGATGACGGTTAAAAAACCCAAGGAGCCCATGTTGACCCCAAGTAGGGGTATTTGGGTGTCCCGAGCCATTCGAACGGCTTCTAAGTAGGTGCCATCTCCACCGAGCACTAAAATAAAATCAATTTTACGCAATACTTTTTTGTTCAAATAGGAAGGGCTTGAGACATTATTTGTATGGGCATGGGTCAAAGTCGAAATTTTTCGTTGTTCCAGCCATTTTGATGTTTCTTCGGTTAGATTTTGAGCGTCAGGAGATCCTGTTCGAAAAACAATGAGAACGTTTTTAATTTTTTTCTTGAAAGGGGTTATTTTTGTTAACCTCATGTAGTCCTGGTACTCCCTTGTGAAAAATTCTTGATGTTTGTGGCCTAAAAAAGCTCGGAAATTCTAGAGTCTGATCCGAGATGCTAACCTCTGCAGTGATGGGATCTCGTAATAAACTCCTTATCTATGAATATATTTTTCTCATAGAAAATTTAAAAATGATAGTTTCCTGTTGAAGATTGGGTTTTACTTATTACAAAATCCGATTTTGAAAATCCTCATTAAAATCACCAGCAAAAATTCAAACATCTCTATATGGCAGCCATTTTAAAAATCGTTAATCCAAATTCCCAAAGAGATAAGGTGCTGTTCTTCCTTTTTACCAACAAAGGGATATTTGTCCACCGAGCCAGAAACCATTTCCAAAGTCATAACCGCCACCAAGACTTGCAGATCCATTACCACCGAAGCAATTTCTTCCTCCGCCGACCGTTGCATAAGTTGGGTAGTAACCATAGTACTGGTAGAGTCTGC
This sequence comes from Bdellovibrionales bacterium, assembly GCA_019695175.1. Lineage (GTDB taxonomy): Bacteria > Bdellovibrionota > Bdellovibrionia > Bdellovibrionales > UBA1609 > JAIBAM01. The sequence continues at coordinate 12,978 of JAIBAM010000007.1, forward strand.
TGAAATCAGGGTAGTACGAGCCAAAGGAAGAGAAGTAGCTTGTTTTCACACACAAGTAACCGTTTCCTTGAACATACACTGGAACATAAGAGACGCCATAGGTACGCGACCAACAGTCACAGCCTGTGCCATACTGACATTGTGAAGTGTTATACTGGGCGAAGTTATTATCGTAACCATAATAGTAACCTGGATCACAATTGATCCGTTGTCCATTTTGGTCGTAGTAATAACCAGTAACGGTATCGTATCTATATCTGCTGTTAAAGCAAGATTGCGGTGATGTTAAAAAACTGTCGGTTGTTGAGGTACTTTTTTTACTACCGCTATTATCGCAAGCCGTAGTTAGAAAAATCGCCATAACTAAAGACCATATAAACATATTTATTTTTTTCATAAAAAGTTTCTCCCGAAACTTATTAGGTTAATTTTTTTCAGATGACGGTCTTTGTTGAAAATAGATAATCCAAAGTTTATGCCTAAGGTTTAACAACGTAACTTATTGAAATCTTTGTAAGCGATTTGGACTTTGAAGACTTTTCACGGCACCATTGCCGAAATTTGGCAAAAAATGGGCTTATTTGTGGACCGTCCCCTCCCTTTTTTTTCCGTTTTTTAGAAAAGGGGTGTTGTGGATCTTTTCCCCTGATTTTTAGTAATGAGAGCAAGAATCGGATTGTTAAAATGAGCTTACTTGAGTAGGTACTTAATAATTACTTAAGGACAAGAGATGAAAGAGGTAGCGAAGTGAAAATAAGTCCTTATGAAAGAATTGAGCAAGGAATTTATTTCCTGTTGGAATCCCGTTCCGCCCAGCCAACACTTGAAGACTTGTCACAGTTTTTAGATTTGAGTCCGTATCACTGTCACAGATTATTTAAAAAATGGGCAGGAATTACCCCCAAAGATTTTTTGCAGTTCGTGACTTTGGTGAAAGCGAAGGCCTTGCTAGAAAATCAAACCAGCCTAATGGAGGTAAGCCTAGATCTTGGATTTTCCAGTTCTTCCAGGCTTCACGATCTATTTATAACCCATGAAGCCATGACGCCGGGAGAATACAAAAGTGCGGGTCGAAATTTAGAAATTAAATGGGGACAATTTGAGACTCCCGCAGGGGAAATAATCTTAGGTGTTACCAAGCGTGGGATTTGTTTTTTAGGGTTTAAGACTTCAGAAGCACCTGGGGAGGAGCTTATTCGTGAGCGTTGGCCTTGTGCTGAGGTTAAAAAAGATGAGAAGGCGTTGGGTCCATGGCACGAGTCTATTGTTGCCAGAATGTTGGGTCAGAAAAGCTGTTCTTTAAAGATATTATTCAGTGGAACATCCTTTCAGATTAAAGTATGGGAATCTTTATTGCGTTTACCAGAGGGGATGGTGACTTCTTATCAAGCCATTGCAAATGTAATAGGTTTGCCAAAGGCAGCGAGGGCAGTGGGTGCAGCTTTAGGGGCAAATCCCATTGGCTATTTAATACCATGCCATAGAGTTTTAAGTTCAAGTGGAGCCCTCCATCAATACCATTGGGGTGTGGCCCGTAAAGTGGCCTTACTTTCTTTGGAGAGGCGGGGGAAAGTTTAGTTATGTCCCTTGGGAACATTTATTGTAGGATTGGATTTTGGGATTCTCATAGAGGTTGTTGTCATTCGTAGATGATGACTCAAATCGTTTGGGAGGGGGCTTGTGTTTAATTTAAAAGATAAAAATTTTTCTTACCTCTGGTGGACTCAGTTTCTTGGGGCACTGAACGACAATGTACTTAAAAATTCTTTGGTGGTATTACTGGCCTTTAGAGGCGTAGAAATGTGGGGCCTTCGTGCGGAAGCTTTAATCTCCTTAGCAACTTTGCTTTTCATTTTGCCCTTTTTTCTTTTTTCAGCAACTGCAGGGCAGCTTGCTGACAAATTTGAAAGATCAAATTTAGTTCGTTGGATTAAATTTTCTGAGATTATTATTATGATCCTTGCTGGAGTTGGGTTCTATTTTCACTCTTTTCCTCTGTTGTTTACAGTCTTATTTTTTATGGGCCTTCATTCTACTTTTTTTGGGCCAATTAAATACAGTATTTTGCCGGAATTGATTTCCAGTGAAAAACTAACTGCAGCCAACGCCTACGTGGAAGTAGGTACATTTATTGCTATACTTTTGGGAACTATTCTAGGGGGATATTTCATTTCACTACCACAGGGTGAGCTCTACCTCATTGGGTTGCTGTTGAGCCTCAGTGTGGGAGGTTACATCACAAGTTATGGAATACCATCTGTAAAAATTGGTGATCCTAATTTGCGGTTTCGCTTGAACCCTTTTATACCTATTTTTGAAACCCTTAGAGACTCAAAAAAAAATAAAGCTGTATTTAATTCTATACTTGGAATTTCATGGTTTTGGTTGTTGGGTGCAGTCATTTTAAGTTTGTTGCCGACTCTCACCACGAAGGTCCTTCACGGGGACGAACATATAGTCACAATCTTTTTGGCCATGTTTACTGTTGGAATTGCTCTGGGGGCGCTTCTTTGTGAAAAACTTTCTTTTGGGCAGGTTGAGATCGGTTTGGTTCCTTTAGGTTCTCTGGGTATGACTTTTTTTATGTTGTACTTGGCATTTTCACTGAAGGACTGGAATTATCCGAATGAACTGGTGAGCTTGAATGAATGGCTGAATCAATCGGGGAGTTTACGCCTATTAGGAGCATTATTAGGGATCGCTCTGTCAGGCGGGATGTTTACCGTCCCTCTTTATACACTCATTCAAGAACGAAGTGTTTTAGAAAATCGTTCTCGGGTTATTGGGGCCAATAACATAATTAACTCAATGTTTATGGTGATAGGCTCTGGACTGCTTCTGGCTCTTCTGCAGTGGAAAGTATCCTTGGAAAAAATAATCATTATTTATTCTATTTTAAACTTAATTGTGTCGATGTATATTTACTCTCTGGTACCAGAATTTACTTTAAGATTTTTAGCTTGGCTTCTGGCCCATTGTTTTTATCGACTTCGTTCTGAGGGTAAAGAATATTTTCCCAAAGCAGGCCCTGTGATTTTAGTTTGCAATCATGTGAGTTATGTGGATTGGATGATTATCGGCGCAGCCTTGAGGCGCCCCGTAAAATTTGTCATGTACTATAAGTTTGCCTCTATTCCACTGCTTAAATATCTTATGAAGCAGGCTGGAGTGATCCCTATAGCTGGAAAGAACGAAAATCCTGAAGTTTTTGCCAATGCATTTAAACAAATCGGTCTAAGTCTGAATCAAGGGGAAGTGGTATGTATTTTTCCAGAAGGGGGGTTAAGCCAAGATGGAAATTTACAGAAGTTTAAAAAGGGGGTTGAACATATTTTAATTACTCATCCAGTACCAGTGATTCCAATGGCATTATCTGGTTTGTGGGGAAGTATTTTTAGTCATAAAGATGCCAGGGCTTTAACCAAATGGCCGAAGCGGATTTGGTTTCCAGTGACGTTAAGACTCGACCCCCCAGTAGATCCCGCTCAGGCCACAGCAGATTTTTTAGAAAAAAAAGTGGAGCTTTTGTTGAAATTGTTGGAAAAGGAGACGGGATCGCTTGTTATAAATTAATTTTATTTATAATATTGTTGATTGTTGATTGTTGATTGTTGATTGTTGATTGTTGATTGTTGATTGTTGATTGTTAAAAACGAATTGCTTTTGCAGGTCCAGAAATTTGGATGAGTGGTTGTGACATTGAGCTAAATAGCTGCGGTGTCAGTCTGATAACGATGAGAGAAGAATTTTGTAGTTCGGAACCACAGACATACTATTTTATTTGAGTAGAAGTTTAAAAGTCTTGGTTTTGAGTGACTTTAGTCTCAAATGGAAACATTAATTTCGAATAAGGTCTTAAAGAGAATTTAATAAAAAAATAAATAATTAATGTTGTATTAACCGCTGCTTCTGTAATTTCTAAGCTTCTAGAAAAAAATAAAAATTTTCTTCTGTAACTTGACAGTCTTTACTTTAAACCCATTATTGTGTTATACTGATGTCGGTTTCTGGTGTGTCCGGCACCGTTTTTATTTAGATAATAACAAAACAATTAACCCGTAAGTCTTAGCTAGAGTAGATCTAATTTAGTTAAGATCATATGAGGAGGGTAAGCTTATGACACCTCGAACGCTCAAAGCATTTAACCCTGACTCCGAGGTTCGTGCCTTTATCTATCAACAAATCCAGGAATTAAGCGAATTTGCCACCGGCCTAGGCGCTGTGGTGATCATGCTTGAGGAAGTGGAAGGGGAAAAACCTGGATTTATTGTTAACATGGTGGTTTCTCCGGAAGATCTCGGCCTTAGAGTTAAGGCTGAAGGAAGAAATATATATGAGGCCTTATCTTTAGCCAAAGCAGAGGCCAAGAGCCATTTAGTCTCTTTGTATGTTGCTATGGATATTTCGCCTCAACCAAAGGTGGATGTAATTTATCAACCTCCATCTTCGCTGATTCATTAGAGTTTTCTAATAGAGTTGATTCTTCGTTTAGCCAAAAAAAGTAAAGGGTTTTCTCTGGGGGGGACACCATGGGGGTTTTCTTTAAGTATCTACCTCACAGGATTACACCAGTTTAAAGAGAATTCTTTGTGACATTTATTGTTAGTTTTTAATAGTTTAACAGTTTGGAACTCCCATTGAGGTTCGGTGATTTCTTGGAATTGTCTCCTGGTCTTGCTGGGTTAGCTCCATTGTCTTTTCGGCGGTCCTTTAATTGCTTTTTTAAAAGACATGGAAAAAACAAACTATTTTTTATTTAAAAGAAGCCTTTTAGTTTTTCTAACCCTTTTGAGTATTATCGGATGTGATCAAGGCGAAAAAAAAAGTACTGCGGTTTCATCGTGGAATTCTTTACCAACGCAGAGAACGGATTACTGTATTGGAGGTCCGTATAGATACAATAATGGGACGACCCTTGAGACAGGTTATTGTGAAAACCAAAGACCCAATAATTGTTCAAACTTCATTCTTATAGATCAGAATGGGAATACAGTACGCTGCCTTTAAAGAACATATAAATTTAAATATCTTATGGTTTTTAGGGCACGGTTCGGAGGGGTTGTACCGGCTACGATCCTTTGAAATGACTTTTGCATAAGAACTTTAAAGACAATAAAGACAATTTCGATTCGTTTTCAATTAAAGAATTTTTTTGCAATTCCTAGACAATATATCTGGATCCTCTTATCTACCTTTGTAAGACATTGCAAATTTAATTGGGGCTTGCTTTGAGATGTTGCGTCCATGTGGGACAGTCTCTCTTACAAGAAGTTCTTAAACATAAGTGGGGATAGATATTATGAAGCTGTTTTCTATGATTTTGTGCGGACTATTAGGGGGATTTGATGTTTATGCCAGCGAGGGAATGTTTGGATATTTGTATACCGCGGAAACAACTCCAGCAAACACTTGGGAATATGAACAAATGCAAACTTGGCGACATGCAAAAGCCCGAGGCAGTTATGATTCATTGGATTTACGAAATGAAATTGAATATGGAATCACTGACAAATTACAAACAGCTCTTTATCTAAATAGTTCGTACTTGAGAGGAAAACGTCTTTATGATCCAGAAGACGTGTCCCAAGATTTATCTAATCGAAATGAATTTGCAGTCAATGGTGTTTCGGTGGAATTTTTGTATCGTTTGCTAAGTCCCTATAAAGATGGATTTGGGTTGGCTCTTTACGCAGAACCAGAAATTTCACTTCGGGATCGAATTACGGGTGAGGATAGTATTGAGCGAGCTGTAGAGACTCGACTTATTTTACAGAAGAATTTTTGGGGTGACACTTTGTTGACTGTAGCAAATTTGATGTTGGAGCCCGAGTGGGAAAAAGAAGACGGAATGACAGTGCAAGAGCTTTGGGCTGAATGGACCCTGGGTGCCAGTTATCGAATAAAATCCAATTGGTTTGCAGGGCTTGAGTTTAGAAATCATATGGAATTTCCTGATATGAATTTGAATAAGCGCGAACACTCGGCGTATTTTTTTGGACCTACTGTTCACTATGCTAATGAACATTATTGGTGGACTATTACAGTATTGCCTCAAGTGGGAGGAACTCCTAGACACTTAGGGATAGGTTCTGATGGACATGATATTTCTAGCTCCTACGCTCACTTGGGTCAACATGAGGCCATGGAAGTTCGGTTTAAGTTTGGAATTCCCTTGGGAAGTGAACATAAACATTAATTTTTTATAAGAACCTGTTCGGCAAATAAATCCGAATAGATTGTTAAAGTGCCTTAGATGGTAATCGTTGGATCTGCTTTATGGGTCGGTCCAGTTCGAAGCAAGGAGATAAATTTTATGAATTTGAATCGCTTGGGACTTTTACTTGGACCGACAGTGGCTCTCTGTGCCCATAGCGAGGTTTATATGACTGAGGATCAGGCGGTCCAAGTGCTTTTTCCAAGTCATTCAGGACCCCGAGCCAAACTAAAGAAAAAGGCGTTTTCTCTGAGTAAGGAGGAGGCTAAAAAAATTGAAAAGCTTTCTGGAGAAACAGTTAGGTCTCATGCATTAACTCTTTGGAAGAGCGATCAGAATAATGTGGTCTATATTGATCAGGTTTTAGGTAAACATGAAATGATTACTTATGCTATTGGGATTGATGAAAAAGATCAAGTAGTTGGAGTGGAGATTATAGAATATAGAGAATCTTATGGTCATCAGATTCGAAGGCCTGAATGGAGAAAACAATTTATTGGAAAAAATAAAGATTCGGAATTAAAGTTGGATAAGGATATCACAAATATAAGCGGAGCCACCTTGTCTTCAGCTCATATTACGGCAGGGGTAAAGAGAATTTTAAAAACCCATGATGAAATCAAAAAAAGAATTTAATCGAGTTCGACCTCTCTTAGGAACGTTTTTTAAGATATCAGTTTTCACTGAATCCAAAGAAGAGTTCAATTTAGAGGATTTAAACTGTGTTTTTGAATACGCAAAAAAAATGGAGGAAGTTTTTTCGCTTTTTTCAAAAAAATCGGAATTGGTTTTATTCAATGAGGTCGACCTTAATCAAAGGATTTCAGTTTCTGCAGAAGTCTATTTTCTTTTAGAAAAGGCTTTATCCCTTTGGCAAAAAACCAAGGGAGCTTTTTTTCCGTTTCAAAAAAATTCTTCTCCACTTGGTTTTGATTCGTTTCAAAGGGGGGAAGTCCGCACTCAAAAGAGTTCTTTCTGTAGACATCCTTTTAAGTTTGAAAAAATAAATAATAATTATTTTGTAATAAAAAAAACACCTGCACTTATGGATCTTAATGGCATTGCCAAAGGTTATATTGTAGATCAATGTGTCGTTTTGCTGCAAAAATGTCTGACCAATGGAATCATCGGTGGTTGTGTTAATGCCGGGGGTGATCTAAAGTTTTTTGGTCAGGGAAGTCGTCAGATCAACCTGAAGTTAGGCTCTCGTTATCAAATTATAAATCGGACTTTGATTTCACCTAGAGACGCAGTAGCGACGTCTTCCCTTTCGGTTTCTTTGACAGAGCCTCTTTCTCAAACAATTTATCCTCTTCAACTTAGAAGTCCATTGACCTCAAATGGAACGGTTGTGGTTTTAGCGGATCAATGCTACCAGGCAGATGCGGGGACCAAAGTGGTTCTTTTTGGTGAAAGACCGGAAATTGAGCAATATTGTGGAGATGAATGTGTGATCGCTTTGGTTTTTGATGAGCGTGGTGAACTTATTGAGAGTTATGGTCATGCAGGAGTGAAGTGTGCGGTATAATAAAAAATTTAAGTGGATTTTTGCTGTCACTTGGCTTCTGATCTATGGACTTGGAATGGCCACTTGGATTTTAAGGGAATTTTTTAGCCAAGACCGGGGTTTTGGTCCGGAACCTTTGCCTCAAACCACAACTGTTTTGCACGTCCATGCGGTTGTAGGATTATGGTTCTTAATGTTATTCGGTTATCTTTATCATTTCCATGTCCAGCCCTCTTGGAAAGGTGGGACCTATCCTGCTAAAAGAGATTCTTTGTCGTCCTCTGAAAAAAATCTAATAAAAAACTCCAAATCATTTTTTCGATTTACCAGATTAGAGTTTACCAGTTTAAGGGTTACGAGTGGAAACTTATTTTTCTGGAGTTGTTTGATTTTAATTCTAACTGTACCAGGTTTGTTTTATTTTACTGAAGAGACTTTGCGGAAATACACCTCTATAGTTCATGTTTATGTTGGAATAGTTTCCATTTTACCCATTGTTTGCCATTGGTTTTTTAAAGCATTAAAGCCACGGTCACTTTTAAAGCAAAAGTGAAGAAATATTGCCAGCCTTAAGGAATCTTGATAGCAATTGGCCTTATGGAAAAAATATCCTCTCTAACCTTTAGTAAGTTATCTGCCGCTCGAAATGATTTTCTTATAGTGGATCTGACAGAGGACAAGTTCCTTTTAGCATGGCATCATGAGTTGGGGAAATGGTCTCGATTGGAAATTGCAAAAAAGTTGTGTGATCGGACGGGGGGAATTGGAGCTGATGGATTATTATTGGTAACTTCGGGGGGTGATTCTTTTGATTATGAGTGGGATTTTTATAACAGTGATGGTTCTCAGGCTGAGATGTGTGGAAACTTAGCTCGTTGTGCCCATTTATGGGCCCGTGCTAAGAAACCCCAGGCTTCTTCATTTGTATTTTCAACTCCTGCAGGACGTATAAGTACAAGGGAAGTCGAAGATCATTTGATCTGCGTTGATATGCCCCCTGTGATCATTAAAGATCTTAAAAAAGAGATCAGCTTGGATAGTGGGGTTGCGGTTTCTGTGGCTGTGGTCAATACGGGTGTTCCTCACGCAGTTGTAGTGGTTTCCTCCTTGAATCTCAACGAACTTAAACCACTGGCATTAAAAATAAGAAGACATGGATTTTTTTCGCCCCAAGGAACAAATGTCACTTTTGTCGTGCAAAAGAATGCTTCAACGGATGCAAAGAGTCTTTCGTTAACGGTTCCAGAAATGGATGTAGTGACCTTTGAACGTGGGGTGGAAGACTTTACTCAGGCTTGTGGCACTGGGGCTGTTGCCGCAGGTTTATGGAGCTTTAAACACTCAGGGGCTGCAAAAACAATCATTCATATGCCTGGAGGGGATTTACAGACTTTGTTTGACGAATCAGGACATGCTTGTTTGATAGGTCCGGCTTATTGGGTGGCAGATTGCCAGATTCATTTACACTCTAAAGGAGTACTGTTTTCATGAATTACGATTTAAATCGATTGACCTTTCCGTTGTCAATTTCTAAGAGATTTTTAGAAACAAGCGATGCTGTTTCTTTAACCCTTCAAGTCCCTGATGAACATAAAAACAAATTTCGTTTTTTACCGGGACAGTTTGTGACTTTATTTTTGGATGTGGATGGAGAGGTTTTGCCTCGTAGTTATTCTATTGCTTCCTCGCCTCTGGTCGATAAGGAACTTAAAATCACGATTAAAAAAGTGATAAACGGAAAAGGTTCTAACTATATTTTCAATCATTTGAAAGAGGGACATTCGATTCGAGTTTCACCGCCTTCTGGTCATTTTTATCATCCTCAATTGGAGAACGTACCAACTCACTATGTTTTATTTGCTGGGGGAAGCGGGATCACACCCTTATTTTCCATTTTGAAGACCGTTTTAATGTCCGAACCGGAGGCCGTGGTTTCTCTAGTTTATGCCAATAAAAACTCATTAAATATTATTTATAAAAGTGAATTGATTGAATGGGAAAATAAATTCCCCTCTCGATTTAAAATTCATCATGTTTTTTCAAAGCCCAACGAAGGCGACTTAGGACATAAAGGTCGTTGTGAGGGCTTTTTACTGCAACAGCTATGGATGGAGGTTAAGAAGACCCCTTTTTTGACCTCATCAGGCCCGATTCAATTTGAATTTTATCTTTGTGGCCCTGATGGATTTATGGAAAATATTCATGAGGAATTAAAAAGGCAAGGGTGCAGCGAAGCTCAAATTCACCGGGAAAGTTTTACCACAACGGTTGTAAAAACCGAATCGATGGATCCCTTAGTCAGTTCCAGTGAAGGTCAAGAAGTTTCAGACGATGAAAATAGTGTTTTGATTGGTGACACTTCAGCTGGACGGGTCAAAGGTCCCCATCAGTTAACTGTGACTTTAGGCGGTGAGATTCTCAATCTATCAGTCAATGAAAATCAAACCGTTCTTGAGGCGTTGATTGAGGCCGAGGCCAACCCACCTTACTCTTGTTTGGAGGGGAACTGTATGGCTTGTGTGGGGCGAGTGTTGGAAGGTCGGGTTTTTCAAAAAGAACCAGGAATTCTTCTGGATGAAAATATTGCGGCTGGCGAAGCCTTAACCTGCAAAGCCTTTCCCTATTCAAAATTCGTTCATATTGATTATGATTCAGTATAACTAGTGTTCTCGCTATTTAAATTTTTCTCTAGAACTCATTACGCTACGGTGGGTTTTGTAATGAGCTCTACATATTTTTAGGAAATAGAGGAAAAGATTTAAACTGTCTGACCACTAGCTGACACAGCATCATCGACTCGACTGCTCAATGAAAATTTCTCATTTTTTGATTATCATATTAACTTCATTTCTGATTTTTCCGAAAATTCCAATATCATGAAGTTTTTTAAAGTTTCAAAATTGAAACTAATATTTGTTTTTTTTTGCGGTTGCATTGGCTATTTAGATTTGGTCTCGGCCTCTAAAACCAGTTTCAATTTGTCCCATCCTTTAGGATGGATGCATCTGTTACCTGTAGGTGAAACACCCGGTTGGCGAGGGGACATTTGGTTTAATTTTGAATTGAGTGAGTCCAATGTTTGGAACAATAAATTTAGCGCAACAAACTTAAGTACGGGAAAAACCCTTTCTTATAAATCTGATTTTGAACAAAGTTCGGCCATCCTAGATTTTGGCTTTCCTTTAGCGGAAAGGTGGTCCTTTGGTTCCACCCTTGCTTATGCTGGTCGAAGTGGAGGTGTGCTCGATGATTTTATAGATCATTTCCATGTGCTTATTGGAAGTGAAAGATTCCTTCGTAATACGAATAGTTCTTATGGAAATTCTCTTAGTGTTGAAACTGGAAACGTCAATAAAGTGACCAACCCTAGTTGGTATGCCGTGGGAAATTTAAAATTTAAGTTAAAATACTGGATGATCAAATGGATAGGGTCCTTAAACGGGTCGTGTGATTGTGGTGTGGCATTAAGTGCACAAATAAAAGTGCCATTGGCTCAACCTTCCAGTGGGTGGACTTCCGGGCATAATGACTACAGTGTATTACTGCATTTAGGGGCTCCAGTGGGGGAAGCGTCTGGAATATGGTTTACGGCTGGAATTACCAACCTTGGAAAAAATGAATTGATGCAAGATTGGCCAATGAACTCATGGTCACAAATGTATGAACTATCCATGGATTTGGCATTTACTGATCGTTGGGGGGTGATCCTTCAGGCTCGTGCTGAGTCTCCATTTATGGATCGAAAGCAACTAGAAATTATTTATCCATCCAATTACACCGGAAATCTTACGGCCTATCGAGTTTCTACCGGTTGGAATTCCCTGGTTTTGTGGCGTGGGAGTGAGTCTATCGGATTTCGTTGGCGCGGTTTGACGGGTCAACAAATTAGTTTTTTAATTGTAGAGGATTGGGGTCTTGGAAATCAGGACAGTCTTTCGGATCGTCGATATACCAACAACGCTCCTGATGTAAGTTTTCTGACCCAAGTTTATTTTGGATATTAGAAATACGAGCTATTAATAAATATAAATTAGATTAGATTAGATTATCTGTGCAAATTCAAAGCACTTTTGATTGTCAATTGTACTTTCTTAAAAAAAGTCGTTTAATTATTTTGTAAGCAGGTGCGGCAGTTGCTGCTGTTATTGCGTCTCCTAATAAGTTTCTATAACAACCTAACCTCATTGAGGTTTATGTGATGCCATTTATTATTTTTATTTTTTTAGTCATACCGTTTTCTATCAATGCTCAATCGCGTACAGAACAAAAACAAGATGTTTGTCAAAACTTGAGAGCTGGAATTCTAGAAAAAAAACCTGTCGAAGCATTTAAAAATTTTTTAAAAATTCAATGGGATTATAGTATGAGTGAAAATCCCGAATGGGCCACTTGGATTGGTCATCCCGGTGCTAAAGATCGTCTCTCAGATCTTTCAATTAAAAATCTAAAGCGAAGAAACGCCAATGATCTTTGCATGCTGGAGATTTTAAAAAAAATTGATTCCAAGAGCTTTCATGGTGAAGAGAATTTAAGCTATGATTTGGCTTTAAGAAATTTATCCATAGAAATTGAAGGGCAAAAGTTTCATGAAGAGTTTTTAGCTCTGAATCAATTAGAGGGCTTACAAATTTTTTTACCAGAACTTATTGGAATCATGCCACATCAAAATTTAGAAGATTATAATTATATTTTAAGTCGTTTGGAACGAATTCCAAAATATATCGAACAAACGGTGGTATTGTTGAAGGAGGGCGTGCAACAGAAGATTGTTCCTGCAAAATTGTCTGTGAAGGCGGTTCCTGAACAAATCGATATTCTAGTGAAAGATAAGGTTGAAGAGAGTCCATTTTTTCTACCATTTAAGTTGATACCCAAAAGTATTGAAAGTGCGGAAAATCAGAAGATCCAATGGCGAGCCAAAAAAATAATTCAAGAAAGAGTGAACCCAGCCTTTAAAAGTTTAAGAGAGTATTTAGTGAAAGAATACATACCCAAATGCAGTGACTCCATTGGGAGAAGTGCAATGAAACTTGGTAAGGACTGGTATAATTATAACATTAAAAAGTCTACAACACTCGTAAAAACTGCCGAGGAATTACATCAGTTGGGATTAAGTGAGGTGGCCCGGATCACCAAGGCAATGGAAGAGGTTCGCAAGAATTTCAAATTCAAGGGGGACTTAAACTCATTTAAGCAATATTTATTGCAGAACCCCAAGTTCTACTTTGAGAGCAAAGAACAACTTATGACAGCCTATCGTGAGATTGGAAAACGTATTGATCCTGAACTGGTTAAAATATTTGCTATATTACCACGTTTGCCTTACGGCATAAAAGAAGTTCCGGATTACCAGGCTAAGAATGCATCCATGGCATACTATGAAAGCGGAAGTTTGGAGGCTCATCGGGCGGGATATTTTGTTGTAAATACATTTTATTTAAAAAATCACCCGAAATGGAGTTTGGAGGTTTTGTTACTTCATGAGGCTGTTCCTGGGCATCATTTACAAATCGCATTGGCTAAAGAAATTGAAAACATACCGGAGTTTCGTAAAAGCACTAATTATGCTGCCTTTTCTGAAGGGTGGGGGTTGTACGCTGAAAGTTTAGGGGAAGAATTGGGTTTATTTAAAGACCCACACTCTAAATTCGGTGCTTTGTCTTTTGAAATGTGGAGAGCCCTACGTTTGGTTGTGGATACGGGAATCCATGCCAAAGGTTGGACACGACAACAGGCTATAAATTATTTTCAAGAAAATATCCCTAAAACTTTGAGCGAGATAGAGGTTGAAGTGGATCGTTATATCACCTGGCCCGGACAAGCTTTGGCCTACAAAGTAGGGCAGTTAAAAATTCAAGAACTAAGACAAAAGGCCCAAAGAAATTTAGGTGATAAATTTGATATCAAAAAATTTCATGAGCAGATATTGAAGCATGGAGCAATCCCCTTGGATTTATTGGAGGCAAAGGTGAACACCTGGTTAACTCAACAAAAGAAGTTTTAAAATGGTTCTGAGGGCTTTTACAAACCGCTGACTTTTTTGAATTTGAAACTGAGCTTAAGCAAGTGTTCAGCAATGAGATCTAAAGGGAGAATGTTTTCACATCCTCCCAATTCGATGGCCACTCTTGGCATACCAAAAACAGCACAGCTTTCTTCGTTTTGCACAAAGGTTCGACTCCCACGATTTTTAAGTTCTAATAATCCTTGAGCCCCGTCCCTTCCCATCCCTGTGAGCACTCCGGCAATAACTTGTAAATCTGAATGTAAAGCAATTTCATGAAATAAATAATCGACGCTTGGTTTAAAACGATTCAGTGGAGGATCGTCACGTAAAATAATTTGATAGGATTCACCCTTTTTTTGCAGACCCATTTGAAATCCTCCGGGCGCAATATAAACCTGATTTGCTAATATGGGTTCTCCATGTTCGGCTTCTTTAACTGTAAAAGGGCATAATTGGTTCAGTGATGCCGCAAATGAGCGGGAGTAAACTGGTGGGATGTGTTGAACAATCAGAGTGGGGGGAATTTGAGCAGGTAAAGCGGTCAATATTTTTGTAATGGCTTGGGTTCCACCGGTAGAGGCTCCTAAACACCAAAATAAATGATCAATGTATTCCTGTGAACTTTTGTTGAGAGAAGTTGTTTTTGGTGACGGTATTGTGCATGGATTTATTTTTTTTCCTTCCACGGCCAACAAAGTTTTTTCTAAAAGTTCATCTCTAAAAACAGATTGTTCTTCCAATTTTGGTTTTTGAATGAAGTCAAAAGCTCCATTGTTAAGTGCAGTAAAAACAAGTGAACCTTCATTTAAGCTTAAACTTGAGATCATTATCACCGGATAATATTTTATAGTTAATAACTCGATTAAAACTTCCACTCCACTTTTTTGTGGCATTTGGATGTCTAAAGTAATGAGGTCGGGTTTAAGTCGATGGATAGTATCTACCGCTTCTAAGGAATTTGATACTTGGGCTACAACATCAACAAATTCCATTTCACTGAAAGACTTTTTTAAAAACTTTAAGATTACTTCCGAATCATCGACGTTGATGACGCGAAGGCGATCTCTTATAAAAAAAAAGTTCTGACTTTGTACAATTTCAACAAAAGAGGTAAAAATCAGTGTTAGGGGTAGAGGTTCGAATTTATTTAAAATGTTTTTAACCACATTTTTTTGATGCAAGGGAAGATAGAGTTTAAAATGAATATTTTGAAATTGGGTTTGATTTTTTCTCAAGATGAGTTTGGAAAAAAAGACTTCATTTAAATCTTTAGTTTCAAATGAAGTAAAGCCAATAACTTTTTTTTGTTCATTTTCACCTGTTAGGGTGCAAATATTTATCATTTTATAAGTGCACCCTTTAAGTAACTCATTGTCTGCATTGAACCATTTTAAATAAAATTTAGAACAGAACTTCATGCAACTGACTTTCTTAAATGAGCAAAAAATTCAACCGAAAGACTTGGAAAGCTGGTGGCTGGTGTTATATCACTGATTTCATGATGGTAAAGTTCTTTTACTAAAGAAGATTGTGTGGTTAATTTTTCATCCAATAAAATTTGTAAAGAAGAGAGGGAACTCCAGGGAATAAATTCTATTTTTGAAAGGTCTAACAGTTGTAATGAAACCGAGCTCACTTTTAGGTTTTTAAAAATTTCTTTATGAAATTCATTTTTATCAATATAAATGACATTTGGTTTTAAAAATTGCTTGGGATCTCGAATTTCGACAACTTTACCTTTGTACCAATCAAGTATTTTATTTTCAATGGGACTGGTAAGTTGTGAAGATTGTCTCCATAAAATCAAAGTCGCTGGAGATCGATATTCGTTTTTTTGACCAGAAAGGATTTGTTCAAGAGAAGTGAGATTTTTTTCAGAAGCCACAATAATTCTTAAGCATTGGGAAGCATCTGGAACTATTATTTTTTGACCAATAGACGCATCAAAATTGTTTATATTAATTGAATCACTACTTTGTTTATTTCGTAATGCCATTTTAGTTTTAACTAAAATTTCACTGGAGACTTTTTGTAAGTTATTTAAAGCCGGTTTTTCTACGTAATCAAAAGCACCCAGGGCGATGGCTTTATTTGATAAATCTAAGTAAGTTCTATTTACAGAAGATATCATGATAACTGGAGGGTCTTTTTGTTTGCTATACAGCTTTTCTAAAAATTCAATGCCATTCACTTCGGGCATGTGAATATCTAAAGTCATGACGTCATAATGTTGTAGATTTAGTTTTTGACGCGCTTCGTTGCCGTTTCCAGCCAAGTCAACACCCAGGCAATTCGAGTCTGAGGAAAATATTTTACTTAGTAACATTTGAATTGTAGGTGAATCATCCACGCACAAAACCCGATACTTGGGATCACTTGTTTGTGGGATTAAAGAACCTTTCGTGGTCGATTTTTTTTCAAAGCTTTGGAAGACTATACTGGAAGAGGAGGTTTCCTTAGAGGGATCTATCTTTTGATAACAAGAAGGACTGACGTTAGTCATTGGCCAATCCGAAAACCGCAAAGGTTCAGATGCGCCTGAAATTAAAAGTCCCCGTGGTGAAACTCTCTGGGCCAAATGAAGGGCGATGGATTTCACTTTATCCTCAGTGAAATAAATAAATACATTTCGGCAAAATATGATGTCAAATGGGTCAGGATGGGAAAGATCCCATTTATTTAAATTAAGTAAATTATGAGTTTCAAAGTGAGTGTTGATTTTGAGTTTTGGATGAACAGCAGCAAATTCTTTGATAGGTCCTGTTCCTTTTTTCCAAAAACGATTCAAATAGATTTTGGGAATTGAATTCACCTCTTGCAAAGAGTAAACACCATTTTGAGCATGGGAGATGGATTCTTGATCGATATCAGTGCCATAAATTTTGTAGGGGATGCCAAATTTTTGAAATAAATGAAAGTCTAAAAACATGGCTAAAGAATAGACTTCTTGTCCACGACTGCAGGCGGCGGACCATACGCGAACGGGGATTTTACGGTTTTGAAACCGTTCTTTTATAAACTCTATTTCGTCTTGGATCCATTTTTCCACAGCTTCAAAATGGAGGTACTCTCTGAAAAAGAATGTGTGGTGGGTTGTCATGAGACTTTGCAAGAACTCACGCTCACTTGGTTCATTTTTTTGAAAATAGGCCCAATAGTCCTGCATGCCGGAAAAGCCAAACTTTAAAAGATGACTTCGGATTCTGGATTCAAGCATGGGAAAATTTTTTTCGAGCACGGAATTTCCCGTTTCTTCCCGTACAATTTGAGCCAAACGATGGAGATCATTTTTATTTACAACGAAAAACATTTAAAATTCCTCAAACTTTGGATCGTCCCCTGAAGGTATAGAAGAGGAACCAGAGGCTTTTTTAGAAATACCATTGCTGTAGTGAGCCTTGATATTTTTGCTACGAATCTCTGAGTTTGATCTCATGGGAAGGGAAATGACCTGACCTGTGTTGCTTGGGTGTGGTTCAGTGCTTTTCTTTCGCAGAGGAACGTTTAGTTTTTTAACTCCATCTACAAATACAATCAGTCGATCTACGGCGTTGGTAAGAGTTCCGGCTTCTGAATTTAAGTTTTCTGCTTGAGCGGAACTTTGTTGTGCTACGGCTGAGTTTTGTTGTGTGACTTGATCCAGTTGGGAAATAGCTTTGTTGATTTCTTGAATCCCTTGAGATTGCTCCTTGGAGGCCTGGGTGATTTCGGCAATCATAAGTGCAATTGTTCGAGCATTTTCAGTGATTTCATTCAGGGATTTTTGGCATTTTTGGGCTGTAAACTGTCCCATGGCAATTTTGTCTTTACCAACTTCAATTAGTCGATCTACTTTATTTTTTGTTTGTTCAACAATGGAGTTTACTTTTTTTATTGAATCGGAAAGCATATTAGTAATTTCTTTTGCAGCATTCCCACTCATTTGAGCTAAGTTTCCTACTTCTTCCGCCACAACAGCAAACCCTTTGCCGTGCTCTCCAGCACGAGCGGCTTCCACTGAAGCGTTAAATGAGAGAAGTTTTGTTTGAAAAACAATTTCATTGATGACGTTGGTTTTAGTTCCAATTTCAGAAATGATTTTGACAATTTCACCAAATTCACGATTGCTTGATTCCATTTGTTTTAAAACTTCCTCATTTGTTTGTTTGATATCACCAATCGCAACTAACATTTCATTGACGCTTTTGGAGCCCTCCTCAGAAACCTTTTGATTGGTATCCACCGCATTTTTAGTTTTGGCGGCAGATTCTGCATTTTGACTGACCATGGCGGAGATCTCTTCAACGGAGGCCATGGTTTCTTGCAAGCTTGCGGCTTGTTCTGTCGTTGCTTCACTGAGCTCTGTGGCAGAGGAAGCGCTCTGGGCCGAAGCTCCCGAAACTTGTTGACTGGATTGTTTGAGGATAGAAACAATGACTCGCATATTTCTAATAAGATATCTAATAAAAAACCAAGCTAAACTTAAAGAGATGAAGACAGCGAAAAGACTGATCACACTGGATTTGGTTTTAGATTGTTGAATGGTATCCATTCTTTTTTTTAAGAGGAGATCTAATTCTTCTACGGATTGATTCCAATAGCTAAAGCTTTCATTTAAAGCTTGGTTGGAAATTTGAATAAATTTTTCTGTTGTTTCGATTTTTCCTTGGGAGAGATTATCAATTGTGGAAATTAAGTTATTAAAGGAAACTAAAAATTTTTGGTGAACGGGAGCCAACTTACTTTCTAGAGTTTCTGATTTTCCATAAAAATTTGCATCTTCATTCAGTGTAGTTTGAAAGTCAGCTTTAACTCTTTCTAAATCCACATCAGTCATCATGGATTTAATGACGCTGGCCCGTATTTGTTCTTGAGTGGTTAATGTTCTTTTTCTAATAAGTGGTTCCATTTCGATGATGGCACTTTGAATGCGATCTTGTATTTGAGGTAAAGCTAGTAGAGTTAAATCCATTAAATAATAACTGTCTAAGTCAGGATCTAAAATTAGATTACTGGTATCTCCCAGGTGAGTGATCATGTTTCTTAGGTCAGAGATCAGATGGGAATGAAGTTCATTGCTTTCTTGGGGCTTAAGTTCAGAAAGTTTTTCTTTCAGTTCATTCCACTCCTTGGCAAAAATACTAATCTTGTAATGTTCCCTTTTTCGACTTTGCAATCCTAAATCTGTAAACTGCAAATTGATTCCAACGGAGGCGTCAATTTGTTTGACTTCATTTAAGGCTGCATCTACTTGTGCTGCAAAATCAACAATTTCTGTTTGTATTGATTTTTCACCATTAAGTAATCTTTGTGCGAGAATGCGATGGTGCATCAATCCATAAAGAGTTTTTTCGATCGGTTTTTGGTAGGAGTTTCCCAGGGCTTCTTTTGTCGCAAAATCAATGGGTTCGTTCTTTGCTGCTACTAGCATGTAAAGCACATAGGCCGTGATGCTTACGAATAAAATAAGTAATGCTGAAAATCTTTGTGCTAGTGATAATTTGATACTCATAACAATCTCCTCAAGCTGCAGGGTAAATAGTTTTTTATGTATTTAATTCTAATAATTTTTCTATATTAATAGTCATGACCAGTCCTTCTTCATTTTGTATGACACAATCAATATATTGACTGGAGGGCTCCTCTTTTTTTAAAGGGGCAGGACTGATTTTGTCACTTTCGGTGTAGAGAACCTTTGTGACTTCATCCACAATCATTCCCACGTTAACACCGTTTTTCTCTATAACAATCACCACTTCGTTGGGTTTATTTTTTTTTTGCTGTGAGTGAGGGTTGAGTTTTTTAGCAACGTTAAAAACTCCCACAATTTGACCTCTTAAATTTATCATACCCTCAAAATGGGGTGGCATATTTGGGATATGAGTTGTGTCAGGTTTTGGAAGTACCTCTCGAACGTTTAAGAGTGGCACAGCGAAGAAGATCTCGCCTAAACGAAACTCCATAAAACGACCGTCAGTTTTGGATTTGTTCATGCGACGACTCCAGGATTATTATTTTTATTCAAAGGATTTATTTTTCCGCTTAACAATTCTGCTGGGTTTACGATGAGTGCGGGTCGCCCATCTCCCAAAACACAGCTTCCAATCCATCCTTTTTGTGGTTTAATCCCATTACCAAAGGGTTTAATGACAATTTGTTGCGAGCGCTGGATTTCATCGACTGACACAGCCATAAACTGTTCATCAGATTTCACTACAAGCGCTGTTCCACTGGAGTTGATTGTGTCTTTGTTCCCCAGTGTGGATTCCAGTGAAAAAAGCGGGATCACATTTCCACGCAACTTAAAACAAGAACCTATCCCAACCTGTTCTGAAAAAATTTGTTGGGATTTAAGATTGATCGTTTCATGAACCTGACTGAGAGGAATAACATAACGATTTTTTTCCGTGGTGACTATCATGCCTTCAATGACAGCCAATGACAGTGGAATACGCAAACGAAAAACACTGCCCTGACCAAGAGTTGAAAAAACCTCAACATGGCCACCAATGTTTTCAACATTGGTTTTAACGACATCCATTCCCACACCTCTTCCACTGACTTCGCTGGTTTCTGATTTTGTGGAAAAACCTGGATGGAAAATTAAATGGATTAATTGCTTTTCTGTAAAGCTTTGGTTCTCATTGATAATATTTTTTTCCAAAGCCTTTGTTCTAAGAATTTCGCTATTGATTCCTTTACCGTCGTCTTGAATTTGAACAACTAAAAAGTTTCCTTCGTTTAAAAATGAAAGGGTGATTTGTCCCCGTTTGTTTTTTCCATTAAGTTCCCTTTCAGTAGGCATTTCCACACCATGGTCCACACCGTTGCGGAGAATGTGAATCAGGGGATCTACAAGATTATCCAGAACTGATTTGTCTACAAACATTTGTTCGCCGATGATATTGAGCTTTACCTCTTTGTTTAAAAGGTTTGCTGTATCTCGAACCACTCTCTGTAATTTTTGTATTAGAGGTTTAACTGGAAGCATACGTAGTCCCATGGACAAACTTTGAATAGCTTTGGCAAGTTTTACAGCTTGACGAATGGAGACTTGTAACGGAACTGATTCGAATTCCAAAGATTGTTGCTGAATGACAGAATTGAGCACAATAAGTTCGCCAACATAATCGTTTAACAGATCAATTCTGGATAAACTGACCCGAATGATCTCATCATCCTTGGAGTTTGAACTTTGATCAGAATTTTGAGCACTTTGCATTGAATGCTGAATACTTTGATCTGACAGTGTTAAGTTTTCAACTGGAGTTTTTGGTACTTCTGGGGGGGAGTTGGTGAAGGGCTTTCGAAAAAAAAATCACTAGCCATGGGAACATTAGGACTGAGTGGTGAAGTGGTGTTCCTGGGGGCTAATTCTAAAGTTGATTCCAATGGATGTTGCAGAGGATTTTTTAGACCTTCCAGCCATAATTTGAACTCAGAGAGCATTTCAGAATTATTAAAAGTTGCAGTGAGGTTTTCTTTTAAAGCTAACAACATTTCAATCAATCGATCGTTAGAACGGAGCAAGAGGGTGATGAGTGGAGAACACAATTTAATTTCATCATTTTTTATTTTGAGTACAAGACTTTCCAACTGATGAGTAAACTCAGCAATATCTCCAAACCCAACGGCACGAGATCCCCCTTTAAGATTATGTGCCAATCTAAAAATTTTATCTAAAAGGGGTTTGGAATCCTTTGAAGCTTCAAGTTCCATAAAAGAACTTTCCACCTCTTCCAGATTTATCAGAGCTTCATTTAAAAATTCTTTTTTTATTTCCAGCTCAAAGTCGTCCACTTTTTTTCCAGTTTATTTCAACAAGTTAAATAGCTCATTTTTTGTACCATCACCCTCATTACTTTTCGGAGCTCTTAATTTTGATACGTACTGTACTTAAGTATAGATTTTTGTTTATGAATTGAATTTGATGATTTCAAAAGGCAGGAGAAAGAAGAGTCTAAATTTAAAGTCCCAACTGCGTTCTACTTTTGTATAGTAAATAAAATAATAATTTTCATAAGATAGCGATCAACGCTATGCTTTTACTTCGGATCAGTGTTTCGGTCTCACATGATTATTTTTTGAGGGGGGGCTAAATCTCTATGAGAATCAATTTATTTTATTTCCCACTGTGTCTATCTCTTAACTTGTGGGCGGGTAACTCTTTTGCAAAAACGCAATACAATGAAGAGAAAAAATGTGGTTCCGCCCAGGTTCTTTCTGGGGACACCTGTTCTAACGTGAAAGTGCAATTTTATTTTGAAGGGTGCAATTTAAAATTGGAACCTCAGGTTGCAAAGCAAGTGATTTGTGATCAAACAACAATTAAAGCTAGAATCCAAGAAGGGAACTATCGTGTGGAGGCACGGTTTGAAAAAACAAAAAACGGATGGGGTAATGTTGACTGGAAACCCTTAGGAGCTGTGACTCTTTATCGGGCTGCAAAACCTGAGACCAAAGTGACAATGCTTCCCATTCATGAGCCCTTACAAACAAGAACTCCGGCAATGAACAATTCAATTCCTGAAACTACGAGTGCTAAGAACTCTCAAAATTTAATGGTGGACCAAAAAGATTTAGATTCCTCCTCTAAAATAGCAGCAACAGAATCTGCTCCGGTAACTGCGAAAACTAAATTGGAAACTCAAGTGTCGTCGGAGTCAATAAAAAATAGCAAACCTACAGCCGCCTCATATAAATTTGGGGGGTTCGCAGACCTAAGATATTCCAATTTCAATGCTAAGGACAATCCCAGTGAGGGCACGACCAGTAAAGATGATACGGGATTCATTCTTGAGGACGGTGCTTTTTATGGAACTTACAATAAGGAAAATGTCTCCGTTTTTCTTGATGTGGCCTTTCGTCGCAAAAAAAAATTGGATTATGATACCTCAGCAACTCAAAGAAATATATCTTCTACCAGTGATTTTGCGTTGGGAGTGGATAAATCCCAATTATATTTAAAGTATAAATTGGGTTCACACTTCTCCGTTGATTTTGGTCAATTTGATACAATTTATGGTGTGGAATTAAACGATTCTAAAGATCGGATTTTTGGAAAAACAGGAATTGTTTATGATTACACCTTACCTGTAACCCATACTGGGGTGATGGCTGAGTACACTCAAGCTGGTTACTTTGCCAAAACTTTTTTAGCAAATCCCAACAATAGGGGGTCCCTTGGTTCCGGTGATGGTCGCATGGAGTACGGAGCTGTTGTGGGATATGGGAACGATTTTATTCATGGTCAGGTCGGTTACATGGCACGTACTTTAACCAATGCTGCAGAAACAGGTGTTTCCACGCGCTCGTTATTTGATGTGATAGTGGGTACAACATTAGGGTCCTTCGCATTGGATTTGGAATTCAACCAGGTTAGAGATCCCCATAAAAATACATTAACAAGTTTGGACTCTACAGATCGGGAAGATGCAGGGCAGGGGATGCTGGCTCTTGCTTCCTATAAATTCAGTGAAGATTTTTTGATGGGAGTACGGTACGAGTCGGTTAAAAATGATCCGGGCGTGGTGAGTCTTTCGAAAATGGACTCCTATGGTGGGAGTCTTCACTATAAGTTAAGTTCAGATTTGGAACTCCGTTCGGAGTACATTAGTTACAGAGGTAAAAATGTATCCGATGTAACTTGGACCGACACTCGATTTAGTTTGGGCGCGCTTCTTTTGTTTTAGGATTTAGGCGCAACATCTTTAAACAAAGCTTAGGACGCACCCATTTTTTTTACTAAATCTTCCGCAATTTTTTTAAAGATTTGTCCTTCATCAGATTGAGGTTGGGATTCCACAATGGGAATTCCAGCCTCTGAAGTCAGAGCTACATGGGGATGAAAAGGAATTTGGGCCAGTTTTGAAATTTTTCTGGAATCAAGGAAGCTATCCAGTTCACCTTTTGGAAAAAGTTGAATCTTATCTGTTTGTTCATTTTGTGAAAGTCCTGAAGGGGGGATTTTCATAAAGGCCATGTTTTCAACGACACCTAATAACGGTATTTTTATTTTTTCAAACATGTCGATGGCTTTTTTTGCATCCATCAATGCAAGATTTTGTGGAGTACAAATAACAATTCCACCGTGAAGTGGGACTTTTTGAGCTAGGGTTAGGGCTACATCTCCTGTTCCTGGTGGAAGGTCGACAATAAGATAATCCAAGTGACCCCAATCCACGTCTTTGAAAAACTGATCCATAGCTTTAAATAACATGGGGCCACGCCAAATGACGGCGGAGTCTTCCTCGATTAAAAATCCCATACTCATAAGTTTGACTCCGTACCTGACAATGGGAACCAACTGACCTTTCTCATTAACCGCTGGTTTGGTTCCCAATACACCAAAAAGACGAGGGACGCTGGGACCATAAATGTCTGTATCCAGCAGCCCCACCTGTTTTCCCAAACTTCTTAAGGCCACCGAGAGATTAGCTGCCACAGTGCTTTTACCGACACCACCCTTTCCAGAGCCTACGGCAATAATGTGTTGAATTCCTGGAACTGGGGTTTGGTGATCGAATGGATTCATGAGTATCCTTTTGGTTTAGACCTATTTGTTTGGGTTCTATGTATGCAACAATTTGGCAAAAAAGTCGCAGAAAAAATGTGATAACAAGGATTCCCTAGAAGTCCTTGGGGATTGTGCTTTATATAGGACTTGATAACAGGTCTGGCAAAAGCTCATAATATATCATGGGATTTTTAAATTTAGAAAATTTTTTGTGGTTTCAAGCAGGACTAGTTCTCTTCGCTCTGTTTTATTTATTTCGCAAAAATCGACCCCCTTTGATTCGGATGCGTTGGGGAAAAAGTACAGCTAAAGGTTTAGAGGGAAGTACTTTCTCCACACAAGGTTGGAAAAAAAACTATTTGGAAAATGAGTTAAGGGCCTCATATGCCACCTCGGCAAAATCTCCTGAAAGTATGAGAAAAGTAATTAAGGAAAGAAATCTAAATGTTTATTTTAATTATAATGGTCATTCGTGGGATGCGTTTGAAGCTTTAGGAATACCAGCCGGTAGCAGTATAACTATGGCTGAAGAGGCCTACAATCAATTCAGTTCCAAAGGAGACCCCTCGGCCCAAGAGTTTTACTCCTGTGCTATGCAGGCCATTCGGAAGTTTCAAAAATAGCTCTTCAAAACTATTTTTTATGACTTGTAATTGTCTTTAATCTTATTTGTTTTTAGCTTCTCAACTCTCGGAGAGGCGCATCTTCAAGCCGACTCTTAAAAAAATGGAATCTTGCATATATGCACCATGGGATTTTTTACTGTTTTTCCTTCCCTTACTTCATGTTATGTTCTTGGTTTTTAATAAGAAACAAGGAGTTATTGTGGCGATTACCAAGTTGAAAGATTTGGCAACATTGGTCTCTCTGTGTAAACGAAGAGGTTACATATTTCAGAGTAGTGAAGTCTACGGAGGTCTGAATTCCTGTTGGGACTATGGGCCGTTGGGAGCTAGTTTCAAGTACAATGTGAAGATGGCTTGGTGGAAAGCGATGACCCGCAGGGAAGATGTTGTGGGTTTAGATGCGGCCATTCTGATGCACCCCAAGGTGTGGAAGGCCTCAGGTCACGTGGATGGATTTTCAGATCCCTTGGTAGACTGTCGTAGTTGTAAAAATCGTTTTCGTGAGGACCACGCTATTCAGATAAAAGGCCAAATCGCCTGTCCTAAATGTCAGTCTATAGATATCACTCCGCCACGTAATTTTAACTTGATGTTTAAAACCTATATGGGTCCAATTGAGGATGAAAGCTCCGTGGTTTATTTGCGTCCAGAAACCGCCCAAGGAATCTTTGTTAATTTTGAAAATGTGGCCTCTTCCATGCGTAAAAAAATTCCTTTTGGGGTGGCACAAATTGGAAAATCTTTCCGTAATGAAATCACTCCAGGCAACTTCACATTTAGAACTCGGGAATTTGAACAAATGGAAATGCAGTATTTTGTGAAACCAGGAACAGATATGGAGTGGTTTGAAAAATGGAAGAGCCTGCGATGGAACTTTTATCAACATCTTGGTATTGAGGAAAGTAAACTTCGTTTCAAAGAACATGGACCAACTGAACTGGCCCATTACGCTCGAGCTGCTTTTGATGTGCAATATGAATTTCCTTTTGGCTGGCAGGAGTTGGAAGGCATTCACAATCGAAGCGATTTTGATCTTTCTCAGCACGCTAAGTTTTCAGGTAAAAAAATTGAATACTTTGACGAACAAAGTAAAGAAAAGTTTATCCCTTACGTCATAGAGACTGCTGTAGGGTGCGATCGTTTGGCTTTGGCCCTTCTTTGTGATTCCTATCGTGAAGAAACTCTTGAATCTACAGAAGGCAGCGCTGTTGCAGAGGGCGAATCTTCTGCTCAAGAGCAGACTCAGCGAGTTGTTTTGGGCCTTTTACCTGAACTAGCCCCTCGTAAAGTGGCTATTCTGCCCCTTTCCAAAAAAGAGCCGTTAATAGAACTAAGTCACAGACTGTTCCAACAAACTTCTGAAAATTGGGATGTTGAGTATGATGAGAGTGGGAGTATTGGTAAAAGGTATCGACGTCAGGATGAGATTGGCACTCCCTTTTGTTTAACTGTCGATTTTCAGTCTTTGGAAGACCAAAAGGTGACCTTTCGTCACCGGGACACTATGAAACAAGATCGGGTGAGTTTAGATCAAGTGAATTCATATCTAAGTGATAAACTTAAAAAATTTATTTCCTAATAAAGAAGGTGATTATGATGTTACCAAATAAGTTCATTTATTTTTTTGCCGCTGAACAAGCAGAGGGTCACGCCGGGATGAAAGAACTCTTGGGGGGAAAAGGGGCGAATTTAGCCGAAATGACAGCCATGGGTTTGCCCGTACCCCCTGGTTTTACTATTTCCACAGAAATGTGTCAGGTCTTCTACCAGATGGGCCAAACTCTTCCCGTTCAGTTAAAAGAAAACGTGATGCTTGCTTTGGCAAGGGTGGAAAAAATTTTAGGAAAAAAATTTGGTGATCGTACAAATCCACTTTTAGTCAGTGTCCGTTCAGGTTCTCGCGCTAGTATGCCTGGAATGATGGATACAATTTTGAACTTAGGCTTAAATGATGAAACTGTTGTCGGACTAGCAGAACAGTCAAGGAACCCACGTTTTGCTTGGGACTCCTATCGTCGATTTATGACCATGTACTCTGATGTAGTTATGGGGATGAATTCTTCTTTGCTTGAGGTGGAATTGGAAGATCTTAAGCATAGAAAAAAATATCACAAAGATTCAGAGTTGACCGTTGAAGACCTCCAAAATTTAATTGAAAGATATAAATTTCAAATTCATGAATCCACAGGCCAAACCTTTCCAAGAGATCCCGTGGAACAACTTTGGGGGGCTATTCAGGCGGTTTTTCGCTCTTGGAACACTCCTCGGGCGCTCACCTATCGCGAGCTCCATGGCTATCCGGATTCATGGGGTACCGCTGTGAATATTCAGGCCATGGTTTTTGGCAATTTGGGTGATGATAGTGCCACAGGGGTGGCCTTTACTCGAAACCCTTCTACAGGGGAAAAGGCATTTTTTGGTGAATTTCTCACCAACGCTCAAGGGGAAGATGTGGTTGCTGGAATTAGGACTCCTTTGCCATTGACCCGACAAAATGCATTGAAGTCTTCTGAAAAAGGAGCAACGAGTGGTTCACTTGAGGAAATCATGCCGGAGGCCTTTGCCCAGCTCGAAGCTATTTATCAAAGATTGGAAAAACACTACCGCGATATGCAGGACATTGAATTTACAATTGAGCGAGGCAAGTTATTCATGTTGCAAACCAGAAATGGTAAAAGAACAGCCCGTGCTGCAGTAAAAATTGCCTGCGATATGTTGGATGAGAAATTAATTACAGAACAGGAAGCTTTATTGCGAGTTTCTCCCCAGAGTTTAGATCAGCTTTTACATCCAACTTTAGATCCAAAAGATAAGAAAATTAATTTGGCGAAGGGCTTACCAGCTTCGCCTGGGGGAGCTAGTGGACAAGTTGTTTTTTCCAGTGAAATGGCTGCTGAATGGGCAAAAGATGGAAAAAAAGTTATCTTAGTTAGGGTTGAAACTTCTCCTGAGGATATTGACGGAATGATTGCAGCTCAAGGTGTTTTGACCACCCGTGGAGGGATGACTTCCCACGCTGCGGTTGTAGCCAGGGGCATGGGAAAGTGTTGTGTTGCAGGATGTGGTGAGGCGGAAGTAGATTATAGAAATAACGAAATGCGAGCTAATGGCTTTGTTGTTAAGCAGGGTGATCTCATCACTTTAGATGGTGGGACTGGAGAAGTTTTTCTAGGACAAGTTAATACCATACAACCCTCCCTTGATGGGGATTTCGAACGTGTTATGAAAATGGCAGATAAATATCGTAAGCTTGGTTTAAGAGCCAATGCTGACACTCCTCATGATGCTCGAGTGGCACGGGATTTTGGAGCCGAAGGGATTGGGCTCTGCCGCACAGAACATATGTTTTTTGGTCCCGACCGTATTGACGTGGTTAGAAAAATGATCTTAGCGCAAACTCGGGAAGAAAGGGTGGCCGCGCTTGATCAACTGCTGCCCATGCAAAAAAGTGACTTTATTGGGATTTTCCAAGCTATGTCGGGGTTTCCCGTCACAATTCGATTGTTAGATCCACCGCTTCATGAATTTCTTCCTCATAGTGAGGGTGAAACTAAAGAATTGGCTCAACGTTTGGGTTGGAGCTTGGAGCAGGTGCAAATTAAAGTTCGTAATTTGAAAGAATTCAATCCCATGCTAGGCCACAGAGGTTGTCGCTTGGCGATTACCTATCCTGAGATCTACCAAATGCAAGTGAGAGCTATCGCAGAGGCCGTTCTCGCTGTGAAAGGCAAAGCAACTGTCAAACCTGAAATTATGATTCCTATTGTTGGCACGGAAGGCGAGCTGAAAAGGATGAAAGCCTTAGTAGATCATGAAATTAAAACCGTGCAAAACCAGCACAGTGCTACATTCGACTATCAGGTGGGCACCATGATTGAGTTGCCTCGCGCTGCATTGATCGCCGATGAACTGGCACAGAGTGCAGAATTTTTTAGTTTTGGAACCAATGATTTGACTCAAACAACAATGGGTATCTCTCGAGATGATGCGGGACGCTTTTTAGGAACCTATGTCTCTGAGGGAATTTTGGAGGCCGATCCATTTACCACAATTGATCAAAAAGGTGTTGGCAAACTTGTTGAAAAAGCGGTTGAATTAGGTCGAGGGATTCGTTCAAATATTAAGCTGGGAATTTGTGGTGAGCATGGTGGAGATCCTGAAAGTGTTAAGTATTTTAACTCCATAGGATTACATTATGTAAGTTGCTCACCGTATCGTGTTCCCATTGCACGATTAGCAGCTGCCCAAGCAGCGCTTCAACAACGGAAGGTTGAGCATTGAGAATTAAAAAATTAGAACTCTGTGGGTTTAAATCGTTTAAAGATCGTACCGTCATACATTTTGATCAGGGGATTACTGGAATTGTAGGCCCCAATGGGTGCGGCAAGTCAAACATCGTGGATGCTTTGGTATGGGTTATGGGTGAGATGTCGGCCAAACATCTCAGAGGATCCAGCATGGAAGATGTGATATTTGCTGGGGCTGATGGATATGCTCCGATGGGTATGGCTGAAGTCAGTCTTACTTTGGAGAATGATGGGGGTCTCTTTCCAGCTCAGTATGCCAAGCTCTCAGAGTTGATGTTAACTCGACGTTTATTGCGTTCAGGGGAATCCACTTATTTGATCAATAAAGAGCCGGCTCGTCTTCGAGATATTCAAGAAGTTTTTATGGATACGGGTGCGGGATCTAAGGGGTTCTCTATTGTTGAACAAGGTGCCATAGGAAAAATTATTACCTCCAAGCCTGAGGACCGACGAGTTCTGATTGAAGAAGCTGCAGGGATCACAAAATTTCGAGCTCGCAAAAAAGAATCCCAAAGAAAATTAGAATCAACAGATCAGAACTTGGTTCGACTTCAAGACATTTTGTCTGAACAAAAAAGACAGTTGGATAGTTTGCAACGTCAGGCTCAAAGGGCCGAAAGGTATCGTAATTTAAAAAGAGAACTTCAGGAAAAAGAACTTTGGCTTTTTTCACAAAATTATCTCAGGAATCATGGGGAAGTTTTACAGTGCGGTAAAGTGTTGGAGCACTTAGACGTGACCATTGCAGGGAATGAATCCTCTTTAAGCCAAGTTGAGTCTCAGTTGCAAAGTCATAAACTGGAACTGTTGGAAAATGAAAAAAATGTCAATGAACAACAAACCTTATCTCAGCAAAAAACCTTGGAAGTGCAAAACCTTGAGAAAGAGATTCGGGAATTGAAGTTTGAAATTGAACAGGCACGAAGAAGTGAAGCGATGTCGGGTCAGGTTAAAAGTCAATATCAAGCTCGAGAGCAGGCACTCATTCTTCAGGAGAATGAGTTAGGTGAGAAATATTCTCAAAGCCAAACCACGGCGGCAGAATTAACTCAGCAGTATGAAGTCCAACTCGCAATATTCAAAGAAATGCAGCAAAGTATTAAACAAATAGATGAGGACTTAACTCAAAGTCGTCGTGAAATGTTTACGGTTTCGCAAAGTGAGTCCCAGTTGTCGGCCCGTGAGACCATTCTTTTGGAAAAAACTGCAGAATTAGAATTTCGTTTAGAAACTGCAAGAGCCATTTCATTAGATTTAGAAAAACAGTGTAAAGATTTAGAGAAGCGTTATCAACGGATTCATAACCAGTTAGACGGGGAACGTCAGCTTCAGTTTGATATTATGAAAGATGTGGAAAACTTCCAATCCAATGTGGAGTCTCTTAAACATCAAGTGCTGGAGCGCCATCAAGAGATAGAAAAGTTTAAAGACGAACTTAATGCCGTCACTAGTCGACTCTACGGTTTGGAAAATCTACAGACGAATTTTGAGGGATTCGCTGAAGGGGCTAAAAACGTCATGATGTGGCAAAGAAGCCGCCAGTCCCTTAGGGCCGATGGTTCTTCGGAAATTAATATTGAGTTTCAGCCGGTGGCTGAGGTTATTGAAGTTCCAGCCCAATATGAAATGGCAATGGAAGCAACTCTTGGCCAAAGATTACAGTTATTACTCTCTAAATCCGGAGATGCAGCCTTGGGGGCCGTGGGCTATTTAAAGGAAAATAAAGGGGGAAGATCCAGTTTTGCAACAGAGGAATGGCTTCATGAGCCTTCGTTTTCTGAGGATTCAGCGCAAAAGTTGAGAGAACAAAAAGGAGTTATTGGATTTTTAGAAAATGTAATTGAGGTTCCTGACTCTTTTAAAGCTCAAGTACATCCATTTTTAAGTCGTGTGGTCATGGTAGAGAGTTTAAATTGTGCCATGAACTTAAGGCAGCAATTTAAAGGCTATACTTATGTCACTCTCGACGGGGACACTTTATCTTTTGATGGGGTACTTACCGGTGGGACAACGGAACAAGTGGAGACCGGGGTTTTGAAAAGAAGAAGGGAAATCAAGGAACTTTCTTTGTCCAGAAATGAATTGTCTGGAAAATTAGCTTTATCCCAAGCTTTACATAAAAAATTGGAAAATCAATTAAAGTCCGTCAATGATGACTTGGAAAAATCCCATTCGAAACAAAATGAAAAAGAACTGACTATTTTGGCCCTCAAAAAAGATTCAGAACGGGCAGAGATTGAATTTAATAATGGTAAAAAAGCTTGGGAGCGACAAAAACAGGATGTGGCCAAGGATGAAGTTCAACTTTTGAATACTCAAAATGACCTTGAAACAATTAAGGAAAAGCTTGTAGATTTAAGGTCCCAGTCACTTTCTCTGACTGAAAAAGTAGAACAATTGACCAAAAAATACAATGAATCCAGTGAGTGCCGGGAAGATTTAAATCGAGTGGTAACGACCCTTCAAGTTGAATCTGGGGCCAAGCTAAAGGAATCCCTGAGTCTAAAAAATCAACTGAATGTGGTCACAGATTCTTTACGTGAAGTGCAGGAGCAATTAGAGAAAATGAGTGAGGACTCCTTAAAAAATAATACTTCGCTTTCCAATCATCAAATTGCTTTAGAACATAGGACTGTAGAGTTAGAACAAAAAATCCGTGAAAATCATTCGATGCAACAAGTGCTGGCTGATTGCCGCAATCAATTTGAAATCAAGGCACAAAAAACTCAGGAAATGCAAAAAAATGTTACTGAACTCTATCATCAGTTGAACTCAGAAAAAACGGAGCTAGGTGAGTTGAAGCTTAAAAATGAGCAGCTGAAAATGAAAGAAAAATATTTGCAGGACCAAATTTATGAACGCTATGGGTTGGTTTTGTCGGATTATGTCAGCAATGTGGTGCTTTCTAATGATTCAGAGTCTATGACGAAAACAGAAGAGGAACTTAAAGAATTAAAAGAAAAAATGAATAAAATTGGTGAGGTGAATCTGTCCGCTATCCAGGAATATGATGACTTGATGAATCGTTCACAATTTTTAAATCAACAATATCAGGATTTGATTCAAGCCAAGGATCAGCTCAAAAAAGTGATTGAAAGAATCAATAAAATTTGTACTAAAAGATTTAAAGAAACATTTGATCAGGTGAATGAAAGGTTTATGAAAGTTTTCCCAGTTCTTTTTGGTGGAGGTGAGGCACGGTTGATTTTGATTGAGGATCCTGAAAAGGAAGATGTGGGGATTGATATTGTTTCTCGGCCTCCAGGAAAAAAAATGCAGAATGTAACTCTTTTAAGTGGAGGGGAAAAAGCACTTACCGCGGTTTCTCTGATTTTTTCAATCTTCTTGGTTAAGCCATCCCCATTTTGTCTTTTAGATGAGGTCGATGCCCCACTCGATGATGCCAATGTTTTCCGTTTCAATGATTTAGTTAAGGAAATGGCAAAACGCAGTCAAATTATTGTCGTGACTCACAACAAATATACTATGAGGGTGAATAATAAACTCTATGGCGTAACGATGGAAGAAAAAGGGGTTTCTAAAATGGTATCTGTTAGTTTGGATAATGTGGCGCAAATGGAAAAATTTGCTTCTGCGTGAGATGAGGTTTTTTTGCGAGACAACACCATTAATCTCTAACGTCATTTATTTCTAACGCCAACTAACGCCATTAATCTCTAACGCCAATAGATCCCCAGTCTTGGGTACTTAACGTGGGGACACCATGACCTCTCAAACGAGTAACCACTTCTCCATGAGGATGGTGATATTTCTTAAATCGAGCTGAGGCCACGGCTAAATAAAGTAAGGGTGTGTGATTGAGTAGATCTTCTGATGTACTGGTTCGACTTCCATGGTGACCCAGAACAAGGACTTTTGCTGATTGTATTGGTAGTATCTCATCCCATTTTTTTTCTTGGTGAGTGGGTGAGTCTCCAGGGATAAGCCACTTTTTCCAAAGAATGACACTGCTAAGGTCATTGGCAGTTAGCTTTTTGTGTTTTGTTAGGGGCAGGTTTGGATTCCATAATAAATAAGAAGAGTAAGGGTTCGTGTTACAGAGGGGGAGCCTTTTTATCTTCATCAGTTTTTTTGAGGAGGTTGGTCCCACTGGCATCTGTACCAAACAAACATTTTCCACGAGCTGTGTCAGTTTATTTGCAAAACTAATATGGTCTTGATCCCAATGGGAGAGCCAGAGTTGATTTATTTTATGTAAGCATAAAGATTTGATTTTTTTTTGGGGGAAATATTCTCCACCAGCATCAAAGTGATTACATTTGTTAAATGAGACATGAGTTATCCATTGGCCTTGCCCCACATCCCAAATATAAAACATATTTAAATTTTCAACTGGAAGAATATGAGGCCATAAAACAATAAGTGTAAAAACAAAAAAGGAAACCAATAGAAGTTTTTTGATGCCCCAATCTTTTGCCGATTCCAAAAATTATAGTCCTTATCCCGTTTTTGAGCACGGGCGGCACCCGTTTTATGAAATTTTGCAATTAATATTACTTTAGTGCTGAATGAATGACTTGCGTTTCTTTTTATGCCATAGAAAAAATAACCAAATGCTTTGTAAAAACCATAGGTAAAAGACAATTAAATTGGCCTTTGCCGGTGAGCTTGGTTGACTCGGTATCATTTGTGACCATTGGTTAAGTAAAAAAAATAATCCCCCCCAAACCTTATCGCACAAATAGGTAAACCACGAATTTAAACAACCCAAAAAACTCAGCAATAATAATCCTTCACCCATAAGTGGCGCGATTAACCAATTGGCAATCCATCCGAAGGGATGAATTACGGTCCATCCCACGAGTGCAGGAACCATAAATCCATTGGTTAAAATAGCTGTTTTTAATTTGGATTGGGTTAAGTGATGAGCCCATTGGACGGCAAGCGCAGCAATCCAACTTAAATTAAAAGAAAGAGAGCGAATCCATTGCGGAAAAAATATTAATGTTACAATTCCACTGAAGAGAGTTGTTTGAGCGGAGTTCCAATACCATTTTCGGACGAAGGCTAATTGGGTGATTAAGCAGTATACAAAGGCTCTTATGACGGGAGGATTTGCATCACACAAAAGGCAATATATAAATAAAATAATATTAATTAAAATTTGACTGAATATAAATTTATGACAGATCGGTTCCAGGAGTTTCTGAATCGCCAGCAGATGGGAGCCTGAGACCACAAGAACGTGATAAAGTCCAATGGACTGAAAAGCAGAACGATAGGTCCCAACTGGAAGCTCTTTTCCACAAAGCAGAGCCGAATAAAGGTTTAAATAAGTCGATTCTTGGGGCATTTGTTTTAAGCACCAATAATGCATTGGATCAGAAAGAGTGTTTAATGCCCGACCTACATCCAGAATTGGTGAAAAAAATGGTCCAAACCAAAGTAACAAAAGTAAAAAAATCATAAAAGTGGGTTTGCAATTGAGTGACCAGCAAAGAGGGCTTTAATTTTGACTTTAAAATAACATCGGGTCCGGAATTCGACCCATAAAATCACAAGTTTTTCTAAATTTCACTCAAGAATAAATTGCGTTTTTTTTCAAAATTACATGAAAAACCTAGTAATTTCAATATGTTAAATAATGCCTAAAAAAGCAGCAATTCGCTTAAACCCTTGTCTGGAGATAAGTCTAGGCATTCCAGAATG
Source organism: Bdellovibrionales bacterium (assembly GCA_019695175.1). GTDB lineage: Bacteria > Bdellovibrionota > Bdellovibrionia > Bdellovibrionales > UBA1609 > JAIBAM01. The sequence goes on from JAIBAM010000007.1 coordinate 47,804, forward strand.
GAGAATTCCACACTATTTGTGGATAACCCGATTGGATTCTTTTTTTTGATAAAAAGGGGTTAAATTATTGTTTAAAAATCCTTTTTTTTTGCATTGCATTTAATTCTAAACCATAAAGCTTAAAACTAATTGCTTCAAAATTAGAGTTTCATTTTTTACAATAGAACTATGTCAAAAATGATATTTCTCTTTTTATTCTCTATTGCGTTTTTGCATTCTAATGCATCTGTATCCAAAAAATCTGATTCCGTGGGAAACTTGATTAAAAATCCACCTACTTTACTTGGGGGGAGCTTACCGGAAGGGGAAAAAGCTCTTTATATTAAAATTGTAGAAAGTTATCAGCAAGGGGACTTAGTCAAACTTCTTCAACTCAAGAACATTTTATTGTCTTATTATCCTACAAGCATACATTGCGATAACGCCTTATATCTTTTGGGATCACTAGAGTTTCAAAAGGGAAAAATTGCTGAGTCCATTCATACCTTTTCGACTCTCATTGAACACTTTCCTTCAGGGAATAAAAGACCTGCGGCACTGTACGCAAAAAGCATGGCTTATTCTAAGCTCAATTTGCCGCAAATTTCTCAAAAAATATTAAGTGAAATAGTTAAAACTTACCCAGGGAGTCCAGAGTCTCAGCGGGCATGGATTGATTTACGCTTACTTCAATCTCCTTCGGTGAAAAACTAGAAACGAACTATTGGGTTTGAGTTATTAACCGTCGAACAAGGAAGTTCAGGCGTGAAATTATTTAAAAAATATTCTTTTGTTATAATGTTTTGCTTTTTTATGAGTGCTTTACTCCACGCTCAAGACGAGCTGAGTATCGAAGATGAAATTTCTGAAAGTGAAAGTCTTTCTGGTGAAAGTTCTTCCGGCGAAGACATCTCAAGTAAAAACTTAGATTCAGCGACAGATGATTTTTCTGATGAGTCTAATACAATTGATGCAACAAAGGATTCTTCAAGACAAACGGCTTCTGAGTCGAATCAGAATGAGCCGATTCAAGATGAGTTAAATGAAGATAGTTTAGACGGAGATAAAATTGTTGATGAAGCCAATGAAGAAGATGTGAACTTTGATGACTTTGCCGAAGAAGATAACAATCAAAAAAATTCTGACAAGGCCCTCAAGGAGGAAAAAGACATTAATGAGATGGATCTTGAACCCTTGGAGGCAGACGAAAAGCTGACCGATAAAGCTGAAGAAGTAAAGCCTGACCCTGTCGTGGAAAAAACCCCGGAACCAGAACAAAACATCCCACCATCTCCACCTTTTTTATCTCCAGAGCCGGTCACCACTCAGTCAGTAAATGATAATCAACCAGACTTAAACTATGAATCAAAACTCTATGATATTTATTTAAACTACTATAGTAAAAAGTTGACCGATCAAGAATGGCAAACACTTATTGGGGAACGGCAAAGTGAAATTTACAGAATTCAGCCGGGAGATACTTTATGGGGTATCAGTAAAACATTTTTTAATGATGGGAATTATTGGCCGAAAATTTGGCAAATGAATAGTTCTATCACCAATCCCCATTTAATTCAGACTGGGAACACCATTCATTTTTTACTGGGAACAGAGTCTGAAACTCCAGCTTTTGCTGTGACTGAAGGTGGAGAGGAATCCTTATCAGTTCCTTTAGCTGAAGGGGAAGATGACAGCCCCAGTACGAAAGTGGCGGGAGATCCAACCGGAAATTCCAATTCACCAAGTGACGAGATTGAAATTCCCCCTCCTTCCGTAAAGTACAATCCAGTTCTTCGAAAGATTCCTTTGAGTCTACCTGAAAGTATCATCACAAGAACATCATTGGGGGTTTATGATGATCTGGGTGTTGATTACGGCCACCGTCCCATTCTAGATTTAAAAGAGACCAAATATTTGGAAAGTTTTATTGATGAAGAAAACCTACCCTTTGATGGAGTGATACAAGAAATTGAAGGTTCGAATAGAACCGCGGCGGCCTTGCAATATGTCTATGTAACTTTTTCTCGCGGTAAAGCACGAATTGGTGAACTTTATACTGTCATTGAAAAAAATGGTCCAGTAGAGCGAGTGAATGATGAAATTGCGGCCAGGGATTTAGGTTTTCGTTATCAAATTTTAGGAGAGACCAAACTTACAGAATTACTATCCAGTTCTTCTGAAGATCCAAAAAATCCAACCGAAACCTTTAGAGCACTTGTTACAAAAAGCCTGACTCATGTTCCATTGGGTTCCAGATTGGTTAAAGGTGCCATTCCACTTGTGAATACGATATCTGAGGGTGAAAAAGGTACCGGCGTGTTTCAACTCATTGGAGCGTCATTGGTAGATTATCAAAAAACCTATTCACTTTACTCTATTGCATTTATTTCAGGTGGTGAAAGTAAAGGACTAAAACCAGGTCAAGTTTATACCATTCGAGCGAACACTAGAGTCAGAAATCCTGATTCAAAAGTAAAAGAAAGTTACATTCCAATTGGTAAAATCAAAATTGCAAAAGTTGGAAAAAACTTCAGTACGGGTATCATAGTGAAAGTGTGGGATTCTATCTTTGTAGGGGATATTACAGGGGAAGGAAAAGTACTTCCTCCAGAAAAAGAGACCGATCGAAATAAAAAAACAGCGAGATCCAGCAGTCTAGAGGACTCCTCAAGTGAAATGAATATAGACGAAAGCTTAGAGCCTGAAACCGATGCTAACCAAAGTGGGGAGGATGACTTTAACGAGGAGTTGGAATTGTAAAAAAATATTTTAGTTTCAAGGTGATTGCTGCGTCACTTTGATATGAAACGATTTGAAATCCTGCGATTGGATCCTCCGGTTTTTGTCCGATAAGCGGTTTTTTTGTTCCTCAAATGAAATCATTGCATTTCAGAATATGCATTTTGTTTGCAAGGTTGTTAGGAATGATAACACCTTCAATGCAATTAGCCATATTAAGCTGGGTCACAACTAAAATTGAAGCCCAACATATTGTCAGAGCTATTGGAACCTCAACTTTTAAAGAGGCCTTAGAAGTTTGTGGTTTAACAGCTTTGTCTTCATTTTTTTTTCAGCATTGGAAAAGCTCAAAAATTATGGGTTGGGTTGAAAAAGTTGAAAAAAAAGAAATAAATATTATAATTTTTGGCGATAAAAATTACCCCAAACTTCTCTACGACTTACCAAATCCTCCACTGCTTCTCTCGACTGTAGGGGAAGTTAATTTTAACAATGAACTTTGTTTATCTATTGTGGGAAGTCGTAATCCATCACAATTGTCCCTTCGATGGATGGAATCTCACCTGCCCCATGTTTTATTAAAAAAAGAAGTTATTATCATAAGTGGAGGAGCTAAGGGTTTGGATCAAAAAGCCCATTATTTAGCTATTACCTCAGGTAGAAAAACTGTGTCTGTCCTTCCGGTGGGTCTCAAATACCGTTATCCAAAAAACTTTGAGCCTCTGGAAAATGCGATTATAAAAAGCGGTGGAGCAATTCTTAGCCCATTTCCTCCAGACACACCACTTTACAAAAGTAATTTCTGGTACCGAAATCAAATCATTGCAGCCTTAGGAAAAAAACTCTTTGTCGTAGAGGCTAATAGAAAGAGTGGAAGTCTACTAACAGCAAAACTGGCCATAGATATTGGTCGCAGCATTGCAACCCTTCCCATATCACCAATGGCTGGGGTTGGACTGGGGGGTCTCGATCTTATTGTGGATGGCTGTCAGCCGTTGAGGGACAGTGAAGATTTAATGATATTTTTAGATCAGTAACGCATTATATCAAAAAAAATTGAACGCCTAAAATAAAGAATCTCATAGAAAAGTAAAACACAAACACCAGGCTACAAAGTCCACTCCAACAAGTGCTTTGCTTTTGTAGCTCATGGTGTATTTACGTTTTTTAAAAGAGCTAACTTACGAAAATATTTAAGCAAAATGTCAGGAGATTAGAAAAAGAAAAATAATTACAAAAATATTTTTAAAAGGGGTTGACGTAAGATCTTTATTTCTTTAGAAACCTATCTCTCGCAAACACAATGTTCTTTGAAAACTAAATAGCTAGTCAAAACAAATGGTTTTGGGTCTCAATCAAAATCTAATAAATTTAGATTGAGTCAATTTTTAAATTTTAATGTCAGCGATCACGCAATAACGTGAAAAGCCAGACACTTCATTTTTAAGATTAATAATTTTAAACTGAAGAGTTTGATTCTGGCTCAGAGCAAACGCTGGCGGCGTGCCTAATACATGCAAGTCGAACGGGGAAAGTTCTTCGGAACGAGTACTAGTGGCGCACGGGTGAGTAATACGTGGATAATCTTCCCTAAAGTAAGGAATAACCAGTCGAAAGATTGGCTAATACAGTATAAGACCACAAGTTCTGTGGAACTAGGGGTTAAAGGCTTCGGTCGCTTTAGGATGAGTCCGCGCCCCATTAGCTAGTTGGCGGGGTAATGGCCCACCAAGGCAGTGATGGGTAGCTGGTTTGAGAGAATGGCCAGCCACACTGGGACTGAGACACGGCCCAGACTCCTACGGGAGGCAGCAGTAGGGAATCTTGCACAATGGAGGAAACTCTGATGCAGCGACGCCGCGTGAGTGATGAAGGCTTTCGGGTTGTAAAACTCTGTTCTCAGGGAAAAACAAAATGATTGTACCTGAGGAGAAAGGACCGGCTAACTTCGTGCCAGCAGCCGCGGTAAGACGGGGGGTCCTAGCGTTGCTCGGAATTATTGGGCGTAAAGCGGGCGTAGGCGGCTATGTAAGTCAGGAGTGAAATCCCTGGGCTCAACCCAGGACGTGCTTTTGATACTGCATAGCTTGAATGTGGGAGAGGATAGTAGAATTCCTGGTGTAGTGGTGAAATACGTAGATATCAGGAGGAACACCGGTGGCGAAGGCGGCTATCTGGCCCAACATTGACGCTGAGGTCCGAAAGCGTGGGGATCAAACAGGATTAGATACCCTGGTAGTCCACGCCGTAAACGATGGGTACTTGGTGTTGGAGGTATTGACCCCTTCAGTGCCGCAGCTAACGCGGTAAGTACCCCGCCTGGGGAGTACGGTCGCAAGATTAAAACTCAAAGAAATTGACGGGGGCCCGCACAAGCGGTGGAGCATGTGGTTCAATTCGATGCAACGCGAAAAACCTTACCTGGATTTGACATGTACTGGAAGGATCCCAGAAATGGGTCCGCCCGCAAGGGTCGGTACACAGGTGCTGCATGGCTGTCGTCAGCTCGTGTCGTGAGATGTTGGGTTAAGTCCCGCAACGAGCGCAACCCTTATGTTTAGTTGCCAGCATTTAGTTGGGCACTCTAAACAGACTGCCGACGTTAAGTCGGAGGAAGGTGGGGATGACGTCAAGTCCTCATGGCCTTTATATCCAGGGCTACACACGTGCTACAATGGTTGGTACAGAGGGAAGCAAAGCCGCGAGGTGGAGCAAATCCCAAAAAGCCAATCCAAGTTCGGATTGTAGTCTGCAACTCGACTACATGAAGTTGGAATCGCTAGTAATCGTGGATCAGCACGCCACGGTGAATACGTTCCCGGGCCTTGTACACACCGCCCGTCACACCATGAAAGTTGGTTTTATCAGAAGTCACTCTGCTAACCGCAAGGAGGCAGGTGCCCAAGGTAAGGCTGATGATTGGGGTGAAGTCGTAACAAGGTAGCCGTAGGGGAACCTGCGGCTGGATCACCTCCTTTCTAAGGATTGTTTGTTTTTCAACAAGGTGTATGAAAAACATTTTCCGTGGTCATACCCAAAACATTGACTAGCTGTTTAGTTTTGAGAGAACAACGCAATGAAATCATTTAGAAATAATAGATTTCATTATTAAGCTGTGGTCGTACTGTATGGGCCTGTAGCTCAGTTGGTTAGAGCACACGCTTGATAAGCGTGGGGTCAGAAGTTCAAGTCTTCTCAGGCCCACCATGAATAAAGCTAATTGTTTTATTAACTATTAGCTTTGTACATGGATTAACTGATCTTTGAAAATTAAATAGAAAATTAGTAATAAACTTAAGAGAGTTAGAATTACATAATAATTTCTTTATAAATTGAAATTAGATTCAAGTAATTCTTAGCAAGGTGAGTTCAAATTTAAAGCTACTAAGGGCTTATGGTGGATGCCTTGGCACTGAAAAACGATGAAGGACGTGGTAAGCTGCGAAAAGCTTCGGGGAGTGGCACACACACTTTGATCCGAAGATATCCGAATGGGGAAACCCACCAGTTTAACTGGTACATTTTAGTGAATACATAACTAAATTGAGTTAACGAGGGGAAGTGAAACATCTCAGTACCCTCAGGAAAAGAAATCAACCGAGATTCCCCCAGTAGTGGCGAGCGAACGGGGAACAGTCTAAACCTTTTATATGCCAAGCTTTCGGGTTTTGTATAGAAGGTGTCGTGGGACTTTTATGAATTACCGAAATAATTCAGCAGAGTTAAAAATGAAACATTATTTAAATAGTTTGGAAAAACTAGCCAAAGAAGGTGATAGCCCTGTAAATTAAAATATTTCATCTCTGAAAAGTATCCCGAGTAAGATGGGACACGAGAAATCCCATGTGAATCAGGGGAGACCACTCTCCAAGACTAAATATTATTCAGTGACCGATAGTGTACTAGTACCGTGAGGGAAAGGTGAAAAGAACCCCGAGAGGGGAGTGAAATAGAATCTGAAACCGTAAGCCTACAAGCAGTGGGAGCACCATGTACGATTGTACAAGTGTGACCGCGTACCTCTTGCATAATGAGTCAGCGAGTTAATGTTGCAGGCAAGGTTAAGCCATTACAGGTGTAGCCGTAGCGAAAGCGAGTCTGAAATGGGCGTTAGTCTGCAGTATTAGACCCGAAACCTGGTGATCTAATCATGGCCAGGGTGAAGCGCGGGTAACACCGCGTGGAGGCCCGAACTGGTGGATGTTGAAAAATCCTCGGATGAGCTGTGATTAGGGGTGAAAGGCCAATCAAACTAGGTGATAGCTGGTTCTCCGCGAAATATATTTAGGTATAGCCTTGGATAAATTGTATCTCGGAGGTAGAGCACTGAATGGGCTAGGGGTCTTTACCAGATTACCAAACCCAATCAAACTCCGAATGCCGATGATATGTACTCCAAGAGGCAGTCCCGGGGTGATAAGGTCACGGGACGAGAGGGAAAGAGCCCAGATCGCCAGCTAAGGTCCCTAAATACACGCTAAGTGGATAACGTTGTAAAGCTACTTTGACAACCAGGAGGTTGGCTTAGAAGCAGCAAGCCTTTAAAGAAAGCGTAATAGCTCACTGGTCTAGTGGCTTCGCGCGGAAGATTTAACGGGGCTAAAGCGTGTTACCGAAGCTGCGGGTTCATCGTAAGATGAGCGGTAGCGGAGCGTTCCTGCATAGGCTGAAGGTCGATGGATACAACGGCTGGACGAACAGGAAGTGATCATGCTGACATAAGTAGCGTAAAAAGACAGGCGAAAAACCTGTCCGCCGAAAACTCAAGGGTTCCCGGGCAAGGATAATCCTCCCGGGGTTAGTCGAGACCTAAGGCGAGGCCATTTGGCGTAGTCGATGGACAAACGGTTAATATTCCGTTACCAATTTTGATGTAAATCAAGGAGTGACGAACTAGGTAAAGTCAGCCGGTTATTGGATTCCGGTGTAAATATTTAGGTGGTGGTATAGGCAAATCCGTACCACTTAACACTGAAGTATGAATGCGAGAGAATTATATTCTCGAAGTGACTCAAACCATGGTTCCAAGAAAAGCTTCGTGATGTTGTTAAAATTGCTCGTACCGTAAACCGACTCAGGTGAGTGGGATGAATATTCTAAGGCGATTGGGTTAAATCTGGTTAAGGAACTCGGCAACTTGACACCGTAACTTTGGGAAAAGGTGTGCCGCGGTAGGGTTTATAGCCCGAGGCGGTCGCAGAGAAGTGGGAGTGGCGACTGTTTACCAAAAACACAGGCATGTGCAAAGTCTCAAGACGAAGTATACGTGCTGACGCCTGCCCGGTGCTGGAAGGTTAAGAGGATTGGTCAGCCGCAAGGCAAAGCTGAGAATCGAAGCCCCAGTAAACGGCGGCCGTAACTATAACGGTCCTAAGGTAGCGAAATTCCTTGTCGGGTAAGTTCCGACCTGCACGAATGGCGTAACGACTTCTTCGGTGTCTCAACCAGAGGCCCAGCGAATTTGAACTCTCAGTGAAAATGCTGAGTACCCGCAGAAAGACGGAAAGACCCCGTGAACCTTTACTCTAGCTTGACAGTGAATTTAGATCTAGCATGTGTAGCATAGGTGGGAGCCTTTGAAGCCTGGGCGCTAGCCCGGGTGGAGGCACCAGTGAAATACCACCCTTGTTGGCTTTGAATTCTAACCTGCGCTCTATAACAGGGCGAGGGACACTGTCTGGTGGGGAGTTTGACTGGGGCGGTCGCCTCCAAAAATGTAACGGAGGCGTGCGAAGGTTCCCTCAGCCTGATTGGAAACCAGGCGGTGAGTGTATTGGCATAAGGGAGCTTAACTGCAAGACAGACAAGTCGAGCAGATGCGAAAGCAGGCCAAAGTGATCCGGTGGTCCCGTGTGGAAGGGCCATCGCTCAACGGATAAAAGGTACTCCGGGGATAACAGGCTGATTCCGTCCAAGAGTTCACATCGACGACGGAGTTTGGCACCTCGATGTCGGCTCATCTCATCCTGGGGCTGGAGCAGGTCCCAAGGGTATGGCTGTTCGCCATTTAAAGAGGTACGCGAGCTGGGTTCAAAACGTCGTGAGACAGTTTGGTCCTTATCTTCTGTGGGCGTAGGAAAATTGAGTGGAGCTGTCCTTAGTACGAGAGGACCGGGATGGACGAACCTCTGGTGTTCCTGTTGTCGCGCCAGCGGCATGGCAGGGTAGCTATGTTCGGAATGGATAATCGCTGAATGCATCTAAGCGAGAAGCCAACCACAAGACAAGTTTTCCCTGGTCGCAAGACCCTAAAGACACCTTCGAGACTAGGAGGTTGATAGGCTGCAAGTGTAATCACAGTAATGTGTTCAGCTGAGCAGTACTAATTTGTCGTGAGGCTTTATTTAAATTTTGTAACTCACAGCTTGCTAAGAATTATTTGAGTTTATTTTCTTTTTTAAGTTTGCTGGTGTCTATAGCGGCGGGGCCACACCTGATCCCATCCCGAACTCAGAAGTTAAGCCCGCCAGCGGCGATGGTAGTGCAGCGGTAACGCTGTGGGAGAGTAGCACGATGCCAGCTTTTTTCTTGACCCGATCTGGAAACAGATCGGGTTTTTTTTTAAATCAGTTACATATTTTTTGAACTTTGTTTTCTTTAGATGTAGGTCAACACTGGAGTCAATCCAACTGAACGGTTTAGGCCAAGACGTTTCAGTAGATTTAGGATAAAAATTTTATTTCGAATAAGGACATTAGGTTATTTATTTTTTAGGAAGATGAGGTGGCGTGCCAGTTCAGTAAAACCAAAACTTTCTTTGGATGGGCACAGGTATTTCGGATGGTTTTTTAAGTCTGCTAAATAGGGTGTCACATTATTTACTGCAAAGGAGTTTTGAAAAAACTCAAACATGGGTTCATCATTTGGTGAATCACCAATGAAGGCAATTTTTTCTTTTATATTTTCAATAGACTCACCAAGCCAATTTTTACAGTACCATACACAAGCGCTAAGCTTATCATATTCTCCAAACCATCCATTTACATGAATGTTGCTGATTTTTGCTTGAGCACCTTGTTTGAAAAAAATTTCCTGAATCCTATAAATTGCTTCTCTGGGTAGTGGAGGGTTAAGGTCTTCGGCAAAATCAATTGCCAGATCAAATTTGCGTGTAAATTGATCTGAAGCAATTTTTGCTTCAGGTACTTCAGATTGGATTATGGAAATGATTTTTGAAATTTTACCTTGGTTTTTTAAATGTTCATCCTCACTAATTGTTTCGTACCGAAGTATTTTTTTTTGATCTTCAGAATAATGGTAGGCTAAAGCACCATTTTCGCCAATGACTCCGTGAACGGGCCATGTTCTTGCAATCATGTCACACCATCCGGCGGGTCGACCGGTGACGGGGATAACGGCAATTCCTGAATTGTAGAGGTCCCAAAGAGCTTGATAACTATTAGATGGAATTTTGCCCTGCTCAGTCATGGTTCCATCTATGTCGGTGAATAAATAGCGGACAGAATTTTTTTGGAAGAGGTGCATTGGGAGCATAAAAGTCCTTATAAAAGTTGAATTCGTAAAAAAACTAATTCAAGCTCAAATTTACCATTCATATTAATGTAAATTGTGGAAAAGAAAAATGGAATGAAGAAGTTTAGTTCTCAACTATGGGATAAAAAAATATATAAAATTGTAATAGAACATGGCTGCGTGGGTTTAGTAAAAGGACAAAGGGTAGGTAGTTTTTAAAGTTCTGTAATTTTTTTTGAAGTATAATTTGGGGATTGACATAAATACTGGGGTTGAATGCTAATGATTAAAAAGAAATCGCTAAGTAAACAAAAAGTTAATAAAAATATAAAAAGCAAAACAAATCAAAAAACTATAAAAAGTAGTCAGAATGCCTCTAAAAAATTAGTTATTGTTGAGTCTCCAACTAAAGCAAAAACTATTCGTAAGTTTTTGGACTCTTCTTATATGGTTGAATCTTGTATGGGGCACGTGCGAGATTTGCCCCAATCTGCAAAAGATATTCCTGAAAAGTTTAAGAAACAGTCTTGGGCAAACTTAGGAGTAAATGTAGAGAGTCGATTTGAACCGATTTATTGTATTCCAAAAAATAAGTTAAAAATAGTCCAAGAACTTAAAGAGAAACTACAACAAGCTAGTGAACTGATTTTGGCAACGGACGAAGATAGAGAAGGTGAAAGTATCTCTTGGCACTTGGTTGAATTACTTAAACCCAGTATAAAATATAAAAGAATGGTATTTCATGAAATAACCAAAGAGGCGATTTTAAACGCTCTGGAAAAGTTTCGTAATATCGATGAAAATTTGGTTAGGGCTCAAGAAGCTAGAAGAGTTTTGGATCGTCTGGTGGGATATACAATCTCGCCTTTACTTTGGAAAAAAGTTGCCTTTGGACTGTCGGCTGGTCGAGTGCAATCAGTGGCGGTTAGACTTATTGCTGAAAGAGAACAGGAGAGGATAAGATTTAAAAAAGCTGTCTATTCCACATTGGTTGCTCAAAATAAAAAAGGATCAGCCACTTTTGAAAGTAAATTGTATTCATACAAAAGCAGAAAAATAGCCTTGGGGCGGGATTTTGACGGAGAAACAGGAAAATTATTTCAAGAAAAAGTTGAGAACACCCTGCACTTATTGGAACCAGAAGCACTTAGAATAAGTGAAATGGTTAGCAAGTTAAGTTGGATTGTGGAAGACGTGGAAGAAAAACCAATATCTAGAAAGCCAAGTGCACCCTTTATAACGTCTACGCTCCAACAAGAAGCTAATCGCAAATTAGGTCTGGGAGCTAGAGAAACAATGTCAATTGCGCAGAAACTTTATGAAAATGGATTGATAACTTATATGAGAACAGATTCTACCAATCTGTCAGCCCAGGCGATTGAAGCATGTCGTTCTAGTATTTTAAGTATTTTTGGCAAAGAATATTTACCATCCGAACACAGAGATTACACCTCCAAAAAAGTAAAGGGGGCTCAGGAAGCCCATGAAGCTATTCGCCCCGCTGGGACAAAATTTATTGTTCCAGAAAGTTCAGGATTAATGGGCATTCAATATTCACTCTATGAACTAATATGGAGGCGAACTATTGCTTCTCAAATGGTAAATTCACAGCATAAACAGGTAAGTTTAAAATTGAGAGCTGGAGATGCTTTATTCAATGCTTCAGGAATGACGGTAGAATTTTCGGGATATTTGAAGGTTTACTCTGACAGTGAGGAAGATAGTTCTGAAAAAGAAGTGCATTTGCCACGGCTAAAGGTAGGTGATTCTGTTGAGTGCCTTAGGGTAAATTTTCTAAACCATGAAACAAAACCCCCATCGCGATATAATGAAGCTTCATTAATTCAAACACTTGAAAAAGAAGGCGTAGGACGCCCTTCGACGTATGCAGCAATTATTAGTACGATTCAGGATCGAGGCTATGTAAAGAAAAATAATAACATTTTATATCCAACCTTTACGGCACTTGTAGTCATTAAACTTTTAAGTCGCTATTTACCAGACTACGTGGATTTAAAATTTACCTCGGCAATGGAAGAAAGACTTGATGATATAGCAAGTGGAGAATTGGATTGGGTTAAATATTTAACGAGTATTTATTTTGGAACTCAAGGATTAAAAGCTCAGGTGGATATGCAAGAAAAAGCTATTAAAGGCGATGATTCCAGAGCTATTACATTTAATAATTTGCCTGGTCTTATTTTTAAAGTAGGCAGATACGGGGCCTATGTTTGTCGCAAAAATCAAAGTGAAGAGGTTTGTGCGTCACTTCCCGAAACTATATTTCCTGGCGACATGACAAGCGAGACTGCCAATAAATTAATTGATCAAAAAATATCTGGAGCTGATGCGCTTGGTCATGATCCTCTCACTGGTCTACCTGTTTATGTACTCACTGGCCGCTTCGGTCCTTATGTACAATTGGGTGATATGAATCTCAATGAAGAAAAGGAAAAGACACCCAAATCAAAAAGTAAACGAAAGTCTTCTCATAAAGAAGAGCCAAACTTTAAGGAGATAAAAGGTCAGAAGAAAAAGGAGATGGAAAATAAAGTGGCAATTAAGCCAAAACGAATGTCCATTCCCACAATGATGGATCCTGCAAAAATTACTTTGAAGCAAGCTTTAGACTTACTGTCATTACCAAAAAAATTAGGAACACATCCATCATCAGGAAAAGAAGTCAAAAAGGGATTGGGTCGTTTTGGGCCTTACGTGGTTCATGATGGTGACTTTAGATCTGTGCCCAAGACCGATGACATTTTCCAAGTGAGTTTAGAAAGGGCGCTTGAGCTGCTGGCTCAACCAAAAAAAGGTAGAGGAAGGGCATCTCCTATTAGAGAGTTGGGTTTACATCCAGATTTAAAAGAGGAAATACTTATTTTTAATGGCAAGTTTGGACTCTATTTAAAAGTAGGAAAACTAAATGTTTCTCTGCCTGAGGGTGTGAAACCAGAAGAGGTAGATAGGGATCAGGCACTGAAGCTCATTGCAGAAAAAAGCGAAAAATCCCAACCTTCAAAGTCAAAGAGGAAAAAGTAACAATAAAATCAGTTTTATGAATTGGAAAATTACGAGCTAACAAAAATTCAGTAGTAACTAAATTGAAAATCATCTCCAGAATTAAAATTAACCTTTTCGTTGATTGTAACTGTATTTCCCGATGCCACCCAATCACTTTGTTCGAGTGCCATCCAATCAGATGTGCCGCGAGCTCGCAAAAAAACTTTGCGGATTCTTTGATAGGGTTTCAACTGATTTAGAGTGAATGATCTTTGGATTCGAGATTTAATAACTTGGCTTAAATTGATCAATGCAGAAGAATAGTCATCAGATTGAACACTTTCCTTTTTTCCATTCATTTTATTGATGAGTTCTTCATAGGCGATGCCAATACTTCCACCAGTACCCACATTATCGTTGGTTCTTCGTATGAACACTGTGGTAATTGGTAATTGATTCGCACTAAATAGTTCAGAAGATCGATTGTAGATATAATTGGTTAGATTTTTTCCTGGAGCATAATTATTTTTTCCAATTTTTTGACTACCACTGACAAAATCTACAATAAGTTCGTTGGAACGATAAGGAGCTCCGGTTTGAACTAGATAAGTTGGTAAACCATTAACTGGTATACAAATTTTATTTGCTTCAGAAAGGAGTTTGTCTTCAAAAGGATTTCCAACAGTGTTTCTACTTTCTAATGAAGATCTACAATTGGCACCATTTTTAATTTTTAAAAAATATTCTTGTAAAGTTGAATTTTCTGTAATTTGAGGTGATGAAGAAAGTTGACAGACATTTGTTTTAGAAGCTTTACAAAGACTGTCACAAGTGAGCTCTTCGTTGATGATAAAGGGGGACCTTTCTGTTACACTATGCGCTGGGATGAATTCGTCTAGGCATCGCTTTTTTAATAAAGAACTTTCTGAACACTCCTTCAATGAGTTGGTTCTGCAAGAGTTTGCATTTGTAGAAGACATTGATAAGTCTTTTGATTGGGAATTCTGTTGAACAACAGTGCAAGTTCCGTTGGTAGGCCAGTTTTTAGTGTCATCTTGAGTGCTAATTTGGTTTAACACTTGGTTTCTAAAATTTGGGGTGCAAGGTTGACCGGGATCTGTTAATGGGTCACTCCCGTTTGAACTATCAAATGGTATATTGAAAGTTTTAGTTAAAAGAGTGGGTTGAGAAGTAAGAGTGCAACTGGGGTTATGTGAGGAGTCAATGAATGCTCCTGGCAAAGAAGAAGCTTTCTGTCGACATAAAGATTCACTAGAAAAGTCACCATCAACTAAATAAGATCTGTTGGCGTAGGTGGCTTGAGTAACACAGCCAGGTGTATTGTTTGGGCAGGGGCCCATACCATTAAAATTTGAACTAAGTGTACAAGTTATTGGATAGTCGCTGTGTATGTAAACGTCAGAAATTTGTTGTCCTCGAGACATACACAGTGCATTTGAAGTGGTAAAATCACCGACGACTGTTAAAGAAACATTTTGATCGGAAGGCACTATAACACAATTATTGTTTGTCATTGAACAATTAGCTCTGTCGATCAATCCCCCACTTTCACAAGTTGGAGAATAGGGCGAATTTAGCAATGCATTTCTATTGATAGCTTTAGCCATACTATTACAGTCAGGGGCCAAGTCATTATAAACTGTTCTTGTTTCTCTATTGTAAACACATTGACTTTCAACAGGAACACCATCTCTTATTGGGCAATCCTTTAAAAAAAATCTAACAATGGTGCTTGGGTATTTTTTTGAAATTATTTTACGATAGGAAAGAGTTGTTTGAGGAGAAACAAAGAAATACCCGTTAATAGTACTATAGGTAATATTCGTTTTTGGAACTTGAGTGGTAGCCTCATAGTTAAGACGATAACCATTGATATAATTTGAGGTGCACTTTGAGCCTACAGAATTTGTAACCTCATACTCAAATTTTGTTTTTCGGGTTTCACAATAACCCTTTATTAAGTCTTCTTGTCCAGTGAACTGTTGGTAGGATCGGACGCATTTATCTCCTGCTGGGTTGGAGTCATTTTCATCCGTGACAACTATAAATGCGGGTAAATCCCCTGGATTAACAAAGGGGTCATTGTCTCTTAGAATTCTTGCTATGGAACAAAGTCCGCTTTCACTATCGACTAGTTCATCAAATTTGACATTCAAATTTTCATGATTTGGGTTTTCAATGTTGGTGGGAGATCTTTCTGGGTCCAAAAGAGCCAATCTGTTTTTGAAGTCAGTTTTAACTAAATGAGGTGATTCATTTGCAGTTTTATGAATGCCAGACTCAAAACTAAAAGTTCCATTTCCCTGATCTTTTAAACCCAAAACAGGTGCTGGTGAAAATGTTATCAAATTTTGTCGTACATCTTGCTTGATGTCATAACCAATAATGTCCCCAGGTAAAGCGCCACTGAGAAAAGTATTCCTTTCATTAGCGGTAACTGTATTTAAACTTAAATTTTTTAACTGAGATAGATTTTTGTAATAATTTTGCAATAAATTTAGCTGTGGATTGCTATAACTTAAACTGTTTTGAGCTGTAGTTATTAAATAAACCGTAAGATCAAATGGGGTTAAATTTGAACTATTATTGCTGTCGAAAATTTTATCAAAAGACTGAGATAAATTAACTTGATTTGATTTCATTGTGTAAGAGTTATCAACAATAAAAAAAAGCTTTAAAGAAGGTAGTCCTTGTGTTCCTGCAGTAAACTGAACTGACTCCCAGGGGCAGTTTTTTCCACAATCAAAAGAAAGCAAACTATCCTCTGTTGGTTGAAATGAAACCTTGGAACAGTTTTGGAAAATTGATAGTATCAAAATAATTAAGACAATTATTCTATAAATTGAGATATGTTTTTTTAAATTATTAATGATCATCCCTGCCACCCTTTAAACAATTTTATTGCAAATGAAATGCCAGAAATTTTTTTAGAAAACACTAAAAACCTGTGTGTTTATTTGGTATCAGATTGAGGCTCTAGTTTGAATTTTGATATTGTATAGAATATAAACATTCTTTGTTCAGAATTTTTTAGAAAAAAATTAGAAATTATTAAAAATTAGGAATCAGGTAAAAAAATAGATTAAGAAAAGAATTTAATTAATATCAATGAAATATCACTGACAATAGTTATCCTGACTGAAATGAGAAAACTTTTCGGGAATCATTAAATTATTATTTAGTTAATGATATAAAAAAATTATCAATGGATCATTTAGAGGTTTTCAATGACGAATAGTATTCTGCTAAGTCATTCAGGTCTTGAGGAGAGAGTGTTTTTGCCACGGGAGACATCAAAGAGTTTTTTCTATCTTCATTAATGAAATCTTGTAATTGTTTAATTAGATATTCCTTTTTTTGTTCGGCAAGATTTGGCCAAAGAGGATTGCTGCTTACCCCTTGAGGTCCATGACAAGCCATGCAGAGATTTGATTTAGCTTTGCCTCGTAAGATAGCTTCTGGATCTTTATTTTTACCTTGAAAGAAATCATTCTTTGCAAAAAGGTAATAGGGTAAAAAAAGCAAAAAAAGGACAACACCAAGAATCATGCGGTTTTTATTTAAAATCTTATTATTTTTTTTCATTTAAGAACCTGTCTTGTTTTATATTCCAATTTGCAACACAATCCATCCTCCGTCGATGGATGCTTTTCCACTACTGGAGTGTTGAGTGGGTTGTCTAGCGTTTGCAAACTCAATTCTTGTATTTAAAATCATATTTGAATCAAAAAAGTGTCGAAAACCTAGTCCATGTCTATCAAAAGTGTCCGCGGGGAAATGTCGATCAAGTCGAAGTTGTTCATATCGATAGAGAAATGACCATTGGAGATTTAAATCCCAAGTGGTTTGTAACAATAGTGCTGAGGATTCACTTTTACTGACTGTATTTAAATAAACTCCATTTGGATCTTGTAATAGTCCTGCGATTCCCACGTTTTCGCTGTTCCAAAAATGAGCTTGCGTGTATTCCATAGAAAGACTCCCATTAATTTTTCCATTGCTCCATCTAGTAAGTGACAGTACTCCATAAATTGTTGCCGCGTAGGGGGACTCTTCCTTTTTAATTCGACGGTGGTAGGAGCCACTCATGCCAATAAGAATTGGACCTTGGAATGGTTGTAAACGAAAATTAATTATTTGACCCCAAATTAAAGCTCGATCTTTGCCGAGACTAGTCCCAGAGGTTTTTTCACCATTGACAAGAGCCGCATCGTAGTGAACTTCAGGTGAGATATCTCCAGAAGCTAGAACTCCCATTTCAAAGTCATTCCAAGTGTTTCTAGTTAGGATCCTTGTATAGGTTCGATGTTCGTCCGTTAAGAGTCCAAAGGGAGCATGAAATCGACCGAACAAAACATACTGAGGGTAAAAATGGTATTCATTTTCTCCATAATTTTTCCATCTCAAATATAAATTGCGAGGTTGCGCAGCACTGAATCCACCAATGTTGTGTCCGAATACTAAGCGTTTTTCTTTTTTATCATCCTCTTGACTCAAAGGAAGGTTGAGGGAAACAATTCCAGCCATCCAGGCTAGTCCTCCGTTTGTTTCGGGTCTATTTTCCGGAGCGAAATACAAGGCTCTAAAATCTAGGGAAACAAGATCTTGTCGAGAGTATGGGCTCGGGGAAAAATTTCTGCTTCCGTAATATTTTCCATTTAAATTTCTCTCACTGCCACCTGAGGGAGAAATATGACAAATGGTACAACGGTTTATCCCGTGGTGGATTGCATATTCGGGTCGAGAGTAGCTAGTTGAACTCGCTATAACATTGAATATCAAAATCCAAAAATAAATATAAATAAAAGCATAAAAACGTTTTCGATGAAACATGAAACCTGTCCTTCATTTTCGACGGGCAATGACCGGAGGGTGAATATCCACTTCAATGAGGAATCGAGTCAAATAAAATCTATATATATTTGTTTTAATTCAAAGAGAGATAAGTTAAACAAATCATACTTTAGGGTCGCTTATTTTAATTGGAAAAATATTAATCGATCACTCATTGGGAAATCTGGAGTTGAGAAATTGAAAAAAAATTAGGAAATAAAATGAAATTATATTTTTATTTAGTTTTTAGATTCGGAACCTTTTTGATCTGGATTTTTTTGATTGCTATTTTCATTTTGGCATGTGATTTAAAAGGCCCCCATCAAACGCTCATGACAGGCAACACTTCAAATATTTTAGGTGAAGGTGTTGTTTCCTATGAACAGGTTCAACCCATTTTTAAATCCAGATGTCAGTCATGTCATACAAGTCCGGCTTCGGATCCCTCCCGTCCAGACTGGCAAAATAAAGGTGTGGCAATAAGTAAAAGACTGAAAATTAAAGAAAAGATACTCAGTAAACAAATGCCATTGCCTTCTTCACCAGAGGCAAGCGCTATCACTGAGGTCGAAAGGCAGCTTATTGTGAAGTGGGCAGAGGGGTCTTCGATGGATTCGGTTCAAGAAGTTGCCACTACACCCTCTTCTATTGCTGGGGTTGGAGGTTTTGTTAATGAAGAGTCAAGACTTGCTCGTTTTAATGCTTTGGTACAAAGATGCGTAGGTTGTCATGGAGCATTTGGTTTATCGGATGAAAAAACGCCTTATCCCCAATTGGCTGGACAAAGTAAACAATATTTAAAGAGACAATTGTTAGCTTTTAAATCTGGACGAAGAAAAAGTGACGTTATGAGTGGTATGGTCCGGGATTTATCTGAGTCTGAAATAAATGTTTTAGTTGAGTATTTTTATAAGGATAACAGTTTCATGACTTTTCTTGAAAAGTTTGTCTTAAATAATCAAAATCAACCTGATCAGGAGGTTCAATTGATTAAAAATATCAATCAAACTCAAACAAGAAAGCTTATTTTAGTTTGTAACTCTTGCCATGATATTAGAGGATCGAATGGGTCCGAGGGTCCTTTGTTTCCTCGCCTCAAAAACCAAAAGGTTAGTTATCTAAAAGATCGGCTTTATTTTTTTAGAGATTTGGGGGATAACACAATATTAGCTGTGACTCCTCCAATGCCAGCAAATTTTGAAGACGCCTCAAAAGAGGCTCAAACTTATCAACTGAATCAAAATATGATGACTGCAGTTATTGCAAATTTAAATTTAACCGACGATCAAATTAATTGGCTTGCTGAGTACTTTCATAATCCCTCCTTACTTCAACTTTATGACGAATAACCAATCCTATTTGTCGTAAAAAAGATGATTTGGGTTAAGTTAAGGGGTCTTAAAATGAAGCAGTTTAATTCAAGATATAGGTAGAGCCTAAAGGGTTGCTTGACTTTGTTCGTCTAAACTCTATAAATCTAAGGGTCTCTTTCTTTTTTACGTGTCTTAAGCTTGATTTCGAGTTTTGCAAGTGGGGCAATCTTCTACCTGCATCTTGTTATGGGGTTGAAACTACGCAGTTAAAAAAAGAGAGTACGCGGGAAACTGTCACTAAAGACGGCTTCCATAAGGAGGTATGAATTGCGTATGGTAGAAAACAAAAATGGGGCTAAAAAAAGTAAGGCCCAAATGGCTCGTGAACAAGTGCTAGCTTTGTTAGATGAAGGGGATAAAGAAGTCCCGTCGAATCCGGGCATGATTATCGGCTTAGGAGAAAATTTTGCCGACCTTTTTGAAAAATCATTGGATGATCGTGACTTTAAGGTGGGTGATATTGTCACAGGAAGAGTGCTTGAAGTTCAAGATGACTATGTGTTGGTCGACATAAATTACAAAAGTGAAGGTTTGATTCCAATATCTGAGTTTCGCATCGTTGAGGGACAAAGAGACATTACTGTGGGCCAGGATGTGGAAGTTTGCATCGAACGAGTTGAGAACGAAAATGGTATGGTGGTTTTATCTAAAGATAAGGCAGACATGCTTAAGGCCTGGAATGATATTTCTAGAGCTGCAGAAAAGGAAGAAGTTATCGAAGGTGTCGTAATTGCTAAAGTAAAAGGTGGTCTCAGTGTTGACATCGGAGTTAAGGCATTTCTTCCTGGAAGTCAGATTGATCTTCGCCCAGTGCGCAACATGGATATCTTTATTGGTAAAAAATACAAATTTAAAGTGATTAAATTTAACAAAAAACGAGGCAATATTGTTCTTTCTCGGCGAGCTCTTTTAGAGGAAGAACGAGAAAGCTTACGTACCCAGACTTTAGATGCAATGAAAGAGGGCTCCGTAGTTCGTGGTTCGGTAAAAAATATTACGGATTATGGTGCGTTTATAGACCTGGGCGGCATGGATGGCCTGTTGCACATTACGGATATGAGCTGGGGACGGGTCAAGCATCCCAGTGAGCTTTTGCAAGTTGGTGATGAGTTGGAAGTGAAGGTTTTAAAGTTTGATAATGAAAAGGAACGCGTCAGTCTTGGGCTTAAACAATTGAAAGCGGATCCTTGGGATCGTGTTTCCTCTGACTTTAAAATCGGTAGCAAGTGTAAAGGAAAAATTGTCAGCCTTGCCGATTATGGTGCTTTTGTTGAGTTGGCAGAGGGAATTGAGGGTTTAATTCATGTTTCTGAAATGAGTTGGACGAAGAGAATCAAACACCCTTCACAAAAAGTTAAGGTGGGCGACGAAGTCGAGGTCCAAGTTTTGGAAGTTGATATGACGAATAGACGTATCAGTCTGGGCATGAAACAACTTGAAACGAATCCTTGGGTTGACATGAAAGAATCTTATCCTCCCGGAACTATTATTGAGGGCGAGGTTAAATCTGTAACTGATTTTGGTATTTTTGTTGGCGTTGAAGATGGAATAGATGGTCTTATTCATATTTCTGACTTTTCTTGGACAAAAAGAATTAATCATCCTTCGGAAATGTATAAAAAGGGAGATAAGCTTCGATGTGTGGTCTTGGGAGTGGACATTGAAAATGAGCGCTTCAGCCTAGGTGTTAAGCAGCTTGAGTCTGATCCATGGCAACATATTGATGAAAAGTATCCTTTCGGATCGCAACATGATGTCAAAGTAGTCAAATCCGCTGACTTTGGTGTTTTTGTGGAATTGGAAACTGACATTGAAGGACTTATCCACATTAGTGAATTGAGCGTGAAACGAGTTGATAAACCAGAAGATGTTGTCAAAGTGGGCGAATCAATTCGAGCCGAAGTCATTAGTATTGACAAGGATGCACGAAAAATTGGTTTAAGCGCTAAATTAGTTAAGTTGCGCGAGACCCACGCTGATGTGGAAGAGTATGTAAAGAAAGCTACATCCACTGCAAAAACAAGTTTGGGTGATTTATTTGGGGATACATTAAAAGCTTCCCTGACCGAAAATAGTTTTGAGAAGAAAGACTAATTTTTGATTGTGTTATAAAAATATATTAGTTTAAAAGGGCGACTTTGTGTCGCCCTTTTTATTTTCACTTATTTCACTTATTTCAAGTTTCAAGAGCCCCTACAATGAAGTCATTTGCTTGAGCAGAATATGAAATTTTTTCTTACTCACAATAACTATTCCTAAAATTATAAATATAAAATATGTTCCTTCAAGGGGTAGGGGGACATATGGGGGAAAAGCAAAAACGGGACTCTTGCTTTTTTATAAACAAATACTATTTATTTATAATTTGTTTTTTAACTTCAAATTCGCATGCATTTACTTCGACAAAAATTTCTTGTGGACAAAGTCTTTTGACCGAGACGGCAGTTTCAACACTTGCAGCTATGGTTTGCACCCTAAACTCCGCAAATAAAACAGAAAAAAATCCTATGACAAAAGAGAATGGGGTCTTTCACGCCCACAGAATTGAGATCACTCGGGTCAATGAGGGATTTTTTGTTGAAGGAGAGTGCTCTATTCAAAAGAAAATAACTGAATCAGGGGTGATTCAACTTCAATTGGGCGGGAAATTAAAATTAAAAATTTCAAGGGCTGGTTTTTCCAAATGCAATCCTAAACTTTCCGGTGAAGTGGGGGGGCGCACTGTAGATATAGTCTTTCAAGATCTTTTGGACGTCGAAACAGAAAGTTCTGTGGTAAGAATGCTGAAATCGATTCAAATTGGCTCAAACTTAATGGATTGGGTTAACTCAGATCGATCCACACCCTGGTTGCGGGACGGGACAGCGAGTACCGAGATGGGTTTCCAAAGTGATGAATTGGATTTTTCTAAGGTGCACCTTCATATGGTTGGCTCCAGGGCCTGGGCTGCGATGGAATCTTTACGTTGGGACTTTGTGGTGAGTGGAGATCGGTCCGGAGAGTCAGTGAATCTAAGTAATGATGTCAGTCGAAATCTATTAATTCGAATGTCTAATATTGTGGATGGCCCAACTGGGGACACTATTAAAGAAATGTCCTATAGTTATCCTGAGGCACAAAATGTATTTATATCAGATTCATACGGAGGCTACTTGGTTATAGAGGGGTGTTCCTTATTGGTTTTTGATGGAGCCTTGTTTTCACCTCGATTAATGTCAGTGGAAAAATGTCAAAAACGTTTGCACCCTTACCCAGGTGATAATTCATATTGGTAGCGCGGGAGCGTTAACTGCGCGATAATTTTTTTGGGTTTTGGATCGATTGATGACAGGGTTTTTCTGCAGTGCTACGTTGAAGTCATCATCACGATATCCAACAAGGGCATTTATCCGTGTTAAAATTAAGTAAAATTAAAAATTATTCTAGCGGAGCGTTTTTCGTTGCGGCGGGAATATTTTTAAGTCGAATCTCAGGATTGATTCGGGAAAGAGTATTTGCTCATTTTTTTGGCAATTCCGATGTGGCTGATGCTTTTAAGGCGGCACTAAAGGTTCCTAATTTTTTACAAAACCTTTTTGGTGAAGGAGTTCTTTCGGCCTCTTTCATACCAGTTTACGCACAAAAGTTAGCAGAAGGAAACGTTGAAGAAGCTCGTAAAATTGCATCAACAATTTTTGTTTTATTAACAGTTATTGTTTCTCTTTTAACCCTTTTTGGGATTTATGCAACTCCGGGACTTATACACTTTATTGCTCCAGGTTTTGAAGATGATAAAAAAGCTTTAACTATTAAATTAGTTCGCATTTTATTTCCAGGGACTGGATTGTTGGTTCTTTCTGCATGGTGCCTTGGAATTTTAAACAGTTTTGGTCGATTTTTTTTAAGTTATGTGGCCCCCGTTGTCTGGAATTTAACTATTATTTTCACCTTAATTTTTGCCAATGTAACCAAAGGGAGAAGTTCTGAAGAACTGGTGCTTTATTCAGCTTGGGGATTGGTACTGGGAAGTTTCTTACAGTTGGCGGTACAGTGGCCCGCCGCGATTCAGTTAGCAGGTCCTTTATTTTTAAACCGCAAAGAGCGTTTATTTGCACCCAAACATCATTCGGTTCAGCTTATTTTAAAGAACTTTGGACCCGCCGTATTGGGACGGGGAGTGGTACAGATCAGCGCCTATGTGGATAATATCATTGCAAGCTTTCTCCCCTCGGGGGCAGTTTCAGCACTGGGATTTGCACAACAAATCTATCTTTTACCAGTTTCTTTATTTGCTATGAGTATTTCTGCGGCCGAACTGCCAAACTTTTCCTCCACAACAGGGACAACTGAGGAAATTTATAAATATTTACGACAAAAATTGGAGATGGCCCTTCGTAAAGTAGCATTTTTGGTTGTTCCCAGTGTTTTTGCCCTTATTTTTTTGGGAGATAGAATCGTTGCATTGCTTTATCAAACAGGGCGTTTTGATGAAAGTAGCACTCTTTATGTGAGTCAGGTCCTGATTGGATATGCCTTGGGTTTATTTGCAAGCACTCAGAGTCGGATTTATGCCTCCGTATTTTATTCACTAAAAGAGGCTCGAATTCCATTAAACTATGCTCTTTATCGAGTTCTATTTTCTACCGTTCTAGGTGTTTTTTTTGCGATTTATATTCCTGTCTATTTTAAAATTTCTGCCCAGTGGGGTACATTGGGAATTACTTTAGCTACCTCCTTATCCGGATGGATCGAATATTTTTTATTAAGAAATCGAACTCAAAAAAAAATTGGTATTGTTCCATGGAGTAAGAATTTTTATTTGCGAATATTTTTCGCATCATTTTTTGCTACAGGGGTAGGGCTCCTTGTGAAAGAATTTCTTGTGAAACATAAAAATCTTTTTCCGATGATCTCATCAATTGTGATTATAGGCATGTTTGGAATTACTTATTTGTCTTTATGCTATTTTTTGGATTTGGCTGAAGTAAAAAAAAACATCAAGTTTAAGAAAATTAAATTTAAAAAATAAATTAGAAAATTTTCTTAGGGGAATTGATCTCCGATTAAACTCTTGTAAAACGACCCCTACTTTTCATTTTTTTCAAAATATTTTTTGTAAATGTCTTCCCCAAAAATATTCATTTCGTCTTGGGTAGGTTTTTTCTTGGGCTCTTCTGAAGGAGCTTTGTTGTAGAGTTGGGCTACGATGGATTTATTGAGCTGATCTATACTTTGAACATGCTGGATGTCGACATCTTTAAGTAACTTTGGATTTTCCTGTTTGATGTCTGCAATGACTGATGATAAAGTTTTTTTATTTAATTTTTCCAACTCATTTTTAGTTTCCAAAGGCAAGCTATCCAATTCTTTTTTTTCGATTTGAATATTCGTTATAGATTGAACTTGAAGGAGCTGTTCTTTGGTGGCAGCTTTTATAGCTAAATGAGGTGGTGGTGCACTTTCTGTGGGTTGTTTTTGTGGGGTTCCATTTGGTTCAATGGTTTTTTCAGTAGTTAATATGGGAGTTATGTTTCCTGAAAATCCAGAACGCACCATGATTTCATTTTTGAAAGAGAGGGGATTTTTATTTTCTCTTTCATTATTTTTGCTGTGACTTTGTAAAGCCACAGCTCCACGTAAAACAGTAACTTGAAAACCCTGAGTTGCGGACTCAGACACAAAAAAATCGGTGCCACGAACTCCTGCTGTTGCAGCTTGGGTCTTTACTTCCATTTGATTTCTGGGGCCTGATTTGGAGATAAGCGCTCGCATTTTACCATAGTACAAGTCAATTTTAGAAGGTTGGTTTTTTTGATTTTCAGTGGCTTCGGGAAGAGAGAGGGAGGAACCAGGTCCTATGGATAATTGGTCACCATTTTTATAAACAATTTTCGCATGACCATCGGGGCCAGTTTGAACAATGTCACGGGCTTTTATTTTTTGACCAATTTTGGCTTTGGTCCAAAAGTAGTTTTTTCCTTCGTAATGAGCTTGAGGAAATAAATTTTGTTTTTCTTTAGATTTCTTTTCAAAGAGGGTTCGAACATCCCCCTTTGTAGCTAAAAAAGTGGCTTCATTGACTTGACTCCAAGTAGGGCAAAGGTTGAAAAAAAAACTGAAGCTGAAGATCAATATGAATAAACAAAGTTTATAAATTGTAAAGCTCATGATTCCTCTTAGGGTAACCAATTTTGAATAATTAATAAAAGCACACATCTCTAAAAACTTTTAATCAACGTTCAAGGAATGCTACCTTATGATCTGCAGAGATTTGATCTCTGTCAATTTATGTTAGAAAGACCCTCTGCTATTATCCTCGAACAAGATTTATAGATCTTAGTCCAGTTCTTAAAAATACATCTGTGGATAAATTTTAAAAATCTGTTCAAAGGTGTGATGACATGAGGACTTGGGTTTGTTTGTTTTGATTTTAAAGTGATAGACAATTCGTCCTTCTTAACCGTAATCTTTGATTGGAACTTACTTGTGTTTTGTGACTTGTATTTTGTGGGAGGATTATGACCTTTAATATTACATTATGTATTTTTGTTTATTTATTTGTTCCAGCGGCTATGGCGCAAAAATCAAGTTCACCTTCGAGTTCGACAGAACAAGAGAGTGGTAAATCGCTCCACTATCCTGAATTAGAGGTGACACCAAGGGCGAGTGAGCGATTGAGGATTGAAGCGGAAAGGGAAAAAAAGGGATTGGAACCTTGGAAGGTTCATTGGGCCATTGAAGCTTCAGCTCTTTCAACTCTTGTGGCCGGGGTGACAGCTTATGATCGACCCGAAGGTACAGAGCAAAGCCGTCGTGATAATAATAAATGGGCTTCACAAGCAGCTATTGGAGTTGGCCTTGGGTGGTTAGCGATTACAAGTTATGCGGCACTGAATTACCGACCCTACAAGCGAGGATATTTGGAGTATATGTCTCGACCCAAACAGACTTTACGTGAACAACTGATAACTGAAAGAATGGCTGAGGAAGCTTTAGAAACTCCAGCTCAGTTTGGAAGAGTGATGCAGTGGCTTTCAGTAGCAACGAATTTAGGAGCTTCTACTTATATAGTTTCTACTAGTGCCAGAGAAGGACGAATCATGGGGTTTATTTCTGGAATCGTCTCATTCTCACCTCTTTTATTTCCTTCACGGTGGCAGGTGGTGGAGGGACAGCACCAAATCTATAAAAAGAAGATCTACGGGCCAGTGGCTCAGTTTGGCTTAAACCCAGATTCAAGAGGGAAGTTGATTCCTATGTGGGGACTCTCATTTAATTGGTAGAGGCCGGTAGGCGCAGATCATTGGTGGAACCAGTGATGGGATAGGTGCGAGAAGCAAGAAGCGAAGCAAATTGAAGCGCCTTTCCTGAAGAGTAACTCATGCCGTTTTGTTTGATGGCATAGCGATAAGCCAAAATGAAATTTTGTGATGCTTTGGGGCCCATTGCGACAATTTTCTGTGCCCAAGAGATGGCCTCGATAAGGGGCATTTTTAAAGTGGATTCATTGGTTAAAAATTCAAAAGTATCTTTAAAAACATTGGCCATTGATTCTGCATAAAGTTCACCACTTAAGGTCACTTTATGGGCTAGACTGGCACAGTTTTTTATGGGTAGGTTAAGGCCATTTTGTGAAAGGCAAAATTGACTGAGCTCAGAGAAATCTTTAAGGGCGAGTTTGACGTTCCCTTTGAAGGAAAGGGAAAGGTCCGTCGCCATCTGCACAGAGGTTTGCAGATCTAAGTCCAGATGATCCCTCAAGTAAGAATGTTGGAAAACACCTAAAAAAGAGTCTGCGTAGTTATCATCTTTTTTTGCTATGGAAAGGGCTAACTTCAAGCTATCAGCTCCAGACAGCTCGACTTTCGTAAGGGATTGAAAAACTCTTATAAACCTTTTTGCCGCCCCTGTGCATCCCGTTGAGACCTCGTGGGATATTTCAGTAATTTTCTCAGGTGAAAGAGACAATTCTTTTTTTTCACTCAGGTAATTTTGGGTAGTGATAAATTCTCTTGCAGTCTGGCAACTTAGTTTTTCAGTAAGAGCTTGTTGCGCATGGATTGGATCAGACAATGGAAGAATTAAAGACAGGCAAATAAAAAAAGTGAATTTTGAAATATTCATGTTCTTTCTTTCGGCTCGAGCTTTCAAAAGCTGAAGACTCTTCAGGAGTCGAGTGAGGTCAGAAATTAGGGTTGAATTTCCTTTTCAATTTTTTGAGTTTTATAACTTTTAATGGGTAAGATAACTTTTTTTAACTAGTCAAAATTACAGGTAAAACTTATGATTTTAAGTGGAGACTCAAAAAGAGTGCTGTCGAGGCAGGATTTATGTGTCAATTAAATTAATTAGATATGATATGGGGGGATTGAAGAAAGTAACAAAATACAGTATACCTGGTGGGTCCATTTCTAATGATTATTTGAAAAGTTGGAGGTTTTTTTGTGTTAGACAACATGGAGTACTTAAAGCAGCAGAGTAAAGAGCATCTTCTGATACAACCAGATCCAGAGGACGATTTGCATTGGATCGATTCCATTGAAAACATTTTAGATTTGGGAGAAGGGCAGTACCCTAAATTTACTTTAGCTAAAAATAAAGCTCGTTTTTTACGCATGTTGAGTTGGTACAAAACAAAAGAAGATTGGTTGGAAGTGGCTCCGCTCAGTGGTGCGAGTAAGCTTTTTAAGCAGCAAACAAAAGAGCTAGAAGGGATCAGATCCCATAAATTGGATTATGAAATGGAACTGGAAACTGGAACGCTCACTCCTTCGCAAAGATCTTACCGTCGTGACGAGTTGAAAATGTGTAAAGTTCATGAAAAAATGGCGGTTCATTTGATCGCAAAAATGCAGATAAAAATTAAGTCGGGGCGTAGGTAACTTCTCTTATAAAAGTCTTCTTAAATAACACTGAAGAGCCCGTTTGTAGATGCGGCATCAGCTTCTGCTGGGGCTTGGAAGTTTTTTATGTTCTTAAATCATGATTGCCAGTTGGTGTTGTGGTCATAACGAAAATTATGCTATGCATTAATTTTATTTTAAAATAATTTCAACAGGTTAGATGGTTTCTCCCTGGTCTAGGAAAAAAAGTCCTCATTTTCTCAGTATGGGCCGCCGATAGGTTTATAGGTGGATCTAAAAGTGGATCCTCATAATCTTGGAGGTATATTCATGGCACGTCCATTAATGATAATGGTAAGTGACAATCGTGATCATTGGGAAAAAATGAAAACATATGGTTTGAGTCAAGGGTACTCCGTGCAATGTTATACCGTTGCAGAGTGGGGCAGAGGGTTAGGTGATGGAAGCTTTCGGCAAAACATAGGGGCGGATATGCAGACTTCCCTTGCTGTTGGTTCCAGCCCTTTGGATTCAGGTGCCAAAATTTTACAGTTTCCTGTTGGAGGCATGTCTGGTGATAGCTTGGACAAAAAAGTTCGTACCATTAATGAACTGGAAAGTGTCGCTATTGAAGATGCCATTAATGAATACGAGGGAAATTTAACTGAAGCGGCTAAAGCTCTTGGTATTGGTAGAGCCACTTTGTATCGCAAAGTTAAGCAGTATAACATTGATCCAACATTGGCGCGGAAAAAACGCGGGCTTGCTGCTTAGAGATTTTATTTAGTTTTTACTCTTCTTTTCTTCGATTTTACGAAGTCGACTTTCCACCGCTTGACCAACGGTGGATCGATCGATGGGTGAAGCAGCGACAGTTTTGTTCGTTCCATCGGAATAATTATGGGATTGAAGATATTTTTTTGGCTCAATAGGGTTGTTAAATGGTGACTTATCAAGATAGTTACCAATAAAACTAACAATGTTTTTATCCAACTCTGAGATTTCTTTTAAAGTGAGAGATAAGGATGTGGATTGCCGCCACATATTTTGATTTTCATTGTTACTGAGCAAATCAACTTTTGCCATTTCACTTAATTGGTTTTGAAAAAATTGACGTAATTCTGAACCCTCATATTTGCTATCAACTATGAAGATTAAACGATCTAAGAAAGAAACCCTGAGTACCTGTTCTTTTCTGGAAGCTCGCAAAGATTCAATTTTATTAATTCGATCTTTTGAATTATTTTGAGAATAAATAAATATAGTTTCTGTTCCAGTAGAAATAAGGTCTTTAATGGATTGATCTGTTTTCTCCAATTGACTTAAATATTTTTTCTTAAGGTCCTTTAAACTCTCTATAACGGAGGCTTTGTCAAGAGCCATGGATGACGATGGAATCCAAAGGAGCCCAATCACTAATCTAACAGCCAAGAGCTTAAATTTATAATTTTGAGGCTGTTTGAGATTCATTCGCAATCCCTTTGGTCTCCAAAGTTAAAAAATGAGAAACCTGGGGCCATTTGAGCCCCTTCTTTATAGCACAGCAATATTGAGGCCAAAATAGCAAAGTTTTTATTTTTCCAGCTAAGTAGTTGAAGTCTAAATATGAGGGAAAGGATTCTAATGAAGATAATTTCTCTGAAATTTATATATTCGGGTGACAAATTTTATGGGGATGGTGTTTAAAAGTTTTCCAGTCTTGGGTTTACTTCATATTTGAACCGTTTTTATGCGAACAAAAAATTAAGAGAGGAAAAATGGTTATTTTGCGTTTTTTTTTGTTAAAAGTATAGTGGACCCATTGTCTAGACAATAGGTCCACTATAAAGATCTAAGCACTCAGTTGGAAATAAAGATCTAAGCACTCGGTTGGAAATGTTGCCCCAGTTGTGCTACTGATTCACTTAATGAATCAAAAAAATGATCACAATGTCCTTTACTTATTATTCAGCCTTGGTTTGCATCTGATTTTGTTTGTTACTTTATTGTTTTTTGCTGTGTCATCTCAAGTTTCAGAAGTTGGTGGGTCAGCAAAGGGCATTCAGGTTGAACTTCGGTCACAAGCATCTAAAAATTCCCGGGGGATGGTAAAGGGTGAAATTGTTCCGTTGCGGACAGTTAGGAGTAAAAAATTAATTTTTCCTCTCAAATCTTCTGAGCAAACAAATATTGAAATGAGTTCAGAAATTTCCAAGTCAAAATCAAGTCTCTTTGATGCAGAAAAGCCTGAACTATTAGAGTCATCTACTTCGCAAGAGGTTGGCTTTTCTGACTTACAGAATTTGTCTTATTCTGGCGGTGACGGGGATCCATCAAGTCGGGAGCAAAGT
The DNA here is from genome assembly GCA_019695175.1 of Bdellovibrionales bacterium. GTDB lineage: Bacteria > Bdellovibrionota > Bdellovibrionia > Bdellovibrionales > UBA1609 > JAIBAM01. The sequence continues at coordinate 78,377 of JAIBAM010000007.1, forward strand.
TACTTAACTATGGTTAGAGAGCTGGTGAGCCAATATCAAAACTACCCCAGATCTTCAAGAGTGTTCGGAGAGGAAGGATTGGTAAGACTTCTTTTGGTTATTGAGAGGGATGGGTCTTTAGTTAAAATAGAAGTGGTGGGCAAGACATTGTTTGACAGGTTAAATAAAGCAGCGATTGCGGCGGCGGCAAGAGCCGCCCCATTCCCACCTTTCCCCAAAGAGGTTCCCTTTCGTTCTTGGCATATTTTGCTTCCAATCAAGTTTGTTTTGACGAAGAACTAATAGATATAAAATAGAGTCTTAGAGAAAAAATAAGTTCTAGTGAAGGTTAGGTCCTTCACTAGAACTTATGAATCAAATAAAATTAATTAAACTCGGATTTTATATCTTCAATTGTTTTTAAAATAGTATTTCTCAAATCTATAGTTTCATCATCCTCTGTTTGTTCTAGTTCTGTGCTCATCAAGATTTGCGAACTAAGTACGGGTGTATCGATATTGGGGAAATCTGTAAACCAGCTTTCAAAGTATCCATATAAACTATCAATTTTGAAAGGGTTGAAAGAATTATCATGGTCTATATTTACGTTTTTAAAATCTATGAAGGATAACTGATTTAAATACATTTTGATATTGTCTTTGAAGGTAGCGGAATTCTTGTTAATCACTTGAAATAAGCAATCAACGGAATCACGATCACTGGTGCTTTTCATCTTCTCTAGCGCCGTACTGTAATTGAAAGATACAGTTGTCAAACGTTTTAAATTAGGAATTAAAGACACTATTGCATCCCAAGTAATTTTAGAACCACTGCCATCTACTCCGGTGGATATTGTTATTCTATCGGTATCAAATAACTCTTGAATGTGTCTCAAATTCGACTTTTTGCTACAGATAAGAAAGGCAGCCTCTCTAAAATAATCTAGAGATTTAATATTAAACAGAGGTTTTTCTCCTTCCACCAGATTAGAAAAGAACAAACTTGTTGCATCGCTTTGCGCAATGGCAAAGTCGCACATGCCATTTTGCATATACTGAATGTTTTGCCAAGATCCATTGGTGTGCTTAACAGATACATCAAGGTCGAAATCTTGTTTTAATTTATCCTTAAGACGAAAAGCCCATTTAGAGTAGGTTCCGTTTGTTTCCCCGCTACAAACGGTTAGTTTATCAACATCTGTATCTGTTGTATCCACCTCTGTGGGTTGATTAATGAGTACTTCCTGCATTTTTCTTTTCATCTGTTCAGTACCACTTTCCAAATTATTTGCTACTTGTTGTTGGAATAAATATAGGTCTTTAGGGTTAATTCTTACATGGTCTTGAGCTCTACAATTGCTCTTTGTGCCTGAAGCACTGGTGGTGGTTGGGTTTGATATATAAAAAACTGATACTTCAGTATCATCAATTTGGATTTGTGATCCCATTATTGATGGTGCAGCAATTAATGTCCCTTGCGGATCTAAACTACATTTTTTTCCATCCTGTAAAGCAGTGGCTCCATTATCAGGAATTGGTATAAAAACTGGGTCACCACTCGTTTTTGGGGGGGGAGTTGGTGCTGGTGGTATTACAGCATTAGAAGTCACTGCTTTTCTAACAATTTCATTATATGCTGCTATTTGATCCAAATACACTTGATGTGCGATCATTAACTGTAATAAATGGGTTCCCGATCTGTCTGGGTAGAACTCTTGAACTACTTCCATAGGTAACTCGGTCGGGATATAGTAAGCCCTTTGGACGTAGTAACCTAAGTATGGATGAAACACTGCTCTGCATTTGTAACCGGAAGAGCAGCTGAGAGTTTCGTTGTATCTGACCTGTATTACAGGAGGAGGGGTAGGTTTACGGTTACGTTGGTAGTAATCACTAATATATCTTTGTCTGAACTCGGCATCTTTAGTGAGTTTTAGTCTTGGCAGACTGGAAACTTCAATATACCTGTGGGACGAACTAGTCCTAACGTTTCCCCAGGAAGTGCTTGCAGTTACTTCTTCAGGCTTCCTCGTAGATGATTTACGAAGAAATATGGCGGCATTTTTAAATGAACTCCCACTAGTTGGACGGCCCATCCTATTTAATGCAGGAATAATTGGCGTCACAAGTGAAGTTGGCTGTGGAGCCGTCCTTGCGGCGGGTGTAGCTGCTGGTGGTGGAGCCGTCCTTGCGGCGGCGGGAGCTGCGAAGACGTTTTGGGTTAAAAAAGTACAGAAAAAATAAAATAAACTAGGTTTTTAGTTTTCGTTTTAAACTTCAATGTGGACGACTTATCCTCTACAAACTTATTCATAAAAATTCCACTCCTTATTAGGGGATTATTAGGGAATTAAATAAAATTTTTGTTATAGGCGAGAAATGAGTCTGAAAGAGATCTGACTTTTTAGAATCAAAGAAGGAAGGGTCTTTTGCTGATTTACAAAGCCAATCACAAGAGCGATCTTGTTCTTGACTTAAAAACCATATTACGCCTCAACGAGGAGGTAAAACTATAATAAATAATATTTTTAATAGGCAATTTTTGCTTTTTTTAAAAAAAGATATCGAAGCTATATTATATTAAGGGGTTATATGTGGGGACGGCAGTTTTTTAATGAAGATTTTACTAGTGTTTGAAATTTTGACAACTAAACGAAACCCTATGAAAAAAGTAACCCCCCTATTAGATCATTATGAGACAAATGCTCTCCCTCTACCTCCACCCCTTCCTCCCAAATTGAAATATCAAGTAAATTACATAAATTATATTTAAAAAAATATATTTAAATTTTTTGTCTTGGAACTTTCAAGAAACCTCTTGTCTTACCGATAAGAGGTTATGCCCAAATTCCTAAGGCAAAAAAGTCTATGGTTATTCCTTTTTGTGGGGATCGCTTTTTCGGTTTATTTTTTTGTGTCAAAAAATCAATATAAAGAAAGAAAATCGAGTCTGAGCTCTATTAAAAAAATACAAAAAGATCGAACCGTTATTTCGGATTCATTTAAGAATCAGTTACAAGATAAAACAGATCGGACCAATAATAATGCAAAAACCAGTAAATCAAGTCCAAGTTTATGGGTTAACCCTACTAATTCAAAAAATACGGAATCTAACGCGAATAGAGGAGTTTCAAGTTTTCCAACTAATCTCTCAAAAGAGGAAAACCCACGTCCTGTTTTTGAAAAAGAAAGTCCTTCTTATCAGAGAGATAAGAAAAATAAAGAAAATTTTATAACTCAGCACGATTCAGGCCAGGAGCTTTCTTTTCTAGATCAAAATCAAAAAGTGAAGATTTTAAATTTAAAAGCAATTCCAAAAGAAAAGTTTCAAGGCTCTTCTGATGAAATTCTTATGGAAAAGCTGGGATATGTATTTGTGAATTCACCAATGCATGAAGGTGTGAAGGTGGATCTAGGTGGTTATCCTGTCGTAGCAAAAAAATCCAATGGAATGGTTGGGGTGATGACAGGTGTTTTGATGGTTGCAGTCAAATCAGAAACTGACGTCGGTCGATTAACAAACACTTTTGATTTAACTTTAAACTCTTTTGATTTGGAATTAAAAAGAGCATATTTTTCAGTGAACTCTTCGCAATCGTTACCAGACTTATTATCAACTATACAACAAGATAAAGGTGTTGTGAGAGCTTCTTTAGAAATCATTTTTTCCCATGGGAGACTTTGAATGAAGCGCTCTTCAATAAAGTTGATGGCCTATGGATGGATTTTTTTGATAACTTTTCTGGGTTATACGAACTGTTCTAGTTTTGAGTCCTTTACACCAGCAAAAATTACCAATCAGTTGAGTAGTTCACCTTTGATAACACCCTCGACAGATGAAAAAGTTGTGGCCGATGCCAACGGAAAAATTTTCATGCTGCAGGACTTGTCCATGGTTTTTGAAATACCAGGTGCTGCTATGGGGTTAGAGTATCAGGTTATTAATGCGCCTAGTTGGTTGGAGGTTAATGCGACTTTGGGACAGATCAAAGGTGTTCCTGATATTGCTGGAACGTATTCAAATATATATATAAATATTGTTGATAGTGCTCTTGGCGTTCTTAAAAAAACTTTGGGTCCTTACACGATTGAAGTGTTGGGAAATCCTTTAAAACAGAATCAGTGGCATTTAAAAAACACAGCACAGAATAGTTTTTCCGGGGCAGTGGGGATTTCTGGTGAGGATATTCATCTTACGGAAACCATTAAGAATCACTATTTGGGAAAAGATATTCGAATTGTGGTGTCTGATACTGGAATTTTAGAGTCACACCCAAGTCTGAGTTCTGCGATGGAGTCTGGTTCTTCGCGGAATTATTTGTTGGATGGAAGTTCTAATTGGGTGGGGAATTCATCACCAACGACATCCAGTGCAGAGAATGCTCACGGAACTGCTGTGGCGGGTTTGATCGGAGAGAGGGGTTGGACCAATTATGGTGGAAGGGGCGTGGCTCCTCTTTCGAAACTCATAGGGTTTTTATTTATTCAGGCTCAGGAAAAATTGCAAAAAAAAGGGCAACTAACCTCGGCACTCTACAGTCAGTTCTCAGGAGGTTTTGATATATATAATTACAGTTGGTTGGAGCCGCAATGTTCTTTGGCGGAATACGCAGAAGATTACTCTGAGAAATTAAGCTATGGAACTACGAACTATCGAAAGGGGCTGGGGGCTTTATATGTTAAATCTGCAGGGAATTCATTTCGTGATGTTTTGAGCGATTGTTATCCGTCAGTATCAAGCGATTCCTATTTTTATGGGAACGCAAATTTTAGCGAGGAGTCCACGACTCCATATACAATTATTGTGGGTGCGGTCAATGCCGACGGTCTGTCCTCCAGCTATTCATCACCCGGATCTAATCTTTGGATTTCAGCTCCTGGTGGAGAGTATGGTTTGTCACGAGCTTTTAGTAGCTCAAGCAGTTCAAGTCGACAAATTAAACCTGCTTTGATTACAACTGATTTTATAGGTTGTGCTCTTGGAATAAAAAGTTTTAGTTCTAAATATAGTGACTTTGATAAGGGAAGCTCTCCAAATAATTATTGTACACACACGTCGACAATGAATGGTACTTCTGGCGCAGCCCCGATCCTCTCAGGTGCTTTGGCTTTAATTCTGAGTGCAAATCCAACTTTGAGCTGGAGGGACGTCAAACATATTTTGGCTTTTACAGCGGATAAATTAGACCCCAATAGAGCATCAACATCTCACCCCGATAGTTCAAATAACCTGAGCGGTCACACGTATGAACAAGGGTGGGTGACAAATAGAGCAGGATATCATTTTCATAATTGGTATGGTTTTGGTCGTGTGAATGTGGATAATGCAGTGAATATGGCTAAAAACTATACTTCCAGTTTAGGAACTTTGAAGTCTACAAATACTTCATTGAGCGGATCCCTCACCAAATGGAAATATGCATTATCGAATTTGAATTTTTCTGTGCCTGCAGGGATCTCAACCGGTGTTACCTCAAGTTTTAATGTGACAGAGTCACTTATTACAGAATCCGTGCAAGTCCAAGTGGGAGCCTACAGTTGTATTGGAAATTTGGGTATTGAATTGACCTCGCCCTCAGGCACTAAAAGCATCCTGATGAATATTAATAGTTTGTTGATGGACGATTCAATGGCACATAAATTTCTAAGCAATGCTTTCTATGGAGAAAATAGCGTGGGAGAATGGACTCTTAAACTCATAGGGGGAAAAAGTGGATGCACTTCATCCTGGGAGTATTGGGGGTTAAACATTTTAGGACATTAAAATAAAAACAGTGAATAAGATTCAAAATAATTTAGAGTTTATTCAGAGTTGATGTCTTATTTTTTAAAAAATGGTTCTATGCAGACTCATCATCAACCTCGTCTTCAGCAAAGGTACCTAAACCATACTTTTCTACACGGTAGCGCATAGATCTAAAAGTGATATTGAGTAATCGGGCGGCTCTTTTTTTGACTCCTCCTGAGGTATGAATTGCTTTAATTAACAGTTCCTTTTCAATTTGACCGATAACCTTATCAAGATCTAATCCTTCTTCTGTCACTTCAATTTCATGGGAAGAAGCCATTTTTCGACCGGAAGGGGTGTTAACAAATGGTGGCAGGCTCTCAGGTAAAATTGTAGATCCTCCCTCTAGGGCCACAGTTCTTTCAATAATATTTTCTAGTTCACGAACGTTTCCTGGATAAGTGTATTTTTTTAGCATTTCCATAGCTTGATCACTGATGCCTTGTATATTTTTGAATAGCTTGGAGTTGTATTTTTTTAAAAAGAAATTTGCCAATAGAGGGATGTCATTTTCCCTTTCTCTTAAAGCAGGAGTTTGAATATTAATGACATTCAGTCGGTAGTAAAGATCTTGTCTGAAAGATCCTTCCTTTACCATGGATTCTAGATTTCGATTGGTGGCTGCAATAATTCTTACTTCCACTTTAGTGTCTTCTGTTCCTCCTACTTTTCGAACAACACGTTCTTGGATGGCTCGTAATAATTTAACTTGGATGGATAAGGGGAGTTCCCCGACTTCATCTAAAAACAGAGTTCCACTATCAGCATATTCAAATAAACCAATTTTATCTACAATGGCACCAGTAAACGAACCTTTTTTATGACCGAACATTTCTGATTCCATAAGAGACTCGGGAATGGCTCCACAGTTGACAGTGACGAAGGGTTTATCCTTTAACGGTCCATTGAAATGAATAGCCTTGGCGACCACTTCTTTTCCGGTACCACTTTCTCCGGTAATTAGAACGTTGGTAGGGGTTTGTGAGACGCGTTTTACTAACTCAAAAATACGATGCATTGTATCCGAATTTCCTACTAAATTTTGAAAACTGTTTTCTAAGTTAAGCTCTTTTTTTAACGTTCTATTTTCAAATTCAAGATTTTTAGAGTGAAGGGCATTGGCTATATTTAAACGAACCTCATCAATCTTAAACGGTTTTAAAATATAATCATAGGCACCCATTTTCATTGCTTCAACGGCGGTTTCTGTAGTTCCAAATGCAGTGATCAATAAAAAAACAATATCTGGATATTGGGTTTTGGCTTCTTTGAGTAGTTCGATACCGGAAACCTTTGGCATTTGCATGTCAGAAATAATCATATCAAAGGAACGCTTTTTTAAAAAATCCAAGGCCATCTCACCATCATCTGCGCAAGTGACTTCATAGCCCTCCTTTCGGAGCATGATTTCCAAAAACTCACGAATAGATTCTTCGTCATCAACCACTAAAATTCTTGGTTTCATCTCTTACCCCTTATTAACATTTACCAGTAAATATTGTTTAACTACATTCCCTATTGTTTCCTAAAAGTTTCAATTTTAGAAAGTGTTTTTCAAAAATAGTCTTATAATTTCTAATTTAAGTCCCTTAAGCTCCTTCTGCCTTAGGGTGTAGCGGGTGGTAATGGTCCTTATGTCCAGGAAAATCTATAGTAAAAATCGTGCCTCGGCCTTTTTGGCTTTTGATGAGAGTTTTGGCCTCGTGACTTTCTAAAATTTTGTGGGTCACAGCTAGTCCCAGACCTGTACCTTTGGGTTTTGTTGTAAAAAAGGGTTCAAAAAGTCGAGATTGGGTTTTTTCATCCATACCTTCTCCGTTATCTTTCACAGTTAAAACCACACGATCCATGATGTCGTTTGTTTCAATGATCAATTCGGGATGGGGGCTGTTTTCGAGGGCTTGAAATGCATTTAAGACAATATTTAAAAAGGCTTGTTTGAGTTTATCTCTGTTTCCAACAATATCGCACTTAGCCCGAAGATTAATTTGTTGGATGACATCTTTGCGGATTTTTTCATTGAAACGAATGATTTCAAGAACTTCGTGGATAATATTATTTAGATTTATTTTTTGTTGTTTCACTTCTTCGGGTCGAACATAATCTAAGAACTCTGTGATTAGTCCGTTGAGGCGGTCGATTTCTCGATTCACAATTTTCATGAGTTTAATATCCTCTTCAGGATATTTTTCTGGGTGGGATGACATCAGTTGAATGCTGCCACTAATACTTGCCAAGGGATTGCGGATTTCATGGGCAATACCAGCGGCCAATTGCCCTATGGCAGCTAGCTTTTCTTTCTGACGAAGTGATTTTTCTAGCCTTTTGATTTCGGTTCGATCTTGAAAAATAAACACATATCCTTGTTTGTGTGAGTTTTCATTTTTTAAAGGGGAAAGATCGGCTTCGATAAGTAATTTTTCATGATGACGGTTGATAAATTCTAATTCCAATTGCTGACGTTCTCTTTTTTGAGAATGCAATTGAACAACATTTGTATTCAAACTCATTTCAGGAAAAATTTGATTGATGTTTAAACTTTCGAGGTTGTGAGAATCTAAAATTTGTTTAGCTACGGGGTTTGCCATGATCACTCGACCTTCCAAATCCAGAGTGATAAGTCCCGAGCCCATATTATTAATAACATATTGGTGAAGGTCAGTGAGTTGTTCCAGACGGTTTTCAGTTTTAAGGAGCAGAGTTCCCATGCTCTGAAGTTGCTCGCTAAGATTGCTACTTAAATATGCTACGGAAAAAAGAGCTAAGTTGTTCAAAAGAAGGATTAGGTAGATGTTTCCTCCTCCTGACGGTGTCGTGGACAGCAATAAAAAGCTATAAAGTAATGAGGTCCAAAGTGCTTGAGCAAAAGCTCCTCGACGTTGAAATAATAGTCCAGCTAAAAGAATGTCGATGAGAAAAAGAAAGAAAAAAAAGGATTGTTGTGCCCCCGTGAAGAAAAGGACTAGGGAGACTGCCACAGCATCGAGTGCAAATAAAAAACCATGCACCCAGGATCTCTCTTGGCACCACTCAGAAAATAAAAAGTAAAGACCATTAAATAAAAAAAGATTAATAAGTACTAAATAAACTGGAAGCCAAAGGGTGGGGGCTAAAAATGAACTTTGAAAAGACTGAAAAATTAAAATGACAAAAAAAATCCCTACTAAAATGCTAGAGCGCAATCCATGTAGAAGAAGAACTTTACTTCTAAAACTGAATGTGGGTTTCGACTTCAATGTTATAGGAATTGAATTGGTTACAACTTGTAGTGTTGTCAATTAACCTCCCACGGCACCAGCCAAATTGAAAATGGGCAAATACATGGCAATTACAATAACAGCAATGATTCCTCCAAGAAAGACCATGAGAAGTGGTTCAATTAAACTGGTCATGGCTTCTGCTGCAGCTTCGACTTCATCTTCATAAAAATCAGCTACTTTGGACAACATCGTATCAATATTACCTGTTTGTTCCCCTATGGAGATCATTTGTGTGACCATGGAAGGGAAATACTTTACCTTTTGTAGAGGCTCTGCCAATGTTTTACCTTTGGCAACGACACCACGAGCTTCAAGAAGAGCTTTTTCTATGACATAGTTTCCTGCTGTGGCTCCAGCAATTTCAAGTGCATCCATTATTCTCACACCGGCACCAAGTAAAGTGGCTAGGGTTCGGGACACTCTGGCGATGGATCCCTTTTGAATAAGAGTTCCAAAGACGGGAACTTCAATAAAAATTCGATCCAAAACTTTTCTGCCATCGGAAGTTTCGTAATAGGTGCGTAGAAGAAAAAAACTTCCAATCACTCCCCCCAACATGGCCCACCAATATTGTTTAGTAAAATGGCTTGCATTAATAACTAATTGTGTGAGGGCTGGAATTTGTTGTCCGGATTGACTGAACATTTTAACAAAATTTGGAATAACAAAAACCATGATTCCCGAAATCACAAGAATGGCGACGATGATGATGGCTGCAGGGTACCATAAGGCCCCCATAATCTTACCCTTCATTTTCACAGATTTTTCAATGTACTCAGCCAGACGATTCAATACAACTTCGAGAACACCACCCTCTTCCCCAGCTTTAACTAGATTGATATAAAGACGATCAAAGGTGAGAGGGTATTCACCCATGGCCTCAGCTAAAGGTCGACCTCGACCTACAGAGTCTAAAACGCCGCGGAGTGCTTGGATCATTTTTTGACCACGTCCACCTGTTGCCATGGCCTCTAAGCTTTGCATGATTGGAACACCTGAACCAACTAAAACTGCAAATTGTCTTGTGAAAATCTGTAATTCTTTTGGGTTTACTCGAAGTCGACTGCCCTTTAAGGCTATAGACTGTTTTTTAAAGTTTCCTTTTGTTACCACGTGAAGCGGGACCAATTTTTGTGCTCTCAGCTTGACCCGTGCTTCGGTTTCGTTGCTGGCTTCAAGTTCACCTCGAACTGTTTTTCCGTCAGAAGTTTTTGCTTGAAATTCATATAACCCCATTCAAGACTCCAATAGTTTAGATGCCCGATTGTTTCAGCAGTCGATCCAGTTCCTCAGGATCGTTTGATGTTGCAAATGCAGTTTGCAATTCAATTTTTCTTTTTAAAACTAAATTTAAAAGGGATTGATTAAGGGTAATCATTCCTGTTTTTCCTTGACCCACTTGCATCATTCCATAAATTTGATGGAGTTTGTTTTCCCGAATGAGGTTTTTAATATTGGTATTTAGAATAAGTATTTCTAAAACTGGCACCATACCCCCGCGAGTGGATGGTATGAGTCGTTGAGAAATAATCGCATTTAGAACAAAACTTAATTGCACGCGAATTCTTTCTTGTTGTTCTGCGGGAAAAACACTCACGATACGACTGATTGTTTGTACAGCTGAATTCGTGTGTAACGTGGCAAAAACCAAGTGCCCAGTTTCAGCGACTGTAAGAGCAGATTCGATAGTTTCCAAGTCACGTAATTCACCTAATAAGCATACATCAGGGTCTTGTCTTAGCACCTGACGTAGAGCCAACTTATAGGAAGTCGTATCTACACCCACTTCCCGTTGGTTGATTATACAGTTTTTATGATTATGAATATATTCGATTGGATCTTCGAGAGTGATTATGTGTCCGCGTAGTTCTCGATTTACTTTATCAATCATTGCCGCGATTGTGGTGGACTTTCCTGATCCTGTGGGTCCAGTGACTAGCACTAAACCGTTGGTGTATTGTGTGAGTTCAGTAAGCGCTTTAGGAAGACCTAAACTTTCCATTTCCGGAACTTCGCCCGCAATTCGTCGAAACACTCCAGACACAGAACCTCTTTGAAAAAAGAGGTTGGCTCGAAAACGAGAGAGACCCGTAAGGCCAAAACTGAAGTCCAGTTCCTTTGCAGCTTCAAAACGACTTTTTTGTGCATCTGTAAGAATGGAGCAACAAAGATTTCGCGACTCTTCAGGAGTGAGTTGGTTGGTTTTGACTCGGACAATACTGCCATCCACTCTCAACACAGGTGTGGAGCCTGCAACGATATGTAAGTCGGAGGCTCCTTGCTTTACGGCAGCCTTTAAAAGCTGTTGCAATGTAATCATACATCGTCCCTGACGGAACTATTGAGGACTTCATCGAGTGTGACTAGCCCCTTTTTCATTTTGATAATTGCACTGCCTCGAAGGGTGCGCATTTTATCTGTTATCAAAGCATGGCGTTTCAACTCTAATGGTGACGCTCCTTTGAAAATGGCATCTTTAACTGCTGCCGTCATTTTCATGAACTCAAAAATGGCCACTCGACCTTTCATGCCAGTTCCATTACAACTTTCGCATCCCTCACCTTTTTTTAAATTACTGAATTGATCTAACTCCTCTTTGGGAATCCCTAAGTTTAATAAAGCTTCTGGTGGCACTTTAAAGTCCTGAATGCAGTTCAGACAAATTTTTCTCATGAGACGTTGGGCGACGACTAAAGAGATAGCTTCAGCGACAATGTAGGGTGGCATCCCCATATCAACAAGTCTTGTTACTGTGGAAGCGGCGTCATTGGTGTGAAGTGTACTGACAACAAGATGACCAGTCGAGGCTGCTTTAAAAGCAACTTCAGCTGTTTCTAAATCACGAATCTCTCCAACCATAATAACATCGGGGTCTTGTCTTAAAAAAGCTCTTAAGGCTTCAGCAAATGTAAATTCAATTTGAGAATTCACTTGAACTTGATTGATTCCATCCAAATTAAATTCGACAGGATCTTCTGCAGTAGAAATATTTGTATCTGTTTTATTGAGCTCAGCGAGTCCGGAGTATATGGTTGTTGTCTTTCCGGATCCAGTGGGTCCTGTGATGAGTAAAAGTCCTTGAGGAAGGTAAAGGGTCTCTTTAAAAGTTTCTAGTTCATCTTCTTCCATTCCTAATTTTGTCAAATCAACTTGTAAATTGCTTTTATCGAGAAGACGAAGAACGATTTTTTCACCAAAAATTGTGGGCATACTATTGACACGAAAGTCCACTTCTCGACCATTTTTCATTCGTACTTTGAGTCTTCCATCCTGGGGACGTCTTTTCTCGCCAATGTTGAGGCGAGATAAAATTTTGACCCGACTGACTATGGAGGCTGCTGCTCCAGGAGGAGGCTGAGTTTTTTCGTAAAGAGCTCCGTCAATCCGAAAACGAATTCGAAACCGTTTTTCATAGGGTTCTATATGGATATCACTGGCCTTAACTTTGATGGCTTCAGATAGCATCAAGTTCACAAACTTTACAATCGGACCATCCTCAGCAGAGGAGGCTTCTTGATCTACTAAATCTAAAACTTGTGATCTTACTCCTAATGTTTCTTCTGTGTCCTCTATCTCAGAGACAACGTTTTGCATAGAAACTGAATTGTATATTTTTTCAATGCAATTATTTATCGCCGATTCAGAGGCCAAAACCACATCTATTTTACATCGAGTTAAAAGAGAGAGATCATCTTTAACAAAGACATTGGAGGGGTCAGAAAAAGCGACAACTAAATTTTTTCCAGCGCGAGACACTGGGATTACATTATTTTTTTCGCAAAACTGTTTGGGAACCAATTTGCTTACTTCAGGATCAATTTCAAAATTAAATAAATCAATGGTGGGAAGACCATATTGGTTACCAAGGAACTCAGTCATTTCAGATTCACGCACAAATCCCAAACGAACGAGAGCAGAGGTGAGCTTGCCGCCCATTTGTTTTTGATCTTTACGAGCTTGGTCCAGCTGCTCTAAATTGATTATGTTTTCTTTAACAAGGAGTTCCCCTAGTATTTTACGTGCTGCGGACATAAATTGGCCCCATCAGTTATAAACAGAAAGTTTAACTTCCGATAATAGAGTACTCCGATGTGCCAATTTTTGTAACTAGGCTTAGGTCCGACTTTTGTATGATTTTGCTATCGTTAGAAGCTAGCAATCTTTCCAAACAAGTTCTAAACATTAATTTGATTAAATTTTCCACCAGTTGGTAGCAGCCTTCACATCTTTTTCAATTTGTGCTCGAAGATGGCTTTTGCTATCGAATTTCATTTCCTCTCTATGATACAAGTAAAATTCCACTTTCATTTGCTGTCCTAGGGGAGGGCTTTGATCTTCAATGCTTTTTAAAAGGTGAGTTTCAATACGCAGTCCGGTGTCGCCAAACGTAGGAGAAAATCCCACATTCGTGATACTAGGATAGATCTTCATATTCAAAGTAGTTTGGGTGAAGTAAACTCCTGTTTTCGGAATCACTTGAGTCAACTTATCTTGTTTGTATTTTGAAGTTGTAAGATCTATGGGGGCAGAATTAAGGGTGGAAAAACCAAGAGGTGTTCCCCTGCCGGTTCCTTTAACAATGGGGAACATCATGTTGTATGGACGACCTAAAAGTTCATGGGCTTTGTCCACTTGTCCAGACCGGATAAATTGACGAATGTGAGAGCTCGAGATTCTTATACCTTGTTTATAAATAGGATCTAAAATAGATAAAGTATATTTATATTGTTTGCTGTAGGAAGCCAGCGTTTCAGTAGATCCTTGCCTTGCTTTGCCGAATTTAAAGTCATGACCAATCACAATATGGTTTGGGTGGAGAGGTTGTATTAAAAACTTCTCAATGAAGTTAAGAGGTGAGAGTTGGGAAAAATGACTTGTAAAGGGTTGGATGATGAGAGTTTGTGTTCCCATTTTTTGAAGCTCTAAAGCCAGATCTTCTTTACTGCAAAGATATTCATGCAAGATTTGGGGTTTTAATACTTGTGCCGGATGGGGGGAAAAAGTAAATACCACTGCAGGGAGATTTTCTTGGACTGATTTTTTGAGGAGAAGTTTTATTAACTCTTTGTGCCCTAAATGAAAGCCATCAAAATTACCTAAAGCCAAAGCACATTTATCAAAAGGATGATTTATTTTTTCTACACCATAAAAAATCTGCATGAGAATCAAATCCTTTGAGACCCTAAAGGGCTTGCGCGAAAAAGTCCCAGTTTATTTAATAAACCTATGAGTCTGGTTTTGTATGTATTTTTTGTTTGTAAATATTTCATTCAACTTCTTGCAATCGTGTTCAATTTAATTGTTATCGATATTTTGCAGGTATATATTCGATTCGTTCTTGTCAGGCTATGAAAGCCCTTTTTTTCTACTAAATCATTGAACTTATTAATATTTGTTGATACGTTGCGTTATATATGATCAAACTTCGCTTAAGCC
>JAIBAM010000053.1 GCA_019695175.1 Bdellovibrionales bacterium
TTAAGTATTTTAATAAGTTCAGAAATGTGGAGTTCAGACCCTTGACAAGCCGTGGCGGGAGTGACTATCTTGCTGCAATAAACATGCGGGGCTTCAGAGAAACTGCTAGAGCTAGAGGGAGGCTTTCTTGTGAATCAAGAGGTACTAGTTATTAACAAGTTAAATTCGAAAACAAAAATTATTAAGAGATATCAAAATCGCAAGCTCTATGACACTCAACAGAGTTGCTATGTGACCTTGGATGATATTGCCAAAATGATTCGATTAAATGAAGATGTGGTGGTTATCGATAATAAAAGTAAGAATGACATTACTGCGTCTACTTTAACTCAAATTATATTTGAGGCGGAAAAAAAGGCGGCTCAGTATGCCCCCTTATTTACTCTGCGTGAAATTATTCAATATGGAAATGGTAGTATTTCCAATTACTTGGCTAAGTTGGGAGCGTTTCCTAAGGATTATGCTGAGAAAGCCCAAGTTCATGCGGAAGCTTTGCGAATGGAAAGTCGTACTTCCCATGACGACATGAGGAAAACCCTGGAAGAACGTGTGGCAACGGCGGCTCATGCAGCTGTTGCATCGACTCAGGAAAGGGACTCAGCCAATGACCTACCTGACTTACCTAACTCGAATAAAAGCCTAAATAATTAGTTGTAAAACTAAGTATCTGATTAAAAACGGAAGTCATGCCCCAGGATCCGTCCTGGCCGCAGAGTTTATTTGAGGCCCTAGTCATTGCAGAGAGCGCCAATGGATAAATTCTTTTTTTCCGGATTTAATATGAATTTTAAAGACTTCAGAGCGCTCTCCAGTGGGAAGAGAGGAAGAATTCAGCCCTTCTGCATAGACATTATATTCCCCTGGAGGCAGCCACACTTTGGCTAATTGAAATGTTTGTGGCAGGGTGACCCATTGCCTTAAATCAGCTCGATCCGCCAAATTCATTCCGATCCAGGCGAGATCTCCCAGGAGTTTGTTTTTATTTCTAATTTGTTCTGAAACCACAGCTTTGGCGGCAATTCCTGCAGCTCGCTTAGCAATGAGGCCTGCATAAGCATCATCCAAAGTTTTGATCGCAACCTCTTCCAGGCTTGAAACCACTTCTGAGCTTACACTGGGTTTATTATTAATGATCAGACGTGAAAATTGGGTCTGACTTGGGGTGTGGTACAGTTTGGGAATGCGAGGCCAACTGGGGTGGGGATATTTTCGTGGTGCCCAGCCTTGTTGATAGATGAGAATTAACTCACCCTGGTTTTTAGGGTCCGGTTTTGGGGGTAAATTGGAGTTGGCAAATGTTTTTTTCCACTTTTCCCATTCCTCAGGCCGATGGGCCAAACGAGAAGAACGTATCAAATCTGATTTTAAAAAACTAACATTAGGATTTAATTCGTAGGCCTTTTTGTAATCAATATAAGCATCATCCCACTTGCCGCTACTTTCCCAAATCATGGCAGATAAATAAAAAGCAAATGGATTTTGTTGGTAATCTCTTTTGGCTTCAAAACGGTATTTGTATAATTTGTCATTTAACTTACGCGTTTCAACTTGCGCATCCTCCAAGTTGTTCAACATAAGATAGTTAATTGCAAGTAGGGCGTTGAGGAAGACCTTTTCGTAGTCTTCGCCTTTGTATTGGACCATTCCCTCATTCAATAAAAGTGAGCCTCCGATACGGGAAAGAGAGTGGTAATCTTTAATGTCAGTAAGTTCTTCTGCTTTTAAAAAGACTTGGTTACTTAATTTATAGTCTTTAGCCAGTTCTAAAGCCGTTCCATACTCGAAAAGATAGACCACTTGATCATCACTTTCCTTTTCAGCTTTTACCTTCAGTTGTTCAGCGGCTTTAGGCGCTTCATTTTGACGGAGGAGAGAAAGGGAAGTTTGCAACTCAGTTTGGTAAGACGCACAGGCCGATAAAAATAGATTTAAAAACAGTAATAAAGTGGTCAAACAAAAGTTAAGACCACTTATTTTTTTCATAAATGAGTTCAATTTAGAGGCTCACACGTCTCTTTTTAAATTGTTTGCGCATTTGTTTTTGATCCGTCCAAACAATCACCCCAGTTTTCAAATTGGTAAGATTCATGGTGAGTTTATAGTAAACGGTTTTATCTTTACCAGCTTCTTGGACAATGGAATCAATTCGACCGTTAAGAATAAAATCAGCACCTACCTGGCCACCTTTGGTTTTTTTGGTGGTTTGAGAAACCATGCCAGAATCTTGATAATCGTATTCCTCAGCAATATCCTCACGAGCCGCTTTGTCAACGAAGCTGACTTTCCCGGATCTCATAAGTTCAACAGTGAACATGTCAGTTACACTTTGGGTATCAATGTGTTCACTGGTTTTATTTTGTAAACGGGTGACCATGACAATAGGGGGCCTTTTGGCTTGAGTGATCGAGGGATGTCCCACCGCACTACTGACTAGATCACGAACGGCATTTTGCATGTCAGATTCAGACCATTTATCGGTCAGCAGGTTGGTGCTTTCCACATCTTGATCATAGCTCCCCTTAACAAAAGCTTTGGGTCCACAACCTTGAACTAAAAAACAAGACCCTACTGTGGTTAGAAGTAAGATTACTTTTCTGAAGAAATTGATTTCAGATGCTGAACAGTTCATGAAGGCTCCTTTTTATTTAATAATTTTGAGCTTTGATTGGCGACAGGATTTCTTAATGTGTTCCACGTGATTAGAAAAAAATATTTGCTTTCCTGCAACTGCTGACTTTAAGCGCCAAGAATTAAAAATCCGAAGGGTCGTCCGAATTTAGCTGACTCAGAACTCCTTTAATTAATATTTCAAACCAGAACCTGCATTATTATTGCAGTGGGAATTTGTATGTTTAATATCACATGCAGTAGAGAAGCGTATTTATATTTTAAACACTTGGGTTCTCTGGAAGTGGAAGAGTTCTGGGTGGTTGGGGTTCATGCCAATCGCAAATTGGTGGGAGGGGAAAGGGTTTTTCGCGGCACAGTTGATGCCTGCCCTGTTTATGCAAGGGATATATTTCGATTCGCCTGTAGAAAAAATGCCTCAGCCATCATTTTGGCCCATAATCATCCGAGTGGTGACAATCGCCCTTCTGCGGAGGATATCAGGGTCACTCAAAAATTAAAAGAGGCCAGTCGTTTGATGGGGATACCTCTTTTAGATCATCTCATTATTGCGGGAGAAAATTATTGGAGCTTTGCGGACTCCGGGTTGCTGTAGACTGTTGCCGATGTGTCAGAATTTGGAATTCTTTCTACACCGATAACCTGCAAATTGGAGTTCAGCTTGATGTTGTAACCAGCTGCTTTTGCATTATTTAAAAATTGTTTTACAAACAGTTCTCTTTGTTTGTTTTCATATTTCTTTAGCCATTGCTCCTGTTCCACAAGAGAAGCCACACGATCTTGTGGTGAAGGAGCTTGTCCGTCATATTTTATTTTAGGATTTAGATCATTAAAAACTCTACCAGATCGGTCCTCACTTTCGAATGGATTGGTGAGTGGGCTTTGCAAATTTGAATTGGAGAAGGAAAGATCCGACTCTTTGGATTTTGTCAGAGACTCAAGGGTGTTGTTTTCTAATTCAGAAAGAAGGGAGAGATGTTCGATTTTTTGTTCTGTTGACTGTAGATTTTTGTTAATCAAATTCAGAATTTTTTTGTTAATGTTTAAAGAAGAGCTCTCGCCCTTTACCAAGGTTTTTTGTGTGGAATCGTTGTCGCTTAAAATGAGGAATAAAGCAAAACTCAAAAGCAGCAATATAAAAAACATCGCCCAAGATGTTTGATTGTTTTTTTGTGTTGGAAGTATTTTTTTGTTTACTTTATTTGGTTTAGACACAGTCCGTCCCTCGACGCTCCCAATTTCAGCCCTAAAAATTATAAATTATATAGGGGCTATAAGAAAACACATCATAAGATGACACTTATAAAATAAAAGACTTGGGATATTTTATTATAAAATAGGTCGTTTTAATTTGCAAAAGAGATGCGAGAGATCTTCTTTAAAAGAAAATAAGATGTATTTATGTTTCAAGATGAGACTGATAAGTATTTTTTTGACAGGTGATCAAATTTTAACCTGGGACGTGGACGAGGACGTTTTAAAGCGTAATCATTTCAAAACTTTTTTTGGTCTTTAAGTTGCACCTTAAGTACTTAAAGGCGGGAGTCCATGAAGAACTTTATCAAAAACCATAAAAGATCTCATTCCAAAACAATTTCAGGATTTTGGTTTTTAAGTTTCCTTTGTGCCAGCTTTGCATGTCATTCTGCTTTTTCATCTGTGCCCAGATTATCCTTTTTAACTTCTAACATGTATCTTTGTGCTAAAGAAGAATCACAAAAACTAGTTTATTCCCAATCTGGGAGCCAAGAAATAAATTTGAAATATTTAGATTTTTTATTGAATCTGGAAACATCAAATTTAAATTTATCGGCAGACGATATCATTCCTCTTTCCATGACGGCAACGAATTCACAAGGAAATGTGACTCGAAAAATTTTAAGTCATTCATTGGATCAATTTGTTTCTGCAAAAAAGAAGAACAAGGATTTTTGGGGAAGAT
>JAIBAM010000054.1 GCA_019695175.1 Bdellovibrionales bacterium
TTCCAAGGGAAGTAACCTTATTCTGGATGAAATTCATAAACCAAAGCGGACTCTTCCATTTGCTATGGCTCCATTAGTTTTATTCGGCACACTTTGCACTCATTTATTTGGAGGATCTTCTGGGAGAGAAGGAACCGCCGTGCAAATAGGAGCTACTTTAGCCGACCAGTGGTCCCGTATTTCTAGAGTAAAAAATGAACAAAGAAATTTATATCTAATGGCGGGGATGGGAGCTGGTTTTGCTGCAGCTATTGGGGCCCCATGGGCTGGGACAGTTTTTGGCTTGGAGGCCATCCATGTGGGTAAGTTGCGAATGAACGCCTGGGTGGAATGTTTTATCGCTTCTTTTTCTGGATATTACACGACGGTTGTGTTGAAAGCACCCCATTCGCTGTTCCCCAAATTGGGGCAAATTCCATTTTCCATTAAAACTGCATTTTTTGTTTTCATTGCAGGAATTTTTTTTGGTGTTGTTGCAGGTTTTTTTTCAAAATTAATTCGTGGAGTTGAGTATCTATTGAAACCATTTAATTTTTACCCTCCACTAAAGCCATTTGTGGGAGGAATCGTTTTGTTATTCTTTTATTATTTGGTGAGTTCCAACCGTTATCTGGGTTTGGGGATCCCAGTGATACAAGAAGCATTGAATCATCAGGTTGGATTTTTAGATCCGATGTATAAAATAATTTTTAGTGCTCTGACGATTGGATCTGGATTTAAAGGGGGAGAGTTTATTCCTTTAGTCTTTATTGGAACTACATTGGGAAGTGCGCTGTCGGTGGTATTACCTGTATCCAGCTCTGTTTTGGCGGCAACCGGTTTTGCAGCAGTTTTTGGTGGAGCAGCCAATGCTCCTTTAGCTTGTTCACTGATGGCTGTGGAGATTTTTGGTTGGTCGTTAGCTCCCTATGCGTTCATCGCGTGTTTTGCGAGTTATTTCTGCTCGGGACACATGGGGATTTATCGTTCTCAAAAAATTCTGCTTAAAAAACATCAATGGTTCTTGAGTTATTATGACTGGATGAGATCTGTGAGGCGAAGATGATGATCCAAAGAGTGTGGTAGCAAAATACTGTTAATTCGAAGAAGAAGACAATATTCTGTGAATAAGCTGTTTGACGTCACCCTCTTTTTAGGGGATGTTGCTTGTGAATTATATTTTCTATTTATAAATGATAATTATTATTTTTCACTAGAGGACGTTAGAGGACGTTAGAGGACGTTAGAGGACGTTAGAGGACGTTAGAGGACGTATAAGTCTAAGTACTTCGGTGAACTTTTACGGGAGTAAAAATGCATCCATGGCACGACGTAGAAATTGGTGAATTAATTCCTGGACAAGTGACTGCGGTTATAGAAGTTCCAAAGGGTTCAAAAACTAAATATGAATTGGATAAAAAAAGTGGTCTTATTAAAGTGGATCGAGTTTTGTTTAGTTCAGTTCATTATCCTGCCAATTATGGTTTTATCCCACAAACGTATTGTGACGATCATGATCCATTAGATATTCTTGTTTTAGGTCAGGAATCCGTAGTGCCTCTGGCAATTATGCAGGCGAAACCCATTGGTGTTATGAAGATGGTGGATCAAAATGAGACAGATGATAAAATCATTGCGGTTCATCTTAATGATCCTGAATATTCTCATTATAATTCCATCGGTGAATTGCCCCCCCATCGATTGACTGAAGTTAAAAGGTTTTTTGAAGATTACAAAGTATTAGAGAAAAAATCAGTTGTAGTGGAGCGGTTCTTGGATCGGGATGAGGCCTTGCAAATTATTTCAAAGGCCATTGAAATGTACCAAAGGGACAAATCGAAGTTGATTCGGGATTAAATTTCGGAAGTTTCAAAAATCTTCTTCACAATACTCAAACTCTACAAAAAATTACGTTTGCATGAAATAAAATCGTTAATCGACAAAGCCTCACAATAAACTGGTAATTTACAGGATTACAGGAAAAGAGGTCAGAGAAAAATTTAACTATATGTGATAAAATTTAACTGACATCGCACTTGATCCCTACAAAGACAGTAAAAAAAATTAAGACTCTTCTCCGATTCAAGATCTGTTCAGATCTCTTCTGCAAAAAAAACTTTTTTAAACCGACAGTTTCAAGAAAATTTTGTCTCTTGGTTGACACCTAAATTTTCTTATTTAAGACTAGACACTGTTTTTTTTCATTACTTTCCTTTTTCTGGATCATAATTCTTTATTGGATGTTGAAAAAAATGGCATCATTTTTTTGCAGGTGATTGCGTGAACTATCGTTATATTCTAAAAGAAGAACTCTGGAAGAGATGTCAAAGTAACAAAAAATACTCCTTGAGAAAATTTGCCCAGTTTTTAGAGCTTCACCCCTCTCGGTTGAGTGAAGTTATAAACGGAAAACAAGGTTTATCTATTCACGTGGCTCAAAAAATCGGTAGAAAGTTGGGTTACAAAGGATTTTCTCTTTTTTATTTTAAACAAACGGTATTGGCTTCAGATTCACGAGAATCGGTGACACGAGAACGGGCCTATCAGTGGTTGCAAAATCAGAACTTGCAGGGAAAAAAGCTTCCCTTTCGTGTGCTAAAATCAGATGAGATTTCGCTGGTTTCCCATTGGCAAAATTTCGCTTTACGTGAACTGCTAAGATTACCTGATCAGGATCATTCTCCGGAAGCCCTTGCACAGAGACTTAACATCAAAAAAAGTTTGGTTCATCAATCTTTAAAAAACTTAGAAAAATTAAATTTGATAGAATTCAAATCTCAACGTTGGCATGCCGTGGACAGTAATTACACCACAACATGTGATATTCCAAGTCAACATATTCAAAATTACAATCTGCAGGTATTAGATCAAGCCAAGAAGGCTTTAAAAGAGCAAACTGTGGATGAAAGAGATTATTCTACTCTGACAGTAGCAATTCCCAAAAAAATGATTCCCTTGCTTAAAGAAAAAATTAAACTCTTTCGTAGGGAATTTAATAAAGCCTGTGAAGAGGAACTTATATCGCAAGGGGGCGACGAAGTTTACTCATTGGCCATTCAATTCTATAGAGTTACAAAATGAAGGCTAATATTTTTCAAAAAATTCTTATTTTTTTTTGTACTTTTTTTAGCATTCAAGTTTCCGCACTCTTTCTTCGCGGAGGTGGTGAAACTCAAAATGGAGGAGGTCTAGCTGAGTATAACATTTTGTATGCTTATAAAAATTTAAGTTATTTTTACAAGTTGTGTTTTGAAAAAGTGGAATTGTGTTTGCCGAATTCGGAACAGAGAAAAATTTTTTTGAAAATCATGATTGCTTTGGAAAATGAGAAAGCACAAGAAGGGCAAATTCAATTCTGTACAACTTTGAAAGATCCCGTCCATTGCCAAGTAAATTCGATAGCTTCCACAGGTCATTTCATTCGGGATAAAATTTATTTCAATCAAGATTTTCTTTATAAGAATAATCTGTCGGGGCAGCGCGAGGCTCTCTCTATTCCAAACGCCGTAGCTATTTTAACCCACGAATTAGGACATCATCAATTCACCCCACAGGAAAATGCTAAGGACACTAGTCACGCATTTCTTACCATGGTGGGGCTGGCGGTGGAAAATTTTCTGAGTCAACTTACTGATGTTTTGAAGTGGGACAGTTATTTGGAAAATTCAGATTCTACAAGTTCACCTCTTCAAGTTCAAGTGATCGCATTTCATTCTGATTTGGTATTACAAAATGATGATTCCGACACTTATTCTTTTTTACTAATTGATGACAGTGTTCATTTGTCAGAATTAACAAGTCGAATTAAACAAAAATTTCCCTGCCCTTTGATATTAACTGGTTATCGATTTTATGGTCTTCATTGGCAATCACCATTGAGCCGTTTTACAAAGCCCCATCAAATCGTTCTTTCATTGAGTATGGGACTCAGTATAAATTGCGGTGAAGACAATTCTCTAAGTGGCCATCATTATATGATTGATATTGATTTAGTCTTGGATGAGGTTTTTCCGAGTTCAAGCGATCCAGATCGATCTTTGGGTTGGGTGTTAAATTTAAATGAAACAAAAGTCAACTTAAGTGATCATAGGAAGTTGATTGTGAATTCTGTCACTCGCTTCTGAGGAAGTTAAGTATCATTTTTTTTCATAAAGGATCTATCAACCCTAAGATGAAATTTAAAGATCAAAATCTTATAAAAGAATGCCCATGCAGCCTACGGCCGCACCAGCTAGAGCGTAAGTTGGGATAACTTTCGAATCTTCGTCTTCAATTGCAAACTTCAAAGCGGCCTTAGGGCCGCTGACAACACAGTCCTTTACAAGATTGCATACTCCTACTAAACGAGCCAAGTCTTCAGTGGATAACAAGGTCGAAGTTCGTTTGGCCGCAGCCTAAACCTGTTTCTGTCAACCCCCAAAATAAATACAACTAGACGGCGACGACTTGTGGCGTAATTGTTCCATCATTTAGACCTTCAATAAACATTTTTGGACTTAAATTTCCTAAAGATCCATGCAATCTTCTATTATTGTAAAACTCTATA
>JAIBAM010000002.1 GCA_019695175.1 Bdellovibrionales bacterium
ATCCATCTTTTCTGCTTTAGGAGTAAAACACCAAGAAAAACCTTACTTTCTCGAAACGTAGGGAACTAAACTGTCCCTAAGTTATTGAAATGACTTGCGTTCATTTCCAAATCGACGAAGTCAGGAGAAATCAAATCGCAACACTTCTTTTACCGAAAGTATCGCTGGCAAATGAAAATCCATGTGCTCACCATCTTCACCAATGGCGACTTCACTTGGGAAGGAGCTTAATTTGAAAATTCTCGATAGTCTAATTTCATCTCTAATAGCATATCTGGATTTTTATCAATAAAATCTTTTACTGTTGATTTAGATTCTTTTGTTTTAAAAAACTGACTTAATTTATCAATAACATGACTGGGGATTTCTAATAACTAAGCACCATTATTATTTTCATCATCGCTATTTCTATCGTTTGATTTTTGACCCTTTAACTTCTTCAAAGTGTCCAGTGGGATACCAAGCAATCGATGCACATCTTCCCAGGATAAATCGAACTCTTCTTTTTTTAAGATTAAATAATCTTTAAACTCTGAACTCATTTGATGACGTTCATTTTTAATCCAGCAATCAGGATTATTAATCCTAAACTTTGAAATACTCGAAGTAAAACTCAATTCATTTAGTTTAACTTGTAATTCAATATATTTTTTTGCTCTTTATTTTGGGGCTTTGAAAATAATGATTTTGCAACCTGTCTCACTGAGCTCAACATTGAGTGATGCTCAATTTCCAAAGCCTTACAAACCTCACTCATTTCCTTCTCACTATATCTTCGACTCGAAGGCTTTAAATACTCCTTAGATTTTCGAATATCTTCAAGTAATTTTAAGGTTGTTTCTTTATCTTTTGTAAGATCCATACAGCTCTCTTCTTTCTAGAGAACTGATGACTTATAAAGTTAAACTAGACCATCAAAAAAGTGCCTTGTAAAATCAACCAATACACCTAATCATTCTGGAGTACTCCCTTTTTTTTCTACCACTTTCGGGACTCGGCCGGTTCTTCTATGGATTACTTCTTGTTCAACCATTGAAGAACCGGAGCAGAAAACGCTTGAATTAAAGAAGTCGCCCCTCCCTCCATAGGTATAATAAATGAATTGATTCCGAAAATTGTATATTCACCTTTCTCTTGGTGGCAAAGCAATGGCCCGCCGGAGTCACCAGGGTTCAATTTTTTCTTGGATATAAATACAGGTTCTTCTTTATCTAACACTAATTCTGGACCCGAACTCACTATAATTTGATTGTTTGAATCAAGCTGAACAAGAATGCATTCTTTTTCATTAACAATTTCGGATGGTACCTTGGTTGTTAATCCTAATCCTGGAATATCTGAAATTTGATCGGAGTTGACAACCGCCAAATCAATCGGAAAGGGAGGCAGGTCAGACATCGAAAGCATCCGCACTAACATGGCTTCAACATGATTTTCGTATGTAGGATGAATTTCAATCTTATCTAAAGCTACCTTTGTCGAAAATTGCAGATTGCCTGAGCCACATTTAATTTCGGAAACCCATTCTCCAGTTTTAAAAAGATTATTCCAGTATTCCCTGTCGGCGGCGGCCTTTAAACTCAGACTAAGCCTTAAATCATCCCGTACTTTTTGCGGAGAACAATGAGCAGCAGTCAATATCTTTGCAGGCTGACCAATGCCAACTGTGATAAGAACCCCCAGGCATTCGGCCACCTTGAGGTATTCTGTGATTTTATAATCATCCGAAGAGGTCGTTTTGATCAAGGTGGATATTCGACAAATTTGTGGAATAACTGCAAATACCTCAAAGGGAATGGAGATCGAAAAAAAAATAATCACCAATGAAACTGCAAATCTTTTCATAAAATTTCCTTGCGATAGGTTTAACGACAAACGAACACCATCGTCTGAATCGCAAATAGAATGCCAAAAGATTGATATTTAGGATGGCATTTGCTTGATTTCATTAAAGTCGATGCCTATAAGCAGCCCCATAGTGTCACAAATTGGCACCTTGACAAAGTACCACGTGTATTACTTAACGCTGTGGACATCACTTGGGATCCAGCCAAAGGATCCAGTCAAAGCTGATACCAATTTCAAGAAACACGGGATCTCATTTGAGGCCGTCGGCGGCTGTCGTTTAGTCCGCTGTAACAGTTACAATCGAGAACGTCAAACCTGTCCAATCTGCTGGGATTGGACAAACGACTCCAGTACTGATAACAACGGTTTGTAACCATTGGGATGTCTGTCTGACTTCAGGTCATTATAGTTTCCATAGTTATCGGGGAGAATACAGGATTAGAACCACAATTCCAGCAGAAAAATTTCCAAGGTGGATGAGTAGGGATTATTTGGATTTAGTATTAAAGGATTTTAGAACTCACCCATTAAAATTCAGTTGGGAATGAATATGCTAAAAAGATCACTTCATATCCAAATTTTTCAAAATATTTATATAAAAAATATCGTAACCGCTCAGATCGCTCCGCGAGCGCAAGAAGATGTTTGACGAGAGCTTTTACGAAAAATTCGAAAATAAATAAAATCAACATTTTTTACAAAAATAAAAATCAATGGAACTCATTAATCGATAAGATCACAAAGAAATCTTAAAATTCCTAGTTTATGTGTCCAATCTGCTGGGATTGGACAATTTATGCTTTTTTTCGAACCATTCGCTCCTGGGGCAACTACAACTTTGATTCTTTCAGGATCTTCAAAGAACACAGCATAGCCTGTGTTTCATTCTACAAATCCATGTTCGGGTTTGAATATTTTCTTTTATTAGTAAATTGAGAAAGGCACCTACTTAAAGAATCACAATCCAAGGGTTTGCGCAGATAATCATCAAAGCCAGCATTCAAACATCTCTCTTTGTCACCCTTCATGGCATGGGCTGTGAGCGCCACGATTGGTTTATAATATTTCCTCTCCCGCAATCGTTTTAAGACCTCAAATCCATCCATGTCGGGCATTTGGATGTCGAGCAACAAAACATCAAAATTCATGGTGATAGCTTTATGAATTCCATCCATTCCCGTTGCTGCTGAATCATGGGAATACCCCAGCCCATTGAGGTACAAACTAACAAGGGTTCGATTGTCCTTGGCATCGTCAATAATAAGTACACGAGGACCGTGACTCTCCAACAACTTTGGTGGTTGCTGGATTATTAAACCATTCTTCCCAAAACTCCTACCATCACTTTCTATAGTAGGATTGACGTTACACTCCTGTGGAGTGGTCACCTTTAACGACGCAATAAAAGTACTACCAACATTGAGTTCACTTTCTTTTAAAATAATGTCTCCACCTAAAAGTCGAGCTAATTTACGGGAAAGAAAAAGTCCTAAGCCAGTACCCCCAAAACGTCTTGTTGTTGAACTATCTGCCTGTGAAAAGGGAAAAAATAAGTTTTTTCTCTGATCTGAGGATATGCCAATACCTGAATCCTGAACAACAATCGTCAGCTGACGAGTTTGATTTGACAAATCTGCTAGTGAAATCTGAACTCTAACAAAACCCCGCGCTGTAAATTTGATCGCATTACCAATAATATTAATTAAAATTTGTCGAACTCTTGTTGGATCCGAAATAATTTGATTTGGAATCTCCGAAATAAATTCAGTAAGCAATTGTAATTTCTTCTCTCGAGCTTTAACGCTTAAGAGGGTGTGCACATCATCAATTAGTTTTTTTATTGAAAACGGAATCATTTCCAAATGAATATGATCTGATTCAACCTTTGCTAAGTCTAAAATTTCATCCACAATTCGCAAAAGCTGTTCCGCGTTGCGAATGATGGTGGCCAAAAAAACGTTTCGATCGGTGGCCTCATTTGGACGGCTTAACAGAATTTCTGCAAATCCTAAAATAGCTCCCAATGGAGTTCTTATTTCATGACTGATATTCGCTAAAAAAGCACTTTTTGTACGATTGGCTTCTTGGGCTTGTCTAAATAGTGTGGCATTTTCAATTGCCAATGAAGTTCTTTTTGCCAAATCTTGCGCGATCGATAAATCCACTTCATTATAAATTCGATTGGTTTCTATTGATAATAAACTCATGACCCCAATCACTTTGCCATACGTCATAAGCGGTATAATCATAAGGGATTTTGGTTCTTGGTTGTTCCATTTATTGAAGATATTTTTTTTACCAAATTTTATATCCAATATTTCATTGGACAGATTGGTATAAATTTCTGAACTGGAAACACGCAATAAATACGAACTCTCTTCACTAAGACTGTGACTCGATCCATAATTCATTTGAACTATAGGTTCCACACTGATGTGTTTATTTAAATCCTTGCAGACGGTTATTCTTTCAATGGATTCACTGATACGATCAAACAAATCGATGCAACAAAAATCAGCAAACTGATTGACGATGACGCGAGCAAAGCCCTGGAGCATGGGGTGAATATTTAACGTTTCATTAAGAGCACCACTCGCTGCAGATAAAAAAACAAAACGTTCCGCGCTTTTTTCAGCTTCTCTCCGTCCGGCCTGTTCTTGAAGAAAACTTAGGCGTTGAGCTTCAGCCACTTTTCTTTCGGTAATATCTTCTGTGATCCCCAACAAATACCTGGGCTCACCATCAATTCCAAGAATAGGAATTTTTCTAGTGTGAATATATTTAAGCCCTTTATCTGTTGAGACAGTCTCCTCAGGTAAATCAACAAGAACTTTCCCCTCAATTACTTTTTGATCTTGGGCAATGATTTTTTCCGCCCACTCTTTTGGATAGAGGTCATAATCACATTTACCGATCAACTTTTCCCTAGCCAACCCTAAAATCATCTCACTAGCTCGATTAAATCGCACATACTTTAAGTCTTTAGCACCTTTAACAAAAATCATGCTTGGAATATTTTCAATAACCGAATCTAGAAAAACCTGAGATTGGCGTAGCTCTTCAGCAGCAACTTCACTCGCAGCAATAAGACGTTTGAGTTCTTGATTGGCTGTTCTTAACTCTTGAGTTCTCAACAGAACATGCTCCTCCAATCGACTGTAGGCATCTACCAAATCCAGCTCCGCTCTTTTTCTTTCACTGATATCTAAAATGAAGGTGGCAATAAGCTCATTTTCCATTTTTGCCCCACCCACCAGAACAGGGACTCGCAAACCATTTTTACTAAAATATTCCTTTTCAAAAGGGGTCACCACTCCATGGAGTTTCAGATCATCCATAGCCAACAAACTTCTTTCTAAAAATTCTGGCGGGGTGATGGCATGTAGAAAAAGTCCGTTTTCCTTCAAATCGGAGCGACTCCAACCAACCATATTAAGAAAATAATCATTGGCTTCCAAAATTTTGCTTTTGAAATCAATAAAAACTAAACCAATCATATTGGCTTCAAAAACAGAGCGAAACTGAGCCTCACTTTGCCGCCAAAACTCTTCAGTCATTTTTAATTCTGTGTAAGCTTTTTGAGCTCGATCTTTCGTTCTTTGTAATGATTCAATGATGAGGATGACAAAAGCCCCATCTATAACAAACAATACCCCCCTAATTAAATCACCCTTATTAAGAGATAAATTTGGATTATTGAAGTAATAATAATCATACAAAGCAAAAAGTATAAAGGACGTTAAAGATAAAAAACCATAAAAACGGCCCCAATTCCAAGTGCAAAAAAGCACGGCACTAAATGATAACCACAGAGATTTATCAAATTCAAACCAGGCCCCAAGGCAATTTTTTAAAACATAAATAAATAAAAGGGGTAACAAAATAGCAATTAGAGGAGACCATTTTTTTAAAAAAGTTATCAAAACAGAATCTCCATTTTATCCAAAAAATTCCCATCAAATGAATGAGATTTTTATCGAACAATCAAAATCGGCAGTCACAATTCTCACCGAGCGACTGGAGAAGAAACATCCTGAAAGAAGGCTTGGAGTTACTGCCACTTTTTTTGAATACTGGCAACTTTTTATCTGCAAACTATCTACCCATCATCTAAAATTTAGATTCATTATCTAATATTTAATTAGATAAAATAAATTTATATAAAAAAGTTGTTTATTAATTGATTTCTGGATTTTTATAGGGTAGATCTCCATCCCTCTTTGATAAAC
Organism: Bdellovibrionales bacterium; assembly: GCA_019695175.1. Taxonomy (GTDB): domain Bacteria; phylum Bdellovibrionota; class Bdellovibrionia; order Bdellovibrionales; family UBA1609; genus JAIBAM01. The sequence goes on from JAIBAM010000002.1 coordinate 6,078, forward strand.
AAGGGTTATTTTGGTGCAGGACTTAAGTCAATTTAGAACCAATTTCTATCAAATTTAAATGTTATTTTAATTCAAAAACCCAGACCTCAACCAAGAATCTGTTCGGAAACACTTTTTTAGGCGGTATGGATTAAAGAATCCTTTTTAAAGAATAGTAAATAATTCCCCGAAAAGAAGATCGGAGGATTTGCAATGTCGAAGTATATTGTTTCCCAACAAGGACAAGAAATCGGACCTTATACAGAGGATGAAATTCGAGCACTTCTTCAATCCAAACAAATTCAACCGATTGATTACATTTATGACGAGGAAATCCAAGATTGGGTTTTGATAATGGATAAATTTGATTTTCGACAAATAATCCCTGGCCACAGACCGAACCCCATGGCCACAAAAGATAATGTTGATATTTACCCACAGCTCCCAACTAAAGTGATCCAAATTCCAAAAAATCAAGCTCCTTTACTGAGTATGGAGCCCAAAACATCTACTTTGAGCTCGGAACCTACCCAGTCCCCTTCTCCTCCCTACAATCAAGTAGTGTTTAATTCTGGGGTGGCGAATTTAGAGCTCAGACAAGTTCAAGCAGGGGCGATACAAATCCGTTTTGAGGAAAGTACTATACCTCAGATTTCCCTTCCGGAAACACACGTAATTCAAATTCAAGCAGCTCAAGCCCATAGCATTGAGTGGAAAGTTCCACCTTCTGTTATTTCCGGAGAAACGGTCAATGTGGAATTTTATGCTTGTGATCACTTTGGGAATTCCACCACTCAATTTGAAAACAATTTAGATTTAGTAGTTCATTCCCAGCATGCGCCACAACATCATAAAATCCAATTTCAAAGTGGGGAAGCTAAATGGTCTTTCACTCCAACTCTTACCGAAACCATTCAATTGGAACTACATGACACCTTACAACTGGGTCTTCATCTTCCAGGACCGCAACTTATTCAAATTAAACCAGGAGCTCTGGCACGTTTTGTTTTAGAATCACCTCCCGAAACCATCGCCGGTGAAAACCTGTCACTTACCATTAAGGCTGTGGATAAGTTTGGGAATTTAGTCGTGGATTTTAAGGGTGAAATCGGTTTAAAAATTTCACTGGATCAGAAACCTCAACAAAAAGTAAAACCTATTGGGTTCCCAATCAAAAAAGTTTAAAAAATTTAGTTTCTTTATACCTCGGAATGGACTCTAAAGAAGGGTCCCCCCAAGAACCACACTAGCCACTGAAAAGTAAATGATCAGTCCTGTCACATCGACCAAGGTAGCTACTGCCGGAGCTGAGGCTGTTGCAGGGTCCACCCCCACTCTCCTGAGTAAAAATGGAAGCATGGCGCCCATGAGTGAACCCCACAAAACCACTCCCACCAGACTTAAAGAGACAGTTATTGCTATAACCACATAATGTTGCAGATAAACAGGGTCTTTAATGGGCCAAAATACAACTCTAAGCATTCCAATGAAACCCAGTAAAGCCCCTAAAGATAACCCGGTGAAAACCTCTCGAATTAAAACTCTCCACCAATCTTTTAAGCCCACTTCCCGAAGGGCCAGCGCTCTAATGATCAGCGAAGATGCCTGAGACCCAGAGTTCCCACCGCTACTAATGATAAGAGGTATAAATAAAGTCAGTACCACGGCCTTACTAATCTCATATTCAAAGTAACTCATAGCTGAGGCTGTAAAAAGTTCACCTACAAAAAGTATGGTCAACCACACGCCTCGTTTCTTAATCATATCAATAAAACTTATTTTCAAATAAGGTGCGTCTAACGCCTGCGTACCACCTAGTTTTTGAATATCTTCAGTGGCTTCTTCTTCAACAACCGAAACAATATCATCTACGGTAACAATCCCTTTCATATGATCGTTTTGATCCAAAACAGGTAGAGCCAATAAATCATATCGGGAAAACTGTCGTGAGACTTCTTCCTGATCCACATTGTCTCGTAAAAAAATCAAATCTGTTTTCATGATCGTTTGAATCACTCGATCAGGGGGAGCCAAAAATAAATCTCGAAATGAAACCACACCTTTTAACTTTTGCTCAAAGTCCAAAACATAAGCGTAATAAATAATTTCTATCGGGTTTCTAGCTTGAGCCCTAATATAGCGAATGGCTTCTTCAACAGTCATTTCAGGGCGCAGACGGATGTAACGCGGATTCATCAGCCCCCCCGCGTCATCCTCGGCATAGGCTAACAATCCAATAACCTCATGCCGGGTCTGGGAATCCAATAGAAGCAGAGCTTCCTGTCGTTGTTCTAAAGGGAACAGTTGAAACAAATCAGCACTATCATCTGGGGCCAAAAGTCGGATCCAGGATCTTTTTTCCAAAGGGGAGAGCTCGCTGAGAAGTTCATACTGATAAGGAGCTTTTAAATTTAAAAATAACTCCTCAGCATCCGTTCGCAAAAGTTGATTAAAATATTCTTTACGATCCTCTAGGTTAAGTTGGCTCCAATGCTCTATCAGAGAAGTCACTGAAGATTTGTCGATTTCTGGCTGTGTCTCCATGATCATCTTCCATCGTAAATAGCCTTAAGGTTACGGGCAAAACCATCTTTACGACTGCAACAGGTACACCCGTCCATTATAGTTTGACCTTGTATTATTCTTTCGGCGCACCATAGCTGATCATTGAGTAACAATCAACTGACGAAAAAAAGAAACCAGAGCGGCTTGAGCAGTTAATGGAGAAAGACCCTGACTTTCAGCTAAAAACTGAGCTAAATCAATAATAGATTTCTTTCCATCGATTTTTGAAAAAATATGACTCTGCAGTTCTGTTGCAAATATATATTGTTTAAAATAATCCGGACCCGGCAATGGAAGATTTACATTTCTAATCCATTCTGGATCATAATAAAACGGAGAGGGTTTTTCCATAGAAGCTATTTTATCTGCTAAAAAACACCAGATAGACTCTGTTCTCTTTTGTCCACTATGAGGGGACTGAAGGTAGGGTACGATTGCTCGTTTTTCCTTTTTCAAATGAAATCCCTGACTCTTAACTATTTCTTGAGCTTCCTCAAAACTCCACTGTTGCGCTAAAGGAAAATTTAAAAATCCATAGGGTCCAAAATTAATCCACTGCCCCTGATCGCTTAAGACCGAATTAATTCTTTTTGCCATTTGATCTAATTTTTGTGGAATCACATCCACAAACCAGGGGGTGATCACGGTATCGAACGTTCCTGCCAAAAATGGCAAATTCATTCCATCCGCCAGCATCCAAATTAAATTTTGAGGAGCGGGAGTGACTCCCCCACAAACTCCCTTCACCGCCACTAGATCTAAAGAAAGTGGCGCGATGGGAAACTCATAAAACTCAAGGGAGGCACCACTGGACATTTTTTTGCCGAATAAAAGTAAAAGTGGGTTGATATCCAAAGCGACAATAATTTGATCCGATTGAACCTGCAAAGACAAATCATAGGCCAATCTACTAGCGCCGGAACCTAAAATCAGCACATGGCCTAAATTTCTAGAACTGTTTAAATCCATTATTAGATCTAAACTGATCTTATTTTCTTCATCGCCCCAACACCAGTCGCGATGCAAATTGGTATAATAACCCATAAGGTGCTGTTGCAAAGGAAGGGAACTTTTCAAAGCCTCATGATGTTTTAACTGCAGTGGGGATTTTTTTAAAAATGATGCCATTATTTCTTTCAAACAAGATTGATTGTGCAATAACCCCTGGTGCAAAAGATCCCAACGCTTTCGTGACAATAGATCAGAGCGTTGATTACTGAGTAGCTCCAACTGGGAGGCCTGATTCCCCATAAGTTGAATTTGATAATCAATTTTTTGCTTCCATTCATAAAGAGCCACGTCAGGATGGGAAAAAAGAAAAGGAATTCCACTCACCTCAGGGAATAGTGTGTGGCAAGTTTTACAGCAAAATTGACCTGCCTTGGAAACAAGAACAACTTCACAGTCCGGACAAGTCACTTTCCCCAATAAAAAAGAATCCACCACAGTTTTTACAGACCTTTTAAAGTTGGGGTAATTTTTAACTCCACCATTTGTCCCGCTCGATTCACCTTTATGTTTGTCATCTCATTGGCTTTTATAGATTGAAGACAATAAACATAATCTTGAAGATTTCGAATGGGAATCCCACCCAATTGAATAATAATATCGCCACTGCGCAGTCCTGCTTTTTCCGCTGGAGATTCTTTTTTGGTCCCGGAAATTCGAACTCCACTAACCTCTCCCTGTGAGTAATCCGGAATTGTCCCAATATAGAGTCTAAAACCGCGTCCCTCGTTGGGACTATAGTTCCCCTCCACCTTTTTGTAGGTTAACCCTGCTGACTTAGGCGACGCAATTTGCTCCACCAAATGACTTACAAAACGAGTTGTTTCCAGAAGCCCGGCATAGTTAATGGTGTCTGATGTATCCCGAGGTGTATGATATTCGGCATGGGCTCCAGTGAAAAAGGAAATGACCGGGATTTCTTTTAGGTAAAAGGAAAGCGCGTCCGTAGGCAAATACGGATCCGAAGAAAGAGCTATTGGAAGATCATGTTTCACGGCCACAGGTTCAATATAACCCGACCACTGCTCTGCCGAACCGACACCCTGAATATAAAGTTTATTATTGAGTCTACCCACCATATCCAAGTTCACATAACCCACAATATTTTTGACCTCAGGAGCTTTTAAAAAGGCGTTGGCCCCCAACAAACCCATTTCCTCCCCTGACCAAACTGCAAAGGCCAAATTATATTTGAAATGCAAAGACCCCTCGCGATTCTTTCTGGAAAAATATTGCGCCAACTCAAGGACTGAAGCCACTCCTGAAGCATTGTCATCAGCACCATAATGAACTTTACCGTGTTCAGTTGTACTGGCCAGGGATTGTCCTTGATTCCCATGACCCAAATGGTCCCCATGGGCCCCAATCAGGAGTGTTGATTTTGCCCCGGGAACCTTTATGAAAGCGACCACATTTGAGGCGGACTTATGAGTTGTCTCCAAATCCACCTGACCTGAGATTTTCATTGCACCGCTAAAATCAACAAACTCTCCCTGATCTAATATTTTTCTCGAATCTACTAAGTTAAAGAAAGGCGAAAAAATTTTTTCTGCCACGGCACTTGTAAACTGCACCACCGGAATACCCACATCCGCAACCGCTCCTGATTGCGAGTGGTTGGATAATTGACTTCCAATAATTATGATTCCTGAAGCACCTGCTTGTCGTGCGGCTATGGCTTTGTTCTGAGTTCGAGAGAAAAAATTCAAGTGGAAGCGTTGCTCATTGGTTAAGTTGGCTGGCATGTCCTCAAAAACAATGACCCACTTATTCTTTACATTAAGCTTTTGGTAGGAATTGTATGAATACCCATTTATTGAGGGGGTGGCGTTGATTCCGTAACCTGCAAAAACCCACTCCTGGCCCTGGAAAGACCCTACATTACTGCTCAATAAAGGAATCCAGTCCTGATTCAAACTTAACGTGAAGGTTTTTTTGTCCAACAGTAACTCCACATGGTTCTTAGGGCCCATGTGGATTCCTTCCACAAAAGCATATCTTGACAAAAACCCTTTAGGAAAAAAGGGGGTCAATCCTTCTTTTTTAAAGTAATTCCCAATGGCCGTTTGATAAATTTGTTCTTCTTTTGATCCTGTTTCTCTTCCCGACATTTTTTCATCACTTAGGTGTCTCACCCAAAACTTAAGTTCTGACTCGGTAATGGAGGCTCGAGGCGGAAAGGGATAAGTGATATTTTTATCCACTGGTAGTCCTAATAATTTCCTCGCAAGGCCATCATCCCAAGCGGATAAATAAATTTGAGAGTCACCTTTCTGATTTCTTTTTGTCCACGATAAATGCTGTCCATCGGGTGTAAAAACAGGAAGTCCGTCAAAACCTGAGGATTGAGTCACGCGAACAGGAGCATGGGTTCCATTAGAGTCCACAATGAATAATTCAAAGTTGTCGTGTCCATACAGACTACTTGTAAATACAATATATTCACCACTTGGATGATAATAGGGAGCCCACGACATTACATTTAACTTTGTAAGTTGCTTTTGATCCGAACCATCACGATTCATGGACCAAATTTCTGCAGTTCGTCCATCTTCGGCAAAGTGACGCCAAACAATCTTTTTTCCATCGGAGGAGAAAAAGGGTCCTCCGTCATAACCATTCATCGTAGTTAAACGGCGCACATTTTTTCCATTGGCATCCATGAGATACAAATCCATAAAGTAGGATGGATCTTTCTCTCGTTTTTCTAAAATACTCGCGAAGTTTTCACCCACATAGGCTTGTCGATTGGATGCAAAAACAATTTCATTCCCCTCAGGAGAATAAGAGGCTTCCGCATCGTAGCCTGGAGTTAAAGTCAAAGGCTTTAATTTTCCGTTTTTCAAATTCACTTCAAAAATATCATAGTACTCATCATAACTCCATGAGTAGGGTGCAGGCTTACCACTTTTACGAATTTCCATTTCCTGTTTCGCTTTTTCTTTCCAATGCGGATCTAAATGGGTGCTGGAAAAAAGTGCTTTGTGTCCATTTGGGTGCAACCAAGAACAAGTGGTTTTTCCATTTCCATTGGAAAGACGTTTTATATCTCCTGACTCCAGGTCTTTTAAATAAATTTGGTAAAAGGGGTTCCCGGTCTGACGTTCACTTTGAAAAATCATTTTTGTTCCATCGGAACTAAAATACCCCTCCCCGGATCGATTTCCCTGGAAGGTCAATTGACGAACTTCACCTTTAAGCGGAGTGATAAAGGCATTTTCCAAAGAGGTTGCTGGGAGAGATGCTGGTGTTCGCACACTTGCTGTCATGGAAAAATGCCCTGAATTTTTGGGTAAAGCCTCAACCTTATCACCACTAAAGGATGTATTGCTGCCGGAACCATCGATATGTTGAACACCACTTGAAGGATCAACAATCAATGACTTGTGTTGACAAAATGTTAATAGGACTAGGATTAGTAAATAAAAATAGACTCTCATAGATCCCCCTAAGATTTATGAAACTATAAAGATATCGATCTTATGAAGCAACTGAGAGCTGTTTCGGAAATGATGCGTCTAGATGGAGGAAGTGATCAAATAGCAAGTACCGACACTGAAATTTTGGATCTCTCTTACTTAAGAATACCTGAGCAGTCTTTTCCTATTGTTTTTTCTTCTGAAAAGCCACTTGATTCCACTCCTGCTATTGGCGGTGATGGATCCAACACAGTTAAACCTAAAGGCTGAGACGAACGTCTTAAGAACAAACTCCTAAAAAAAGTTTGAATAGCCTCCTTTCGATTGTTCCACGCCCAGCGAATAGTCTCCAAAAATGAAAGTTTCAATTGTGCCCTGTAACTGTCAATTTTTTCTCGGACACGAGATTCTAATTCTTCTGAAGGAGTGCGCCAATTCCTTGGCTCTCCACTTACAAATTTTTGATATTGATTTAATTGGATAATCCCCCTAAAAAAATCGAAATATTTTATATCCACTTCAAATCCTGCGAACTCTAAAGCGCTCAATAGGGCGAAATACGCAGTTTCAGATTGAAGAGCCCTATCAGGGAAAACCTTTTTCAAAGCATTTGTCAGTTGAGATGTGGTCTTATCATCCAATGAATGCATCTGTTGCAATTGATTGGCTATCCAATGGACAGATCCAACCTCCTTCGCGATCTGAGAGAGGGCGAACATATCAATAACATGTTGACGTTCCTTGTTAGTTATTTCAAGAAGCTGGCCAAAGTCAATGGGGCTCAACTCAATTGATTTAATGGTTAAGAGACCATCGCCATTTGTTTTGTTGATATGAATACGATAGTTACCCGCATGTCGGTCAGGATCAAATTTTATCAAATCCTGTTCACCAAATAAGATATCTCGCTCCATTTTAAGAATCTTTTCAGCCAAAAGTTTCTTAAGTTCATCAGATAACGTAAAGAAACCTACACCGCGCGCATACTCTGCAACAATCAAACGATCTTTTGCCAAGATTTCACGCGGGACCGCCACTTCAAATATGTGATCAGAAGCCTGAGCGTAGATCGTTTCACGAGCTAGGCGGGATCTTTTGACTTCATCAGATACTATAAGCTCCCTCTCCACTGCGCGCTTCGAAGCGTTCACGATAGAGGCAAAAACCGAATATTTTGTGCCATATTTTTTAGTCAGAAATTTTACCATTTCCGTTAGTAATAAAAACTCCATTCGAGTATGGGCTAGTGCCTCCAGGCGAACAATTTTTAAGACAATATCAGCTCTCGTCGCCCCATCAGAAGCGAGTATGGCGTACTTCAACGAAGCTGCGCCAAGCAAGTGTTTCAACTTGAAAGGTAAATTATCACCAATTTTAAAACCGTAAATGCTTCGCAAGTCAGCGTATTGGGTTTCTCGCATTGGCACATTGGCGCGCTCCTGAAGTTTACGTAAAATTTCTGTTTCCTTTGCAGGCAACAACCCACTCGTCGCGATAAATTGTCCTATCTTAATTCCGGTCGCTCCGAAAATCTCCAAAATCTGTTTAAGAATCTCACCGATCGAAGTTTGTTGATTTGGTGGAGTAGCCAGAAGATAACCTAGAACGATCGATTGCAGTCCGTTGTTGTTAGTAGCTTCCAAGGCATGCAAGAACCCCTCTAAAAGTTCTCTCGCTATCCGTGCTTCATTTTCTGCAAAGTTTCTCATCAAGTGGTCAATAATCGTTTTTGACCAACCTTTTCTAACATCAACCTTTGCAAGAAGACCCGACGGCGAATCTAAAAAGGATTCTATCAAGCCAGTCCTAGCCTCAACAGGTAATACTTCAAACATTCTCTTTATGCGGAAAACACCTATTGTTCGGAAACCTTTTTTTATAGTGGCTGAGGGAGCTCCTTCTCCACGAAGAAATAAAATTAGATTCCATTGGTCCACGAGTTCCCATTTCAAACCTGCTTCGAGTAAGCCAGAGAACACGCGTAAACCAAAGTCCTCCTGCTTTTCTCCACCGGCACTAACTATTTTTGCCTCATGAAGTTGTCGGCTTTCAATATCAGTACTGTTGATTTCAATCGAAATTTCTTCGATCAACTCAGCAAAACATCGACCGCGCTCGGGCAGTCTTTTCTCTAAGTATTTCAGAATCTTATCTAACAATCTTTTGCGAAAATTAGGTTTTTCAGAAAACAAAAGAGCCTTGTAAATTCTGCTTGATTTCAACTCATCGCGGACGAGTTCAATTTTTCTTTCTGGCTCCCAAATTCGCCCTTCCAGCAGGGCCACATCTACAAGCTTCTGCTTCTGACCCTTATCCTCATCCGCCAACGTATAAATTTCCTCAAATAAACGATCCGTTGTTGAGGTTACCCCTCTAGAAGTTAGCTTTTGCCAAAGATCGAATTTTTCATCAAAATTCTGCGGCAAAAAGCCTTTTGTTCTTAAAACTCTAAGAATCAGATCATGATATTTCTCTGCTGATCCGGGTTCGAATTTCCATACGTTTGGGAACTGTTTTTGTAGTTTTCTAAAGGACTCGTCGAAAAGTCTTTCTAACGTAGAAAAATGGCTGTTCCAGTTCATCTTTGGCCATAAGATATCTTGATCTAAAAGTAAGTCTACATCCTCTCTGGTTTCGAACCATTCAGGATGCTCTAAAATGATGTCGACAAGCATAGGAGCTAGTGTCTCCATATCAACGTTCCGTGGTTTTAAATCATTGATCAGGAAAGACACCAGTTGTTGTAACGATTTGAACTTTTGCAAATAATCTTTCAGGAATCTTTCATTCTTTTCCTCTAGCCAAAGCCTTGCACTCATCGTTATTGAGAGGCCCACCGGTACCTGATTAAATAAAGTATGATGAGCGACTCTATCTGCTGGGTTCATGATTAATTGATATAGGTTATCAATTATAATGGCCCAATTGAGTTTGCCTCCTCGATACTTACGCTTATAAGTACCCATAGTTTCTATTTTAAGCCTGGTAAGCAAGCGCTTAAATGTTTTCGCTTCCTCAGCATTAGCTCGATTCGGAAAGAGAACGTAATCTGTCACTCGATTCAGGTTTCTTTCGAGAAGATTGAAGGCTGTGTCTCTTTGCTCAACAAGGAATAGATTTGAAATCAAAGATAATAAATCTGATTCAGAGATTGTTTGGCGACTTAGCCACTGAAGCCTTAAGCGATATTGCCAAGAGGATTCGTCCTTCTGCCTTACCGGCTTGAGGTTCCACCCGTCAATCGAGACAAATCTTAAAAGAGACTTGTAAATGGGTTCATACTCATAAGCGGCTGCCGGTATTTTATCAAATGCAATATCAAGCCTCTGCCTATCACACTCAGCAAAATTCTGATTAATTTCATCTAAAAGCTGTTGAGTCATATTAAAATATCCTGTCAGAGCCCAGCTAAGTCCAGATAGATCGCGTACACGTATGAGACTTGTATCAAATAATTCAATAAGACCCGCCATATCTTCGGAAATAAAAGAAAGCAATTGAACGGGAAGATTAGGGTTAGACTCACTATTAGTTGCTATCATCTGCTCATAGGTGCGATTATGCTTTTGCAATTGTATTTTGTATTCTTTAAGTGAATGAAATTCATTGGAACCAGTGACCCTATTATAGATCTTCTTCAGCCCAAGAGTCCCAGTAATCGCGTATAAATTTGCCCAACCGATGTGATCGGAAATTATATTCAATGTCCAGGAAAGCCCACCATTAAACCCTTCCTTAGTAGCGTTGATGTAGTAAAGAATAATTGCCCCAATGGAATCTGAATTTTCACCTGCGACTTGATTCATAATCTGGGATACCGCCAGATCCGTAATCGATGCGCCAAAAATAGCCATCGCGAGTTGATCAACTGCCGAGTAGGCAAAGAACCCCAACACCGCGCGATGGAACCACATTGATATGAGGGGCGTTAAAACAATTCCTATTCGAAAACGCAGCATATTGATGGTGGCACTAAAACTCGTGAATTCCTGAGTGTTTTCCACCAAGTCAATTTCCTTGGAACGTTTTACTATCCACCCTTTTATTGCGGACATCCGTACCTCAGCAACCGGATGGGTCGAAAGATATTCAAAACTATGCTTAAAAGTCCTCCTAAAAATTCTTGTATCCCAAGAGTCCGAAAACTTCCGAGCTACTCGCCGATGATAGTTGTATCCAGCCCAAGGATTATATTTGCCGAGAATCAATCTTTCCGTTGCTCCAATATCAGCGCGTATTTCTTCGCGCTGGGACTGATTGAGCCCTTTATAACCAGAAAGTGAATCTAAAAACTCTTGAAATGCAGGGTCGTCTGTAAGGGCCCTCATATACCCTGGATTGGCATGAGTCGCCTCATGAGCCATCACAAAGGCTAATTCGTCGACATTTTCAGAACCATGAAGAAGACCCAGGTTGACCGTCATCTTTCCAGATGACAGGATAGATGCGTTTGGAACTGGACTAGGTGAAACCCTAATTTCGTAAGTTGTCCGGTCTTTCTCGACTCGGATTCGTTCCATGATTTCTTTGAGAAACGCTTTAAGGGATCGACCATGACCAAGGATCAATAATTTCGTAAATAAGCCCACTCGATGAATGACAGCCATCTTTTCAATTTCTTCAAATGTTGATTTCGCCGCCTCATGGACAATTGCGTTTGGCCTTTGATCCGCAAGAGCGGGATCTATTTCAAATTTTTGAAGTTCATCATGTTCACCGACAGGTTGTTCAGCCATGACAGATACTGTAGTTCTCTCCAAAGAAGTAACATGTCCCGGAGGGGAATCTTCAGATCTTGCAAACGCTGGCGTTAGGATTATATCAATGGCCAATAGAGTAGTGAGAATTCGAAGTTCAAATGACATAGCTTTTAGAGAATGCAAAGGAGGTACCACTTTCACAGGTTTAACTCAAATTACACTGGTTTTAAACATCAATTCACCCACATTTGCGAAAGTGCCAAATCAGGCCACTCGCTTGTACAGGCAATCGACAGATCCACCGCTCTTTAGGGCAGAATTTTCCCTCAGTCTACCGCTTTATAAAAGAAGTTATACCCACAAGGCGGTGACTGAAGAGACCATTGTCATTGTGCAATTTTTAACTATGAATGGAATGAATAGTCACAAAAGAGGTCCAATAAAAAATATTCTTGATCATCACATAAGACACACAACCATTTAGTAAACGAATCCGTGGTGATAAGTCTCTCAAATAAAATGCAGCAGTCATCCTAAGACAAAAGAAAACCAAGCTTTTATATTTTCAAGTTAAATCAGCTTCAGGTAGCTTTTCTTTTAAAATAGGATCACGGGGTTTTTCCACCTTATGAGTTGAGAACTCTTCTTTGTACCCAACGATAAAAATTCGAGCGAGAAAGTTTTTGCTCCAAACCCGAAAGCGATCGATATATATATAGGCCGCCGGAACGACAACCAGAGTTAGGAGAGTGGAACTTAATAGCCCTCCGATAATAGCTACGCCCATACTGGTCCTCTGCTTTGAGGCTTCATTCAAACCGACAGCGATCGGAATTGTCCCTGCAATAAGGGCCATGGTGGTCATAAGAATAGGACGAAGCCGAGTCCTTCCCGCCATTAAAATAGCTTGGGCTCGATCTACTCCCTCTGAAACCTTCTGATTTGCATAATCCACAAGTAGAATAGAGTTTTTAACTGCAACTCCTAAGAGCATGATAATTCCTATCATAGAAAAAATATTTAGCGACTCTTTTCCTAAGAATAGGGCCACAAAACTTCCAGCAATGGCAAGAGGTAAAGCCAACATAATGGTAAAGGGAGTTACAAAGGATTCGTACAAACTAGCTAAAACCAAATAAATAAATAATATTCCCGCCATCATAGCAATAGCCATAGACTCACCGAGCTCTTTAAAATTCTCTGCCTGTCCCACAAAAGCAAAACGGGATTCTGGAAGTTTAAAATCATTAACCATAATTCCAGTAATTTCTTTCATAATTCCATCAAGACCGGCTCCCGGAGTAATATCCGCATTGATCTGTACAAATCGGTTCCGATCTTGACGTGTTATTTTAGAAGGTCCCACGGTCATTCGAGACTCAGCCACATCACTCAAACGAACCAAAGAATTATTTAAATTGGGAACAAATATTTTATTGTATTCTTTTGACAAGTTTCTTTGTCCTTCCTGCAGTCGAACACGGACATCATATTCAATTCCAGATTCTCTATATTTAGCTGTCTCCAATCCCTCCACTTGAATTCTCAGTTCATTACCTATGGAAGCAGTGGAAACCCCCAAACGATGGGCTCGATCGTTATTAGGAACAATGCGAAACTCAGGTTTTCCTGAACGAAAATTGATGTCCACATCCTTAAGACCTGTGAGTTTTTTGATTTTTGCAAGTGCTTCAAGCCCTATTTTTTCTAATTCTTTAGAGTCGGAACCGTAAATATTTAGATTGAAGGGTCTCATGCCTCCGCCAACAGCGTCATAATCTTTAACCGCAGGATTAGCATAGGCATAGGGTTTTAATTGTTGACGAATTATTTCTTTCACATCACTTGTAGAAAAACCAGGACGCTGTTTGTAAGGAACCAAATGTACATAAATAGAAGCTTCATTCGGGTCTCCATTTTGATTACCTACAACTAAGGCGCGGGTCTCCACTTGAGGATTTTTTGCTAATAAATTAGAAACTTCAAGGGCCACTTTGGTCATGCTTTCTAAATTGTAGCCAGGAGGCAAATCCAATCCCACACTAAATTCTCCAGCATCCTGGGCTGGCAGAAAAGTTTTTGGAACAAACCGAACCAAAGAAACACAGGCAATAAAAATCACAAAACTGGCACCCAAAGTGAAAAAAGGTCGTCGCAAAACAATTTTTACCAGCTTTTCGTACGCCACATCCAATTGATCTTGAAAATAACTAAACCCTTTAACAATCCGACCCAATGTCCAATCGTACAAACGATTGGATTTGGTGCCATGGGCTTGACCAGCGAAGTAAGCCGAAAGCATGGGGGCCACTGTAAGTGCATCAAAAAGACTGATTAACATGGCAAAACAAACCGTTAAACCAAACTGTTTGAAAAACTGTCCGGTCACCCCTTTAAGAAAACCTAGAGGTCCAAACACAGCAACGACAGTCAGTGTTGTGGCAATTACGGCAAGCGTGACCTCATTGGTTCCAAATAAACTTGCTTCGATGGGTTTCTTTCCCATCTCTATATGACGAAAAATATTCTCTCGCACCACAATCGCATCATCTATTAAAAGACCTACGGAGAGACTTAATGCCAACAAACTCATCACATTAATTGTAAAACCAAAGAGCGCCATTAGAATAAAGGCCCCAATTAATGAGTTGGGTAACGCCAAACCAGTAATTAAGGTAGATCTTCCATTAGCCAAAAATAAAAACACGACCACCATAGCCAGAACCGCACCAATAAGGATCGACTCATAAACATCCTCCACATTGATTCGAATCCACCGTGATCCGTCCCGTATTACTGATAGTTTAGCTGCAGATTTACTTTTCTCCAATTCACTGTTGATCTGTGACATTCGTTTTAAAAGTCCATCCACTACGGCGATTGTGTTAGATCCAGATTGTTTGAAGACATATAAAAATAGGGAGGGTTTATCATTTAAGAAAGTTCTTGATTTCTCATCTTCGAGAGTGTCTAAAACTTTTCCCACATCTGATATTCGAATGGGTTTTTCATTTCCAAAAAAATTAACCACCAGATTTGAAATTTCACTTAAACTATGAAACTGCCCCACCGTACGAAAAACTGTTTCCTTTTCTCCCTCGGATTTTTTTCCACTGGGAATATCTTCGCCGGACCCCTTGATTCGATCCGCCACTTGCAGCGCAGAAATTTCGTAGCGTTTGAGTTCAGTTCGATCCAAAGCCACTTGAATTTCTCTTTTTCTCCCACCAAGAACTTCAACTAAACCAACTTGATTTACTTGCTCCAGCTTGGGTTTAATCACTTCCTCTGCCAAGTCATAAATTTGTGCGGGAGGTAAGTCCGCATTCAGTGCCATAATTAGAATGGGTTGATCCGAGGGATCAATTCTCCGAATGATTGGTTCCTTAATATCTTTGGGGAGCTTTCTCTTAGTTGAACTCACCCGATCTCTCATTTGTTGTTCAGCATACTTTATATCTGTTTCAAGAGTGAATTCCGCAATAACTTGGCTGACACCATCTTGATTTACCGAACTCAACCTTTTAATTCCCGACAAAGTGCTAATTTCATCTTCAAGAGGTTTCGACACCAGTGTTTCAATTTCTGAAGGACCCGCCCCGGGATATGCTGTGGTCACCGTGACGACTGGAAATGTGACATCTGGAAATAAATCCACCCCTAGTTTTTTAATCGAAATAAACCCTGCCACCAAGCTGAGTAACACCACACAGGTTATAAAAATAGGTCGACTGATGGAAAGACGCGCTAAATTCATTGTTCACTCCCATAAAGTTTCATTTGCGCTGCCACTTGTAATACTTCTGCCAAATATCTGAGTCGAAGCGCTTGAGCGCTGATTAAATCCCCTTCAAATGTCAACACTTGGAAAAGGGTGGTGCGACCCCACTCTTGACGAGATCTCTCATGATCCAACTTTTCTTTTTGGACTTTTTCCAACTCTTCCGCTTCAGCCAATCTACTTTTGGCCTCTATAAAATGTAACTTCAAATCACGCCAATCCTGTTGCTGCAAAAACTCTTGTCGCTGATAATTCAACTCTGCGGCTCGTGCTTCTTTTGCATATCCATGCTGCAAATCTGTCATTTGACTCCACGAAATTGGGGTTGAAAATCGCACTCCAATGATTTGAGTGGGTCTGCGCTCCCAACTCTCTGAAAATGCACTTTGTTTATTTGACTCTCGACTGTTAAAGGCATAAGCGCCATAGACTTCAAGCTGGGGTTGATTTCTTTCCTGACTTACAACAGATAGGGATTGCAAAGCCTTACTTTGTTCTCGTGCTGCCAAAACATCAGACCTTACAGGTTCAACTTCTGCGATTTTTAATCCCTTGATCAGTTCCCCTGACAAAGGCTCTAGGACCTCATCGACTTGATCAGAGTCGACTCCCCGAGCGCTATTAAATGCCAAACTGGCCGATCTCAACTCATCTTGATAAACTTTTAAATCTAACTGTCTGGCTTTCAATAAGGCCTTGGCCTGAAGAAGATCTGACCTGTCAGCAAGAGATTGATCCACTCTTTTTTTTGCCCAACTATAAATTTTTTCTCCTCGTGCTAGATTTTCATTCCCCAAGGTGTAACTTTGTCGGGCCAAGTTAAGCCGCCAATAGCTTGTTTCAGCTTGCACCAAGGTCGAAGTCATTTTAAATTTTTCTGAAAATTGCTTCGCCTGGGATTGGGCCACTTGGGCCTTCACTTGTGCACGAAGTTCACTCCCAAAATCGTTTCTCCACAAGGATTGGGACAGTTCTATAGTGGGTCGACCCTCATCATAAGTTGGGAAGAGCCCTTTATAGCTTGTCTCCATTAAAGAATAATAAAATTTACCTTGTAGACCAAATAAAGTTTGTTTTGATATGCCGGCCATGTAGGTCTGAGTCAGTAACTTTTCGTAGTTAAAAGTAGGAATAAAACTGGGCTTACCGTCATCCTTATACTCTGCGGACAGAAATAGGTTGGGTTGAGTCAAGAGCTCACTCTCAAGACGATGAACACCAGAGGCCTCAACAGCTTCTTGAGCAGCACGATAGGAATCATTCTTGTTTCGAACTTGTTCTAAGAACTGTTTCAAACTTATATCTTGAGCAGAATTTGCCAATGGAAAAAGAAACAGACAAGAGACAAAAAAGGAGATTCGAAACCATCGTCTTAATATTGTCAGAGAACTAAAACAATCCATGCCCCCCCCACTATTTTTACTTCAGATAATTGTCTACTACTAACACCATGAGCCCGTTTTGGGATGTAACATCAGCCGCCGCCACTGGCTAAAAATTATTGGGCGCAAATACCATCGCAAAGGACACCAACAAATTGCCCTACAAAATGAGTCAAATATTCTGGATTAGAAAGTGTCACGCCTAAAATTTCTTTGCGTAAAAAATCCATACGTGTGCACTGACTAATCCCAGCCAGCATAAGGGAAACACAAACATCCAAATCCAATTCTTTACGGATTAATTTTTGCTCCTGGGCCACAGCCAGAAATTTTTTTACCCTCATAAACATTTCCAGTACTACACCTTTAAAAGCTTCTAAAGCTTGAGGATGAGCTCCATCAAAGTCGCGATGAATGATTTTCATCACATCTGGATTTTGCAAGTAACACAAAAAAAACTCCTCAATAAAAAGTCTGATTTTTTTTCTTAGGTCTTCTTGACTCGTGGGAGTTTGCAAAACCCGTTCGGCAGCTGTAAGCCGTTCTTTTCCAATAAACTCAAAAACGCTACGATAAAGACCCTCTTTGCCCCCAAAATGGTAACTAATAAGAGCTACATTAACCCCAGCGGCTTCAGCGATGTCTTTTACCGTGGCACCTTCAAGACCTTTTTCCGCGAAAAGTGGTATGGCCGAAACCAACAAAGAATATTTGGAATCATTCAAATGGGGATTTTCTAGTCCGTTCATACATCACCTATACTCTAGAAAGGTTGAATCAAACAATTTTTTTACTTACCCCCCCGGATTAACACCAAGGTAAATAGAAAGAAAGGCTGATCTTAACTAGAAAATGAGAAATGTTAAATAGTTATTTAACATTGGAAATGCGAGTCATTTGATCTTCAATTCCGAGTAAAACTTTGAAGTCAGACCCTGGGCGAAATTTTGGGGACCATACAGCTGGAATTTTTATCTCGATACCTGTCTGAGGATGGCGACCGCGTCTTTCCTTCCGACGAGCTTTCGCAAAGGTCCCAAATCCAACCAGCTTCACCGAATCACCTTTTTTTACCGATTTTTTTATATTTTCAATAATACAATCCAGAAGCTTTTTGGTTTCAGCCTTTGAAAATCCAGTTTTTGCAGCAACTCGGTCAATGAGTTCTTCCTTGTTCATCCCTGCTCCCCCTGAAATCTACATTTAATTTTGCATAAAGATTGAATGCTAGACATATAGATTTCGTCAATGGGATTTTAGGAACCGCTTAAATTTAGAACACAAATTCGACAAATGGATTTTCTTAACAGGCCCAATCCCAATTAGTTACCAACTACGACGAACATCGACATATCCCATCTGACTCCCATCGTAGGAAATTGTTAATCTATAAGATTGAAGTACAGCCCCATTTGCAACAAGTGCTTCGGCACTTACCACACTAAATATTTTATTATAACCTTCCATTGTTCCATTTGTGCGCAATTCAAAACCTGAATTGTTATTAATAGGAGCTACACTCCCCACAAAAGGAAGGAACCCGGATTGAGAATAAAAATAGGGATAAAGTGCTAAAGCTCCACTTACAGGCATTGTTCCCGATGCAAATTGAAACAAAACCGACGCTTGTTGACTCGTTTTACAGTCCCAGTTGTAACCCCCAGACCACCAAGATTGTTCACAGAGTCGATTGTCTTTTAATATTTTTTGATACACGCTCGAATTAGTTATCTGTAAAGTCCCTGAATAAGTGTAACTGGAAGCGCTGCCTATCCCACCCAAAACACTGGAAGATCCAGCAGTACCAGCAACACACTGCCCGGTCGATGATACATATCCATAACTAGAAGAGTAACCCAAAGAAACGCAAGGTTGACTCGGGTAACAACCTGTCAGCGATGATATATAAACAAAACCTGAAGAGCACATCCCCGCAGCTACAGCCGTTGAATTATTATTGGAACTGCTGCTTCCTGCGCAGCCGATAAAAAGAGTGATCATTAAACTGACCCATAATAAATAGAAAATGTTTTTAAACTTTGTCATACGCAGCACTCCTTAAAGTCAAAAATAGGTCTTTTACTTTCCTCTAAAGACGTGCTTGAAAAAAATCTTTTGCCCATTATCTTTTGGATCTACTCTGATCTTTTGTGGACCCAAAAGACCCATTCTATTTAGAATGAGCTTTTTACATTATAATTAATGTTTATTCATAAATGATGCCAACTCTAATACAATAAAAAGCCCTCCCCGTCTTTTGAGCACAAAACTAGGTGCCGAAAAAGGTCACATCCTTTTTTTAAATTGGCGTAAAAATTGCAAAGTTTTTCTTCAATTATAAAATTAATAAAAGCAAAGTTTAATAGTTTATGAGACATTTCGAAGCTCTTATTCCAGCTAAAGAAATCGGTAAAATTATTTTGTCATTTTTGACTGTTGCACTTGCAACCGATTGTTACTTTTTTTTGTCAACAAGAGGATTTGCTTTGCCTCAAAATCCTAACCCTCTAACTTGCGCAGCTTTATTAAGAACTCTCCAAATCATCCATAAACGCCCGCCAATCTCAGGTATTGGTCCTGATGGACGATGGCATATAGATGGGATTAGTACAGCTGAATCAAGATATGCTGCAGATTTTCAATATATATTAACTCAAACCGTAAACAGCGAAATTATTCGCCCTTTTTTTAGAGCTTTAATCGATGATAGACAAAGAAGGGGTCATACCACCCATGTTCTAGAACTATTTGGTTCGGGTTTTTTTGTTGCAGATATAGAATCGGTAAGCTCAATTACAGGACTTAGATTTGAACACTATTCGAATTCTCCAAATCCAAATGTTCAAGCCATTGGAGAACCTTACAGGGATACACCTGAACTGCCTGAAGTTCTCGGAGATATCTTTAATCCATTAACTTGGCTTAAGTTGAGTAGATCAATGCGAACACGAAAAATTCCAAAAATGGATCTTATTGTAATGAATCCAGGAAGACCTTGGTTGGGCACTCTTACTCCTGGTTCTTTAAATATGACTAACGATCTTGAGGCTACGGCTCTGGCTTTTATTATCTTAAACGTTGTCAAAAGGCTAAGTGTTGATGGTCAATTTTATTTTCGCATCCCCTCATCAAACGGAAGTTTTACAAGTCACCCCCTTTTAAAACAACTTGAAAGAGATCTTCCAGGTCGAAAATTTATTTTTTATTATGATCACACTTTCAATTACCTAAGTGGTGCCCTTATTAAAAAATGACAGATTCATATCTTATATATAAGAAAAAAAGTTCGACTCCCCCCCGTCTTTGGCGTAGAGCCAAAAAAACTATTACACCTGTTTCTTCCTTCTCTCGAATCAAAATTTTTTTTCTGGTGGGATCCAGAATGATCCAAAATCCTTGGAGATTCACAACTTTAGAATTCAGCGAAATTGGAATCATGCGAGCATGACCTTGTTCTAGACTCACCTTTTCAATTTTGCATCTCCGTTGCAACGCCAGCTCTCATTAAACCAAACCCAGAAATTTTCTGACTTTCCAATGTAGCTCTTTCTTGCCTCCTTTAGAGATAAAGACTCCATTATAACTGTAAGTCCCCGAGATATTTCAAAATGTTTTCATAGAATTTAAGAAGCCAAAAAACTAAAATGGGATATGAATTTTATATCCAGTAGCCGCTGACGCAAAAAAGTTGTCTACGGTATTCAGGGACTAGAAGGATTCAAACAGGTTTTTAGAGCCGGTGGCATTCAAACCGATCCCTCACTTTGATCAATAATTGATGATCTAAGTTTGAGGGACAAGAAGAGTTTAGAAGTGGATATAAATGCTTGTTCACAAAAAAGTCACTTCTATAGATCCAAAGAAAGTCAGATTTTTTAAGAAGTGCTTTCATTGCATCTTCTGTAACAACACTGACCCACACATTTGTTTGTGTCAGTGCAAATGAATACTGACTTTGAATCCGTTTGTATAAATCGGATTTATCTACTGAATAATACTGAAATTTTTGGTAAATTTCACCATTATCATTTTGTGCAATCAACAACCCAGAACCTTGAGGATCTTTAGAAATTAATGAGCTTACTTCACGACTTAAAGGCTCTTCATTAGGAAATGGTTTTAAATAATTAAAATAAAAAAAACCCATAAGTAAAACTGGAAAACAGAACGAAAGATTCTTTGCAATCATAGGTCTCATGAATATTTTTATGCGTGCCCAATTTAACAAGAAGAATTCAATAAATAGTAAAGCACCTAAAAATCTGAGTGGAAAGCTAAGGTAAGAAAGGTACCTATGGAAGGATGCAAGTATACCAGCTTCGTAGTCACTAAAACCATAAATATAATAAAAACCGAGAGTCCCTAAGTAAAGAACAAAAAATGTGCCCCAAAAAATAAAGACAGCAGCCGTTTTACGATTTTTAATCGCAAGATAAATTCCCCAAAATGAAAAGAGATGAATTATAAAATCTCTTGTAAAATGCAGAAAAATGTTACCCACAAATTTAGCTAGCAAGAAAGATCGAGCTAAAAAACCTTGCCACAGTCCACCTTTAGCACGAATACTTTCTGTTATAGGAATACTGGGGGGAATATGGCGTGTGATATAAACCCAGTAGAAATAAAAAACTATAAAGCCAAAAGCTGCCACAACAATATATTTTAAATCTGTTTTTTCGCGCTTCTTCGGTTCAAAAAAATACCTAAATATCCACGCAACAATCAGGGCTACTGGACCTAAAATCATGTATTGTTTTAAATAGTAACCACCTATCAAAAATACAGCAGATATCAGAATAAATGTGCGATGAGAACACTCGCCTCTTTCGAACCTATAAAAAAACAATAGAAAACCCGCCAACATTATGTAGCAAGCAGGCTCAATCAAGGCACTGGGATAAAAAATTTCTCCACTAAATATAGCCATAAAAATAATCAAACAAAACAAAGAGGGTATCCAAGGCGCTGATAAATTATTTAAATTACTTCTAACCATTGTTTTTTTTATAAACTCCTCTGTTGGAGGAATTAAAGCCAAAGCAAAAGCAAAGTTCGGTGTGTGTGAAGCTCCTTCTGAAAATGAACTTTGAATTAAAAAATAGTAAAAACTCTGCCACAACGATAACCCGGGAAGGTAGCTCATGAAGGTCTTGTATGGGAAATCATTAGAAACAATAGCATTATACTGCACCATTTGTTTTGGCATGAGCAGCCAATAAGAATATTCATCCCACTGATGAGGAAAATACATTTTTTTTAAAAAGAGATCACAAATTGCGAATACAATCAAAGCCCCCAACAAAAAAGGTGATTTTAAAAAGCTAAATTCTCGGTCTCTAACAAATCGAACCAGACCGTAAATAGACAAAAGTGAAAAACCCATTGCAGTCATTTGCAGATTGTGACTGATCAACACAAACAGTGGCGGCATCATTAATAGACCCAGTAGTGGAGACCACAAAGTCATATTTTTTATTCGAAATAGGATGAGAAATAAATTTCCCAACCCAAGAGATACTAAGAGTATTAACGTTAGCTGTAACAACGCAGCTCCTTTTTTATTTTTACTAAGAATACATTTAAAAATCCGACATTAGCAACTGGGTCCACAAAATTCGGAAGCTTCTCTTACGGGGTCTAAATTTAATCAATTGGGATATTTTTTTTAAAACTAACAAGAGGATCTCGAGGGTAATTTTCAACGTCAACGAGTAAGAAGGACAAAAGCATTTGAAATCCCAATATTAAGGGAACCGCCGCAAGAAATAAGGACCCACCACTGGAGGGAACCCTTGACATGTGAGACTTATACCAAAGGTACATTGCAAAAAGAGATCCTAACAAAGTAAAAGTAGCACCAAGAACTAACAATAAGGATCCAACGCTAAAGTCTCGAATAAAATAATTGTAAGCAATACGCTTGCAATAACAGTTTAAGTATTTAAGTGGAAACTCAAACAGTACTTTCGTTATTCTTAAATTTGACTTCTCGTCTTCATATACCGGCAACATGGGAACATCAACAACAGTGGCTCGAATAACACCCAACCTAAACAACAAATCACTTTCAAAAAAGAATCTATTTGAAACTTTTTCTAATGGTAAATGAATGAGAGCTTCGCGATGAATGGCCGTAAATCCGTTGGTTGGATCCATTATTTTGTAATAACCAC
Organism: Bdellovibrionales bacterium; assembly: GCA_019695175.1. Classification (GTDB taxonomy): domain Bacteria; phylum Bdellovibrionota; class Bdellovibrionia; order Bdellovibrionales; family UBA1609; genus JAIBAM01. The sequence goes on from JAIBAM010000002.1 coordinate 29,085, forward strand.
TGGAAAATTTATTAATTATGCTCAACGCAGAATTACCTATCTTACGAATTACCGGCATTTTTTTTAAACCTGAAGGGAAAAAAAATCTATTACCCTTAGTGTAATCAGCTCGCTTATCGAGAATGGGGGCGATCAGCTGAGGGATCAAGTCTCCTTTCATCTGTCCATCACCATCCATTTTAACAATAATGTCTGACCTATTAGATGCAGCAAACTGAAATCCATTGATCGTAGCACCACCAACCCCTAAGTTTTGTAAGTTCTTAAGTACAGTGACTTTAGGCAACGTGTACGAATTCACAAAGTCGCCAGATTTATCCGGGCAAGCATCATCAACGACAATAATATGGTCTACGAATGATGGAATCTCTGCAATCACGTTCAATATCGAATCCTTCACACGATAACTAGGAATAACAACTGCTATACGATGATTGTTAATCATAAAGTTTTCTCCTCAATTTAAATTGACATCCTTGATGTGGTCCGAAGCATGAAAAAAATATTTTTTTCAATTTATATACACAAAATCTGACTCTTAATACTTTATTTCCTTCTCCCAGTCATAAAGAGTATTATTAATCATTCCCATATTAAAATAATGAGCTGCTGAGAGAAGGTATTCAACCAAGGACATTTTTTTTATCTCTTGTTGAGAAATTTTTTGAAGAACTAAATCATAAGTATTATTGTGAGTAAAAACTTCGGAATTAATTTCCTTCCGATCAAAATAAACCAAGTTTTTATCATCTAAGATCCAGTACCCATCCACCGCGATATAGGCCTTCGGTGACTTATTCAAATCAAAAGTACTCTGACCTAACAAAAAACGTTTTTTATTTTCAACTCCCAGCCAATCAAGTAACGAAGGCATGATATCAATTTGTTGTACAATTCGACCTTCATCAAAGGGACTTATTTTTTGTAATTTAATTTTGTTTTCGGTTTCTTGAGGAACATGAATTAGTAAGGGAACTCTGTAGTAACCCAGCACATTTTGATATTTTTTTTGGTCTGTTTTTTGAGTATGATCCGCAGTAATAACGAATATAGTATTATGAAACCAGGGCTTGGTCTGGGCTGTTAAAAAAAACTGCTGTAAAGCATAGTCAGCATAGCCAATAGATTCATGAATTTCCAAAGTTCCTTTTTTAAACCTTCCGCGCAAGTGCTTGGGAATAAAGTAAGGGTGGTGGGAACTCAGAGTAAACACGGACAGAAATGCTGGCTTTGGCGCCCGATCCATAACTTGAATTGCATATTGCAGCATAGGTTCGTCGGCTACCCCCCAATAGGGATCGAAATCTTCTCGATTGTTTTTAGGGTATTGATCTAATCCAATGAAATTATCAAACCCTGCAATATGGGAAAAGGTATCAAAGCGCATGGATCCATTTTTGGCTCCATGAAGGAAATAGGAACTATAGCCCTGCTCTCGTAAAACTTTAGGCAGACACTCCAAACGATTGTTGCTAAAACTTGTGGTCAACAGAGATTCCGCCATTAAAGCCGGAATACCACAAAGCACCGCAGGAACTCCATCGATAGATCGACGGGCATTTGCAAAATGATGCGGGAAGAATAATGACTTTTTTGCCAGCTGATCCAGGAATGGGGTATAACCTGGATAATCATTAGCGGCACCTGTGTATTCCAATGACAAACTCTCCACAATAATCACAACAACATTGTACTCTTTAAATGTTCCCAAGGGAGGACGAGTCAATATATTGGCATTTTTTAAATTCAATATAGGTTCTCTATCCTCTTTAAAATATCTCGTTGTGTTCACTTCCTCATTGGGGCGACTTTTAATTAAGTTAAAGGGCGTATTTGTAGTTAATAACCCCAATTCATGGTGAGAGTTGAAGAAGGCATCCATAGGATGCAATGGTTTGAGCTGAATTCCACCCCTCATACCTAAAATAATAAGTGTAAACCAAAGCAACACCTCAAAACATTTTTTAAAAAAACTTAAACTTTTAAAAGTTAAATCTGGAACGGTATGTTTTTTTTCCTCACTATCTGAAGGATAAAAATAATAAAGCAAACCCAGTAAAAGAAACCACTGAATCAATAAATATCTATAGGTCCAAAAAATACTTAATAAATGTTGTTCTACATCTTGATGCAATAAAAAATATTCTGAAGACAACCTTTTCCCGATAAATTTACTGAACTCGGAATCGGCAATATTTAAGCCAAGAAAAAATCCATTCACACAAACAAAGAGCCCTTTTTCCACCACAAGCATTCTCTTGGAGCTACTAGCAGGACATTGCTCACCTCGTTTAATTTTTTCTTGTATCTTAAAATTAAAGGCCGACAAAAAATAAGGCCAACAAAAGTAAATGCAAAACCAAAATAATAAAAAAGGGATATTGATAAAAAGAAGAGCTGAAAGATCAAACCTCAGTCCAAGAAAAAAAGGTTTTAATAAAGAGCCCAACGAGTGCCGACTGTAAAGCTCCCAATTCCATATTAAAAAATGAACTCGCGTTAAAAAATAGAAAAAAAGTAAAAACAGCACTCTACGACATGTGACTTGCATGTACTTCGGCAGTGATAACTTCAAATTATTCATGTCTCTGATGTATCCAAAAAAATAAATAAATTCTATTTTAAATTACTAACTAAGTTTCATTTTCTTTACAAGCCTTCCAGGCTCTTTAAGAGTTTTCTGAGTGGGAGTAAAGAGGTGTGGGATACTTCCCATCAAAACAAGCCGCACAAAATTCGTGTTTAGAACCTTGAACTGCTTTCATCATCCCCTCCACGGTCAAATAAGCTAAAGAATCAGCTCCTATATATTTACCAATTTTTTCCACTGATTGGTGGGCAGCAATCAACTGATCTTTTTGTGGCGTGTCCACTCCATAATAACAAGGACCCGTGGTCGGCGGTGACGCAATTCTAAAGTGAACTTCCTTTGCTCCCGCTTGACGAATCAGTTGGATAATTTTTTGAGAAGTCGTCCCTCTCACCAAAGAGTCATCAATAACCACAACTTTTTTATTTTTGAGAACTTCCATCTGAGGATTTAATTTAATTTTAACTCCAAAACTGCGAATGGACTGACTGGGTTGAATAAAAGTTCGCCCAATATAGTGATTACGTATGATTCCCAACTCAAAGGGAATACCACTTTCCCTTGAGTAACCAATCGCTGCAGGAACTCCGCTGTCTGGAACCGGAACCACTATATCCGCTTCGGCAGGACTTTCTTGGGCCAAGATTTCACCCATACGTTTACGAGATTCATAGACACTTAAACCAAAAACTCGACTGTCAGGACGAGCAAAATAAACATGTTCAAAAACACACTTAGCCAAACGTTTTTCCTGAGTTGGTAAAAACTCTGAGTGTTCTCCTTGGGCATCCACCCACCAAATCTCACCTGGTTGAATTTCACGGAGATAATCAGCTCCAATTAAATCAAAAGCACAGGTTTCAGAAGCAACCACATAAGCAAATTCAGATCTCTGGCCGTCTGTTTGAACTGGATTTCTTCTTTTACCCAAAACCAATGGCCGGAATCCCAAAGGGTCACGCATGGCAATAAGTCGGTCATGGGTCAATAACACAAAACTATACGCCCCATCCATTTGCAAAGCAGCCTGTTTTAATCCTTCAATAATATCTTTTTCCGGATTTCTCGCCAGCAAATGGAGAAGATTTTCTGTGTCATTGGTTCCACTAAAAATAGCCCCTCCCTTTTGTAATTCCATACGAACGGGTTCTGCATTAATCAAATTTCCATTATGAGCCACTGCGATAGGACCTGTTAATAACCCTGCTGTAAGTGGTTGGATATTAAGATCTGTGGAGCCTCCCGCTGTCGAATATCTAGTATGACCAATGGCCTTATTTCCAGTAAGTCTTTCCAAATCTTCTGCTTGGAAAATATCTCCCACCAAACCCATACCTTTATGAAATAAGTGCTTTCCCTGATCCAAAGTCACAATGCCAGCAGACTCTTGCCCGCGATGCTGTTGAGCATAGAGCCCCAAGTAAGTCATTCGAGCAGCCTCTGGATCATTCCAAATTCCAAACACTGCACACTTATCACGCCATTTCTGCAACAAAATTTCCTCCTGAGAAACTTCCTATTCCCTTGTGGGACCGTGAAGATTGACTGCTTCATAATTTTGACGAAGACTCTTTATGGGAAGGCGAAGACGACCCATTATTTCCAAATCCACACCGCCTGTTGAACCTAGATGTTCCAATAGCAAGTCATCTTCAGCGCGAGAGCGAATAGTGGCCTGAACTCGATTCAACATAGCTGCGGGAACAGCTAAAACCACTTCGTACAACCATTCACCAAAAAGAGTTCGGTCTTCACCCACTCGAACTCGAGCTCCAATTCCACCCAGGGACATTCGCGCCAGCGCATAAGCTAAACCAAATTTACCAACTACCCTACTGGCTGTGACTAAATCATCTTGGGTGAGTTGTCTGACACAATCGATAAGTCCTCGGGCCCTTTTTAAACTCAGAGTCCCATACCCAAGAATCGACGACTCCGTAGCTGCCAAAGTATTTTGTGCGTTAGGTTCAGCCCTAAGACCCGAGATTAATAGCATGGGGGCTCTTAACAATAACACTTCATCACCAGCTCTAGAAAATACAGACAGGGGGATGCCATTGACTTGCTCGCGAAGGCCCACCACTCCTGTTGCGGGTGTGGAAGTAATATTTTTCCCTTGAGTCTCATTATAAAAGCTTACATTTCCGCTAATAATTGGAGTCTCTAACACTTCAGCGGTTTGCGCTAAGTTATCCACTGTGGCAACAAATTCACTCATGATTTCTTTTTTTTCCGGGTTCCCAAAATTTAAACAATCTGTTGCTGCCAGTGGCTGAAAACCTTTAGCAGCTAATTCTAGGGCAGGATAAAGTAAAGCATCTTTACCACCTTCGGCAGCATCAAAACGCATTAAATGAGGTCGGCAACCCAAAACTAACCCTAAGGCCCTTCCAGAATCTGGCAACCGCAAGACAGCTACGCTTTCTGAAGCATCACGCACTGTCTTAGCTCCTACTCTTTGATCGTATTGCCGATACACCCATTTTCTTGAGCCACCCAAGGGACTTTGCAATAAGTTCAAAAGTATTTTTTCAGGATCCGTTTCAGGCAAAACAGTCAGTTTCGCTTGAGCCACGCGGGATTTGACTCTCCAAGGTTCATAGCTTCGATCGTATACTGGAGCTCCATCTACTAAAGGACGGGGGTCTATTTTGCAGATGGATTCACCTCGCCACCATAAATCCACATCGCGTCCTGAAACCACTTCACCAATAACCACGGCATCCAAACCCCAACGTTCAAAAACCCCCTTCAATTTGGCAAAGCGGTGGGGTTCACAAATGAGCAACATCCTTTCTTGACTTTCAGAGAGTAGGATATCTTCTGGTGTGAGCGTACGATCACGTAGTGGAACACGATCCAGTTCCAATTTTATTCCCACTCCACCCTTTGCTGCCATTTCAAAACAAGAGGAAGTCAAACCTGCAGCCCCCATATCTTGAATAGATACCACTAACCCCTGTGCCATGACTTCTAAACAACTTTCAATAAGTAACTTCTCGTAAAAAGGGTCTCCAATTTGAATGGTGGGTTTTTTACTCTGAGCATTGTCCCCAAAAGCTTCACTGGCCATACTGGCACCATGAATTCCATCACGACCCGTTTTTGCCCCCACATAAACCACCCAATTTCCCACACCCTTGGCCTGCGAAGTCAAAATGGGATCATTAGGTCGAAACAGTCCCAATGCAAGCGCATTAACCAATATATTTTGTTTATAAGAGGAATGAAACTCAACTTGACCAGTGACCGTAGGAACACCCACACAATTGCCATAACCCGAAATACCACGCACCACACCATCAACAAGAGATATTTGCTTTGCTGATTTTTCATCACCAAAACAAAGGTAATTCGCAAGGGCTATAGGACGAGCACCCATGGTAAAAATATCCCTTAATATTCCCCCCACACCTGTGGCCGCCCCTTGATACGGTTCTATAAAGCTCGGATGGTTGTGGCTCTCCATTTTAAAGGCAATCCGTTCCCCTTTACCTAAATCAATAACACCGGCATTTTCACCCATGCTTTGCAAAACTTGATCATTACGATATTTAAATTTACGCAAATGGAGTCGTGAAGATTTGTAACTGCAATGCTCACTCCATAAAGCTGAAAATAAAGCCCACTCCACACCCTTTGGGGCACGTCCTAGGACTTGAACTATTTTTTCATATTCCGCCAAACTCAATCGATATTGTTTAAGCTGAGAATTTAAAACTCCATTTTCAGTTTCAAAATTTGCATCCATAAAATTAATGTATTTTCCTTTCCAATCAAACTCTTAAAATAATGAGGTAAAGAAGCTCTTTCCATCCGTTCCACCCATCCAACTTGTCATGGCCCGTTCAGGATGGGGCATGAGCCCTGCCACATTTTTATTCTCATTCATAACGCCAGCGATTTGACCAATGGATCCATTGATATCCTCCTGATAGGACCACCAAACTTGACCCCGATCCTCAATTCTTTTCTGCCCATCTGCATCCATATAAAATCGTCCATCACCGTGGGCCACCGGCAGTCGCACACTCACACCTTTAGACTCAGGACCAAAACGACGACAACCATTCACCAATTTCAATTCCACCCACTGATCGATAAACCGCGAGTCACGATTGGGTAGAAGGGTCCCCGGTAACAACTGTGATTCACACAAAATTTGAAAGCCATTACATATTCCTAAAACCGGCAAGCCTCGCTGAGCGAATTCCCGAACTGAATTCATCACTGGAGTTTTTGCGGCTAGGGCCCCACAACGCAAATAATCCCCATAACTAAACCCACCAGGAATAATAACTGCTGTCACATCGCTAAATGAAAAATGATCCCCATACCATAACCATTTAGGGGTTAAATCCAAGGACTGGATCGCTTCAAACACATCAAAATCACAATTAGTTCCAGGGAATCGAGTGACACCTATAGTTTTATTCATTTTAATCCACAACCTCTAATTGGAAGGTTTCAGTTAATGGATTGTGTAACAACTGCTCTGCCATTTCTCGAACTTTATTTAAAGCCATTTCCCGATCGGCTTCATTGAGAACAACTTCCACATACTTACCCACCCGACAGGAAGTGATGGAATGATTTTGGGAATTAAGTGCCTGCTCTACGGCTCGCCCCTGAGTATCTAGAACTTCACGTCGCGGCAAAATTTTTACAGCTATTTTCATATGGACTCCTTTTCCCAACGATCCTTTAGTCTGTTCCAAACTTCTAAATATTTTTCTTCAACATTTCCCAAATCCCTACGAAATCGATCCTTATCTAATTTTTCACCCGTTTTAAAATCCCAGAGTCGACAACAGTCAGGTGTGATTTCATCGGCTAAGATAAGTTCCCCCTGTGAATTCTTCCCATACTCGATTTTAAAATCTATAAGCTCTATGCCAACTGCGGCAAACATGTCTCTAAGGTGTTTGTTGACTTCCAATGCTTTAGCTTTAATCAATTCCAATTGTTCTTGTGTTTCCACTATTTGTAACATCAATGCTTGATCGTCCGATACAAACGGATCTTCCAGTTCATCCGATTTATAAAAAAACTCCACCAAGGGCTTCTTCAGTGGGGCTCCTTCATTAAGTTTAAATTTTTTTGCAGTGGACCCAGCCAAGCGATTGCGAACTACAACTTCTAGGGGAATAATTTTAACTCTGTGACATATCAAACTTTCAGACTCAATACTTGCGATGAGATGATGTTTAATTTGCTTAAGACCTAAATATTTATAAATCAAAGCAGTCAGATTTCGGTTCAAGGCCCCTTTACCTAAAAAACTCCCTCTTTTTTGTGCATTAAAGGCTGTCAAAGAATCCTTATATTCGACCCAAACTAAATCATTTCTATTTTTTAGATTAAATATCTTTTTGGCCTTTCCTTCATAAAGCAAATTTCCTCTGGAGTATTTATTGTTTAGTTCATCGGTATTGGTTCCCATCACCAGCCTCCTGTCTCATTATTGAGGGCACCATCAATCAGGGTCTGAATGGCTCGAGCATGATTTTCCCCAGAAAAAATTTTTTCCAACTCTTGCTGGGTTAATAGACTGGCCACTTGACTATTTTGTTGGGCCGCTTGCAATAAGTGACCATCCTTACTCAAATTATGACTCAGGCTTTGCACCAACTGGTAAGCCATTTCACGGGTCATTCCCTTCTGCACTAGACTTAACAACAGATGGGAACTAAAAAGTTGCCCCTGAGATAAATTCATATTGAACTGCATTTGCTTCACATCCACTTGTAATTGACTCAACAACTGCGCCATGCGGGAAGCCCCGTAGTCCGCGAGAATAAATGCATCTGGAATAAAAATTCTTTCCACAGAAGAGTGGGAAATATCCCTTTCGTGCCAAAGGGCCACATTTTCCAAGGATCCCGTCAAGTAAGACCTTAACATCCGAGCCACACCCGTGAGATTTTCAAAACCAATGGGATTTTTCTTATGTGGCATTGCACTGGAGCCCTTTTGGCCCGGAGTGAAGCCTTCACTGACCTCCCTCACCTCCGTCCTTTGTAGATGACGAAACTCTAGGGAAAGCCTTTCCATACAGCAACCGATAAGACACAAGGACCACATCACCTCAGCGTGTCGATCCCGAGGAATCACTTGAGTTGCAATCACCTCTGCTTTGAGTCCAAGTAAAGCACAAACTTTTTTTTCCAACTCAGGACCCAGGGCCGAATATGTACCAACCGCCCCACTTAACTTTCCCACTTTCATTTGCGCTAAAGCACGATCCAACCTTCTTTGACATCTTCTCAGCTCAGATAAATGTCCCGATAACTTTAAACCAAATGTTGTGGGTTCCGCATGCATACCGTGGGTTCGCCCGGAACACCAATCCAAACGATGTTTTTCCGTGAGTCGAATCAAAGCTGATTCCCATTTTTTTAAGGAGCTTTGTAAAACCACAGCACCCTCTGCCATTTGCAGACTCAAAGCTGTATCAAGAACATCAGAGGAGGTCAGTCCGAAATGTAAAAACCGACCGTGATTCCCGACGGATTCAGCCACCTGGGTGACAAAAGCGATCACATCGTGGCGGGTGGTTTGCTCAATTTTATCAATCGCAGCCACATCAATTTTTGCTTTACTTTTAATAGCTTGAGCGGCTTCCACGGGAATCATTCCCATTTCGCCTTGAACTTGAGCTACGGCCACTTCCACTTTTAACATGAACTCAAAACGAGCTTCCGTCGTCCAAATCCGACCCATTTCTGGTCGAGTATATCGTGTGAGCAAAGTAACACCTCAATAGTGAATAAACTTAATTACACTTCAATCTGCATGCTTGTCTTTTTCAAAGGAAGCATTTGTTTTTTTAACAAAACATCAATAATATTTGTTTGGTTTAGCATTCGTCCCGTCCAATCCATATTTTTAATCCATTCCACTCCGTCATGAAAAAAATTTTTCAAAGGAAGGGCGCTCCAATTCAACCACTGATGGGAATCAAACACTGGGAAAAGAGGGGGACCTAGATCCTCTTCGTTGTAGTGGTAATCTTGAGGTTGATTTTGTACTCGAGCTTGAAACTGGGGAATTCTTTGATTTACAAAGTTCTCAATTTTTTGCGCCAAACTCTCAAGATAATTGCGTTGAAAACGGCAAGAGACCGGAACACGGCACCAGACATCGAACAAAGAACTCACTTCACATCTTTGCACAATTAATAAATTATCGTGAGTCCAAGACAAATTCACGTCACCAATCATGACCCAATGAAGAGGGAGAACTTCTTTGTAACGCTCATCATTGCCCTGAATTCGCCACCTCATCCAATTCCACTGGGCGGAAAGAATCCCTCTTGGATAAAGATGAAGGGATGCAGAAATAGAAAGAGTTTTAGTTTCTGCGCCAGACAAACACCAAACATAGTTTTTTGCTTTGACCACTCTAGAAATAGGTCCACTAATTTGAACACCCACACAGTCTCTAGAAGCAATGGATACGTCCTCAATTTTCACTTCACTGTAAGTTTCAACTCCTTGTTTTTGACAATTTTCAAGTGCCACCTGAAGACTCTTTCGGCTCACTCGTCTTAGCGCAAAGGGCGACCCTAAAGGCAAAGGATCCCCAAAGTTCATCGCCACAGCATTATTTTGATAACGGGTAGCGGCCAACTGGTGGGCAAATTGGACCACCCACGTTTGCTGATAGTCCATGCCAAACAACTGATCTTTTAATGCTTCTTTCTCTTTAAGAGTCAGAGGGTTTTCTGGAAGATACTTTTTCGCTATCTTTAAAGCCTCAATGGTCTCCAAATGATAAGAAATCAAAGGGCCCCTAAAATCCATGGGCCCCTCTGCGGGCCACAGGGAAAACCCTCGGCGGACCGGATCCACATAGCTCTCTTGCTGAAGATGCAGTAGTTGGCTTTCGCTAAGCTCATTTGACTGAAAAAAACCAAAGGGTCCCTCCCAATCTTCAGGCGCCCATCGACCCAAGCTGGTTGTCACATCAAATAATTGAACCTTAAAACCTCGATTTGCCAACTCTGTTGCCATCCAGTTACCACGACCAAAAGCGGAAAAAACAGCCACATCGTAGTCAAGATTTTCCTGGTTCATTCAAAAACCCCATTATTTATCAAATTGATCTGTCGCTAAATTCCAAGTGGCTTTATCCAAACAAGTCAAATTCTGATTTTTTTCTGAATTCATGGTCACTCGACCGATGATGTATCCGGGACAAGAATTATTATTTGCCACTTGAAGGAGCTCTTGTGATTTTTTTGGATCCACAACCAGAACTAAACCCAATCCACAATTAAGAGTGGTCAACATCTGTGACCAAGACATCTGCGTCCTTCTTTTAACTTCCCTAAAAACTTCTGGAATAACCCAAGAGGGTTGTAAATTTGCTTGAGCTCCCGCTGGGAGCACCCGGGTGACGTTATCCAAACCTCCACCAGTAATATGGGCAATCGCTTTTACCCCACCGACTTCCTTTAGTTTTTTTACCAAGTCGACATACAATCGTGTTGGGGTTAGCAACTGTTCCATCCATTTAGTCAGATCCTCAGCAAAAACCTGCCGCAAGAGGGAATATCCGTTGCTGTGACAACCACTGCTGGCCAAACCTAATATAATATCACCATCTTGGACCCGATGAGATCCAAGAGCTAAAGAACGATCCACAACTCCCACCGCGAACCCAGCACAATCAAAGTCTCCATTTTCATACATTCCAGGCATTTCAGCCGTTTCACCACCAATTAAAGCACAATTGGAACTATGACAAGCCTGCCTAACTCCTGATAAAAATTCCTTGGCAGCTTCCAAGTCCAGCTTACCGCTGGCATAGTAATCCAAGAAAAACCAAGGTTCCGCACCACAACAAATGAGATCATTTAAACACATGGCCACCAAATCTTGGGCCACTCCACCATACTTTTTTGCCTGTGAAGCTAATTTGACTTTAGTCCCGACTCCATCGGTGCAGGTGACAAGACAAGGCTCTTTATAATTCTTAAAATCAGCCTTAAACAGAGCTGCAAAACCTCCGATACCCTCAACCAGTTTGTCCTGATGGGGAAATTGTGCCGGTTGTGTTTTTCTAAGCCAATCCACTAGACTGTCACCAGCCTCAATATCAACACCTGTTTTTTTATAGTCCATGGGAATCGGTCTATCAGATAAGCCTGGGACTGACAATTTATTACAACACTAGATTTTTAGAACGATAGCCTTTAACCTGAAAATGAATGCTAGAACGGCATTTTACTCTGATTGGGGGGCAAACTATTTTGATCAAAAAAATTATAAACCTACAATTTGCGCTTTTGATGGTACTCTTTTTCTCATCCCCACTCAAAGCTCAGGCCCAAGAGGCGGTGGATTCCTACGATCCCTTTGCTGATTACAGTGAGTTCGAAGAGGCCTCCGAGGAGGAAGCTGACATAAACTTCTTTCGCAATGGTCGATTTTTTACCATAGGATTTACTGGAGGTTTGCGTGGGTTTACTGAAACCATGGGCCAAACTCAAAAAATGGCTCCCACCTTTGGACTTTATATAAGTTATTTTTTTGATTTGCGATTTGCCCTCCAATTGGGATTTTTAACTGGAGATCACAAACTGTCGGTTCGTGCTCCCGGAGTTTCCGTGGACGGAAATGTGGCGATTACCGATATTGGACTAAACTTAAAATACTATCTCAACACCCAGAACGTCACCCGTGGATTGGCGAAATTAAATCCCTACATTATCGGTGGTTTTTCCCAAGTTTATCGTACCATGACCGTAGTTGGAACACCTGAATTTGGCAAAGAAGGAGCCATGGGATTTAATATGGGTGCCGGAATCGAGCTCCCCATGTTGCGTAATATGTATTTTGGAGGACAAGCTACTTTTCAATTAGTTAATTTCCAGGACGAAAATTCACAGATGATGGTGAATCAACAAGCTACAGGAATTTATAACAAAGGGGACATTCTCAATTTAGTCTTCATTTTGGGGGTGAACTTTTAAAACGAGACCCCACCCCTTTGATAAAGTTTTGTAGGCATTGCCAAGATCGTCCAAGGCACCCCCAAGATTGTCCTACAATTACTGGCGAAGGTTTTCGTCATCTGGGAATTTAAGTTCAGCTTGAAGCCTACCAGAGTTAAACCAATCGCTGGCCGCTGTATAATAAGCCAGGGTTTTTTCTAAGACAGAGTCTAAAGGATCCACCGTATTTTTTTGCTCCTGGGTAAAGACTTTATCGCCCAAGGGCACCGCACGGTCACTAAAAACATATTCTTTTTGTTTAGTTAATTTCTCCCCGTCCACATGAATCTCTTCGATCTTTCGATTGGGAGATAGAATAACCATCTTTTCCCTTTCCCAATAAGCCACTCGTTGATAGGTCGCCAGAAAAGCCCGTGGAACCGAAGCTTTTAAAATGTCACGTCCAAAAAATCGCGTTTGATAGGAAAAATTCATCATTCCAAAAAGTGTGGGTGCCAGATCAATCTGACTAGAAACTAAATCCACAGTTTGAGCTTTGATAATTTTAGGTGCGTAAAAAAACATGGGAATATGATAATCGCTCGGCAAAATTTGTGTTCCACCCGCCACACCTGAATTGTGATCTGCCACAAAAATAAAAAGTGTCTGATCGAACCAAGGTTTAGTTTGAGCTTGTGCCATAAATTGGCCAATGGCGTAGTCAGAGTACTGAACCGCACCATGACGACTGGTCCCTGATGGAATAGAGACCTTACCCTCTGGATAAGTAAAAGGGCGATGATTCGATGTGGTTAAAATGAACTGGAAAAAGGGCTTGCGCATTTTAAAATCATGATCGGCCTGACCCAGACTTTGTTGGAACAAATCTTCATCACACACGCCCCAAGCATTGGTAAAATGAAGCTGATCCTTGGGAAATTGGGTTTGATCTAACACTTTAAATCCGTTGGAGTTGAAAAAATTCCCCATGTTATCAAAATAGGATTTTCCGCCGTAAATAAATTTAGTTGAATATCCACGATCTCGAAAAACTGTACCTATATTGAAAACATCCGAACCCTTTTCTCTTCTAACAATAGATTGTCCTGGGGTGGGCGGAATGGAAAGTGTCACAGCTTCGATGCCTCGCACAGTTCTAGTTCCTGTAGCATAAGCTTGGGAAAAAAATAAACTCTGTTTGGCCAATCGATCCAGATTAGGGGTCAGATCGCTACGATTGGAGCCCAGGGAAGTCAGAAAGTGGCCACTCATGCTTTCCATCAAAACCAAAATCACATTGTACTTCAAACTTCCTTTGGTGCGCTTGATATTTTGCATAATAGAATGGGGGTTTTCTTGGGAAATCAATTCGCGTCGACCAGAATTCAGTCCTTCTGGTCCAAAGGATTTATCACTTAAAGCGGCATGAAAAGATTCTTCTTTATGAATTTTATAAACTAAATTTGTTGCATCTTTTTCCACCAAAGCTGCATAAAACCTACGGAAATCAATACTGTTGTTAAAATAGGCTGCAAAAAGGGTGTAGAGGGAATTTTTGGCCAGTTCAGCTTCAGCGGCAGAACTTCCCCTAAGAACCCTGGATTCGTTAATCCATAAACCCATGACTAATGTAAAAATAATAACCCCACCACTCGCCCACATTCTTTTCTTCAAAGGGAGAATAGACCCTTGTTGAGCGGAAGATTCCTTTAAGTTTTCAACACTATTCGAAGGATTATCCCCATTTGCAGGATTAAAAAAGCGCAACCCACCCACCCAGTACCCTAAACTTCCCACGCCTAGGAAAATAGCAGAAAAAATAGGCACAAGAGGATAGGATTGCCAAATGTTTTCCAAAACTTCCTGGGTATAAACTAAGTAATCAACTGCAATGAAGTTAAAACGAGCGTTGAATTCACCGATAAATACAACCTCAGAAACAAGAGTCAGAATCCAAATAAAGAATAAGAATGTAAACGCAATTCTTTGAAAGTAGGTAGCTCTACGACCCTGAAGCCACGACTGAGGAGAAAACCCCCACCAAATTAAAACGGGAAGTCCCAAAATAAGAGCCACTGTTACATCAAAGGTCAACCCCCGAAAGATCGAACCTAAAAAAACTTTAGCCTCCAACGGATCTGTCGAAAATAAAATATAATTTATACGAGCGAACCAAGAAAAGAACACTGAAACCAACAGAAAAACCAATAGGAATAAAACTTTGGGCGAAAGTAATTTTTTCATTCAAATTCCAATTTACGTTAAAAGTCCGTTCTTCGAACCGACTTCAAGGTTTTACAAAACAGCTGTCCTTTAATTTTTTTAAAAGAACCCCTGTATTTTTCTTTTTTCACAAGAGTTTAATGGTTCAGTCTAACTCTCAATCAAAGATTGATGTAGCCTTTTTATTACTTCATTAACTTCATCGGAGTGAACCACAAAACTTAAATTTAGTTCCGAAGCCCCCATGGAAACCATTTGAATGTTAATATCGCTAAGATGCGAAAAAATTTTCAAGGCAAGTCCAGGCGTTTTTCGTATCCCCCCGCCAACAACGGAAATCATTCCCCGGTGACCATGGACTTCCACTTCAGAAAAACTTTCCAGTTCCTGTTTTACTTTATTTAGGGCCTCTAAATCCGAGTTAGGATCAAGAGTTAGCGACAAATTGACTTCAGATGTGGCAATCAAGTCCACAGATAATTTATGACGGGCAAAAATATCAAATACGGACTTTAAAAATCCATGGGCCCCTAACATTCTGGTAGAATAAATATTCACCAGTGTAACCTCTTTTTTAAAAGCGATCCCTGTCACCCCCTTGGAACGATAATCTTCGGCATAGGTGATTTCTGTTCCCTGGGCACTGGGATTTTTAGAGTTTAAAATCCAAACCGATATTTTCTTTTCTAGGGCAGGGAAAATAGTTTTAGGATGAATAACCTTAGCTCCAAAATAAGCCATTTCGGCTGCTTCTAAAAAATGAAGTTGATCAATGACTCTGGCATTTTTAACAATCCGAGGATCCGTGGATAGAATCCCATCCACATCGGTCCATATCTCCACCTTTTCAGCGTCAAGACCTGCACCCATGAGCGCCGCCGAATAATCGGAACCACCTCGCCCTAAGGTGGTTGTATTTCCAAAACCGTCACTACCAATAAATCCTTGGGTCACACCCACAGCTTCATCCAAATGTGGGACAACCTTTTCCATTAAATTATTTCTGGTCAATTCCCGATCAACTTGAGCACTATTAAACTCAGAATTTGTTGCAATGAGATCCCGTGCATCCACCCAAAAACTCGTTATTTTTTTTGATATAACCCCTTGAACCAAACAAGAAGAACAAAGTTCACCAAAAGATAATAAATGATCCTTTGCTTTAGGACTCATTTCCCCCAAAGTGAGCTGATTTTCAACCCACTCTATGAGTTGATTTAAAAAATCCTGCAAAAATAAAATTTGTTTATTTGATAGTTTTAAATGCTCAGCAACATCCAGGTGGCGATCGCAGATGTCTTTTACCAGCTGACGAGCTAACGGCGACTGTTTTTGTTCACAACACTCTGCTATTTTCACCAAAGTATCAGTGACTTTTGCCAAAGCAGAAACCACCACCAGCCGTCTTCCAGAACGGGTCCTTACAATATCAACCAATTGATTCATGGCATTGGCATCTTGAACACTGGTTCCACCAAATTTTAAAATCGTAATAGGAGAACTTTTCATAAAATCAATCCTTACTGTATTGGCTGCATATACTTACAGATTCAGTTTAGATCTCGTTCAGATCTGGTTTAGAGCTTCAAGTGCCAGCTCTAAAACTTAATTATAATATAAATATAATAGAGGAGTCCTTCTAGCAGGCCACTATCTTCCATGCAAATGGATTAAGCTATTGATCCCTGTGGGACCTTGCCGAGCTAAGCAGTTTTTTAAAAAACACGAAAAAAATAAGTCTCAATTTGGGATCGATCCGACTCATTTTGACACTGGCTAGGGATGAAAAAAATCTCTAATAGAAAATGACTGCCGTTCTGCTTTATCTAAATGGAACTGAACTGATAAGTCTTAAAAGTCTGGCTTTGCACACTTTTTGCAGAACCAATCATTACCAACAAATTTTAACAAGCTAAACAACTGTTAATTTTTTATTAAATTTCTAGGTTTATTTAAAAACTCTAGAGGAAGATAACGTGGATTGATATGTTAAGAATCAAATTTATAATTTCATTTTTCCTAACTTTCACAACCTTAGTGTTCTTACATTTACCCTATGAAGCCCTTGCTTCTGATCATGAGGCACCAGAGGGACTAAAAAGCCGTTCATGTGCTAGAATACTAAGGGGCCCGTGGGAACAACCTGTTGTTCCTCCCCCACCCTCATCAGCTGCAGAAAAGCTTGTTAACCTCCACCAGGAGGAGCTGAAGCGTTTATATGCACACCTCCTCCAACCAAAAAAAGGAGCTGGTTCTATCCTGCCACTTTTGACTTCCTCACCTCCCGCTAACAGACAAGGAAGTCTGGGGGAAAATGTGATGACCTATAAACAATTTTTATTAAAAAGTCAATTTAGAAGGCAAGTTGCTCAATGGGGAGAGGCTCAAGTACCTATTGAAGACGTTAAAGCTCACCAATTAGCCTTGGCAGCTCTACTAAGGAACAGCAGACCCAGTCAATCTGCTTTAGAACGTTTGGCTAAAATACATGAATTAGAAGTGGGCTTAAGAATTATAAATGAATTTACCCCCCCCAATAGTTTGGACCTAAATACATGCAGAATTATAATGTTTGAGGCGAATGGAAAGTTTCTTTATCTAGTGCTGCCAACCCAGCGGACTGAAGGAACCAGCCCTGCACTTACCATTTTAGCTGGTGCAGCTGCTCATAAAAATAGGTTTAGTCAACATTTGGATGCAACCGTTAAGGGCGCAAAAAAGTTACTTAGCAAAATGAAGGTTTTGTTTCTCAAAGATCCAAATCAAATAAGAATTCAAATATTAGCTACAATTGACCTGGGGGAAAGTACGATAAAGGCCTTCTTAGATGACCAGGACATCACACTAACAGCAGCTGTTTTCCAGACCTCAATGCCAATAGATGCTCGATTATTTATAAACCCAGGAAAAGAAATTAAAACAGGAGAGTTCGAAAGCCGTCTATTTCCTTTAGCTCATATTCTTTTGGCAGTCTTTAGTGAAAAAGAAATTGAATTATTATTTAAATAATAATTAGTACAAAAAAGTAGCGAGCTAACAAACCTTGATATAATTAAGTTATGTTGTGTATCTAACCTTCACCGAATCAATGGCGTTAGATGCCAAACCAAACGGATCTCATCATTGGGTATTTGTGTCCCTTCCTCTATACTTTTCGTAGCCACTAAATAAATTCGAGAAGTTTGATTTTCGCTCCGAAATCCAGTGGCCAAAGAAAATTGACTTTCCAAATTGCCATTTTGACTCCATTGACCATCAAAATGATCAAATCTAAAACCAAAAAACCAAGCGTTAACGCTATAATCCACGTCCAAGTGTCCCACGGAAAAGCTTTTTGTTTTCTGATCCTGGATAAGATTTCCCAAGTACCCTTCCCCAGTAATTTTCCACCTTTTTGAATCCCACATCATAAAAGGCCCCATAATTCTCCATTGCGCGGATCTATGAACATCCACTTCAGCCAAAGAATCTTCACTTTCCACAGTGCGCTCAGAATTTGTGCTTCCGATTTGCCCCGACAATCCCACAGACCAATGTCTTTCATCCTTCCACCCCCACTTGGCGGTGTACCATAAATGCCCTTGGGGATTGCCCACACCCACCCCATTGTGAAGCATCAACTGAGTAAAAAAATGATTGTTGTCGACATAATAACTTATCCCTATATCGCGTAAAGCCACCACACGACGCTGAAACAAAAGGCTTCTTGGCAAATCCAAATTACTTTCATTTATGTCTCCTTCTAATCCAAACTGTACCGGTTGAAGACCCGCACGAATACGCCCATAATTAAATTCATATTCTCCATAGGCCTCAATAAAGCCCAAATCCTCACTGACTTGCTTGTTACTGACAAAATGGGCCATAGGTCCAATAAGTGTTTTGGCTCCAACTGAAAAAACTGTTCTAATGGAGTGATCCATTTCCCAACCCAGAGTGAACAAGGACTCTCCCAGTGCAAACTGGGCTTTACGTGGCTCTAAAAACTCAAATTGAGGTCTTAAAACCAAACCTTCAACTTTTAAATCTCCCAACTGTTCTGAAGCCCAAAGTGAATTCATAAAAAAAATCCAAAAGCACATCCCAAACTTGATCCCACAATGGCTTTTGTTCCTGAACCTTAAAAAACTCGTGGTCATAACCAATGAAGCACCCTTTCCCTGGCTTTTTTCTTTTGCCGAGCTTTATATTCTGTATGACTGGATGGACCCACCGAATTTTTTTGATAGGTTTGCCAATCAATAATTTGAATTTCGTGGGGATAAAAAAACATAAATGGTCTTTGCACTGTATCCCCCTGAGTGCGTACGAGCTGACGGACAATAAATTTTATAAACCGATATTCTTTACTAGAAAAAATATTTACTTTCTCTCGATAACCTGACGTGGGAGATGTCTGATCTTGGTTCAGTTGATCTAATAATGTTTTATTAATAAAATCATGGACCTCTTGATGGGATAAGTTTTCCTTTTTTAAACCCATGTGATTTATTAATTCTCCACTCTTTAAAAGGTCCACAAATAAATTCAGTGGAAAAAGAGTGTTTGCTGACTCATCAGGAATCAAGTGGGGATAACTTAAAACATTATGCCGAAAAAGCCATTGCAAAACTCGAAAGCAATCATACAAAGAATGAGTCAAAAACCGAACCCCCATTTTGTCTAAAACACCAAAAGCAACTTCCTCCGGCTTAGCAAGCAGTTTGGTAATTGAAGAATTGGAAGTCTTAAAGGGTTTCACATCAAACCGAAATAATGGAATGGAATCCTGACCTGATAATGAGCTTTGTGGAGCACATAAACTCACTTGTCCGGCCTCATCCGTGACGATGACCTGACGATATGGTTTTAAAACCTGTTCTTGAATCTCATCAGAAAAAGCCGTGAATAAATCATTGGTTAAATGTATCAAAACATGGATCACCCGCAAAATAGCGCAGGACCACAACTGCCTTTCTTTGTACAGTGGTGATAAATCGCTAGCCCACAACAGCAAATTTACAAAATTTTTAATATATTTTTCTTCCTTAAAGATTTCAGGAATTTGTTCCCCAGGTAATAAAAGTTGGGTTTGGATATAGGCCAGTGCCCGCCCATAGTAATTCCACAAACGTGCCTCATCAGAAGAATTAAAAATATCGAATCCGTAGGCTTTTAAAAACTGTGCGGCCTCTTCATCATTTTTAATAAAGAGATAGGTGTGATCTAATACAGACAATCCTCCAATGGCAGTCTTTAAAATCATCACATTGAAATCAAGCTCTGCTTTAGAAGTGCCCAAAAATCCCTGGGTTAATTTGGATGAAGTATAATTTTCCATACAAACTCTAGGCTAATGATTTTTTCTCTATTCACAAGCAATAAAAGTTTCTTGACTTAGAGTTTGTTCGGAGGTGGCGGGTTCAAAAAGTCGGTTTGGATAACCGCTTAAGTGCGGGACCCCGGAATAATTCCTGAAAGCCGAGGTTTAAAAATGATTTAACATCCAAAAAAGGCGGTAATGAGAATAAAAAATTGTCCCAAATAAAAATTTCCGCTCCTCGCGTTGTTATGGTAGGAGACATCCCCTGAAAAGTACTCGTTATCATAGGTGCCATTAAACTCAATCCAACCCATCTGATCTTCAAAACGAATGGTTAATTGTCGATTGCCATAAGCACTCCCCGAAGCCCCGCCCATAATATCAAAAGAGTACTTAACATATTGGTTAGAATTACGATTGTATCCCACAATATCCATGGCCAATGCCGAAGAGCTATTAAGCACATTCCAGTTAGAGTCAAATCTGATACATCCACCAAATCGTATTCCTGTATCATTGTTCAACTCACTTGTTACCGTTCCCAAACTATTTGGATCATCTGTAGCAGATATAAAATTGTAAATTGAATTATTAAACTGACTTTGATTGAGTCTATTTCCACCGTAAATCGCTCCCCAACCCCCTCCGTCATTTCCAACTCCTCCATTGGTATTTGGGGAGGGCATAGTTCTATAGTCAGTGGGGGCAATATTTCCCCCTCCTGTGCCTCGAGCCGAGCGGGTTCGAATGGTCTTTGACTTATCATCCTTTGACTGACAGGCGAGCAAAGAACCCATCATTAGTAACAATAGAAAATATTTACCTAAATATCTCATGATACTAGTAAGTAAGGGCAAGGCCTGTGCCAATCGACAAATCAAAAGAAAAGCTTCTCCTTCAATTTAATACGACTTTAGGCAAAATCTAAAAAGTGTTCTTGTCTAGTTCATGATAAGTGCCACAGATTCAAACCTTAAAATTAATAATACTTAGTTATTTCAATAGGTTATACGTGTCTAAATTTACGACCCCACCAGGAACAAAAAAGGTATTTTCAAATAAACATTCCACTCTGCGAGAGCCCTTTTAATTATTTTATAGGAGAACAGGAATTAAAATGATTTAAAAAATGGATGAGAGCTTGTACGGGTTGACCATTCGCGCCTGACTCCAGCAAGGGACCTTCCACACCATCTTTCCAAGCGTAAATATCCAAATGCAACCAAGGGCAATTTTGTACAAACTGCTGTAAAAAAAGTGCTGCAGTGATCGCACCGCCAAAACCCTCACTCGCATTTACCAAGTCAGCAAATTGCGATTTCAATGCCGTCTGATAAGATTGAAACAAGGGCATGGGCCACATCCAATCACCTCGTTTTTGACTGGACTCCAACATCTGGGCAATCCACAAATCTCGATTGCCAAACAATCCTGCAATACCACTCCCCAAGCCAGCTTTTATAGCGCCGGTGAGTGTGGCGACATCAATAAGCAAATCTGGCTTATCTTGTAGTGCTACGGTCATGGCATCTGCCAAAACTAAACGTCCTTCCGCATCGGTATTATGAATCTCCACTTTAAGTCCAACCTTTGAATCATAAACATCCCCTGGTCGAAAACTATTTTGTGAAACCGCGTTTTCGGCAAGAGGTAAATAAAAATCACAACAGAATTCGGGTTGAGTTTGTGCCACCCACCAGGCCAAACCCACCAACGCAGCAGAACCACCCATATCCTTTTTCATCCAACGCATTCCAGAACTGGGTTTAAGATCTAACCCCCCACTATCAAAAGTAATTCCCTTGCCAACAAAGGCCACCTTTTTATATTGGGGTTTATCTTGAGTTTTATATTGGAGTTTATTATCAGGTGTTGGGGAAGCCTTTTTAAAATTCTTTTGCTCCCTTGCCTTCACTTTACTTTCCTCAACCCCCAGGCTGTTTTGCAAACACGAAGGGCGATAGGACAAATGAACTAAACAAGGTTTATGATTAGCCCCCTGCCCCACCGCAAGAATCAAATGACAATTTTCCGCGATTAATTGATCCTCATTCCATAACGAAAACTTGAACGAATTTTGTGGAAAAGACCCTGAAGAAAAGATTTTCTCTAAAAGTTCGGCATAACTCCTTGGATGTAAAAGATTTGGCGGCAAATTTGTGAGATGCCGAGCCAAATTTACCGCAATGGCGATGTTTTTACCCTGACTATAAATTTCCTCTGGAAAAGTTTGACCATTTAAAGTCCACAAAATTTGCAGAGGAGATTTTTCCAAACGACGAACTTTATTAAACTGGTAATGGGCCATTCCCATCCCCACCAGAGATCCCAAAATAAAATCAAGGTCTTCGCCATAAAAGTCCACATGAAGAAGATGATTGAGAGCCGCGGCAGTCACTAACCCAAAGGCCTCACCGACTGATTCTCGGGCCTCCAAATAGGTCGAGGAAGATAAGTACCCCAGGTGTCCTTCAACTTCCCCCACTTGGGAATTGGAAGCCATTTCCTGTGGATGAGCTTCTGAATTTTTTATCTTCCCAAAAGCATGCAGGTAGGTCCTTACCACCCAAACAGGTCCATCCTCAGTAAGATAAAAAGACATAGACTTTTTAGATTTTCCCTGGGATGTCGGACTATGAGTTTCTGCCAACAAGTCCTTCTGAACCCATTGAAAACCCACCTGTGAAGCGAGTTTAGTTTTCACTAAATCCCAATCTTTAGGGTTGGCAACAACAATAAGCCTACCTGCTTTCTTGTTTCCTTTTGTCTTTTTTATACTTGAAACGGGCGAAGAAAAATCAGGCCAGAACTCCAAAATCTGTTGAATCTCTGGCCACAATGAATGTTGTTGAGTTTTTTGAATCTTCATTGACTTCAAGCTGATTTATTTTTTTAAAAAAATCCTATTTTTTTGCTGATGGCTTTTTACCATGAGGCATTTCTTTTCCAGTTTCAGCAGGAGCTCCCTTAATATCGATCAACTCCACTTCAAACTGCAATACAGAGTTACCCGGAATAGAAGGACGACCTTGCTCACCATAAGCCAACTCAGGTGGAATGTAGAACATATACTTTGCACCCTTTTTCATTAATTGCAGACCTTCAGTCCAACCTTTGATCACAGCATTTAAAGGAAACTCGGCGGGCTGGTTTCGTTTAATAGAACTATCAAATTCTGTTCCATCAAGTAAAGTTCCGCGATAGTGCACCACAACCACATCGGTTGCCTTGGGTTGTGCACCATTCCCTGGACTCACTACTTTATATTGTAAACCAGAGGCTGTTTCCACGACGCCTTCATTCTTTTTATTGGCTACAAGCCAGTCTTTGCCTTTTTTCAAATTATCTCCTGCTTCTGAACTCATTTTTTTTGTACGCTCTTCATACATTTTTTGCATGACCTGCGCCATCTCTTCTTCTTTAATTTGGGCTGGTTTGCCAGACATTACATCTTGCATAGCTGCAATAAAGGCACCGGAATCAATATCAACACTTTGTGACTTTAAATTTTTGGAAAATTGATACCCGATTACATAACTGTATTTTTCTTTGTCTGTCTTAGGAGACTTAGCTCCTGGGGTGCAACCTGAATTCATAACCGTTAAGACTCCTACACTTAAAATGATTTGCCATTGTTTGAAAGACATAAAACTCCTTATTATTTTGGGGGCTAGAAAAGACCCAAATTTAATTTCTTAAAAGATTTGCCTCTTTAAATTTTGAACATTGAATTTGAAGGTAACTCAAACCCGTAAATTAAACTAGTGCTTTGTCCAACAAATTTATTCATAAGACGATCTAGGACCATAACAAACTTAAGTAAAAAGACAACACGAATTTCAAGCCTCTTGTTGACAAGATGTCCTTATCAGTTTCAAAAAGATTCTCGCATCAACATCAAAGTTCATGACGGTCCTTCACCAAAGTTATGGAACATTTTTTGTTTTCACTTTTAAGGAGTCTAGGTGTCCGCTTCGCCGGGTTTTGATTTAAAACTTTTAGATGACCCCTTGTTCCGCCCGCTTTATGTCGATAATGGTACGGATCAATGGCAACTTCAGCTACTCATTCCAGACGCCCGTTGTGCGGCCTGTTTAACCCGTTTGGAAAATACGGCCCTTCAATTTAATGGAGTCCAATCCGCACGTCTCAATTTAGGTGAAAAAATACTCACGGTTAAAGGAACGGAGCCAATAGATCTAGCTCCTTTAGCCCACAAATTGACTCTGTTGGGATACCAGGTCACTCCCCTAAAAATAGACTCCACAGAAGATCCTTGGAAAAAAACCTTTCGCCATCAGTTGATCAAAGTCGCTGTTGCCGGGTTTTGCGCTGGAAATATTATGTTGCTATCCATCGCCCAGTATGTGGGAGCAGATCTGTCGGAGTTTAACCTTTTTTTTGGCTGGTTGAGTTTTGTTTTATTCCTCCCTATTCTATTTTTTTCTGCGACCACTTTTTTTTACCAGTTCTTCCAGAGGCTCAAACTTTTACAGCTCTCCATTGATTCCCCTGTGGTGTTAGCGTTGGTTATCGGAAGTGGGCTTAGTTTGAAAAACCTTATTTATCGTTCTGGAGAGACCTACTTTGACTCATTGGGCGCGTTAATTTTTTTGTTACTAGCCGCTCGACTTTGGCAGTCTGCCTTACAGAGAAAATTGTCTCAACCCTTTAAACATCTAGCTTTTTTAAATATCGTGAGCGGCACAAAATGGGATGAAAAAAATAAAAAATACCTAACCGTCCCTGTAAATCAACTTCAGAAAGGGGATCAGATTCGAATTTATCAAAACGAACGTCTCCCCGCAGACGGAATCCTACTCAATACAATTCAAGAAATCGATGCCTCACTTTGGACAGGGGAGTCTCTTCCACAAATTGTACATCCAGGCGAACTTCTTTTTGCTGGGACCACAGTGATTAGTGATTTTGCCGATATACAAATAACAGCTGAGACGGCAGAAAGTCGACTGAGCAAAATGATTCGGGAAATCGAAACCAAACGCAGTCAAACTACCCCATATCAATCTTTTATAGATAAAGTGGGACAAGGTTTTACTTTTATAGTTTTGGGAGTGGCGGCACTTTTTGTTATCTTCTATTGGTCCACAAATCCCTTCGTCGCGGTTGAAAGGGCACTAGCTCTTTCCCTGCTAGCATGTCCTTGCGCTTTAGCCATTGCCACACCCTTGGCGTTGAGTCGTGGACTGCAGTGGGCCCAACAAGATGGATTTATTATTAAAGAAGGCTCGACATTAGAAAAACTGGCCAAAATTAAACAGGTCTTTTTGGATAAAACGGGAACTTTAACTTTGGGTCAAAGCACTGTCATCCAAACTATCCCTCAAAAAATAGATCCACAGATATTACAGATTCTAAAAGAGTTGGAATGTCGTTCCCAACACCCCCATGCCAAAGCTATTATGAGATTTGTAAATCAATTCCCTGTATCCTCGGAAAAAATACCTGTAACTCATTGGCAAGAGACCCCCTCTGTTGGGGTTTCAGCCCATATTTTTGAATGTAATTATTCCTTAAAAGCGACGACACCTCCTCCGGAGGAATCTGCACCTTCTTTAACTTGGATTGGATTATTCCAATCACCTCTTCAAACGATGGGATCCTTTTCCCAAGAAAATCTCCCTTCTGTTTTAGAAAATAAAGATTCTGTTAAGATCAAGGAGCTGTTAAAAATTTCGTTACAAGATACGGTACGCCCTGAAGCAAAATCGATCGTTGCCAATTTACTAAACCAAGGTTTAAATACGTTTATAGTTACTGGGGATCGAAGGTCCGTGGCGCACGATCTTGGCTGTCAGTTGGGGCTAAATCCTAAAAATATTTTTGCCGAATGCTCACCAGAGCAAAAACAAAATATTGTGGGACAATACAGCTCAACTCTTTTTGTCGGAGATGGCGTGAATGACACTCTTGCCATGGCAAAAGCCCAAGTCAGTATTGCTGTGAGCGGGGCCATGGAAGCAAGCTTGAAGGTCTGTGATATCTACATTGCTGACCCAAACTTAAATAGTTTAATTAATATACTTCATTTATCAACACACACTATGAAGTTGATAAGGAGAAATTTTATCGTGGCACTTATCTATAATCTGAGCGGTGGGTTTTTAGCTCTCTCTGGATTTATCCATCCAGTTCTCGCCGCATTATTAATGCCACTGAGTTCCGCCACCTTAGTTGGACTTACAATTTTGAGTTCCCCTCCGTTTTTAAAAAAACAATCGAGTTCTGCGAATCCGAATCATGAAAAAAGTAGGATCCATTTATGAGTGCGCTTTGGATCATGATCCCTATCACTGTTCTCTTAGGCTTATTTTTCCTGATCGCATTTATATGGGCCTCCCGTTCTGGTCAGTTTGATGATTTGGAGACCCCTTCCCATCGAATCTTAATTGAAGAAGTTCCCACTGAAAATAACACATTGATAACATCATCTTTTTCACACAAAGAAAGGGCCACTTTATGACTCAGTCGCATTCCTTAGCTGAAGTTTATGACGATAAAATTGTCAGAAGCTTCGTTTTAGCCACTCTTTTTTGGGGGCTTATCGCTTTTATCGTGGGGCTACTCGCCGCACTTCAATTGGCCTATTGGCCATTTAATTTTAATTTGGAATGGTTGACTTATGGTCGCATTCGCCCTTTGCATACCAACGCGGCTATTTTTGCTTTTGCGGGAAATGCTATTTTTGCTGGTATCTATTACAGCACGCAAAGATTGCTTAAAACCAGAATGTTTTCGGATCTTCTCTCTTCCCTTCATTTTTGGGGTTGGCAAATCTTAATCGTGAGTGCTGCCGTCACTCTTCTTCTCGGATTCTCCATGGGCAAGGAGTACGCTGAACTAGAATGGCCCCTTGATATTTTTATCACTCTGATTTGGGTTATTTTTGCGGTAAACTTTTTTGGCACTTTGTCTCGTCGCAAAGAAAAACATATGTATGTCGCCATCTGGTTTTACATTGCCACCATCATCACTGTGGCTGTTCTCCACATAGTAAATTCCATTGAAATTCCGGTTTCCACATTTAAAAGCTACCCTGTTTGGAGTGGAATCCAAGACGCTCTCGTGCAGTGGTGGTACGGTCATAATGCCGTGGCCTTTTTCCTCACCACTCCTTTTTTGGGACTGATGTATTATTTTATTCCCAAAGCGGCCGATCGACCGGTTTACAGTTATCGTCTCTCCATCATTCACTTTTGGGCGTTGGTTTTCTTGTACATCTGGGCTGGTCCACACCATTTACTTTACACGGCTCTCCCTGACTGGGCTCAAACCTTGGGGATGATATTTAGTCTGATGCTTTGGGCTCCAAGCTGGGGCGGTATGATCAACGGGTTGCTGACCTTGCGGGGTGCTTGGCATAAAGTACGAACTGAACCCATTCTCAAATTTTTAGTTACGGCAGTTACTTTCTACGGAATGAGCACGTTTGAAGGTCCCCTACTCTCAATAAAATCTGTGAGTGCATTAGCGCATTACACCGATTGGATCATCGCCCACGTTCACGGTGGCACCCTGGGCTGGAATGGATTTCTCACTTTTGGAATGATTTATTACCTAGTTCCACGTCTGTGGAACACCCAGCTCCACAGTAAAAAATTAGCTGAGTGGCATTTCTGGATTGGATTACTTGGAATCATTATTTACTACATTTCCATGTGGGCTGCTGGAATTACCCAGGGACTCATGTGGCGGGCCGTGGATGATAAAGGAAAATTAGTCTACCCAGATTTTATTGAGACCGTTACTAGAATCGTCCCACTCTATTGGGTTCGCGCCCTTGGTGGAGCCCTTTTTATCGCCGGATTTTTACTCATGATCTACAATATATGGAAGACCCTTCGTAAGGCTCCCCAGACCCGAAAGGAAGAGATCGTTCCCCAACAAGTCCCACTCAAGACCCAAACTCACCCTGAGACTAGCCACAGAAAACTAGAAGGACTGGTCACTGTTTTCACCGTTCTTGTGGTATTGGCTGTCTTGGCTGGTTCCATTATTGAAATCTATCCCACGCTGTCTCTGCACAACTATATCGACCCACTAAAGAGAACGCAGCCCTATTCTCCATTAGAAATCGCAGGTCGTGATGTTTATATTTCAGAAGGATGTTACGTATGTCACTCTCAAATGATTCGTAAACTTCCAGAGGATGTTTTGAGATTTGGTCCTGCTTCTACGATTGAAGAAAGTTTTTACGATCACCCCTTCCAATGGGGTTCAAAAAGAACAGGTCCAGATCTAGCCCGCGTGGGTGGGAAATATCCTGCCTTATGGCACTATCGACACATGATGAATCCTCGTGATTTAATTCCCCAATCCATTATGCCCAATTATCCTTGGTTAGAGCAAAAGAAGGTGGACTTCTATGTTCTTCGTAAAAAATTTTCCGTTTTAAAACGACTGGGAGTTCCCTATGATGAAAACACTGTAGCCAATGCCGATAAAATTGCCGAAGAACAGGCCAAAACAATAGCTGCAGAGCTTAAAAATGGTGGGGCTCCTGCTGGTTTGGAAGACAAGGAGATTGTAGCCCTTATTGCCTATCTTCAAGCTCTTGGGAAAAAAGGAGGCACACCGTGAAACAGTTGGGCCTTAGTTACTTTACTGATTTACATGTGACCCTTATAGGACTTTTATTGTTTATAGTAGTTTTTGCTACTATTTCCTTTTGGGTTTTAAAAATGATCACAACCGAGCAAGTGGATCGCTGGTCTCGGTTGCCATTAGATTCCGATTCATCCTCAGAGCCAAAAACAGGGAGTCACCCATGAACTCAAACCAAAATCCCCCATCTCCAAACCAAAATAAATCACTAGTGGACGAAGCCTTAATTGAAGGGCACGAATACGATGGAATTAAGGAGCTAGACAACCCCCTCCCCGCCTGGTGGCTCTTTACTTTTTTAATAACCATTATTTTTAGTTTTTTATATTGGATCCACTATGATCTTACGGCTACAGGGCCTAGTACCAGTGCCGAGCTGGAAATGGAGCTCTCGCAACTTCAAGCTCTTCATTCTGCAGCCACTTCTAAAGAACCATCCGTGGACTTACAGTCCCTCGTTAAAAACAGCAAAGCTTTAGAAGTAGGACAAGGTGTGTTTGCGGCTCGCTGCGCTGTCTGCCACGGTGCCAAGGCCGAAGGACAAATCGGACCTAATTTAACCGACCGATTTTGGATTCATGGCAAAGGAACACCTGAGGACATCTTACAAGTCGTAAGCAAAGGTGTTTTAGAAAAAGGAATGCCTTCATGGGAAAGCATGCTTTCTGCAACAGAAATTCAGAGTGTGTCAGTCTATGTGTTTACTCTCAAAAACTCCAATCCCCCTAACGCCAAAGCTCCTGATGGAACGGAAATCAAAGAATAATATAAATAAATAATATTTAATATCCATTTATTAAAAGAGAACAGGGGTCCTGAACATGACGACGAAAATTCCATCACGTGAGCTTCCTGAGGAAAGTTTGGGATCCCTGGACGAATTTGGCAACCGGCTTTTTATTTATCCTGCTACCGTGCGCGGAGCCTGGAATCGTTTGCGTAAGCGCTTCCACTTTATTTTGTTGATTATTTTTTTGATTTTGCCTTGGTTAAGATGGCATGGGAATCCCCTTTTGCAGCTCGATGTGGTCCATAGAAAATTTATTATTTTTGGTCTCACCTTATGGGCTCAGGATGGGCCTCTCATATTCTTTGTATTGGCTGGATTTGTGATCACGCTTTTTTTTATAACGTCCTTGTGGGGTCGAGTTTGGTGTGGTTGGGCCTGTCCACAAACAGTTTTTATTGAAATGGTATTTCGTAAACTAGAATATTGGTTTGAAGGAACTCACCTCGAAAGACGTCGTTTAAATGAGGGTCCCTTTACTTTAAACAAACTTTGGAAAAAGACAGGCAAATGGTTTGCCTTTTTCATTGCCAGTTGGATTGTTGGAAATACCTTTTTGAGCTACTTTGTGGGGACCGAACGTTTGCTGCAAATGATCTCTGTAAGCCCTTGGCAGAATCCGGAAAGTTTTTTAGTTATGGCCTTTACCACTCTAGTCACTTTGTTTGATTTTGGTTGGTTCCGTGAACAGTTTTGTATCATTATGTGCCCCTATGGGAGATTTCAATCTGTTCTTATGGATCATCAGTCCTCCACCATCATTTATGATTACCACCGCGGAGAGCCCCGCAAGGGCAGCTCCAACCTCTTGCCTGGTCAAAAAACAGGTGATTGCATTAATTGTTTTAAATGTGTTGCTGTGTGTCCCACAGCCATCGACATACGCCGCGGACAACAGATGGAGTGCATTGCTTGCACGGCTTGTATAGATGCTTGTGATGAAGTTATGGAAAAAATGCAAAAACCCAAAGGTCTGATTCGCTATGGCTCTGGTGCGGAGCTTGAACTTGTGGCAAATTCCAAAAATTCATCATTGACTCAAGAAAAAATATCTTCCACTCCAGAGAGAACAAAAGTCATCACCCCTAGTAAGCCCCAAAAAAAATTTACCACAAGATCTTTAATTTATTTAGCACTCTTGATTATAATTAATTTAGGTTTAGTCTACTCACTCTTCAAGAGGCAAACGCTTCCCCTGACTATATTGCGAGGAATTGAAACCCCTTATCGAACCATTCTTTGGAATGAGAAAGAGCCTGGATTTTTAAATCACTTTCGTTTATCTCTTCAAAATCATTTTCCAGAACCTATCTCCTTTAAAATTCGAGCTGAGGACTTTAATGTCCCCGTGCGCATTATTATTCCACCTGGTAGCTTTGTGGCATCTGGAACCGCCAACCAAATTCATTGTTTTGTAGAATTCCCCGCCACTCTTTTAGAAAATAAAAAAGGAGTTTTTGACCTCAAAATTATCGTTGAAGTTTACCGAAAAGATATCTCTCCGACCCTTACAGCAGGGAGTGAAAGTAAACCTTTTCTCATTAAACACGAAACCGTTCGCTTGCTTGGATCCGCAGTAAAATAGTCTGTTTAGCTTCTCTCTGAACTCTTTGTTCTTTCCTCCTGCAAGAGTGCAAAAATTCGTGCTTTCCATAAGCAGAAAGGAGCTTAACCTGCCGCCATTGACTTTAGTTATGTAAAAAATTTAATTAAGTAATATTTTCTTTACCAAGTTTAGTTTGGAACTGAGTCAGTTAGCCCTCGCCCCATTTATTTTAAGACCTTTGCTCACTACCGTCACCCCTCAGCGACAGGACGCCAATTTAACGCCCTTATTATTAGACGATCATGATTTTTTTGATGCACTTAGCTTGAGTCGCGAGGCTACTGGTCCAATGTGGTTTGGAATTCATTCACCCACACAGGCTTACTTACAAACTCTAGAGTATTTACCGGATTGGGTTGAACTTGTAAAAATCGCTCAACAAAAAAATTTTCATGGACCGAGTCACTCTTCTGAAACTTTGTATTTTAGAAAACTCAAAATTCTATTTATTCTTCAATTTGAAAAAACTTTTCCTCTCAATTGGTCAAAATCACCACACTTCTTACAAACTGAGTTTCTATTTTTTCTTGAAAACTATATCTTAATCTTACAAAACATAGAAAGAATTCAGGGTTATCCATTTGGAGCCAGCATCATAAAGCGACCTCAGTTAACTCCGGAAAGTCAAACCAAGTTAAAATATTTAGAAATGGATTTAAACGCTCTTTATGAATTAATTTATGGAATTTGGAAACATCAAAAATTTGACGTGCAAAACCTCACCCAAAAACTCAATCAAATAGATTTTTTTAAAAACGCCAAGAACTACTTTCCAGACTTCCTAAATAAGAATTAAACTCCTTTTAAGGCACCACCCATCCCGAGGACAAACACAGTGTCATTAAGATCATGCGCCAAGCCTCAAAAAGTTTGTCCTTCCCACTTTCAACTAAAATTCCAGCAACGCCGTTTTGTCCAGAGGCTGGTGAAATCGCACGACCTAATTCCGTTAATTTAGTAATGACATCACCCGACGGTGTTGCTCCTGGGTAAAATCTTTGAAAGGCCTTCGTTAAGTTTGAACTATTTATATCGGCCAAATTATTACTTTGGCTTAATAAATTAGCTCTAGATAGAGCCACTGCAATGTTACCTTTGTCTCCTGAAAGTTTGATACATACAGATGCCCTAACCCCTTCGCTCATTATAGTACTGACAGGATTACTAGTGGCCTCCATTTCACTCTCACCCAAATTGACTTTGGGACATATATCCTGAGAGGCCCCCGCCACAACAGAGATTTTTTTTACTCGTAAGTCACTATTGGATTCATATGTTGTGTCTTGAGGGTTACAAGTAGAACCAAACAAATCAGCCCGTGCAGACAATTTTTGAACATGTGGAGTTACTTTACTAGCATCGGATCCATAAACTTTATTAAGAACAGAGGCAATATAATACCGATCCCCCTGAAGAGTTTCAAAGGGTTGCGCTTCAATCGAAGCTCCATTGGCTGAAGGGGGATCATTCGGTGCGTCTTGAGCTAACCAATTTAATATAGTTTGCACCTGGCTTTCAGTTAAAGATCCATAATTACCCTTTCCCATTTGCACCGAGCCAGTTGAAGTAGTTCGCGGAGTTTGAATGATGGATGCCATTCTAGAATTTATTCCACCCTGAATGGCTGAAAGGGTACTGCTACTACCTAAAGGATTTTTAAAAATCCTGATACTATCATAAGTTTTAAAATTCATGCCATGACATCCTGTACAACCAGTAGTATCGGTTTCATTATTATTAGTATCAGGTGAGATTATACTCTTTACGGTGGAGTAATAAACTCGAGTTCTGAGATCTCCGGCTCCTCTCCCAGAAATATTAAAAGCTGTTTGTTGATTACTTATACCGTTACCGTAACCCACATTGATAGTCGCACGAATTAATCCGTTTGCTGTGGGAGAAAAGTCCACTGATATCGTACAGCTAGAATTTCCCGATAGAGTACTGCTGCAGGTCCCTCCAGTTCCAGGAAAAGTTCCTCCAGTATACTTAAAGGCTGTGGCGTTAGAACTGGCGGACAACGCAACGGACGCGCCCCCTACCGATGTTGTTATGGAAAGACCTGATGCGGCACTACCCCCGCTGTTCCTTATGGTAATTATTTCTCTTCTTCTTTCTCCAACTTTTACTGCAAGCACATTGACAGGAGAAATTTCCAGCAATGCATTACTTACGGTACTTCCCGTAAGGCTACTCGTTGCCGTCCTGGCTGCAGCTCCATTGTTGTAATTGATCGTTAGTGTTCCCGTATGCGCCGAAGCCGAACTTGCTGGTGTGTATTTAACTTTAATAGTGCAGGAGCTTCCTACATTCAAAGAGGTCCCACAAGTTCCTCCACCAGGATACCCCCCACCACCACTATAGGAAAAAGATCCACTTAAAGCAGCTCCAGATAAACCACTCAAAGCACTTCCCCCTGCAGCTGCAGTATTACTTAAGGTTATAACCTGCTCGACAGCAGAACTCCCGATAGCTCGCGAACCAAAATCAACTGCAGCGGGTGTCAAAGTTGCGACCCCTACAGCAACGGTTCTTCCCGTAAGGCTACTCGTTGCCGTCCTGGCTGCAGCTCCATTGTTGTAATTGATCGTTAGTGTTCCCGTATGCGCCGAAGCCGAACTTGCTGGTGTGTATTTAACTTTAATAGTGCAGGAGCTTCCTACATTCAAAGAGGTCCCACAAGTTCCTCCACCAGGATACCCCCCACCACCACTATAGGAAAAAGATCCACTTAAAGCAGCTCCAGATAAACCACTCAAAGCACTTCCCCCTGCAGCTGCAGTATTACTTAAGGTTATAACCTGCTCGACAGCAGAACTCCCGATAGCTCGCGAACCAAAATCAACTGCAGCGGGTGTCAAAGTTGCGGCCCCTACAGCAACGGTTTCACCTGTTAAAGCCTTGGAAACAGAAGTACTCGTTGCGCCATTATTATAGGTAATCGTTAAACTTCCGCTATGACTGACAGCAATACTTGCCGGGGAATAGCTAATCTTAATCGTGCAAGAGGCTCCAGCCGCCAAACTACCATTAGTTCTGCAAGTACCATCAGTTCCGGGAAACCCCGCTGTCCCTTTATAAGAAAAAGGACTTGTTAAAGCAGCTCCAGAAATATTTGTAATACTGCTTCCAAGGGAAGTATTACTCAAAGTAACTAATAAATCTGTAGGTCCACTTCCAATTGTCCTTTGGCCAAAAGTTAATGTTGTCGGCGATAAGGAAGCAACTCCTGGCGCAATAGTTTGGGCTGTTAGTGCTTTCACCACAGAAGTATTTACCCTTCCATTATTGTAATTAATCGTTATGTTCACGCTATGTGCTAAAGGTCCATTTGCTGGAGTAAATAAAATAACTAAGGTACAGGAAGCTCTAGCCGCCAAACTACCTCTTGCAACACAAGAACCCCCTGTTCCCGGAAAGCTCCCTCCTTTGAATGAAAAAGGTGCTAGTAATCCGGTAACTTCAATTTGATTGATTGCACTTCCCCCTGCAGCTGCGTCATTTCGTACCCTCAAGGTTAACTCTCTCGCTGAGCTTCCAATAACCCCTGAACCAAAGTTCACTGGATCTGAAGAAGGAGCCTCGCCGCTGTCTGCAGAAATTGAAGCAACACCAGCAACCACAGTTTGACCCCTCAAATTTCTAGATACAGAGGTCGTATCAACTCCATTATTATAATTGATGGTAAGTGCCCCTGAATGACTTCCAGCTACTGTCGTTGCCAGATAACTCACTACGACCTGACAGCTCGAATTTCCACTTAAACTACCTCCTGACACGCATGTACCTCCTTCACCAGGGAAAGTTCCCCCTTTAAATGAGAAGGGTCCATTTATTAATGGAGTTGCATTCAAAGCAGATGCAGATATTTGCGTCGTATTGGAAATAGTAAATCTTTGTTCTATTGGTACAGTATCTCCAAGGACCTTCGAATCAAAAGCAAAGGGCTCAGCTGAAGGGCTAATACTTAACACTGCCAAATTAGGAACGGGAGGTGCAGTTGCTGATCCAGAAACTGAAAAAACATAACTTAAAAGTGTGTCTTCTTCTCCTGAATCATCCTTACTGTGATAATTTAACAAAATGGAATGACTGTAACTTCCGACATTCGTAGGTGAAAAAGATATGACCAACCTACAATTCTGTTGCGCTAAAAGTTCACTTCTACAGTCTCCACCCTCACCTGGATAAGTTCCACCTTTATAACTAAATCCATTCCCCAAAGTTGAACTATTTATATTTATGGCGCTTTTTTGTCCGGTATTTTTTAAAACAAATGTATGTTCTGCAGTTGCACCAGAAACCAATGATGAAAAATTATAACTGTTTGAAGGTAAATCCAAAATTTCCAATTTTGCAGGTGATATATTTTGAACAGTCAAACCTAAATTAACAATCCAATTTGATAGGATATTTATATCTTCTGGTGAAAGATTGGCACGACCCATCGGCATTCGACCCGTGCTTACAGCTTGGAATAACACAGAGGCTTCAGGGTTCCCAGGAATAACGTAGTTTTTATCAATTAATTCTTGATCATTTAGTATGTCCTTAGGACCATTACCAGTAAAACTACCATTGTGACATTCAGAACAGTTCGCCCTGCGAACATTTTCTGAACTTTCATTGATTGAATTTGTTGAATTCGAACTTAAGGACCTATTTATCGGATTAAATTGTCCACAACTCTGGTGGAAGATCAGAACTGTAAATATGAAGATCATCACCCCCAACATCCACTTTAACTTTTTCATACAAGCCCCTGTTTTTTTTAAAACTTTATTCATTTATATTTTGTTCTTAAATTTTATCTCAACTTTTATTATCTACATTTTCAGGTAAACCATTAAATGGTGCCTTCACTGTAAAGTCACCCGGTGTATTAAAAATCAACCTCGACGGGTCAAGACCCTTTACCTGATCCATTGGATAACCCAACAACTTCATAATTGAAGCCCAAAAATCGAATATTTTTAATGGTGAGTTGTTTCCTGTGGAAGGTGCAGGAGCAAAGCGCCCCCAAGTTCCTCTGTACTTTAAATCAGAATCTCCACCTGTACCGGAAGCATCTCGAAGAATATTTCCGTAAACTTTCAAACCGTTGATTTTTCCAGAAATTAACGAAACATTCGCTGAAGTAGAATGATCTGAACCTGAACCATCAGGCAGGTAGCTTTTAATTTTTTCATCGTAAAATTGGTCCCTAGGACTGCGATTAAATTCACCGGCCATATAGATTAATGTTTCATCAAACATTTTTTTTGTATCTAATTGCGCGATAAGTTCCAACAAACAGGCCGTAAAAGAGAGATAGAACATGCTGTTGATCAAAATCCCCGGCATATAACCCACAAGATGCTGATCGAGCCCTGTTGAATAATCATTGTTTATTTCAACATTCTTCGAAAAATCAAAAGTGTTTGAATTATCAAATTTACACTCTACAAATTTCGCAGACAATCTGATGGGGGATGGCACAACTACAGATATAGAAGGACACAAGTTGTTAACCATAAGAAACTCTATCACTGCAAATCGAGCTGCCAATGTATCCGATTGTGACCTATCTGTGACAAATAAAGACCTTAAATCTATATTGTTGCCAGCAACATTTGCAAAAATTTGGTTGGTGTCCTTTAAATAGGACCTTAATTCATTTGTTTTCGCATTAAGTTTACCAATGGGTTTATCATTTATTCCAACATAAGTTGTTTTAAAAGTTCTATCTATGAGATCCTTATATTTATTAAATAATGTTTCCCAAACAATTGGTAAATTATCAAAAATTGTAATCGTATTGTCATATAGTAAATTCAGTGAATTACCTGCATTTCCTCGTAACGCCAGATCGTATGATGAAGATCCATTAAGTGCCTCTAGAGCCGATTCAATTTTTTCTAAAACTTTTCTAGAATTGGTTACAACAATATTAGAATAAGAATTATTCGTCTTAACTGGAAGTAACGAGCTAAATAAATTTGATAATTCATTAACTTCTCCCCTTTTGACGTTGTATGATGTTGCACTGTAGGAGAGTCGACTTTTAAAAATGGAACGACTGGAGCCATTCAATATGAGAGATCGTAAGATATTTTTATTTGAAGCCAAATTGGCTCTATCTGCAGTTGGACTATGTATTGTTGGTTCACCAAAACGACCGGACTGATGAAGAGCATTTGCTGCCTCATGAACTGGAATTCCAACATCAATTCCTCTAAAAGACATTAAATGGCCCAACAAATCACTGGCCCTTCTTGTCTTATTATCAGGAGCTGGCACATTCAAACTAAATAAATATGGTACATTATATCCAGAATGTTGTACTGTTCGATACGCCCCATCAACATATCGACCCCCATTATCGTTTCCTGAACCCACAACATAAACATTTTTTACCATCGAATTATTCATGAACGCACTGTTACTTAATGGCTTCAAGAAAAGATCAAAGAACCAGCTTGGCGGAGCTCCAGCAAAATTAATATGTAAAAAATTTTTTATTGCTTGAGAATTTGCTGCTTCTGTAGCCCACAATTTCTGTGTCTGACTTGCTAAAATTGATGAAAAAACTGTTTCAAATAAATTATATTTTATAATCGTATCACTAAAGTCTTTAATAAACTGTCTTCGTGAGTTTTTCTGTCTTTTTTTCATAAAAAAATTCCACCATCTAGTTTTTTAAAATGAATTCAATTTAAAATCTTTCAACTTATATTCCGGCAAATCAAATATAGCTTTGATTAGTTCATTAGTTCTTTTATTGTGTTTATTTTTCAGATCTATTCCTAAGTTCACAACTCGATCTCGATAAAACTTTTTATTTGCAGATAAATTATTTACTTGATCTGGCGTCATTGGTTCAATCTCCACATTGATTCCAGTGAAATATTGATAATACCTTTTAGCGGCGCAAATATAGAAATCATCTGTGTCCTCAATCACACTGCCTAGATCTGAAAAACTTTGAATGGTTCTATTGACTAAAGTTCCTTTATAGTCTCGAAAATAAAACTTTCCATAGGGTTTGGTATTAGAATAATTATCATATTGAGTGGAATTCCACGTGGTCAGAGAGGAAGTCTTATTTTCGGGAATTAAAAATGAAGCATTAAATACCTTTGGTGTATTAGTCAGTGTGCATCCAGCAGCGGACCAATAATGAGAAAAATTTCGTAAAATCCCACCCACTTGATCCATCGTTGCATGACATTGAATGCAAGTTGCTTGTTTTCTAAAAGGAAGTGCACTAGCTTGATTATCAATAAAAGCAGTAGCATCTCTCTCATATATGACAGGTAATTTTCGACAAAGTAGATCTTCAAAAAGATATTTTGACCAACTTCTTGGCATTGATAAAAGATTTGGAACCAAACCAATATTATTACTATAATTGCTTAATAAATATGCTTGAGTACCTAAAATCCCACCACCAAGATTTTTCAAAGGATCCTGATTTGTGAGTTGTTTTTTGGGGTCCTTTGCCTTAGTTAAGGTGAGATTCATTGAATTCCCAGGCCCCACCCCGTATAAAAGTCCATTTGGAGTGAAATTGTAAGAAACTTGACTGGTCGATGTTACATTCAATTTTGCATCGGTGATCCTTGGGGAAAAAACTGATTTTGTAGGATTTGGCACTTCGCGAATGGCTCTCAAATTGGATGTAGAAGTGACAACTAAATTGTAACCAAAGGTGCTATCAAATAATGCTTTGGTAAAAAATAATACGGATTCTTGGGGGTCAACGACACTATTGGTTACAGATTCGATACAAGGGTCAAAAAAACTAAACTTTTTATTATGAATCCATGTTGAGTGTAAATCGTGCATGGATGAAACTACTTTTATTGCTAAATCGCGTTTTATTGAGTCGTTATTAAAAGTGGAAATTTGTTTTGTAGTTGACTCAAACATACCTAAATTCAACAAATCTTGACAGGCTTGTACCCCAGTCTTTTGGTTCCTATTAATCTCTGCTAAAAAAGGATCGTTATCTGGAGGTGTGTTTCGAGTTAGCTTAGCCGAGCATCTTTGATAAATCTGTAGGTTATTCAGGGTGACACTTGTTTCAGAAAAACTTTGGAAAGGGATAAAGAAAATAAAACCTAATATAAAAATATTTATATATTTTTTTGACACTATTTTTTTTCGAATCATTACGTTTAATCCTTTTTCAAAAGCACATTTTAAATTGAGTGTATACAAATTAAACGTCCTGATAACGAGAACCAACTAAAGTCATATCGACGATATTTTTTTAAACTTTATACAAGAATAGAATTTTTTATTGAGTGTCTTAAGTTGATGCAGTTGAATGAAACTAATTTGAAATGAATGTAATTAATTTGAAATGGTTGAACTATGTTTAGTTTAGTTTAGTTTATTTTAGTTTAGTTTAGTTTAGTTTAGTTTAGTTTAGTTTAGTTGTTTTATTTTGCGACAAAAACTATTGATTAAAAAGTCCTCTGTTATTATTTATTTAACCGGTTCACCTTGCTGCGCCCCCTCCTTTTCTTCCTCTGCCGCCGGCGGTTCCACTAGCCCCCTTAGCCCCTCCAGACTCCGAGCCGTGAGCGCCTGCAGCTTGTCCTGCAGCAGCAGTACCTCCAATTCCTGAGCGGGACCCACCCTGGCGGCCTTCATTTCCCACGGCTTTGCCTCCACCCCCTCCAGGACCTGTTCCACCAGCACCGCCACCACCTCCGCCACCATCTCCTCCTCCTCTATAAAGATCATTCATAGGGTCAGGGCACTTTCTTTCTGATTCATAACAAACAGTTGTATCGAGCCCACATGCCTGAGCCATGGACTGGCAAAACTTTGTATTGTTAGCAAAATTTTCAAGTTGCGGGGACATATTTTTACAAAGTAAAAAGGTGGGGCTGGTTTCCATTCTTTTTTTAATAGCCTCGCCACAAAACTCTAACTCAGACTGATCCCCTGCTGAGTTAATCAGGTTATAACTATTTTCAATATATTTTTTTTGCGGAATGGCAGGCGATCCACTTGCAAAGTCATCACTACAGAATATTTTAGCTGCACCTATCATTTTATGACCGATGGGCCAGCTGGAAAAATCAGATTTAAAACCAAATGTATCTAGATATCTGGATTCATCTTCTGTTTTATAAACAAAAATTTGATTGTAATCAGAAAAATCGAATTTTTTATTATTCTTCAAAAAGGGGGTAACATAGGTTGGGTTGGTAAAGATTTTACTGCGAGGATATTCCTCTTGATCGGTGCAATAGCTAAATGAACGCATCATATTAATCACCCGATTTTGCAGCTTGGCGGGTGTATCATACTTTTCAGGATCGCACATATGCGCCGAGACGCCTAACAAGGTCACCCAATTGTCTATGGTTTTGTTTTCCAATTCTGGTTCCCCACTAAACTTGGCGCCACAAGCCACACAAGCTAAGTAACCTAATTTACTTTGAGTCTCTTCAACACAATTCTCAATTTTCTTTTTTTGGGCTTCACTTAAACGCGTAATAGGTGGAGCGTGTTCAACTGGTATTCCATCTTTGGGAATTCCTTTTCCATCTGGAAACCAAGGACCTTGAGGCTCTGCTTTTAAATTCGAAAAAAGTCTTTTCATTGCAGCACAATCATTTATTTGTTGTTGGTTTGCATTTGTTGTTCCTGTTGTTTCTTCCCCTGAACCACAGTATTGTTCAAAATTAACTCCATTTTTACTTGTCACTACTTTAATACGATCAACATTTTTCCTTATTTCGTTTAACCAACTTTCCCAAAGTGCCTTTTCTGTTGGGTTGCTGGAATTATTTTTAATTTTTCGATTTATAACTTTAATTAAATTACCATCAGCGACCTGAATTTCAAATTGATCAACACAGAGTTGGGTTAAGTTTTTGGAACCATCATTCGGTTTATCAATACAAATATGTTTACTACCATTGGGGGCCGGAATGTCAAAGGCAGGTCCAAAACACCAAATTTTACCCTGGGGGCAAAATTGAGTGTTAACACCTTCAGGCTTACAAAAAGTTTTACCATTCCTGGTGATGTAAGAGCTCACCCAACCGGCATAAATACAATAAGGATCCGAGCCTGGAACAGTGCTTGCACCCGATTCTCCCCAGACTGAAAAATCCAACTCCCGTTCTATAAATGTTCTAATTTCTTTCCAAGGGTTCATTGCCACTAATTTTGATTTATATTGCATCCTCTCTAATTGAACCAGCAACTGATGCAAAAACTTAAAATAAATAACTTTAGCACGGTTATCGAGTTTTTCAATTTGCTGAGGCGTCAAAATATAATCAGAAAACTTTTTATTATTTTTAGATCTATTAGGGCTGGCTATTTTTTTTATTTTAGTATTTAAAAATTTATTCTTATGATCCGTTGCACGGGTCGCAGTATGGTTGTTTTTTGACTCCGCCCCTACATCACTTTGAAAGTTCAAAATAAAAACTAAAAAGCAATATGCACAAAATTTGATTTTTAAAAAAAACGTCGACTTGCCTTGCATCACTCCAGACCCTTATTAAAAATTATCATTAAACATTAATAAATTAATTTTATTCAATAAATGAAGGTCCGCCAATTTATAAAAGGACTAGGCCTTTACTTGCGTCGAGTAAGTCCGAAAATTTACCTAAACCTTAGTAAATATAAAATATATAATTTGATATAAAAATTCCCATGCCATTAATAAAGATCCAGTTCTTTGAAAAATAAATAAGGTTGAAGGGTTAGAAACCTTCCACCTTATTTATTTTTGGTTTATTTTGGTCTAGGATATAAGAACTCTTCCTAAAGACCCATGAAAAG
Organism: Bdellovibrionales bacterium; assembly: GCA_019695175.1. GTDB lineage: Bacteria > Bdellovibrionota > Bdellovibrionia > Bdellovibrionales > UBA1609 > JAIBAM01. The sequence goes on from JAIBAM010000002.1 coordinate 70,958, forward strand.
GCCCCTGAGAATTCTTAACTTAGTTTGGACAAGTGTATTCTATTGTAACCACCGTGTTTTCAGGAAGGACTGGATTGAATTTCATCACCGATCCTGTCACTGTTGTGGTCGTAGTCATTGCAGGACTTAGAGTCACTTTGGGAGTGGACATCGGTTGACACTCTAACTGCACATTCTCCAGCTTATTACGAATGATCTCCTTGGTAAATTGCAAGTGACTATAGTAATCGTTGTCACAAATGCTGCCTACAAAACCACCCGTCATATTGGAAAGCTGATTAAAAAAGGTCCCATAGTAGGATGGAATGTATTCGCCCTCATTGTTCCTCTCTTGTCTGTTTTGAGCGTTAAAACATTGTTCATCCCCTGGTCTTACTATGATGGAGTTCACAATAAGAGGCTTTACAAAACCACCGCTATTAAATATTTGGCTTACAGTGGCAACAAAAGATTCAGGTCGATCCAGATATTCTATATCACGATATTGGGTTGGATTGAGAGCTCGATTTCCTCCCACACTTCGTTCATCCTCGTCTGAAATCAATATAACAACTTGTGTTGCCCGCGGCCTGAAACAACCAATGTGACGATAGTTTTTCACGGCTAAATTCATAGCGTAAATCCCTCGTTCATCATTGCTTGATTCTGTATATCCAGCTCCGATCCAATCAATCGTGTCACGAAATAGTTTTTCTTTATTCGGTGTATTCTTATTTAAAATTCCACTGGTGTCTTGTTGATTTTCTGGCTTATCATCATCAACCCAAATCAGTGGACTGCCTTCAAATTCAACAGTATCTGATGTTGTAATACAAGCCTGATAATCCACACCAAGAGTCTCCAATCCATTTAAAAAACCTACCATTCGCGAAGCCAACTTGCTGTTGTCTGGGTACATGGAATTGGAATCATCCACGACAAGAAGGATATCAACCTGATTTTGTCCCGGTTCTACCCTCACCGTCTGTCTCACGGAGCGACCTTGGGGAACACAAACTTGGGTATTGCATGCCTGTTGGACGGAAGGCTTAGTCGCTAATAGAGCACAAGAACTGTCCCCAACCACTTCCCCATTACTTTGACGACAAATCACACTTCGACTCTGTGTCCCTCCACCACACTGTTTTGAACAAGCTCCCCAGTCACCCACATCCCAAGTAAGTGAAATGGGTAGAGGGCAATTATCACCCTCACACGTACTTCCCACACTTGACAGACCATTAGAATGAAATTTAACCGGAGCACAGGATGTCAGCATAAAAGCTATCCCAACTAAAAATAGATAAAGAAAACTTTTTTTATTTGATAAGTTGTTTACTTTAATCGCACTCATAAAAACCCCTTTTATATATTTTCACATTCCTAATTATGTGAATTACAAGGGGCGTACCATGCCAAAGCGAATTCAATTGGATTTGACTTCATCACTCTGTTTCATCTTGAAACACAGTTCTCTTTTTTGTTCTGTATCGTAAAAAAAATGAGCATGTCTCAAAATGAGAAAAATATTCTGACTTCGTCGATTTTGAAATGAACACAAGTCATTTCAATAACCTGTCAACCCCCTAAATATATACAACTAGACGGCGTAAAAAAGTTGTCTGTGATATATCTGCGGCTAGAAGGGTCTGTGATATATCAGAGGCTAGAAGGTATGGGCCTTAGAGAAGAAGAGCCTGACGCTTTACGATCGTCTTTTGCCGCATTTCTTACTGCTCATGAAAACTCACTGCAAATTCTTCCACTCTTGGAATTCGCTCGGTCGAATTTTGAACCGCGCGATATTTCCGTCGTGGAGGCTGAGGACTTCTGTTTCTATTAGCTTAAACAACTCCGCGGAATCAGCCTCGGGAAGCTTTTTCGCTTCCAGAAGAATCTGAATGCGATAAACCACCTGTGGCCCAGCCACTTTTTCCAGGATCACGGTGCGAATGATCTCTTGAATCTCACCTCGGTATTTCAGCTTGAGCAGGTTTGGCTCTCCCACTGTCTGCTGAATCGCCGAATAGCGCTGCGCCGACCGCGTGTAGGCCCAAAGGTAAAGATCGCGGAAAAGGCTCACGTCGTTTTTCTCGTAAACGCCGAGAAGAGATTTAACGTAGGCTTCATTTTCCACGTCCATAAACGAAAGCGGCCGCAAATTCTTTTTGATCAGCGAGATATTCGCCGCAAGGCGTGCAGTGCGCTTGTTCACATCCTCGAAAGCTTGCATGTATGAGAGTTGCACCAACGCGAAGAAGGATTGCTCAAATGGATCTTCGATGAGGTTGAGTTTCTCGATAAAAATCTGAAAGCACTCTTTCAAAATGTGCGGGTTTTCGAGCGGCATATAGTTCGTGCCGCCAATGCCCACCGCAATTTGACGAACGCGACCCGATGCACTCGGATCCCCCAAGAGGTTTTCTGAAAGAAGTGCGTGGATACTGCACACCTCGTGGAAGCTGATTTTTTCTTCAGCCGCCGATTCGATGATATATTCGATAGCTCCCTTGTGGTTCAAAATCATCTGCGTTTCGGAGGCATCTTTGCCGGATGCACTTTCGCCGAGTTCGATGAGGCGCTTGGTTTCCAAGAGAGAATAAGTATTTCCCTCGAGGCGGCTTGAGTTCCACGACAGGTCGATCAAAAGGCGATTCAAAATATTGCGTGCATACGTTCCCGCGGGTCGAGCCGCGCTTTCGGCAGTACCCGTTTTCAAGAGCTCCGCCCGTTGAGCGTCCGTGAGGTAGAAGGATTTATTCGGCTCATACGCGCGCAGGAAATCCTGTTTGTATCCAACCGGCGCACGCGCCTGGAGCGATTGAGAAACGTATTTCAAAAGGCGTACACTCTCTTGGGAGAGAGGAATATCTTTGAAGGATTTCAAGCCTTCCTGTGGTTTCGGCGCTTCGGCCGCGGCGGGAGTGGTAGTGGTCAGGGCGGCATACACGCGCGCGCGCGCGGCCCCGCGTGCCTCGAGCACTCCGCGCTCCACGAGCGTCGTAAGCACACGGCGGATCGCTTTTCGATCGCCTTCATCCGACTTTAACATCCCGGCCGCTTGAGCAACGTCGGGCACGCTGATCTCTTTTTTTTCTTTCAGGAGCCCTAAAACGAGCGCCTCAAGATCAGCCTTTTTCTTTGCCACCATATTTACTCCACATTCGGAATATCGGGACAGTTTTTGTCCCAATACCCCCATATAATGCATTATATTCTTATTTTTGTCCCAATTTCAATTATCGGGACAAGATTGTGTCCCGATACCCAGATTTTTGTCCCAATTCACATATATTGGGACTGAGGCCCTTTTTAGCCGTCCTTTCGCCGCTATAGCTCTCGCAGGCGGTCCGCGAAAACGTCGCGCCGCCGCGCGCGCCCCGCGATCCCTCGATTTGAGGGTGATCGGCACACAAAGCCCCACCAGGCGCGACAGCGTGCACTCGTGAAGCATCACCCGCAGCTCCTCCGGGGTTATGATTCGTGGTCATGAAGGTAGGAAGATCCGAGTTCAGCCGCCAATCCAGGATTTGAAAAAGAAGCTCAGTTTCCCAGGGCTTTTCTTGCTGGGCTCCAAGATCATCCAGAAAGAGCACGTCGGCAGGGTATCGTTGAACACCGGCTCCGCGCAGGATCCTCGCAGGCAAAATCTTTTGTCATCCGATCGAAGAGAACCGGCCGCTCTAAGTTTTAGTAGAAAACTTAGAGCTTCTCTCAGACAATGGTTGTCATTACGATGCAAAGATCTTTCGCAACGAAATAAAACGCCTCGGCATTAACCATGGGTTATGTTGAAAAATTAGCTTAAAAGTGCTCGCGTCATACCTGTCCCATCTGCTGGGATTGGACAGTGTTGAAAATGTGGGTGCACTACACCGTCACCGATTATTATAAATTCCGTCCGATTTTTTTTAAGCGATATTCAAGTCACAATTCCTGCGCATTTTTCCGAAAAATAAAAATTAGAATTTGAGTGGGTGTGACTTCACCGGCCAGCTGGTTTTACCATGGGGTTTTTTAATTTGTTTTACAAACATAACCCCAATTGAAATTAAAAATTCCTAAAAGGCAAAATAAATCAAAAAAACGCTAGGTCCCTACAAGGGCAGTTTAAAAAAATTAAGACTTATTCTTCGATTAAAGATCTGTTCAGACCCTTCTACAAAAATGAGTTTTTTAATCGACGAAGTCAGGAATAAGGTGGAGGGTTTCTAACCTTCCACCTTATTTATTTTTGGTTTATTTTGGTCTAGGATATAAGAACTCTTCCTAAAGACCCATGAAAAGGCCCCTGAGAATTCTTAACTTAGTTTGGACAAGTGTATTCTATTGTAACCACCGTGTTTTCAGGAAGGACTGGATTGAATTTCATCACCGATCCTGTCACTGTTGTGGTCGTAGTCATTGCAGGACTTAGAGTCACTTTGGGAGTGGACATCGGTTGACACTCTAACTGCACATTCTCCAGCTTATTACGAATGATCTCCTTGGTAAATTGCAAGTGACTATAGTAATCGTTGTCACAAATGCTGCCTACAAAACCACCCGTCATATTGGAAAGCTGATTAAAAAAGGTCCCATAGTAGGATGGAATGTATTCGCCCTCATTGTTCCTCTCTTGTCTGTTTTGAGCGTTAAAACATTGTTCATCCCCTGGTCTTACTATGATGGAGTTCACAATAAGAGGCTTTACAAAACCACCGCTATTAAATATTTGGCTTACAGTGGCAACAAAAGATTCAGGTCGATCCAGATATTCTATATCACGATATTGGGTTGGATTGAGAGCTCGATTTCCTCCCACACTTCGTTCATCCTCGTCTGAAATCAATATAACAACTTGTGTTGCCCGCGGCCTGAAACAACCAATGTGACGATAGTTTTTCACGGCTAAATTCATAGCGTAAATCCCTCGTTCATCATTGCTTGATTCTGTATATCCAGCTCCGATCCAATCAATCGTGTCACGAAATAGTTTTTCTTTATTCGGTGTATTCTTATTTAAAATTCCACTGGTGTCTTGTTGATTTTCTGGCTTATCATCATCAACCCAAATCAGTGGACTGCCTTCAAATTCAACAGTATCTGATGTTGTAATACAAGCCTGATAATCCACACCAAGAGTCTCCAATCCATTTAAAAAACCTACCATTCGCGAAGCCAACTTGCTGTTGTCTGGGTACATGGAATTGGAATCATCCACGACAAGAAGGATATCAACCTGATTTTGTCCCGGTTCTACCCTCACCGTCTGTCTCACGGAGCGACCTTGGGGAACACAAACTTGGGTATTGCATGCCTGTTGGACGGAAGGCTTAGTCGCTAATAGAGCACAAGAACTGTCCCCAACCACTTCCCCATTACTTTGACGACAAATCACACTTCGACTCTGTGTCCCTCCACCACACTGTTTTGAACAAGCTCCCCAGTCACCCACATCCCAAGTAAGTGAAATGGGTAGAGGGCAATTATCACCCTCACACGTACTTCCCACACTTGACAGACCATTAGAATGAAATTTAACCGGAGCACAGGATGTCAGCATAAAAGCTATCCCAACTAAAAATAGATAAAGAAAACTTTTTTTATTTGATAAGTTGTTTACTTTAATCGCACTCATAAAAACCCCTTTTATATATTTTCACATTCCTAATTATGTGAATTACAAGGGGCGTACCATGCCAAAGCGAATTCAATTGGATTTGACTTCATCACTCTGTTTCATCTTGAAACACAGTTCTTTTTTTTGTTCTGTATCGTAAAAAAAAATGAGCATGTCTCAAAATGAGAAAAATATTCTGACTCTATTTTTAATTTGCTCTGGAGTGGAACTGTTTATGAGGTTTATGGTGGACCCAGTATCTAGACAATGGATTCCATTATAATTTTAACCGTTTAACCATTCTTTGATGGCGTTTCGCACACTAGAAGCGAATTTCGCCTTATTAGCGTCAGTTCCAGCCTCTATCATTCTCAAATTTCTTTCGTAAATTTCTATAAATTTTTTATAATGTAACAAAACCGTAGAAACGGTCGAAGTGTTATAATCATACTGAAAAGCGTTTACGAGAAGCTCCACTACCAATTTTATCTGAGCTTCCCTTATTTGTGTTCCCATTTTTTTTTCCTCGCCACTTGGTAGTGATTGCATTAAAGAAAGGCACACATTGGTGTTTGGAAATAATTTAGTTTTTAATTCCTGTTCCGTCGTTCTTTTATCACTTGATATATCAAACCCCCCTTCGATTGTAAGAACATCATTGGGCCATTGAGAAATGGGATTTTGAAAAAGAGTCTTCATTTTAATTAGAACACTAGAAATTTCATTCCACTTCATACGAACATCACACTCCGGAATTTTTAAAGTAAATTTTGCCTTTTCCGATTGACCATGGACCGCAAGGGAACAACAAATGCAAGACACAAAAAATAAGAGTTTCATGATTCACTAACTCCACAACTTTTTTTTAAAGCGTCAGTGCATTGAGAACAATTTTTCATAACTAATACTCCAATTAAGGGACGACAATATTCTGCATACAAACCCCATATATTTTTATTTACATGTGCATCATAATAGTAGGATTCAGGCGATGCTTTAATTTCTATGTGACCATATTTTTTTCCAGGGCCTGCACACCTTCGATCAGCAGTGCCGCTATAAATTAAAATAGACCCATTGGGGGCATTAAATGGATTATTAATCAATGCACCTTCGGGGGAACGAGAATTTAAAATATTTTCAAAACCTAGCTGCAGGTATCTTTTCAATCTCTCTGTCCCATTGTCCAGTCCGCCCCCTGGATAAACCCCGGCAGTTTTTAAAGCTGTTCTTACAGCGACCCCGCACTGTCCATATCCCCTATCCCTTCCATGATATTTAGTTCTCACTGTTTTTTTTGCTCCATTGATAATTGCAGTTGCAACACATTGAGCGAGGGGACTTAGCTCAGAGGAAACGAGAGTTGGATCTGGCAATGGAACACCACTCCTAGCTGTTTCTTCAGCATATTGTTGCGTCGCAAGTAAAATCTTATAGGCTTCATTCAGTAAATTCGAGCCGTTATCAGACTGTACACAATTCAGGCATCCTAAACCGGCCTCAAGCTCTTTCCCATATTTTTCCCCCCAAGCTCCTCCGGCTGCAGCCTCTGGTGTGGGGGATAAACGCACATATCGACGGTCATTATAAATAAATCCTATTTTACCATTCCCCGAACCGATTCGCACCTTAAGCCAACGACCCTTGCGACTCAGTATCTGAAATTGTTGTCCAGGTCGAAGAGTACCCAATTGGGCCCCTTGTGGGTTTTTTCGCAATCGAAGGTTCACTTTTGAAAAACCTATACTAGAACTTTTTTCTTCAGCAAAACAGAGCCTATTCATTTGTACACTGAAAAATAGAAGCAAACTAAAAAAATGACTTTTTTTAAAACTAAATTTTTTTTTCATCTTAATGAAGATTTAGTTTACTTTTTTTAACTAAAAATTGATATTTAAATTCATTTAGATAAAACTTTAATCAAGTCCTACACTTATTTTAGTAACAGGCCCATTCAAGGGAATCATTTAATGAAGATCCTAGTCTTGCTTTTCTTATCAAAGTTAACTTTATTCCTCAGACTTCTTTTATTGGTGTTTTTTTTCCATAACCAAGTTCATGCTTCTGGTGAAACTGAAAGCCCCACGACCTTAAAAGTCATCCAGGATAAAAAATTAGTTCAAACTCTCACTTATTCCTATCTCGACCAACATCCGCAAAAACAATATTTAAAAATTCCCCAAGATCCAGCCTATGACAATCAACCAAGGGAATATGATGCTATTCCCTTCCAAGCTCTTTTTCCTCAGATAAAAAAAAATCCAAATACTTTTTTTCAGATTAAGGCCACTGATGGATTCACCTCTCTTTTATCAGCAGACAAACTGCTCCATCAAGATCAAACAAAATCCATTGCCTACCTTGCCTTTGAACCTCCGCAAAAATGGCCTCTACTTAGTAAAAGCCATAAGACAGCCGGTCCTTTTTATCTAATATGGTCCCACCCCGAGCTCAGTCATATTCAAAAGGAAGAGTGGCCCTACAGCATTGTTACAATTGAAATTAAAACAAATTCTTTAGAGAATCTATTTCCTCAAATATTTCCCAAACCAATATCAAAAGCCAACTCTGCAAGTCAAAAGGGACTCCATGTATTTGTAAAAAACTGTTTTACCTGCCACACTCTCAACCAAGCGGGAGAGAGCTCCATGGGACCTGATTTAAATCTTCCCATGAACCCAACAGAGTATTTTAAACCTAAGATCTTAAAACAATTTATTCGAGCGCCTGAAAGCGTCCGAACATGGCCAAACAGAAAAATGGTTGGTTTTAATAAAGATCAGCTATCGGAAAGGGAGTTGGACCAACTTATCTCCTATTTACAAATAATGGCCCTGCAGAAGAAATTACCCGATCTAAAAAAATAAAACCCGTTTAAAATCAGTAAAAGTAAAATAAAAACTACAAATTAGAGTCGGATTTTTACAAAAACAAAAACTTAGTGTAGAACTGGGATGAAATTTTCCTTACATTTCCCTAAAAATATTGTTTGGAGATGATGCGAATCGCAAAATAATTATAAGGAGCCTCAATACTATGATTATCTATGAAGCCACTCCCAATCCTAACTCAATGAAATTTATTGTCACTGACCGAGTGCTATCTAATGAAAGCCTTCACTTTTCCTCCCTTCAATCAAGTCATAGAAGCCCCTTGGCGCAAAAGCTTTTTGGGTTCCCTTGGATGTCTCAAGTTCTTATTGGAAGCAATTTTATTACTATAACGAAACAAGATTGGGTGGATTGGACTGTACTTGCTGATCCTTTGGTAAATTTACTGGAAGAACATCTGACGCAAGGTTTACCCATCATCTTACCCGCCACTTCTGGACAACCTTTAGAGACAACAAAAAACGCTTCGGAGTTGGAACAACAAATTCAACAAGTTATTAATGAAGAAATTCGACCCGCCTTGGCCCTTGACGGAGGCGATATTATTTTTGAGCGTTTTGATAAGGGAATTGTTTATTTACAAATGCTCGGTTCCTGCTCTGGTTGCCCCAGCGCTACAATGACCCTTAAAGAAGGAATAGAAACCCGTCTTAAAAATCAATTTCCTCAAGTTCTAAGTGTTTTATCCATAGGCGGCTCTTGAAATGAAGTCGATAGAATCCAAGCAATCCCTTGTCACTGAAAAATTTACGGGGAGTGTGAAAAATTTAAGGTAAGTTCCCTCTTTCTTCTTTTCATAAAATGCTCTAGTTTCTTGGACAAGATTTCTTCATAGAATTTGGGAGCTCGGAAGGGGTTTACTTTAAGCAAAGCCGTTGCGTTGATGGGATATTTTTAAGGTTTTTCTTATTGGAATAAAATGGGGGGACATTACTTTGGGGAAACTGTCGTTTATTTTATCGGTAAAAATAAAATTAGGGTTGCTTTTGATTTTTGGTTTTATAACGTTCCATTTTTCTTTAAAAAGTGGGTTTACCACTTTGGCTTATGCAAGCGAAACCGCATCAGAGAAATATAAAAACCCCCTCCGGGTTTTTTTATATAGAGAGCAAATTCAAAGCGAACACTCAGAACCCAATCGAAGATTCTTTGATAAAAACCCCTCCTATCAGATTTCCCTTGAGGTGATGAGGGGATATCTTTTTTTATATTATCCAAAGATCCCTGAATCCCCTCCATTGTTAATAGGTTATTGTGGTCTAGGTTGCAACTTGACCCAAACAGAACACCTTGTTGGCTATATTAGAAATTTAAGTGACGATCCCAAAAATCAATTCAGTAAATATATCTTATATCAATTCAAAGCTCGTGGAAAATTCAGCATCCTTCTTGTAACTACAGAAGGTATTTATTTACTCAATCAATTGCAGAAAAATTCCTCTGATTCCTCTGAGTTGTTGGCACTTGATTCGACTACTCATATTCCATTGACGGCAATTCAACCAAACGTTACTGCAACACCTGAAGGACCGATCTGGAAAACCCCAGGGTTTTTACTCTTGCAAATACGATCACCTTTTGATTCTCCAAATAAAATTATTGATGTTACACATGCATCTTCGTGCTTTGGGCTTCTACTGTAAGTAATTTTTTGAACCTGTGATCACGATTAAAACAAAAATATGGGGTTGTTTTTCATATTTATCAGACAACCCTGGGGGCCTACTCCATTAATAAAACCTCAGGCCAAAAGCCCTTCAACTTATAATTTCCTAGGGCGCCCACTTTCATTTCCCCTTCAACATGACCTTTGGACCAAGAGCCTCGGCTTAAAAATTTAGATCCCAGACTCTGGGGGATCTTACCTTTTAAATCCCAATTCCAATTGGAACCATCAACGCTGAGTTGACCCTTTACATTTTGTACAGCAACCCGACCATCACTTTTGCGCCACTCCTTCCACAAGATATCCAACCCTTTAAATCCTTTAGGCATATTTTCCCAAAGTAATTCCATCACAGACACTTTCAACTGAACTTTTTCATTTTTGTAAACACTTTCAATTTTAAATTGTTGAGCTCGACAATCTTTACCACTTAAAATCCCAACACTGCCCTTTCCAATCCAGTTTTTTAAGTGTCCATTGTATAAATTTCCTGTCCCCTGGAGTGTGACGTCGTTCATCTCCCCTCGAAGCATGAGCTTTTCCACAGCAGAATTAAATTTCAATTGTTTTATATTCAAATGAAACCATCCATTCAGAAAATTTTTGTCCAATTGAAATCTGGCCTGGATATCGGACTGACCATTTTCCAAATCAACCTGATCAATAAATCCATAAATCTTATCTGTTTTAAGTTCTAACCGCCCCTCCAAACGACTGACTTTTTGTTTTTCCTGAATACTTTGTCTGGAAAACAAAATGTCTAAATCAGTCATTTCACCTTTAAAGGAAGCGTTCTCTCCAGAAAAAATTTGCAAGGTCCCATTTAAAAAACCAAAATTACCAATAACCCCACTGTAACCCCTTCGATCCACACTTTCTAAAATCTGCTGAATGGAAAAATGTCGAAAATCCACAGAAAACTTTGAAAATTTTTCTTTCTTTTCCAAAGGAAAAAAATTCCAGTCTTTTATTTGTAAAATTCCGCCCGAACCCACTAAAATAAAATTTTCCCCACGAATATCCAGTGATGGTTTCCCTACAAAAAGATTTGAGAAACTCCCCTTTATGATAAACTTTCCATTGACCCACAATCTCTTAGGTTGAAAATTATCCATTTCAATTATGTGGAACCTCTGAAATCCTTCCACAATTTGGAGTGCAGGAACATTGGCAACCTGAAGAAGACCGGTGTATTCCTTCTTTTGCAACTGGATCTGTCCACTGGACACAACTTTACCTTCACGCATAGGAATCTCTAAAAGATGATCCAGAGAGGATTGGGAAATATTGATTTTAAAGATAACAGGTGTTCTACCCAAAACTTCATACCAAACCGAGGTGGGATTCAAGGATCCCATAAGAGCAATTCTTTGGGAAACTGAATTAAAAAGAATCCTTAAATGGGAAAAATCGACAAAATCCTGATTTGGAAAAGGCCCCAAAATCTTTAAGTTACTAATCTCAATACCATCAATTTTATTTAAAAAACGATTCCAAAAATCAGGCCATTGCATTTTCAAAAAATCCGTTATTTTATTTTCCCATCTCCCCCATAATTCTTTATTCTCCTTTTGCCCCTTAAGAAAAGGTGACTTTTGTTCATTGGCCTCAAGTTTAAAAGTTGGTGAGTCCGGATCAAACCTCAATTTTTTAGCTAAAAAATGAATGTCATGATTTTCTTGATGTTGCGAATCTGAATTATTTTGCTTTAAATTTTCCTGGGACGAACCCACCTCACTTTGTAACTGTGGACTCCAAAGAGATCCACCTTGTACTTGAACCAAACCCAAACGTACTTTTTTTTGTAATAAATCCGAAAGCGAAAGAGGGCAAAACACTTCATAAAGAATAACTTCGAAGGGTCCATTCTCAGATTCATTATTATAAAATTTTAGATTTTTAAACTCCAGACCCACTCGCGGCCACCAACCATCAGCCAATTTGACTCGCGCATGGGAAAATTGCACTTTCATAGGAAGGAGTTGGGGAGACATTACGCTCACCACCCAATGTCGAATTTGTCTCTCTGAAAGTAACACTCTAACAGAGCCACCCAAGAAAAAAGCCACAAGGATGGCAACAATAAACCAAACCCCACCTAAGGGAGCCAATGATGACGTTACGGATTTATTTTGCTCTATCTTAGGATTGTGGCCCACTCGTCCCCCAATCTTTATCCAAAGCCCTAGATCCTTGTCTTTTGGACACTAGAGTCGAATGGGAAACTTTGCACCAGCGACCCTTTGCTGATAGAAGTATTTTTTCTCAATCGACTTTCAGAATTTATTAGCTCTGGGCAACGCAATAATTTACTAAATTACTATGATAATAATTGTGACTATTTAAAATAAAAATTAAGGACTTCTAACTCTCGCTCTCCTTTAGGAGTTTTCATTTCTACGTAATCACCCTTTTTCTTTCCGATCAAACTTCGCGCTAAAGGAGAAAATATAGATATTCTCCCTTCTTTAACACTGGCCTCATCCTCACCCACTATTTGATATTCAAGCTTTTCATTGGTTTCACAATCTTCAAGCATAACAAAAGCACCAAAAATAATGGTGTTGGACTTAAGTAGGGAGGTGTCCACAACTTCTGCATTAGCCAGTTTACCTTGCACTTCAGCAATTCTCGCCTCGACAAAAGCCTGTCTTTCTTTTGCAGCATCATAGTCCGCATTTTCACTAATATCCCCATGGCCACGAGCTTCTTCTATAGCACGAATAACCGAAGGCCGTTCTGAATGTAAAAGATTTTTTAATTCATTTTCTAACTTAGCTTTCCCGGCTAAAGTCATAGGTTGGCGATCTGTCATCATATCACACTCCATGGGATAAAAATTTAGGCCCCGTATTATATTGAAAACCCTTCATACGGCAACAAAAAACGTATAAAAACAATTTCAAGGCAATTTTTAAAAATCCCGATAAGATCAAAAGATAGATGAGAACACATGCAAAAATCCAATCTTTAAATGTTTCTGAATTGGTTAAAAAAATTAATCAAGCTCAAACGATTATTCTTACCACTCACAAACAATGTGATGGCGATGGCTTGGGAGCCATGATGGCACTGTATTATGGACTCAAAAAAGTAGGAAAAAAAGTTCGAGTGATCGCCGTCGATGAGGTTCCCAAAAAATATCATTTCTTAAACCCCGAACTTCATATTGAGGTTTTTGAAAAAAATATACCCCCTATTCAAAAATCTGATCTGGCACTTATTTTTGACACTAATGATAAACGCTTGGTCGCTCCTTTATTTGAAAAACTCGAAGAAAATTGTGGAGTGATCTTATTTGTTGACCATCACCCCATTCTAAATGAAGGCCCGGAGCCCACAGAAAACTCTTACATCGAAACTCAAGCTGCTAGCACCGGTGAGATCGCCTTTTTCATACTTAAAGGACTTAATTTACATTTCGATGAATCCATTGCTCGAGCTCTTTATACCAGTATCACCTTTGATACTCAGCTTTATCGATTTGTACGAAACTCACCCAACAGTCACCTTATTGCAGCGGAACTTCTTACGTACATTCATAATGCAGAGGAAATTCATCGCTATCTCTTTGCCACCCATACCAAAGAAAAAATTTCTTTTTTGGCCCTAGCATTTAGTCAAATTGAGTATTTTGCTCACAATCAAATTGCTGTTTTAAAATTGCGTCGTGACGATATTCTTAAACACAACCTGGACATGGATGACTCTAGAGATGTTATTGATATGATCATGAATATCAACTCACTGCAGGCCGCTGCACTGTTTAGAGAAGATGCCACTCAAGAGTACAAAATGAGTTTACGGAGCAAAGGTCAGATTGAAGTTCTTGGCATTGCAGAAGAGTTCCAAGGAGGTGGGCATATGTTTGCCTCAGGCGCCACAATCAAAGGGAATTACGATCAGGTCAAAAACCGTGTGGTTGAGCTCTTACACAATCGACTTAAAAATCGTCGTTAGAGCAGCAACCAAATTTTAAAGTTCGAAGTTCTTTCTACTAAAAAGATTTAAATCGTTAATGACTAGGCTGGCTTTTGCAGACGATACTGCAACAATTCTATGACATCCTTTCGACAAGATCCACAAGCTGTACTGGCTGTAGTCCATAGGGATATTTTTTCTGGCGTGTGAGCCCCTAAAAGAATCGACTGATCCACTCGATCTCTTTTAACAAACCGGCAGTGGCAAAGTTCTTCTTCTATCTGGGGGGGATTCCATTGAGAACGAGAACGCAGAATCAATTCCCGCAACATCATCTCCCCAGAGCTGTTACCTTCGGGTAAAATTGATTTATTTATTCTATCGACAAGGTGGGGGCGCCATTCTTGCATCAAGGTCAACAATTCGGGTCCACCGATGCCTTGCAATCCAGCTGAAACAACTAAACCTTGGGTATCCTTCTCTATTTTTAGAGTCAACTCATCGGCACCAGGAATGAAAACTTTTATTGTATATTCCATAAGTTTTTATCACACCCATAAAAAGAAAAAGCGTTTCAATTTTTTTAAAACCTGTTCCAATTGATAACTGTCTATTGTTGCAATTGATAACAGTCTATTCTAGTTAATACTGAATACCTCTCCTATAGGCTCCTGTTTTGGAATGCAGGAATCTTTCTTTCTAAAATAACAACTCTTTCTGAGTCCGATTTTTTCTTGAAAGAGGAAAACTACATATAAATTCTGCTCCTGAGCCAAATTCACTTTTTACTTGGACCTCTCCCCCATGACTCTGCATGATTTGTTTAACCAAGGAAAGACCAATACCAGACCCACCCACTTGCCTTGAGCGTGCCTCATCCACTCGGTAGAATCGTTCAAAAAGAAAAGCCTGGCTTTGCAAGGGAATTCCTGGTCCATCATCTTTGACATGTAACTCCACATTGAACTGACCCAACGTCCAACTGATTTCAATAATTCCACCTTGAGGAACATATCTAACTGCATTCTGTAAAAGATTTCTTAAAACTTGTTCCACGCGACTTTCATCCCCATAAAGCTGTTCTATTTCGAATTTCTTTTTCACAGTGTGAAAACGACCGTCCACTTGATTTAAAACAATTTCAGTAAGGGACTTCAAATCCATATTTTTTTTATTTAATTTCGCTCCCGATTGTAAAATAGATAAATCTAAAAGATCGTCTACAAGATGGGCCAATCGCTCCACATTGCGATCTATGATATTTAAGAAGGATTTGATCTCATTTCCATTTTGAACAGGGATCGGTTGAGAACACTGGGTAAATTTGGATAGATCCGCTTGGACAGTTTGTAAATACCCCTTAATGGAGGTCAGAGGGGTTTTTAATTCATGGGAGACATTTCCCACGAACTCAACACGCATTTGTTCGGCCTTTTTCATTTCGGTCACATCATGAAAAACAGCCACCGCTCCATAAATTTCTTGATTGTGTTTTTTCTTTAAAGGTGCCACAGAAACTTGAAAGTTTTTTTCGAGGCGATCGCTCATTTGCAACTGAACATTTACCCGACAATGAATTCCTTTTTTTAAACTAGATTCATAGGCAAATAATATATCTGGAGCCCTTAAAACTTCGCTAAGACTTTGTTTTAAAACCTCATCCTCTAAATCCCCTGATTCCGATTTTGGCTGAAAGAGAAGCGCAAATTGAGAATTATAAAATAAGATATTGAAATGTTGATCAATGGCCAAAACAGCTTCATTAATGGCAGCCATAATGGTTCGCAATTCGGTTTTTTCTCGGGAAAGTCGAATTGTTTTTATTTGTAAATCTCGACTCAATTCACCCAGAGCTCTCTCAAACTCATACCATTCCCCAGGCTCATCGGAACCAAATAACTCTTCTTCTGTTCCTTCTTCGAGGGGAAATCTTTGGATGCGTTGAATTTTGGCTAACAAACGACCTAAGGGAAAAATAAGTCGCCCCGCCATCCATAAGGAAATAGCTACCACCGTCACCGCTGATGCCCCCAGAGTGACTAAAACTATCTTTCGTCCCATTAAAAATGATTCTTGATTAAAATTTTGATGCAAAAGCCATAAATAAATGAGGCCATCGACTAATAATAGCAATGCTGATGTAACTAATATTTGTTTAAAAAAGAGCCAACGAAAAAGCCGCCGAGGAAAAGGAGCTGAAAAATTCATTTTTTTTCCACGTCAAGGAATCGAACTCGATAACCCACACCACGAATGGTTTCAATGAGATCCGCATACTCTTTAAGTTTTTTTCGAATACCAAACACATGAGTGTCTACAGTTCGACCCACCACATTCACCCCTTCACCTTGAATTTCTTCAATCAACTTTTCCCTTGAAAGAACTTTACCTTGATGACTGAATAAAGCCTCCATTAAACGAAATTCAGATCGAGTGAGATCCAGTTTTTCCCCTTGCAAGAAACTCTCATAAGAGTCTGGAAGCAATAAAAGCTCCCCCACCCTCAATTCTCTACTTTTTGGTATTGCTTGAGTTTGGTTAAACTTCTTTTGTTGCTGCAACCACTGGTTCCTCCGTAGGAGTGCATGAACCCGAGCCATGAGGACCAGCGTATCAAAAGGCTTGCATAAATAGTCGTCGGCCCCGGCATCTAAACCCGTCGCAATGTGCTCTGGAGCCGATCGAGCTGTAACAAACAAAATAGGTAAATGATCATAACGAGGCTGAGTTCTCATCCAACGCGTGACCTCTAAACCATTTCGTTCCGGAAGCATCCAATCAATAACAACCAATTGAAATTCAAATTGATCTAGCCATGATTGAGCTTGTTTTCCATCTTCGACTTCCTTGACAAAAAAACCCTCTCGACGAAGATGCAAAGAGATAAGTTCGCGGATCTCGAGCTCGTCCTCTACTACCAAAATATGTTTATTGCTTGTCATTAAAGTTGGAGTAAATGATTCTTGTTTATTTAAAATTTCCTTCATTTTCCCCTACCTCGTCATTTTATCTAGAATCCTGTTTTAATCATTTTTAGCATGGCGAACGTCATCCCCTGTTGCTAAAAATATAACTTCCTCTGCAATATTTGTCGCATGATCGGCCAATCGTTCAAAATTTCTTGCAATGGTTATCATCCCTAAAGAAGGTTCAATCTCTTCGGTATTCAATCTCATGGAGGACACCATTTCTTGGATGATTTTATCCTTAAGCTGATCCACTTCATCATCTCTTTTTAAAATCTCTTGGGAAAGACTCACATCCCGACGAACAAATGCGTCCAAACTATCCCGCACCATGGAGCGAACCCGTTCTGAAATTTTTAAAAGATCTGGAAGCATTTTGATCGCCTGTCCCTGCAAAAATAAGTCTGCAGCACAGTGTGCAATATTCACCACTTGATCTCCCATGCGCTCCAAATCCGTATTGATTTTTATTGCGGCAATGACCAAACGCAAATCCTTCGCCACAGGAGCTTGTTTTGCAATCAATTGCACGCACAAATTGTCCACCTGTATTTGCAAATCATTTACTTTTTGTTCCTGCAAATGAACTTCCGCCAAGCGATGGGGATCACGAGTGAATAAAGCCTGGCAAACTTCCGCCAAAGCTTTTTCCACAGTTCCACCCATTGCGAGAACAAGGGCTTTTATTCCTTGCAAATCAATTTCAAAATGTCGAATCATAAATTATTCTTACCCAAAACGACCGGTTATATATTGTTCGGTACGAGAATCCCTAGGCTTGGTAAAAACTTGAACTGTATCCCCATACTCAATCATTGATCCCAACAAAAAAAATCCTGTTTTGTCTGAAATTCTTGAGGCCTGCTGCATGTTATGAGTCACCATTATAACAGTCACGCGATTTTTTAACTCTTGTACTAACTCTTCAATCCGTGCGGTAGAGATTGGGTCTAACGCACTTGTGGGTTCATCCATTAAAATCACTGGTGGATTGATTGCCAGAGCTCGAGCTATACATAACCGTTGCTGTTGCCCCCCAGAAAGGCTTGTTCCCAATTTGTTTAACTTATCTTTAACTTCATTCCAAAGTGCAGCTTGCTTTAAACTTTGTTCCACTTTTTCTTCAAGAAGAGCACGACGACGAAGGCCCATTAATTTAGGTCCAATAGCCACATTGTCAAAAATGGAAAGGGCAGGGAAGGGATTGGGTTTTTGAAACACCATCCCAACACGACGACGTATTAAAACTGGGTCCACTCCTTTACCGTAGATATCTTTTCCTTCCAACCACACCTGTCCTTTGACTTTGGCCCCTGGAGTTTCTTCGTGCAATCGATTCAAACAGCGAATAAAGGTGGACTTTCCACAGCCTGAAGGCCCAATGACAGCAATAACTTGGTTAGGAAAAATACTTACAGAGACCCCTTTAACCGCATGGAAAGGACCAAAGTAGGCCTGTAATTCATCCGTTCGCAGTACAGGATTTTTTTGTGCTTCTTCAACTCCCATTATTCTTCTAACTCCTCACCCGCCCCAAAAAACGAGTGGCTAAATTCATAAATAAAATCAACGTAACCAAAACAAAAGATCCGGCCCAAGCTTGTTGTTCTAAATCTGCAAAACCACTGCGAGCCCAATTAAAAATCTGTACCGACATAGACGCTGTGGGTTGACTTAAAGAACGAGCGTAAAATTGGTTTCCCAGAGCCGTGAATAAAAGTGGCGCGGTCTCACCAAATATTCGTGCAACAGCCAACATTATTGCAGTCAAAACAGCCTTTCTACAGCCAGGCAATAGTATTTGTAGAATCACTCGCCAACGAGATAAACCCAAAGCTAAGCCTGCTTCCCGTATGTGCCCCGGCATTAGTTTAAAAATCTCTTCACTACTGCGAGCCACAATTGGAAGCATAATTAACGCTAAAGAAAAAGCCCCCGCATAGGCCGAAAACCCATAGCGAATCACCACAATCCCATAAACAAAAATTCCTACAATTATCGAGGGAACACAGGTTAATAAGTCCAAAGAAAACCGTAAAATATTTGCTGTTTTTCCCACACCATATTCACTGAGATAAACTCCAGACACAATGCCCAGAGGAATTCCAACAATACTGGCTAAGGCAACCATGACTAGACTGCCGACAATACTGTTAGCCATTCCTCCTGTAGAGCCTGTAGGTCCGGGGAGCGTAGTTAAAAAACTCCAACTCAAAACATTTCCCCCCTGACGAAGAACATAAAATAAAATCATGATCAAAGGTAAAAGGGCCAAAAATGTAAACAAAAACAATACTATCTTAGCCATCCAATTTATAATTCTTCGCTGCAAATAGGTCCAATTTTTAAAATTCATTTGGCGCCCCTGAATTTTCTCTCAATGCGCCAGACAACAAATCGAGCCCCGCCATTCACCAATATAGAAACAGCAAAAAGTGTGAGTCCTACCCCCGTCAGCGCAGATAAGTGAAGGTCACTGTCGGCCTCCGCATATTGATTGGCTAGAACACTCGCCATGGTTTGTGCCGGCGCTAAAAGAGACCAATTCAACTCAATACGATTACCAATAACCATGGTCACAGCCATGGTTTCCCCTAAAGCTCTCCCCAACCCCAAGATAATACCGCCAATAACTCCAGACATTCCTGCTTTTAGTACTGCTAAACAGATCATTTCCCATCGCGTCGCGCCCAATGCCAGTGCAGCTTCACGATGGGACTGTGGGATAGCCCTAAAAACTTCCCGACAAGTGGAGGCTATGGTAGGAACAATCATAATAGCCAATACAATACTGGCCGCCATGATTCCCACTCCTAAGGGGTAACCCTTGAACAAGGGCATCCAGGAAAAGTGATCCACTAGCCAAGGCTGAAGGCTTTGCCGTAACCAAGGCACCAAAACAAAAAGTCCCCAAAAACCATAAACCACACTAGGGATAGCCGCTAAAGTTTCAATTAAAAAAGAAAGCGCATGAGCCAAACGACGAGGGGCTATTTCATTCAAAAAAAGAGCCACTCCCACCCCAACGGGAACGGCCAATATAAGAGCTCCCAAAGAAGTAAAAAGAGTCCCATGGATAAGCGCCAGGGCCCCGAACTCTTGAGTTACGCTATTCCACTCTGTATTGAAAAAAAACCGGAAACCAAAGTGATGCAAGGCGGGCCAAGACATCTTAAAAATCAAAACCACCATACTTAAGAGGAGGAAAATAATTCCCCATGAAGTGATTTTTAATCCATAATAAAAGGCACGATCCGCGAAATGGATTTCACTTTTCTTTGGTGGTTTGGGTTTCTTTGGAGACAGGCTCTGAGTTTGGTCTCTCTGATTGCGTAATTTTGGATTCAAATCCAGAGCTTTAATTTTCGCCAAACAAGTTCTTTTGTAACGTAAAAACATTCTATTCAAATTTCACAGTACTGAGGCTTTTTAGAGCGGCCTCACGAAAAATTTTTGGTAAAGCCCCATAGTGCAATTCGGTTGCTGTCGTCTGGCCCTGATTCAAAGCCCAATTTAAAAAGCCAATCAATTTTTGTCCTGACTCTTTTTGCATTTTTTGTCGCAAAAGAATGTAAGTAAAAGAGCTTATAGGATATGACCCCTTGTCAAGGCTCCCGAGCAGAGAGACCCTCATATCTTTGATTTTAGTGATGTCACTTGCCGCTGCCGTTAAAGCTTTCACTGAGGGCTCCACAAAAATACCGTTATTATTTTTAATGCTTGCCATAGTTAATTTATTAGCCATTGCAAATGTCATTTCCATATAGCCAATGGCGCCCGGATTTTGCCGCACCAATCCCAAGACTCCGTCATTTCCCTTACCGCCCAATCCCACAGCAAATTTAATGGATTTTCCCTGTCCAAACTTATCTTTCCAATCTTTAGCTTTCAGCGATAGATATTCCGTGAAGACTGCAGTCGTTCCACTTCCATCAGACCGATAAGCAACAGTTATAGGAAGATTGGGAAGGGCGACTTTGGGATTTAATTTTTGAATCCTTACATCGTTCCACTGAGTCACTTGGCCAGAGAAGATGGCGCCAATCAGTTCACCATCCATCTTCAAACTCACTGTCACACTCGGTAAATTATAAGTGATCACAACCGCACCAATGGCTGTGGGAATTTGAAGTATCGGCCACTTGGCTTGCTTTATTTCATTCTCTTTCATGGGATCATCGGAGGCGCCAAAAAAGGTGGTTTCAGCCACAAATTGACGGACTCCAGCGGAGCTCCCGGTGGGTTGATAATTAATCTCAACAGATTCATCCACCATTCGATAATTGGCCGCCCACTTGGAGTATAAAGGCGCTGCAAATGTAGATCCCCCACCGGTAATAGAAAGGGTTGCAGCTCCCCCTTGTAAACAATACTGACTCAAAAAAATAACTATCAAACAACCCAGTAATGTTCGGGACCTATTCCTAGTTAAATTTCTTAAAACATTCATTAAAATCTCCTGGCGCTCTGGCTTACCACCCTTATAGGCTAGAATTCACGTCTTTTTCACGTCAGATTTTAGTTAATATTAATTTTTGACAATTTCACTCCCATTGGAAAAAATAACCCTATGATATCTTTGAGAATTACATGCGCATTGGAATAGTTGATTTAGGAACCAATTCAGTTCGCTTTGCTCTTTATGAAGAGAACCTTGGACAAATCCACTGCCTCTACAAAAAGAAGCTCATGCTAAGACCAGGACAGGGTGTTTACCAAACCGGTCGACTGAAAAAAAGCGTGGTCCGACGACTAGTGAACGCCTTTACCAAATACCGCCACTTGGCCGATCAGTTTTCTGTAGAAACCATCTATGCTGCTGCCACGGCAGCCCTCAGAGAAGCTGAGAATGCAAACAAAGTGATACGACGCATTATGAACCAGAGTGGTATCAAAATTCAGATCATCAGTGGCGAAAAAGAAGCCCAACTTATCGCCCAAGGGATTCTCCACTTTGACGCCCCTAAATCCAACCCCTTTTGTCTCATTGATATAGGAGGTGGTTCCACTGAAATATCTCTGTTTGATAAGAAAAAATTCAAACTGTTCCCCTACAAAAAGCCTGCACAAATTCGCCCCAAACAACAACTAAGCCTGCCTCTTGGGGCTTTTCGACTGCAACAAATGTTTTTACCCCACCCTCAAAGCCATCATCTTTCCCATCGTTTGGCCCATTTATCCCAAATGCGCCATTGGATCGGACTAGAGTTGGAAAAATCTTTGGGTCGATTTTCTAAAAACGACCTCACTTTGGGGATTGGTTCCAGCGGAACCATTCGCGCTCTAGCCCGCATTTTGGATCCTAAATTTGTACGTCAAACTTTACCCTTAAACGCGACAAGTAAAAAAAATAAAGTTCAGTCAAAGCTCTGTTTCACGCAAAATGATTTACAGCAACTTATTGAAGAAATGCTCTTTATGACAAAAACTGAACTTCTCCGTTTACCAGGCATGGAGTTACGCCGAACAGAAACAATATTCAGTGGAGCCGTTTTATTATTTGAAATTTTAAATTTCCTGAATATTAAAAGAGTCCAAACCACCCACTGCGGATTAAGAGATGGACTTCTGTTACAAGCTCTTTATGAAGCAAAACATTAATCCTTGAAGGAATACTCCATGACCAAATTAAGTGTGAACATAAATAAGCTCGCCACGCTTCGTAACTCTCGCGGAAAAAATCAACCCAATCTCTTATACTTTGGCAAAAAAATTCTTGAGTGGGGCGCTCATGGGCTTACCGTTCATCCCCGTCCCGACGCTCGTCATATTAAAAAACAAGATGTGATCGAACTTCATCAGTTGGTGCAAAAATTCAATCTGGAAAATAGTTCTCAAACCGAATTCAATGTGGAAGGCTACCCCAGTGCTGACTTCTTAAATCTTGTGGATTCAGTTCGCCCTCATCAAGTCACTCTGGTACCTGATAAGCCAGAAGCATTGACCTCCCAGGCCGGATGGGAAATTTCTAATTGTGAAAAACTACTCCACCCAGTGATCACCCAACTGCAAAAATCAGGGATAAGAGTTTCCCTTTTTATTGATCCCAATTCCTTTACCAAAAAAGATCTCGATGTTCTAACTTTCATTCGACCCGATCGAGTCGAACTCTATACGGAAAAATATGCTGATAATTTTGGCACATCGATGCAACAGGAGACACTTGAAAATTACAAAATCTGTGCTCAAAAAATAAGCACCATTGGAATAGGACTTAACGCGGGACATGATTTAAATAAATTTAATTTATACGCTTTTCTTCAAAGCCTTCCGCAAATAGATGAGGTCTCTATCGGTCACGCTTTAATTTGCGAGTCTTTGGAAGAAGGTTTGTGTCAAACCGTAAAGTGTTATTTAAAAATTTTATCATCTACCAATTTGCTTTGAATTATTTTATAAATATAATTTATTTATAAAATAATTCAAAGCATTAAACATTATTTCAAATCACCAAGGAAATTTTCCTCGGTAATTTGTCTTCTTTCAAAAATAAAGCCCATTGAAGACGGCACAGACTTTGCTAATTGAAATTGCCCAACAAGAAAAATTTTTTTCTTAAAAAATAAAAACAAAAAAGGAGAGGGAGATGATAAAAAAATTGCTTATTTTATTAGCAATAAGTGCGGGCAGTCTTCATGTGGCTGCTGAAAGTGGGGAACTCGACGAAGTGGGTTATTGGCCACCGGAAAATACTCACAGTAGTAATAGGGACGCTGAATCTGCTGAAAGAACTGCCGAGCTCAGAAGAAAACTAAGAGATGAAGCCGCTGAAGTACCAGCTATTATAAGACCCTTTGCGGGAGCTCCCCTTCTTATTGCTGGAGAAACCGTTGGCTACTTTGCAAACAGTGGTAAATTACTTGATAAAGAGGCAAGACGTTTTGTCGCAAATAGTGCTGAAGCCAAACAATGTGTTAGTGAATTTCGAGGCCCTGCTGGCAAGGCTGGTTGTTTGGTGATGTTTGCGGGTGGGCTCGCCGTGTCTCTAATCAATCTTCAGGGCGGAAGTACGGAGAACTTAGTGATGTTTGCGACCCAAGTTTTAGGAGGTGAGTTTGGATATATCGCTGATGCCTTCAGCGATTTAGCCGCTCGCACCGGTAAAGTACCTTTGGTTCGCGAAGTCCTAACTGTTTTCTCCATTGTGACAGACACAACAGGCCAAGTGGTTTTCGTTGGTGGGTCAGCGCTGGCTGATGGAGTAAAAAGGGAAACTGATGCTGTAGGCGCAGCGGTTATTTCACCTTTTGGTGTATTAGCTTCTCTTCTACAAGGTAGAGCCGAAACCGCGCACTACTACGCCGCGACTGGCGTATCAGGCGTGGCATGTGCTGTTCTAAACATTCCAGGTACTGCAGCGAAAATTGCCGTCGGGGTGGTGGATGTCGTTCATGGTACACTCACAGGTCACAAATCTCGTAGCGAAGTTGGTTCATGTGACTGGAGAAAACTTCGCGATGCTTACGTCCGTGGTGAGCATGGTACACCTATAGATATTCGATTGATTGATCGGTAACAATTAATTGATGGCCTCCAGCTTCTTCTTCCTGAAGAAGAAAAACCCCCTGATTTATTTCAGGGGGTTTTTTATTTATTAAAACAGTAGTCAATAAATAGAATTAGAACCTGATCCACCCGCAATGTAGCATCTTGGATCCCATTCCTACCTTCGTTGCAATCTTCCTCTATCTGGCTCAATTGCCTCAATCTTTAAAAACCTTGGAGTCAGTAGCAGCTGAGTGGCACAACCGAACAGACCCATCACTTTTTTAAATTGATTTTAAACTGAGAACTCTTGTTTTCCTGGAGCAAAGAAGGTATACGACCCTCTTCTCGTGGAGGAACAATGGCAAAGAAAAAAGGTAAAATTAGAATTATAACCCTTGAGTGCACTGAGGCTCGAAAAGCTGGAAAACCAGTATCAAGATACACTACTAAGAAAAACACTCAGACCCATCCAGAGCGATTGGAGAAAAAGAAATACAATCCTTTCCTCCGTCAACACACCCTACATAAAGAGATTAAATAGTTATATATCCCATCGGTGGCTCGCTCATAGCAATCATCTGTTTCTGCGAGCCAGGTTTTATTTGAACGCAATTGCTGTTTGCCGTATTTTCAGAAATCTTCAAAAAAGTCCAAACAACACCTTGGGTTCTAAATCTTGCAGAAGAAGCGCCAAAGTATTTATTAGAAACTGTTGCACCACAGCTGCTCCGAATAGGTTTTTAGCCCCTCCATTGCGAAACTATTATTAAAAAAATAATTTTATATTCAACTTGACCTTGCCCCAAAAGCAGACTTGAATTTTTTTCAATTTAGAAACAATCAAAATTTTCCGGCAACTCTTGTCATTGTAAATAGAAAAAGAGCGAAAGAAATGAATAAGAGGTTGTTCGGATTAGGGGGGAACATGAACTCAGTCTTCACAGTCGGTATTATTATGGGTCTTGCAACTATGAGCCATGCAAGAGTGATGAAGGTCGTAGACAATTACAATCAGCCAAGAGCTCAGGTCCAAGTCACAATTGAAACTCAATCCTCAAAAATTGGATTCCACGAATCATGGCAATCAATCAGTGACGCCGACGGCTCAGGGGGAAAGGTTGTTTTAGTCACAAACGGTCGCGGGGAGTTTACCGTACCTACAGAATGGAAGTCTCCACAAACTGTGACTTTAGAAGGAAATGATTTAGTTCGCACCACTTACTATCAGGTCAGCCCTACCCGGGAACAATTACAAATCAATGAAGCTGATGGAAATCAGAAGATTGAGGTCCAAGGAGTCCTGTCCGGGTTCAGCAACATTAAAAATGGTGATGGTAAAGTAGACGTGGGCGTTATTATGCCCGCCATTGCAGAAGATCAAATTCTTTCTTTTGACCTGGGTTCTCTGATCAGTAGTGAAAAAGACATCATCACGGTTCTAAACCAAGAGGTTGCAGTCCCAGCAAACGTCGCTTTCCCTGAACAAAGAGAGTCCTATTTTTTCCCGATTACGCTCAATAAACCCACATTTAGGATGTCTGTTCGCAAACCAGGCTCTTACCAATTCCTGGCCCTTCATGGCCAATTTCCACTCTCACAAGTGGTTGATCAATATCGCAGAGGGGTTCCAGCCTACGACCTTATAAACTATATAAGTTTATTAAAAAGCAACCTGGTCAAAATCGATGTAAGTAATAAGATTCAAGATTTGAATATTCCTGTTTCCGGTATCAATTTTAGTGGCTCCATCAATGCGAAAGCACCAAATTTAGCGGGTGACGACCTACTTCTCACTGTTGCCTTATCTAAAATTGCCGGCACCAATATTCTTATCCCTTCGGATGTAAAAAGACTGAAAAGCAATGAAACAAAAGCTTTAAAAATTTCGGAAAACGCTGTCGACGCTCAAGCTTTATCTGTTCTCTTTAAAGAAAAAAGCAATTTCAATTTTAGCCTCCAGTATGACAAACCCCTTGATCCCACTTCAATGGAAAGCCTGAGTATCCCCACAGATATTTTGTACGACCTCTTTAAGACTCAAGGAAATCAAAGCAAACAAGTGAACTTCAATCAGTTCAGCTTAGCACTTCATCCGAAAGCAAACTCCCAACCCGCACCATCGGTGCCCAATCTCCTAAACCTTGTGGATGAACCCAGGGTTAATGGTACCGCTTTAAGTTTAAGTCCGCCTCCTCTTAATAATGCGATTCAGCCACTTGGAATACTTGTCATTTACTCTGCGATTACATTAAATAATAAGGCTGAACAACGCACTAAACTTTGGGAGTTGTGGGTCCCCAATTGGAGCTCACAAATAGTACTACCGAATCTTCCCAGTTTGAGAGTTGGAGAAGCTTCGTACTATAGATGGGAAGTTCTATTTTTAGGGAGTAGTAATGTCGGTAATAACTCGACCGTCACTCATGTTTCCCGAAACATGGTGGAGATCAAATAGTCAAAAGCACCAAGGGCGAGCTATTTGTAGCTTTTTGATTGCTGTTTTTGCATTCACTTCTATTCTTTTTTTGTCTGGTTGTGCTTTATTCGAAGAAAGGGCCGGACCCAAGCCGGCCTTGGGTCCACAGGAAAGAGTTTACTACTTCCCCATAGAAGATGTTTGGCGCGCCACACTCATGGCGTTGCAATCCCCGAACAACTACCCTCTCAGAGTTAATAATATGGATACGGGTCTCATTGAAACCGATCGACTCAAAGGATCGGAAGCTTGGCAGGCCCCTCACATTACCGTTCCCTATGCAAGTGGCTATTCTTCTCGCTTGATTATACGGGTTATTAAAGGCAGTTTAGGCAGGCGTCCGGCTATCAAAGTCAACATACGGAAAGATGCGAAGGTGCAAAGGGATTTTTTTTCTGAACCCGAAACAGTCATTTCAGATGGTCTTGAAGAAAAAGTCATTTTGTATCGCATAGATCGTGAAATTCAAGTGGAGCGAGCCCTTCGCCGCGCCAATTTAAAGAAGAAGAAATAAAGTTAATTTATGCCAAAAAAAGAAATTGTTAAGCTCATTCTAGGTTTTCGCCACTTCCGGGAAAAGTTTTATTTAGGCGAGGACACTACCTACACAAAACTCTCAAATCAGGGACAGGTCCCCAAAACTCTCATCATTGGTTGCTCTGACTCTCGCGTCGACCCTGCGATACTCTCCTCCGCAGGACCAGGTGAAATTTTTGTGGTTAGAAACGTAGCTAACTTAGTTCCACCCTTCGAATCCGGCGGAGGATTCCATGGGGTTAGTGCAGCCATTGAATTTGCAGTGGTCAATCTTCAGGTCGAAACTGTTATTGTTTTTGGACACAGGCAATGCGGTGGAATTAGAGCCCTTCTTTTCCCTGAAGAATGTCATGCCGGTGGTTTTGTCCAACAATGGATGAAGGTGGCCAAGCCTGCCAAGGAAAGAGCGCTTCAAAGTGAAGAAAGCGGTGACCCAACTCTTTTATGGAAAAAATGTGAATTAGAAAGTCTGCGGACTTCTATTGAAAACCTTCATACTTTTCCTTTTGTCGAGACAGCCATTAAAAATCGTGGACTCAATCTCATGGGAATTTATTTTGATTTGGAAAAAGGGGAGCTACTTGAACTTGAAGAATCCACCGGGTTATTTACCCCCATTCCTCTTTAAAAATTGACGCAGAGATTTTTTTTCTTCAGAACCCTCTGATTTTTTAGGGAAACTGTTTGGCGCTTCACTTCGGTTCTTATGCTGGAAAGATTCTTTTGTATTAAAAGAAGACCTTTTTTTTTGAGAATTATTAGTTGAGCTCCTGTTACTTGATGAGTTCTTAAGAAAGTTCTGAGGGAAATTTTTATTTGACGGTTTATTAAATTTTTTTTGATTCTGGTTTGAACTCTTCCCCCCACTACTCCTCTCTGAAGGGTTCAAGTTCTGATGAGCTTCAGGGGTTTGAGTCTCTCTCGCAGCCTCCACTTCAGCCTGCTTAATCAGGGCTTGATCCTCTTCGATCAAAACATCTCCAATAGAGTTGTAATCTTCGGCTTTTTCCTTATTTGCTCGAGCTAAGAACTTCTTTGGGACAGAACCCTCTTTGTTTTTTTCCAACTGCTCACTCACATCAATGGTCACGTCACCGAAACAATATAATTGGCAAGACAACCGTCTTTGATCAATAAAGTAACCTGTACCAATTAAACTTAATTCTTTGGATGAGGGCGGAGGAACATTATACTCCCCATCCACGATTCGAACCCTGCACTCTGCACAAGAGGGCATGCCATTACAAACTGAATTTATATTTACATTGTTCTCATGGGCCAATTTCATAACTGATTGATTGGGTTTGATCTCCAGTTCAACATTAAGAGGTACGAATTTGACTTTCATATAACTTTCACCTTGGCAAATTTCTTTTTTCCGGCTTTCAGTATCAATTCTTTGCCCACACTTAATTTTAGTTTCAATTGGGGATCCACAATTTTTGTTCCATCAATTTCAATGGCACCACCTAAAACCAGTCTTCGCACTTCACTTGTAGAGCTCACAAGTCCTGCTTGAGTGAAAAGATGTCCCACCCAAATTTCTTCTTTAAAATTCATATTGAGTTGTGGCATTTCATCCGGCAACCCTTTGTCCACAAAAATTCTTTCAAATTCTTGGTGGGCCATTTGAGCCCCTTCGGTACTATGAAAACGTTCGACCAACTTTTTTGCCAAATCTACTTTAAGACTTCTGGGGTGTAACTTTCCTTCCGCCACTTCTTTTTTCATTTGTTCTAACTTTTCCACGGTTTCATCTGTCAGCAATTCGTAGTAACGCCACATCAGTTGGTCTGACACTCTCATTGTTTTACCGAAAATTTCTCTGGGCGAGTCCTCCAAAGCAATATAATTATCATAACTTTTAGACATTTTTTGCACGCCATCAAGTCCTTCTAAGAGAGGAATCGTGATAACCACCTGTGGTTTTTGACCATAGGATTTTTGCAGTTCTCTTCCCACCAAAAGATTAAAACGTTGATCGGTGCCTCCCAATTCCACATCGGCCTTCAAAGCCACAGAATCATATCCTTGCAGTAAGGGATATAGAAACTCATGTAATGAGATAGGCTGGTTATTTTTAAATCTTTGGGTAAAGTCCTCCCGTTCCAACATTCTGGCAACGGTGTATTGACTCTGAAGTTTTAAAAAGTCGCCCGGTTTGAAAGAATTAATCCAGGTAGAATTATAAATAACTTCCGTTTTATTTTGATCTAAAACCTTAAACACTTGTCGAGCGTAGGTTTGGGCATTTGCTTTGACTTCTTCAGAACTGAGCTGGGGTCGCGTTTCATTCCGACCCGAGGGATCCCCAATCAATCCAGTAAAATCCCCAATAACAAACAAAACATGATGACCTAATTTCTGGAATTGTCTCATCTTATTTAAGATTACTGTATGACCTAAATGTAAATCGGGACGCGAAGGGTCAAATCCCGCTTTAATTCTTAACGGCTTATTTTCTAAAAAAGATTGATTTAATTTCTCCCATAATTCTTTTTCTGAAATAACATCGACGACACCCTTTTTTAGCTGAGTCAACTGTTCGTTGGGAGGCAAAAAAGACATCATTACCTCGCATGCTCTACGATACGTGTTTCACGCACCACATTGACTCGCACCTGGCCAGGATAATTTAGTTCCCGTTCAATTTTACGAGCAATGTCTCGAGAAAGCATAATGGCTTGTTCATCTGTAACTTTACCACTATCAACTAAAACTCTGATTTCTTTCCCCGCCTGAATAGCATAACTGTGAGCCACACCATCAAAACTATTCGCTACGGATTCTAAATCTGCTAAACGACGGACATAAGCCTCGACATTTTGTCTTCTGGCACCCGGACGCGAGCGAGCCAAATTAAAAGCAGATTGAACGAGATGGGCGGTTATGGTTTGCGCTGGGACCTCCCCGGTATGACTGCGAATGGCGTGGCAAACATCCTCTTTTTCCCCATGTTTACGGGCAAATTCAGCTCCCACCTGAGCGTAACTTCCCTCATAGGAATGATCCAATCCTCGTCCAATCGCATGAAGGAGACCCGCCCTTTTGCCCAATTTACTATCAGCCCCAATTTCATCCGCTAAAAGACCCACAATATGGGCGACCTCTAAACTACTTGTTAGAAGGTTTTGTCCTTCACTTTGACGATACCGTAGACCACCCAATATATTTATAATATTTGGATTTAATCCGTGAACACCCACATCAAAAGCCGCTTTTTCCCCATCATCCTTCATCGTAGACATAATCTCTGACTTTACTTTATCCACAACCTCTTCGATACGCGCGGGATGAACTCTGCCATCTTCAATCAATTTTGCTAAGGAACGTCGAGCAATTTCTCGACGTACAGGGTCAAAGCTAGAAATAATCACTGTTTCTGGAGTCTCATCAATAATCAAATCCACACCACAAGCAGCTTCCAGAGCTCGAATATTGCGACCTTCCCGACCAATGATTTTTCCCTTCATTTCATCACCGGTAAGAGGAATAGTTGAAACTGTTCTCTCAGTGGTGACCTCCGAGGCATAACGAGAAATGGCAATCGAAAGCACTCTTTTGGCTCTCTTATCCGCCTCTTGAAGAGCCTCTTCTTCAATTTTCTGCAGTTTTAATGCAGCCTCACTCCGCACCGTATCAGCTAGTGTTTGCATTAATTCTGCCTTAGCCTGTCCCGTCGTCATATTAGAAACAGATTGGAGTTTAGACTCCAACTCTTCCAACTGCATTTTAGTTTTTTCATCCATTTCTTTAAGTCTTTTTTCTGAAACAGACAGTCGTTGGGTCTGTAGGTCTAAATCCTTAATCTTTCCCTGCAAAACATCGTCTTTACGTTTATAGTCTCTTTCCAACCTCACTTCTTTTTCTTTGAGAACAAGCTCGGTATTTTGCATTTTTTGTTTTTCTTTACGGAGTTCATTTTCCAGGTTTTTTCGTGCTCTAGTTTCAAAGTCCTTGGCCCTAAATTCTGCGTCTTTTTCAATTTTTATAACCTGGCTCTTCGCTCGTGCTATAATCTTTTCAGCATCTTTTTGAGCTGCATTTCGAACCTTTTCATCTAGCATTCTTCGATAAAATAAAAACCCAAGAGCTCCAATCCCACCACCAGCCATTACACTTAATACTGTCAATACAATCGGTGACATGACTTATCCTTTCACCTTAATGATAAATTGATTTGTAATAATTAGGTCCATGGCAACATCATGGGGTTCACAAGGCAAAAACTCCTCGAGAACTTGAACGGCATAAGCCAGACCTATTTTTTTTCCTTTAAACTGTGCTAAAGCACGATCGTAAAAACCTTGACCTCGACCTAAACGAATACCCCTGCGATCAAATGCCACCCCGGGAACTAAAATGACCTGACATTGTTGTAAATCAACGGCCTTTGCTAAATTCACATTGGGTTCTAAAAACCCCCAATTACTTTTTTGCCAGGCTGTTTCTGACTCTGGTTCAAAAAATTCCAAACTCTGACCCCTTATCACAGGATACACCCGGTGCAGATTTTTCATTTGACTTAATTCCGCATAACAATCTGGTTCATCTGATAAGGCCCGATAATGGGCTAAAAAATGGGGCGGATGGATCTCAAAAAAATGCTGAAGAAGAACTGACTTCAATTGGCGGCCTAGTTCCTGATCCGCAAGAGTCTTGGCATGGGGTGAAGACGCAAAAAAAGCCTCTAACTTTTCACCATTCTGTTTTCGCAGCAATGCTTTATTTGAAAACTCACTGTCTTTCACTTTTGGCCAAGGATTCCTCACAAAAAACACTCCAATAACCCACTCTTCACAGATTAACAAAATTAGTAGACCAAAAAACGACACCACTTTTCCGTGGCCATCGTTTGATCAAAATCTACCCTAAAATTACTTTCCTGGCTTAGAAGGTTGGTGGAAGCAAAAAAAACAGCAAGCTACCGCACAAAAATGAAATAAGAAAATCCTCAATCCGATTGTTTTTAATCACTATTGATACCTAAAAAATGACCTATTTCTTGGTTAAGATTATCTAAAATACGTTTCAAACCCAAATGTCTTTATGTAAAAATATAATTAATCTTTTAACTTTCTTATTAATCCAGCCTACCTAAACCAGCGTAATATTTCATTATTAGTTTATAAGATGGTGGGGGTCAAATTACCCCCCTTGATGGGGCAGTGTATCAGTTGCTTTTTCCCAGTGTCGGGTCAGAAGAACTAACATCGTTTAAATCCTGACCTTCTTTGACCAAAGTATAGACATGGTTAGAAAGCAATCCCGCCAAACGACGATACTCCCCCAAAACATCCATGTGAATGGATGAAGTCACAATTGTTTCTGGCCGCCCTTTAACCAGTCTAGAAATATGGCTTTCACGAAATTTTTTCTCCAATCGCCGGATATTTCTTTTGTGGAAAAGCACCTTTCGAGCCAGTTCATTATCTTGTCTTTGAAAACAACTCAGACTTAAAGTAGCAACTTGAACCGTTGCCATGTGAATTTCTTCCAATTCCCGCCACCCCTCCACACTAAAGTCCACTCTCATGGCGTGTTTTTTACTAGCCAAATCCAGTAACATATTGTCAATCACATCTGCAGCCCCTTCTAGATCTGTGGAATAACTCATGAGGTGAATCATAGCCAACTGGAGAGGAGAAGGAGCCTCTTCCAAGTGTTGTGCCAAATATAAATTAATTTCGCGATTGAGTAAATCCACCCGATCATCGCGCAGCCGAATGCTTTCCACCAAATCGGGATCATCACGACGAAATACTTTTAATGAATCCTCAATCATTGATTGCACCACATCTGCCATCCGCATCACTTCTCTTTCTGCGTGAGCCAGTACAACGGATGGGGATTCCCAGTCTCCTTTATGTATGTACCTAACTGAATACTCCTTTTCAGACTCGTTGGGGGGAAACAGCTTGGCAACTAAATTAGCCCCTTGCTTAATAAAAGGGTAATACAGCACCGCCGCCAATAAATTATAAGCCGTATGAATATTGGCGATGTCTCGACCCACATTGGCTGTTTGAAAGTAGCTTGATAAAAAATGGGCGAAAGGAAAAAAGAGTAAGACCGAGGTTAACTTATAAAAACAATGGGCCCAAGCCACTTGACGACCAATGAAATTCCCACCAATGGAGGCCACCAAAGCGGTCGCTGTCGTCCCAACATTGGCTCCAAAAACCCAATAAACGGTCTCGTCGAGAGTGATTAATCCAGCGGAAGCTAAAGACATGGCAAATCCAATTGTGATTGCGCTGGACTGTAATAAGGCTGTGATGATGGCTGTTAGCACGAGACAGTAAAATGGATTTGCACTCATTGATGATAACAGACTTCCAAAACTTTCAATATGTCGAAGCTCATTGGTCCCTGCAGCAATCAGTTCCATGCCCCAAAAGATCAAACCAAAACCCATACCCACCGCCATAGCGTGGGTTAAAGTGCGACTTCGCGAAAGAAAATAAACTAAAAAACTAAAAGCAAATAGAGGCAATCCGTATTGAGCCACATTAAAGCTGATAATTTGGACGGTAAAAGTGCTCCCAATGGCTGTCCCCAAAATCACACTCATCACTTGCGGTAAAGTGACGACCCTTGCAGAACCCAACCCGACCAACATGGAAGTCACTGCACCAGAACTTTGTAAAATAACGGTGAGGACCATGCCAAGAAACACTCCCCAAATAGGCTGTTTAGCGAGTGTGGTGATAATGTCTCTAATTCGATTGGCTGCAAGTTTTTCCAAATGGTCAGAAGCCAGTGACATGCCATACATAAAGATGGAAACACCAGCGATTGTAATAATTAAGGAAGAATGTTCTGCCACTAATAGTTCTTTTTATTAATTATGGATGTTCTATAAAAACCATGACGCCCTACAACGATTCTCCAAGTAATTATGACGACTCTATATTATGGCGTCTACAAATTCTTTTGGATTAAACTCCCTTAAGTCCTCAATTCCTTCACCCACACCGATCCAACGGGGCGTAAGTCCCAACTCCACAGCTAAGGATAATGCAACACCACCTTTTGCTGTACCGTCCATTTTAGTTAGAACAACATCGCTCAGATGTAGCGCCTGATGAAATTCACGAGCCTGGACAATCGCATTTTGACCTGAATTGGCATCTAAAACTAAAATCGTTTGGTGGGGAGCTTGTCCATCTAATTTGGCTAAAACTCTTTTTACCTTTTTCAATTCTTCCATCAGATTTTTCTGAGTGTGCAATCTTCCTGCCGTATCTATGATCACCACATCAAAATTTTGGCTGCGCCCCTTTTCTAAAGCCGAAAAAGCAACCGCTGCGGGGTCTTCAACCCCAGTCGGAGCAAAAATCTCAACTTGAGCTCGATCAGACCAGACTTTAAGTTGGTCACCAGCCGCTGCACGAAAAGTATCCCCAGCTGCAATCAATATCTTTTTACCAGATTGAGCCAACTGGTAAGCCAATTTACCGATGGAGGTTGTTTTTCCTGCCCCGTTCACTCCAACCACTAAGATAACTTCTGTTGTTCTTTTTTCCCCTTCCACAGACGAGCTTTCTGCAGCCAACTCCTTCTTGTTATTTTCAAACGCAGGTTTTGCTTGTGAAAAAATATGCATCATTTCATTGCGTAGAGCGGCCCTAACAGTTTCAGCGGGATCACCTGGCATATTTTGGAACTGGTTTTCAATAACACGCAAAAGTTTTTCTACTGTGGCCACTCCCAAATCACTGGTAAATAAAATTTCTTCCACTTCATCTTTGATTTGATCGGGAACACGTTTTGACTGCAGTGCTCTTTTAATTCGACCCCAGAATCCCTGACGTGTTGATTGCAAGGCTCCATTAAGTGTGTCTGCAGATTTTTCAATTGTAGTCTGGGCCGTGACAGCAGGTCTAACTTCAGCAGAGGAATCCCCTGGGTTCTTTTGCGGTGACTCAACAGTCACCGGATCCAATTCGCTTTTTTGGGAAAGCTTATCTTTTTCTAATTTTTCCTCTGGTGTGGAAAAACCATAACGAGCAAAATAATAGGCAATCGTACCAACGATCCCTAAAATGACCGACCCGCCCAACAATAAAGTTAGAAAAAAATCATTACCTTCCATTGAGCCCTATATTTTTAAAGGTCTATATTCCATACCTAGATCGCGAGCCACTGGTTCGTAAGCCACATAACCACCATACACATTGACCCCTTTGAACAGAGCACGATCCTTGGCCACAGCTTCTTCCACACCCACTTCCGCTAACATGGAAAGATATTTAAAGGTGGCATTTGTCAAAGCATAGGTTGAGGTACGAGAGACCACTCCAGGCATATTGGGAACACAATAGTGAATCACTCCGTCCACTTCAAAAGTGGGATGAGTGTGTGAAGTGGGCTTGCAGGTCTCAATACATCCCCCCTGATCCACAGCAACATCAACAACCACACTTCCTTTGCTCATGGCTTGTATCATTTTACGAGAAACCAACGTAGGCGCTTTATGACCTGTAACCAAAACAGCACCAATAACTAAATCAGCCGTGGTCACAACTCTTTCAATATTTTGCATATTTGAATAAAGAGTGCGAATGCGTCCTTGAAAAATATGATCCAAATATTCCAAACGCGCACGATTCACATCAAGAACTGTTACATCAGCTCCTAAACCAACCGCCATTTTTGCAGAGTTCACTCCAACAACCCCGCCCCCGACAACAACAACCTCAGCACGATCCACTCCAGTAACACCACCGAGTAAAATTCCCTTTCCACCATGGTCTCTTTGTAAGTAAGAAGCCCCAATTTGGGTGGCCATACGACCAGCCACTTCGCTCATTGGGGTTAAAAGTGGCAAAGTCCTATCCGGCAATTCAATGGTTTCATAAGCAATCGCTTTTACTTTTCTTTCACACAAAACTTTAGTGAGCTTGGGTTCGGCTGCAAGATGTAAATAAGTGTAGAGAATTTGGTTTTCCCTAAGCAAATCATATTCATCTGGCAACGGCTCCTTCACTTTTACAATCAATGCACTTCGTGAATAAACTTCTGCCTTTGTGGGTAAAATTTTGGCCCCAGCCCTCTCGTAATCTTCATTGGAGATACCACTTCCCAAACCAGCATCTAACTCAACAAAAACAGTATGTCCTTCTGCAACCAGTTGACGAACGCCGGCCTCAGTGAGACCCACTCGGTTTTCACTAATTTTGATTTCCTTAGGCACTCCAATTGTCGTCATAATATAATACCCTTCTTTATATGGTTTATTACGAATTATATTTATTATAAAAAAAGACAAGGTATGCTTCTATAGCGAGAACCCTCTTCCGTCAATTGATGATATTTCTTGTGAAGGAACGGTCCGGCTCAGTTTATGCCCATTTCAATATTGAGATCAAATCAGTAGAAAGCGCAAAATTGATTTTAATAACTTTTAACAAAAAATCATTAAATCATTTTCAATTCCTGCAGAACTTCGGATAAACTTTTAGAAGGACTGACTCTACCTAAAAAAACAAGAAAAACGTCATAAAACCAATTTGTATCTTCAACAAGGAGCTCCTAAGGTGAACAGAATCTACTTGGTATTGGTAATAACCCTCATGGCAGGATCACTGACACTAACCCCTTATCGCGCGTTTGCTCAAGCTGTTGAAGTCAGTGACGAAGACACCACTGAAGAAAGCGCTGTAGGACAAAACCAAAATGTAACAGAAAGCACGGAAAAAAAAACCTCTCCGAAAGTAGGTACAGAGGCTGCTCGTAAATACTTTAAAAAAAAGACAACCTCAGGGTTTAAAACAACGAGCGCTCCGACAAAAAGCCCACTCCCTACAGGAAACCGTTATCTTTCTCTTCAGGTGGGTGGTTTTTTAAATCAAGACACCTATAATTGGGGAACTCAAAAAAACCGTGATGTGGGAGTCCTTAATGCCGGGGTGACTTATAAAATTGGGGAATGGACTGGCTCCATGGACCTTCTGTTCAAGGGCGATGTCACCACTTTCAACCTGGAGGAAGGTCGAGCTGTAAAAATAAGTTTTGTTCCTGCTATTACGTTCCCTGACGCTGCCAGTGGGTTTCCACTCTACTTTGGGGCTGGAGCTGGCCTGGGTATATTTTTTAAACAAATTTCTAAAGAGTCCGCTCTATCTTTGGATTATACCGTATTTGCTGGCACTCGTATTTACAATGTCTTCAAACAAGTCGGACTTTTGTTGGAAGCAGGAATCAAAAATCATTTCTTACTTTTAAGCGATGGCCAACACAATGGAGTTTATGCTGCTGCTGGTGTGGTTTTTTTATTTTAGCGGAAAAAGCAACCTACTTGGCTCTTAATAAGAGCCAGACACGGCAATAGATTCTAAGTAAAGCACCGACAAAAGCCTGTGATTCTGGCCTATTTGCCTCGAGCTTCAAGCTTTGATTTGACCGTTTTTTATTTAAGAGACAACAATATTGTATGTCTATGTCTGAAGTGACCGAGAAACTCATTCATTTTATCTTGCGGAAAAATGAAGCCGTCATTCAATGGCTTCTCGTTATTCTCCTCGGCCTGGCATTATGGCTTGTGATAAATTCCTTATTCTATCGATCGACAAAAAAGGAAGTCCAAGAAAATAAAAGTTCAGATAAAAACACCACCACAGATTCTCACTCCGCCCAAATAGCTCCCCAGGAAAAGTCAGTTCAAAGCCCACCACTTTCATCTACAAAATTTGCTGATGAGAATTCACAGTTGCTCCTATTGCAAAAAGAATTGGAAGCCAGTCGTCAAGAGATCCAATCTCTTAAACAACAAAACTCCCAGGAAAAAATTGAAACAAACAAAACTGAAATAAAAAAATCATCTTCAGCCAACGAGGACTTAGAGAAAATTCAAGCCCTAGAACAACGACTCGCCGAATATGCCATTTTAGAAGACGATATCGCCAACCTAAAAATTCTCAAAGAGGAAAATGACCAATTAAAAAAAGAATTGCAAAAGCAAAATGCAATTCCACGTGAGGAGGTTAAATCACTTTCACCTTCACCCCCCATATCCCCCGCCTCAGAAAAAGAAGAAGATGATTTACTCACAGAATTCGCCGCTTCAAATAACACCTCAGATTCCATAAAATCTGGAAACCTTGAAGACCCTTCCCCAACAGCTCCCCTTGATTCCATAAACGAAAGTGGAGATGTGGATACTTTAAAAATGTTGACTGAAATTGAAGACCTCAATGAGCTCAATGAAAGCAATAGCTCTGCATTAGAAGAAGAGGCTGATATGGAAAAAATGGCTTCGGAGGCCAACAGATTACTGCAAAGTTAAAGCTCTATAAAAAATGAGAAGCTTTTAAATGGTTATAAATAAACATTATATTTATAACTGATTGGACAAAAAATGAACCCATTGAACCCATTGAGACGTTCAAAAAATATTAAAATCCTATACAGCCTATATAGAATGATACAGTTCATTATCCTAGGAGTTTTATGGTCTTCTCCTATCAACTATGGTTTTGCTTCTATCCCCAACTCCACTCTTTTAAAAGAAGATAAAACTGAACAAATCCTCATGATAAAAGAAATTCTAAAACTTCCCTTTGAAAATCGTGTTCAAGCTCTTAAGTCCAAAAGCAAACACACCCTGGCTCTTTTACAAAAACTCATTTTCAATCCCCAAGAAAGTCTTGAGGTGCGGTGGCGAGCCCTTACCACAACACCCTATGTGGACTCTGTCTTTGGAAAACAAATTATTCTTGAGGCCCTCAAAAGTGAAGAGTGGTATATCCGAAATGCAGCAGCAATTTCATTGCCTGCTTTATCTCGAGATTTTGCGGTTGAGTTAAGCGGAAAGCTTTTATCAGATCCCGCACTCGTGGTCAGAACAGCTGCGGCACAAAATTTATCTCGCCTCAATGGAAGAGAAAAGGAAACTCTATTATGGGAAAAACTCAACAGCCGCGAAAACTTCAATGGTCTAGAAAGTCTTTGGGTTCGTCGCCACATTGCTAAAGCGCTAAGTCAGTTTGCTCAACCTGGTTCGGAGGCCAAACTCATCACTTTGCTTAAGGACCAAGATCCGCGCCTTCATCCCTTTGCCCTTCGGGCTTTAGAAAGGGTGACTCAAAAAAAACTTGTATCAAAAAAAACCACGGTGGCCGAAAATCGAAAGATGTGGCTAGAGTGGTGGGATAATAAAAATAATTAGTATTGCCATCATGTCCCTCCCGAACCTATAAATCAAAACTCCGAGGGATTATATGACGGAGAATCAAGATAAAAAAATATACACTGTCTATATTATTTCTGATGGAACGGGAGAGACTGCGAGCACCATGGTTCGAGCCGCTTTAGTTCAATACCATCAATTTGATCTCAATATTGTTCGTTGCAAGAATGTTCGTACTGAACCCCAAGTTGACCACCTTATGGAGGACATCTTACGAAAACGGGGATTAATTGTCTTTACTGTGGTCTCAGAAGCCATGCGCCGAAAAATCACGTCCACCGCCTTAAGTAAAGGAATTCCTGTTGTGGACCTCATGGGACCACTTCTTAACGTGCTCGATACTTACCTTGGCTCAGCCCCGTCGGGTCATACGGCAGGAATATTAAGAGCAGTGGACGAAAGATATTTTAAAAGAATTGAAGCCATAGAGTTCACTGTCAAACATGACGACGGAAAAATTTTAACAGACTTAGCCATGGCAGATATTATTCTATTGGGAATTAGTCGCACCAGCAAAACCCCTCTGTCTGTTTTTTTGAGTCACAAAGGGTGGAAAGTTGCAAATATCCCACTCGTTGTGGGCGCACCACTTCCCCCTGAGTTGCAAAAGGTGGATCAACGCAAAATTGTCGGCCTTATCATCGACGCCGATTCATTGGTCCGAATTCGACGCAAAAGATTGGAAAAATTTGGTCAAGACCCTGGAGGCGAATATGCCAGCATGACCCATATTCACCAGGAAATTGAGTTTGCGAAAAACCTTTATAAACAAAACAAACGATGGCCAATATTTGATGTCACGGATCGAGCTTTAGAGGAAACGGCCGCAGAAATTGTCAGGGTTGTCGCCTCCCGCATGGACCTCAAACAAGAAGTCCTATTGTAAAAACGAATTGGAATTAAGATCCGATTCCAAGATACTGAGTTAAAGCGAGCAATCAAGCATTGAGTGCATAT
The DNA here is from genome assembly GCA_019695175.1 of Bdellovibrionales bacterium. Taxonomy (GTDB): domain Bacteria; phylum Bdellovibrionota; class Bdellovibrionia; order Bdellovibrionales; family UBA1609; genus JAIBAM01. The sequence goes on from JAIBAM010000002.1 coordinate 111,634, forward strand.
TGGTGTAGGGCCTGAAAAAAGGTTTCATGCATTTGCTGTGTTTTAGCATCTCGTCGATAATACATGTTTATATTGACCGCATATTTCAATTCCTCGACCTGCACTTGGGAAACGCGACCATTTCGAACTTGTTTTCGAATCGCATGGGCCGGTAAAAAACCCCAACCGAGCCCGCTCTCAATAACCCTTTTAATCGTTCCAACATTTTCAGATTCAAAAACTGGTGCCGTCGTTAATCTCATTTCGGTCATACGTCGTTCAAGCAACTGCCTAAAACCCGGAAAATGATCCGTAAAAGAAGCCACTGGCCTACCAATATACTGCTTCAATTCTATAGAGCTAGGTAAAGATGTATCTCTTCCTGATCCAGCCAACCAAATTTCATCCTTAAAAAGCAATCGTTTTTCAAAGTCAGGAAACTCAACACCATATTCACTTTTCATTTCCGGTAAGATAGCGACATCAATACTCTGACTGCGCATTTCAGAAACTATCTTTTCACCAGGTCCATAACTTAACTTAATTCGAAGTTTTGAATTGTGCTTAAGAAACATTCCAATGATAGGGCTCACGAGATAAAGACCAATAGAATTTAGAGTCCCCACTCGCAGATGACCAGCCACATCTTGCGACATGGCTTGTATAGCTACATGGGCCTGCTGAGTCAGATTGAGTATTCTCTTTGCGTAATCGAAAAGAATTTGTCCCTGTAAAGTAGGTTTAATCTGACGAACGCCACGAGCGAGCAGTTCCACTCCCAACTCGTCTTCTAAATTTCTAATCTGCTGGCTCACTGCAGGTTGAGTTAAAAACAGCTTTTCCGCTGCCGCCGTCATGCTCCCCTCAGCCATCACCGTACAAAATGTGGTCAGTTGCTGCAAGTTCATCTTAAGTTCCCCCTCTGTCAGTGAGCTCTGTAATTGAAAATTTAAGTGTCTACTTCTCTATCAACAAAGAATTTTTGGCAAAGTTTTTTTCACTAAGAACCGCATCTACAGGGGATTGTACGCAAATAACGGGACCCCACCGAACGTTTCAAAAAAGTTAAAATCCACCTACCTCTTCTCAAATGTTTTATTTTTGTTGCCAAAAAATCCTAAAGGAAGGGTCTTGTGACTATTCATAGAAATTCCTTAAAAAAATTGAAATATTTACATGATGTTTTTTTAAAAAAAAACATAAATTTTATAACTTATTGAAATAACTAATGTTTTTTATTAATAAAATTTTCTAATATCATAAAAAATTTTATACTATTGGTTAACTATTTATTTAATCAATATGTTGCAAACCGGGGAAAGAAAGGGATTTTTAATTTTTTTATTTAAAAAGAGGGGGAGGCTAAAATGCGCTGGGGGAGCGAATTTTATCACGGCATAGGATGGTTATTTTGTAATTTTTATAAAAATAGAAAACCATCTTTACTTGTTGTTTTGACTTTATTTTGTGGGGGCTGCAGCCGTGGACTTGTCGGGTTTTCTTCCCAACTAGTTAAAACGGCCCCCCGAAATAACACTGAGACAGGAATCATAGTACATCATGCAAGCCCAGAAGATATGGTACAGATTCTTTCTAAAAATAAACAAATCAAATATAGATCGTTAAATCCCCAACATGGACAGTATGAAGTTTATAATCTGTCTCTTACAGAACTTCAAAAACAACTTCCTGAAGCATTTATATCTGCCAATGTTTTTATACCAACAGAACAAGAACCCTCTCAAACCGAACCAACAAATTCAAACCCTTCTTCGTCAGAAGAAGATATTAGTGATTGTAGAATTGATCATGTTCGTCCTTTAGCCAAAATTTCATCTCCCTCGTTAGAAGATAGAAAAATGGCTCCCATCCAGCTTTTTGAAAAGTTGCACTTTACTGGTGAGAATAGTGAGAATCTTAGTTTTCCTGAGAAACCACTCAAAATGTTGTGGGTCGTCGAACAACCTGAAGGTTCTTTAAAAGAAGAATTGAACATCCCCGGAAAAGATTTGGATTTAATTGTCACTGCCATGGGTTACTACCAATTGACTTTGGTTGTGCAGGATCAAAACCAGGTTTGCCACTCTATTTCAACTGAGTTTAACGTGACTGGAAATAAAAAATATTTAGGTTATGATGCCAATTTGGAACAACAAAATTTTGATTTGTCTCCTATGAAATATTTGTCAGAAATCAATGCAGAAAAAGCTTGGACCCTCAGTACCGGAAAAAACATAACCATAGCCATTGTTGATAGTGGTGTTAATTACAATAGCCCCTACTTAAGAAATAATATCAAAATCAATTCTAACGAAATCCCTGACAACAATATTGATGACGATGGGAACGGGTTTACCGATGATGTTGTAGGTTGGGACTTTGTAAATATAGATGCATCTCCTTTTGATGATGACGGTCATGGAAGTCACGTGGCAGGACTTGCTGCTTCATCAGTTTTCGGAGTTGCAAAGTCAGCTAAAATCCTTTCCATTAAAGCCCTATCTGTATTTGGAGGAGACGCAGGAAGTCTTTCAGCCTCCATTCTCTACGCCGTTGACCAAAAGGCTCAAATAATAAACCTTTCGTTAGGATCAGAAGGAATGATTCACCCAGCGATTAGCAACGCCCTCAAATACGCTGAAGAAAAGGGAGTACTTGTTGTTGTGGCCTCAGGAAATGGAAACCGTAGCGGTATCGGGTATGATATTGACAAAAGTCCAGTGTATCCAGCTTCACTTACGAATGATAACATAGTGGCCGTTGCTGCAAAATCTAACCAAGGTGTGCTTGCCTTGTACTCCAACTTTGGAGCCAAGTCTGTTGACGTCGTAGCTCCAGGTGGTGATAGTTCCGATGAAATCCTATCTGCATTTTTGGACAATCCTGCAAATATAAATCTTAAAGGTGGGTATGGAACATCAATGGCAACACCTATTGTTAGCGGAGTTGCAGCGCTCGTTTGGTCCAAACATCCGGAATTTAATTTCCAACAAGTAAAGGAAGTTTTGTTAAATGCGGGCACAGAAAACCCAGATCTTCGTGGGGTGGTTTTATCTTCACGATACATTGATGCTTTTGCCGCAGCAGAAAAATAGGTTCAAAGCTCAACCGTATATATTGTGTTTTGCGTCTGATTTAATCTTGAAAGCGAAGACATAAGATTCGTGCGCCCCAGGAATCACAGTTGAAGCAACCCCAAGGCTACAAGCTCTAGCAGCTTTATCAGAAACTCGCCTGAGGGCCAGGACGCAAAAGGATCATTCCCATATGAATTATAGGGTTATATATTGGAACAATAGATTTTGAGTTGCAGATGAAAAACAAGAAATTTAGATGAATAAATTCATTCTTTAGAAGTCGGTTTGAAGCCACTGACGTAGAAGTTTACAAACAGACCCTAAGCGCTCATTTCTAAAAACTCATTTGTTTTTTGTTTGTGCGGAAAGGTGGTTTTCTTGTATCAAAAACTCCTTTATGTTTTTGTACTCATTGCTTCATTTTCTTTGGAGCCCTGCCAAGCAAAGTTATTTTCTAACTCTTATGTCAGCTTTGAATTGCCACCTAATTGGGATTGTCGTCGAGAAGGAACCGAATGGCTTTGCGTCAGTCAGTACAGTCAAAAAGCCAAAGAGGCCATTATTATCCTCACAGCAAAAGAAGCCGGTCCATCAGATACTCTCGCGCAGTACGAAGCTCGACTCAAAGAACCAAGAATGTTACCAAAATCCAATGGTGGTCCCGCTGCAACCTCAAAGATATTACACGTACAACAACGTATTATAAATAACCAACCTTGGGTCGACAGTCTCCATATGGGAAGTGAAGTTTCAAGTTATTATACAAGGTACCTTGGAACCGTTAAGGAACGTATTGCACTTCTAGTGACCTTTTCAGCTCACAAAAGCCAGTACACTCTATATAGTAATGACTTTATTAAAGCCATTGAAAGTCTTAGAGTCACCGCGAGTAAGGACTTAACCAATGGAAGTCGACCCCTAACCGGGTACCATCCAGGAAGTGAACCCTTGGGTCAACCCATACCCATGGGTGATTCCCCTTCAGATCCATTTCCCATGGAAGATCAAAACCCCAATGGCAGCGGCATAAAAAAACTTCTAGGATTGGCGTTGATTCTTATCGCTCTTGGAATATTTATTTTTCTACGAACCCAGAAAAAAAGTACAAAAAGTACAAAAAGTACAAAAACTAAAAAATGATCTCACATCAGACAGTCACGATAAAATTGTTCATTGTTATTCTTTCTTTATTTTTTTTCATTTTTCCAACAGCAAGTAGAGCCAATAAATTAAATACATCTTATTTATCAGTGGAAATCCCTCCCCATTGGAGTTGCAAACAAATTCAATCCAATTGGTTTTGCAAACCAAATCAAGGACCAGAAGAAAAATCCATCCATCTGATTGTTTCAGCAAAAGAAGCTTCACCTGAAGACACCTTAAGCTCCATGAAACGCCAACTGGAAGAACCTAAGACTTTAAATATTGAAAAACATACCATCAGTTCCACGTTTCATTGGCTCAAAGAAATTTCTCTCTCCCAACATCTTTGGATCCAATCCTTACAATTCAATCGCGAAATAGAAAATTTTTTTAGCTATTATCTCATTACAATTATTGATCAGATGAATATGTTACTTCTGCTCAATGTGGAAAAAAACAAAGTTCAACTTCTTCAACCCACAATTGAAATGATTACTCAATCGATCCACCTAAACAATCTTTCATCTCATATTAAACCCGTTGTTCCCCAGCCTATATCAGTTTGTTCGACTCAACCCACTGAATCCTCAACCTTATGTCAACCCGTAGAATTTTCCTCGGAATCTTGGGTAAAAACATTGTTCCACCCTAAAATACTTTTCGGTATCATCATTGGTTTAGCGCTATTGCTTATAGTTTGGTTGCAAAGAAAAAAGTAAGAATTAAAACCCTAGCGAAAATGGATAAAGAATATACGATTTAAGAATTTTTTACCTTTCCCAAATCCAAAAGTTGGCGAATCTAATTTTATAAGGTAGAGTACGCTATTCATGGAACAATTTATTACTGGTATCTTACATTTTTCTCAACTATTGAACAAAAGTGGGTTGAACCTTACTACCATTTTGACTTTGGGAGTTCTTTTTTCAATAAGCCTCCTCATTTCCTTAAGAGAAATTATTTTGTGGTATCTTAAAATAAACAAATTGCAAAATCAGCTCGACCAAATCAATAAGTCCATTAAAGTTATTGAACGTCGATTAGGTATCGAAAAATCCAACTCTTCGCTTAAATCAAAACCTTTAAATCAGTTATTTGTTAAAAATAATTTAAACTTACACCTGCAGAAAAGAAACAAAAACCCGGATACAGAAACCTCAGGCCGGTTGTTAGAACTTAAAAAAAGTAACCCGATGGACTTTGACCCTTCGAAAAACAATCGCCCCGTTCACTTTCCCCTAGAACATTAATTTTTATAAAAATTCCTTGTAGCTTTTTTTAGTTGCCGTTTTCACTGCCGATTGCAAATTTTCAATGGAGCTTAATTGTTTTAGGATTTGTTTTTCAGGAGCATAGATAACTATTTTAATATCGTTTGGGTGAATGTATTTTTTTATAGCTAAATTTACTTCAGATAAATTAATCTTATTTATTTTTTTATTAAACGACGATAAATAGTCTTCTGGAACCCCTAAAAATCTCAATCGCAACAAGTTAGAGCCTAAGGATTCTGGTTGCTCTAAAATTAAAGGGAACGCCCCTTCAATCATAGTCTTCGCTTTGATTAACTCCTTTTCGGTGATGCCCTGGTTCACAAAATCATTAAGAACCTGCAGCGTTACCTGAACTGTTTCACCCACTTTTTCAAACCTGGTAAAAGTAGAAATTGTGAATGACCCCAGGTCAAACCGATTCTCAAAGGCAGATCCTATGTCGTAAGTTAATCCTCGTTTTTCTCGTATTTCATTCATGAGCCGACTGGTAAAACCGTCACTCAATACTGTATTGGCAATCTTTAAGGGAAGGTAATCTGGATTACTTTGTAACACTCCCTCATGTGCAAAAAGTATTTGGGCCTGCTTTAAATCCTCCCGGCTCACTATTTCCATCTGAATTCCCTGGGGTTTGGGCCAGGTTAAGGGCTCCCGTGGAGCTACAAAATCACGATCCTGCCAGTTGGCAAAAGCCTTTTCTAAGGACTCGACAATGTCCTCAGAAAACTGACCACTCACAGCCAGCATAGACTGACTCGGGCGGTAGTACTGCAAGTAGTATCGAATAATATCTTTTTTATTTATTTTTAAGAGGTCTGTTTTTAGACCTAGAATGGGTCTACCATAGGGGTGATTTACAAATAAAAATTGATCCATTGCATATGAAGCCACTACGGAGGGGTCATCCAAATTTTGCTTTACTAGAGCTAATATTTTCTTTTTCAAACGATCCACTTCAATTGAAGCAAAAGAGGGCTCGGTAATAATTTCAGAAAAGTGTGAAATCAACTGTTCCTGGTAAAAAGACAATGCCGAGGCATTGATTATAGTAAAATCGGAACCAATTGAAGTAATAAATTCACCCGCATATTTAGCCATTTGATCGCTAAGCTCATTGAATGAATGCTTTCGTGTCCCCTGAACTAACATTTTTGCTGTCAAATTGGAAAGCCCTGAACGACCTAATGGATCCTGAAAGCCTCCTGCCTTAACTAACATGGTCATATTAAAGTACGGCAAACTTTTATCCTCAATGAGCGTGAGCTTCAGACCATTTTTTAGAGTAAAATCACGATAGGGACGCAAATGAAAGGAATGAAATTTTTGTTCTCCCCCTGATTTTTTATTTTTTTGCACACAACCATAAAAAACCCCGAAAGATAGACTTACCACTGCTAATTTTAACAAACAGTTTCTTCGATTTATTTTTTTAATTTTCCTCATAAATCACTCCTCTTGAGCCGTATTTTTATCAGAAAGTTGGCTTCCTAACTCTTTTTGGGGCTCCACTGTTACGATGGATCGACTTTGTGGCTGCAAATATTTATTGGCAACATTCAATATATCCTCTGTTGTGACTTTCAAATAATCTTTAAGACTGGTAAAAATCTTTTGATAATCACCAAAATAAATTTCATTTACTGCCAATGCATGACCCACTCCCCTAAAAGTTTTTAATCCCTCCACAAACTCTTTCATGACTGCATTTTTAGCATTTTCCAACTCTTCAACTGTCACCTTTTCTTTGCGTGCGCGATAGATTTCTGCAAATAGAGAAGACAAAACTTTTTCTAAATCTTGTTCCGGTTTTAATGACAACGAGATCATGAAAAGACCGGAGTCCGCGAGTCCCATAGAGGAGACTCCCAATTGCGTTGCAAACTGCTGGTTCCGCACCAATTTTTTATACAACCGACTGCTGGATCCTGCTCCTAAAATATGGGCAAGGATATCTAGTGCATAGGAATCCTTATCTGTTGCTTTTACAGTCTTATAGGAAATACCCACACTGATATTTTGCACAGGACGAATGATTTTCGCCCTTCGTTCTCCTTTTTGAACGGCTTCAACGACAGTGGGCGAGGAAGGCAAAGTTTGGGCTGGAATTTTGCTGTAATATTTATCCAGTAAGGTTTCGAGCTTTTTGGGTTCAAAATCACCCACGACCACGACCACGGCATTATTAGGAGAATAATGAGTTTTATAAAAATCTACAAAATCCTGCAAACTCGCTCGACCTAGGTCCTCCATGGAACCAATGACTTCGGAGCGATAGGGATGAGTCAAATAGGTGATCTTCCATAACTTCTCTTGCAACAACCCCAATATTTCATTATCTATCCTTAACCGTCGTTCCTCCTTTACCACTTCCCTTTCGCTTTTGATTTGTTCCAAATTTAAATTTAAATGAATCATTCTATCGGATTCCAAATCAACAGCCAGTTCTAAATTTTCCGTGGGAAGCTCCATGTGGTAGGCTGTGAAATCATAAGTTGTAAAAGCATTAAATACCCCTCCCTTTTCCCCGATGAGTTTATCAATGGACCCCCCTGGATACTTAGTAGTCCCTTTAAACATAAGATGCTCAAAAAAATGAGCCAGCCCAGTTCGTCCCGGCTCTTCATTTATGGAACCCACTTTAAACCATTGTTGATAACTAAAAAAAGGTGCAGAATGATTTTCATACATCAAGACCGTCAAACCATTTTTCAATTGTTTTTTTTTGACCGGAATTTGAATCGCTTCACTGACTTTTTGTTCATTGGGCAAATCTGCGTGAGAGCCTTGCATCCATCCAAAGAGAAGAAAATAAAAAAAGATTCGATCCACTCGACCCCCTACTAGACCCTTTTCCCCTCCAGATTTGGAAGAGCGGTTTTAAAGTGTGAATGGATTTATTATCTACTGAACTACAAACTCTGAAAAGTATATATTTTGGACCACACCATTTTTAAGTAAGTGATTCAGTTGTGCAATCATCTCATTTTTTAATTGTAACTTTCCTTGAACTGTTTCCAGTTCAGAGAACGTTTTACCGTTGAGCGTTTGAACAAGTATGTCGCGACCTTTCGCTCCCAGAGCAATCACTTCTTCAAACCCCTCACCATCCAACATTTCTAAATTGATTTCTAACCGAATGGCTCGGCGGGGCAACCCACTAAGATTTGTGGTCATTTTATCCAGAGTGTACAACATCGGCTTATCTTGCAAACTTTTTTGAAAGGCTGAAATTTCACGATTTAGTTCTGCAGAGGTGATAGATGGTTTTTTGTAACCGAGAGTTGCATTGTAAACGAGAAAACTCCCTAACCCCATACCTCCCAAGTTAAATAGAACATACCCATAAACCAAAACCGACTTCAATTTGCCTGGTGACTGTGTCTCTTGATTTTCTTGCTCAGCCATTACGTCTCCATGGAAAAGGACAGTCAAATATCTTCTAACTAAAGAAAGTTAACAGTTCTTTTATCGGTCGAAAGAACTGGTCGTTTGAGGGGGAGCAACTTGACTTTTTTTGCGTCCCAGATTTTTAATAGGTAGATGCGTCTAATCACGAAAATAAATCGAAAATTAGTTATCCTCACATTTCTCTTCAGCTTCCACACCATTGTCTGGTCTAAATCAGTGATGAACGAACCCCCTAAGCCTGATCCCACACCGATCACACCACAATCAGGGCAAGTCCCGGAAGCTTTGGTTCGCTTGGGCAACGGCCAGCACTTTTCCAACTATGCCTTTCTCATGGATAAAGGTAACCGCACTCTGACGGTTTGGAAGCAATCGCCTTCCGGTCTAGAATTGCTCTCTGCCGCTCCAGCAGACTTTGGCAGAAATAGTGGCAATAAAGTTGCCAATGGAGATTTAAAAACTCCAGAAGGGATTTATTTTTTTCAACAGGCTAAAAATGGAGCCGAGCTGGATTTCGACCAATACGGCAAGTATGAAGTCAAAGCCTTCACACTAGACTACCCCAACTACTTTGATGCATTGGAGAAAAAATCTGGCTCTGGGATTTGGCTGCACTCTTTGCCGGATTATCTGTCCCTTTGGCGAGGATCCAAGGGCTGCGTTGTCGTTCGAAATAAAGTGATTGAAAACATCTCCCAGTATATCGCTTTAAAAAAGACCCCTATTTTAATTCAAAACTCCGTGCAATATATCAGTAAAGATCAAGCCTCCCAGCAGGAAAACCAGTGGCAAGCTTGGATGGATCAGTGGCGAGAAAGTTGGCAAAACAAACAACATAATAAATATTTAGAGCTGTACAGCAATGATTTTAAGGGCCTTGGCATGAACAAGAAAAAGTGGGCGGCCTACAAGAAGTCACTAGCTGAGAAATATCACTACATTAAAATCAATTTATCCGAACCTCTAGTCCTCACGCACCAAAATGAAGTCATAGTTCGATTCTTACAAGACTACCATTCTGATCAAAACCAGGATTTTGGAGAAAAGACCCTCTATCTACGTCGTGAAGGTCAAGTGTTTAAGATCATCGGTGAAGAGTGGAGTCCACTGCAACGCCCCTCTTTTGCATCAAATCATTAAGTGTGCATCAAATCCATTAAGTGCTGTTTTTCAAGCAGCTCTTGGTTGCAACCACTGCAGCTAAAACTTCCCCAGAACTTCAGCTATAATAACTACGAATCTAAGTCCACATCATCTCCGCCACGTGTTTCCAGGTTTAAAGGGACCGCGGATCCAGAGGAGTCTGGCAACGCATTTATGAATTTTTCCAAATCCCCTTTTGTAATCAATCCCTGATTTAAATGCCAATCAATGAGACGAACATCAAATCTCACTCTGAGTAAAGCTTCATGTAGTTCCATATGGTTTCTCCTTAAAATATAATTTTAGAGCCTTTGAGGACCACTCTATTTAATTAATTCCAATATTTGGGTTGGTTAGATTTATTATTCTCGTCTTTATTATTAATCACTAACTTCAAACCACTTCCGTTGGTTTTTTTCTTGGTTTTATACTTTTGCCAAACTCTTTGATTCTTCCAAAAATGATATATTTTCAAAAAAATAAACCCTGAAACAAGCCCTCCCAAATGAGCCAAATTGGCTGTTTGCGAACTCACTCCTGAACTTAGTAAATTTAAAACTTCAATGGCCCCAATGACAGCGACAAAAGCCCGAACATTCATGGGAAACATCATCATGAAGTACACCATCCTATCCCCGAATGTCATGGCATAGGCGATCATAACCCCAAACATGGCCCCTGAGGCTCCAACCACTGGAGAAGTTAACGGAGCTCCATTCCCTGAAACAATGCTGTAGATTAGAATTCCAAAAAGGTAAAGAATCCCAGCTCCCACCCCACTGGCCAAATAGTACAACAAAAAAAATCTCCCACCCCATACAGCTTCTAATTCAGAACCAAACCACCAAAGGATCAACATATTAAAAATCACATGGAAAACGTTGTCTGAATGAACAAAAAGATAGGTAAACGGTTGCCACAACCAATAATCCAATAATGTTGAAGCTGGTACGAGTCCAAACCACTGATAGATCAATGGCGATGATAACAACCATTTCTGAAGAATCAGTACACCAAAAAACCAAATAAAAAGATTTATGATAATAAGTTTTTTGACGACTGGAGACAGTGGTATGGCAATTTGAAAACTTCCACCCATTTTCATCGAACGTCTCGTCCCGTGGTAGAAATAGTTATAGCTTCACTTGGATATATGGGTTGGCTCAATTCGAGGAGCACTCCTCCTGTGGATCGGGGATGAACAAAAGCAACGCGACAATGATGAGCTCCCAAAACTGGTTCTTCGTTAATTAATTGGATTTTTGCAGTCTTCAGTTTTAGCAAAACCCCATCTATATCTTGTACCCGTAAACAAATATGGTGAATTCCAGGACCTTTTTTATTTAAAAATTTAGCAATCGGACTTTCCTCGGATGTGGGTTCCAAAAGCTCCAAACGCGACTGATTTTTTAATTCAATGATGCCGACTTTCACTTTTTCTCTAGGCACTTCCTCGACGGATATTTTTTGAAAACCAAGTGCTTGATAAAACAAAAAGCCCTGTTGCAACTCGTGCACAGCAATTCCGACATGATCAAAACTAAAATCGCCAATATAGTCTTTAATTTTACTTATCATTTGACTCTACTTCTTATCACTTTTGTCTATGAAGTAAGGACTTAGCTTAGCATAAGTTTGGTCTAATGTTTCAGCTAATACTTTTGTTTCTGCAATGATTGGAAAAAAATTAGTGTCACCAGACCATCTTGGCACCACATGCCAATGAAGGTGATCAGGTAGACCTGCCCCAGCGGCCTTACCATGGTTAAGACCCAAATTACATCCCGTAGGATTATAACATTCCATAACAGCCTTCACTGCCAAACGCAGTTGGAGTTGTAAATCAAAGTATTCCTCATCATTTAACTCCAAAAGTTTACCACAATGTCGAGTCGGTAAAACCAACAAATGACCGCTGTTGTATGGAAACTTATTTAACATGACCATTACATAATCTGAATGATACAAAACCAAACTTTCTTTATTTATTCCAAGTTTGTAGGCTTCACAAAAAACGCACCCTCCAGAATGGATCAGTTTTCGAACGTATTTATAGCGCTCGGGACGAAATAACAAACCTCTTTTCTGAACCCAATCACTGCTTTTTGATTTCTTAATAGTTTGTTTGGTACTTTTTCTTTGCTTCACTCCCCCAACTTTTTGACTTCCCAATATTTTTGCCATTGATAAAACTCCCTCTCACATCAATGAACTAAAGACCCAAAGCACCAGGCCAAATAGATAGTAATTGTCCGCGTAAACGAACGCGCAAGAGATCCTCAGCAAGGTTTTTCCAATTTGGAGCTTTGCTTTCTTCCTCCAGCAAAGATCGTAGGTTGAATTCCCGATGGTCCCTAGGTTTGAAAAGCTCGGGAGAATCTCCCAGACCAGTTAACTTTCCAATGAGTTTTCTAGCATCATCCATCGTTCCTACCTGGTCCGCCAAGCCCAATTTCACCGCCATTCTTCCGGTAAACACCCGTCCATCGGCATATTTGGTCACCAGTTCAGGTTTAAGTTTACGACCCGAAGCAATGGCTTCTTTAAATTGATCCAACACATCGTCGAGTAACTCTTGTAAAACAGCTCTCTCTTCTTTCTTCATAGATCTATATTCAGCGCCTGTATCCTTAAATGGACCCGTGGTCAGCGCATACCTTTGTACTTTAGCCCACTCAAAAAGTTTTTCTAAATTCGCAAACTGCATAATAACACCAATGGATCCAATCATGCAGCCCGGTGTAACCACAATCTTATTAGCAGCCACAGCCGCATAATAGGCTCCACTGGCAGCCACACCCAAGCAGGAAACCACAACTGGTTTTTTAAACTGCTCGCGAGTACGCTTCAGTTCCATATAAATTTCTTGGCTTGGTCCTACAACTCCCCCTGGAGAATTAATATGGACCAATACTCCTTTAATATTTTCGTCCTTTCTATAGCGACGCAATTTATCTAAAAATTTCTCACCATCTTCAATCACTCCATCCAAATTGAGCAGTAAAATACTAGATTTATGCAGTTGTTGTTCTGGAGGATTGAGAACGGTCACAACAGACCCAATAGTTACAAAAAAACCCATCACAATGAAAACAGCAACGACAATAAATAAACCTATAAAAAATTTTTTCATAATTTCTCCACTCATTTAAGAGTCAAAAAAAATATCCTGGTTGTGACAAGTTGACTAGATAAGAACAAAATTCTGGCACACTGCAGCTTTTAAATTACGTGATTGTAAGAAATTATTTCGCATAGTGGTCTCGTCGAAAATAATGTGTTTTAAGAATCTCTTCAAAAATTAGGCCTTACAGGGATTAGGAATATTGGGAGTCAAGAATCTGGGATCGAAGGATCGAGAGTCGGGGATCGGGAATTAATAGCGTCTCTGAACAAGCTCTAAAAGCCTATTCATTTTTTAAGTTGCCATTTATGTTTAAACATCGACTGTGTTTAATATCGACAATGTTTAAATATCGACAAAACCTCTTGATGAGTTTGAGAAGGTCAATGACTCGATTGGAGATTTTTTAATTGGAAAATTTAGTAGTTCAAACCGCTTTTTTGGGAGACTTAGTTTTATCTTTTCCCTTACTAAGGAATTTAAGTGAACTCTTTCCTGAAGACTCACTCACAGTGGTCTGTCGTTCAGGTTTGGGCGGGTTGGTTGAACAACTTAAGTTTGTGGATCAAGTCATCGAAGTCGACAAAAAAAATCCGACCCTTTGGAAAAATCAGAAAAGACTTCTGCGTCAGAAAACATTTCGACACATTCTAAGTCCCCACCAATCTCCACGTACCGCTTTATTGATTCAATCACTTCGGGCCCAAGGGGAAAAAGTGGGTTTTAACCTTTGGTGGAATTCATTTGCTTTTTCCAAGCGTATTTTAAAACCAGATTATTTTCCTGACTCTCTCCGTCAACTAGCTTTACTCACAGCTCTTCATCCAACCTTTGCAGAAGAATACTCACAAGTTGCAGAGACCACTGACTTACAAAATCTGACAGACACTTCCCAAACCATTGATTTTAGATCCGTCGCTCTACCCTCTTGGGCAGAACTCCGTCGTTCTGACTTAAAATTCCTACCTGACTTTAAAACAACAAGTTCCCCTGCCAATGAAAAATCACGAACACTCTTTATTGCACCAGGCAGTGTGTGGGCCACAAAGCGCTGGACTATAGAAGGATATAAATCTGTTGCCTCGCATTTTCTCGATTTAGGTTGGCATGTCAAAGTGGTAGGAAGCAAAGAGGAAGCGGATTTGGCCCAACAAGTCGCTCATGTAAACCCCAAAATTGAAAACTACGCCGGCCAATGGACTCTGTCAGAGACATTAAATAATTTTTGTACAGGTCAAGTTCTGCTCGCCAACGACAGTGGAGCCATCCACCTAGCTGCTTTAGCGGAACTTCCCACAGTAGCTATTTTTGGGCCCACCACACTTGCCTTAGGTTTTCGTCCCTGGCAACAAAAGGCCCTCGTGGTGCAAAAAAAATTATCCTGCCGCCCCTGTGGTCGTCATGGACATCAACACTGTCCCCTGGGCACCCATGACTGCATGAAGCAAGTAACTGTGGAAATGGTCTTGGCTGGAATTCAAAAGCTTATCACCTAGAATCAATCTGATTCTACTGCGTCAGTTGCTACGTATACTTATACAAGTTCTGATTCCGATATCTTTTTCTGCAGCCTGAAATCAAATCACTTTGATCTAGTTACATCAGAAATTGCAAAAAAACTATTTCATGAAATGCTCCATCATCACTTCCCTTACTCCCCGGATCATAACAAAGGAGGCAGAGAAGACGCGATATATGGCTGTTCATCAATATGTTCTGGCTTTAGAAATTCAGATCCAAAAAAAATTCCTATTTCAATTTTAGAAAATTTTAACTACAAAGGTTGTGAGTCTTGTTTTAGCTCCGAACTGATAAATCAAGAACTCGTGCATTTGAACCAAGAAAACAAGGAAAGACAAATTCAGTCTATTTGTTCCGAATCAAGTATTTATAAAGAGATAGATAACTGTAAGTCACAAAATTCTAATCAAAGCTGTGACCCTTTTTTACTTCAAACATTTTCAGATCCAAGAAGGAAAGAATGTTTGAAGACATATGATTCAGTATATTGTTCCAAAATAGAAAACCTAGACCAATTCTCATCAAAATGATTTGAATACGAGAACCTACACCCAATAACGATGGATAAAATTTATCTATCGACCCAATTGCGTTAGGATTTCACTTTCCACTTTAGGGGGTACCGGAGCGTACTGGAGAAAAACCATACTAAAAGAAGCTCTTCCTTGACTCATAGATCTTATATCTGTGGCATAGCCAAATAATTTCATCAGTGGAATTTCTGCTGATATAATTTGTAAATCCCCTTTGGGTTCCATATGTAAAACACGTCCCCTTCGGGAGTTAATATCTGCAATAACTCCACCAGTAAAGGAATCTGGGGTGAGGATCTCGAGCTTAAATATAGGCTCAAGCAACTGAACTTGAACCTTTTTGATAGCCTCTCGAAATGCTGTGGAAGCCGCTATTTTAAAGGCCATTTCTGAGGTTTCCGGTTCACGCACTAAAACTTCTTCCAAGACGATCTTCATACCAATTAAGGGGTAACCTGCAATGGTTCCAACTTCTGCAGCTTCCAAGGCGCCTTGCTTGGTTGCCTCCATTAGCGGTTTGCTAAAAGGCTTTGCCAAAGGAACCCGAGATTCAAATAGAACTGATTTAGCCTGAGGCTCAGGAACTAAACCAAGAACGACCCGAGCAAATAACTTTTCACCGGAAACCTCACGATCAAAAACACCCTCTCCATGAGCTGCTGTAATAATCGTTTCACGAAAGCTGACTTGAGGTTTTCCAACATTGGCTTTAATTTTATATTCTCTTAGCATTCGCTCCACTAGAATTTCCAAGTGAAGCTCTCCCATACCTGACAAAAGCATTTGTCCGGTTTCATTATCCATATGAACTCGGCAACTAGGATCTTCTTGTTGCAGCCGAGTCAATGCCATTTTCATTTTATCCTGCTCAGCTGCGGACTTGGCTTCGATTGCAACAGAAATTACTGGCTCAGGAAAGCTAATGGACTCTAAAACAACGGCATGGTGGGCTTCACAAAGAGTGTCTCCTGTTCCCGTAAGCTTGAGCCCAATCACTGCCCCAATGTCACCTGCACCTAGCTCTGAGACTTCTTCCCTTGAGTTGGCGTGCATTTTCACCAATTTTTGAATTCTTTCTTTTTTTCCTAAACGTGGGTTTAGCAGGGCTTGTCCCACAGTAATCACGCCAGAGTAAACCCTTACGTAAGTCAATGAGCCAGCAAACGGATCCGCTGCAATTTTAAAAGCTAAAGCGACGGCAGGTTCATTAAAATCTGTTTTACATGTAATGAGTTTATCTTCATGCTCTGGGTCCCGACCCACCATGGCAGGTACATCTAAAGGACTGGGTAAGTAATCCACCACCGCATCAAGTAGGGGTTGTACACCCTTCTTTTTGAAAGCCGATCCACACAGCACCGGCACAAACTTTAAATCTATCGTTCCTTGTCTCAAAGCCTGTTTCATTTGCTTTAATTCAATGGGTTGCCCCTCTAAGTATCTAGTCATGATGTCGTCATCTACTTCTGCGAGCTTTTCTAAAAGAAATTCCCGAGCCCCACTAGCTTCACCAATAAGATCTTCTGGGATATTTTCTTCCTTCCAGGTGTCTCCGACTTCGTTGCGACCCCAAACAAGTGCTTTCATATTGAGGAGGTCAATCACTCCCAGAAAAGATTCTTCACTTCCAATTGGTATTTGAATAGGAACTGGATTTGCTTTTAGTTTGCTAATAAGAGAATCCACACTGGATCGGAAATTGGCTCCAACTCTATCCATTTTATTTATAAAACAAATTCTTGGAACTCTATACTTATCAGCCTGCCGCCAAACCGTTTCTGACTGCGGCTCCACACCGTTAACACCATCAAATACAGCAACGGCTCCATCCAAAACTCGCAAAGATCTTTCCACTTCAATGGTGAAATCAACATGTCCTGGGGTATCAATCAAATTTATTCGATGTTCACGCCAAGACAAAGTAGTCGCAGCAGAAGTGATTGTGATTCCACGCTCCTGCTCTTGTTCCATCCAGTCCATGACAGTATTACCCTCATGAACTTCTCCCATTCTATGACTTTTTCCAGAGTAAAATAAAATGCGTTCAGAGGTTGTCGTTTTTCCAGCATCGATATGAGCCATAATACCGATGTTACGAGTCGACTTTAATATTGAATTGGTTTTTATTTCACGGGCTGCCATATTTTTTTACTAAATTAAAAACCAGTAGAGCTTAATTTGTTGCTTGATTATTGGTTAACCAAACAGCAAATTAGAAATTCGTCTACCAATTGTAGTGAGAGAAGGCCTTATTCGCTTCAGCCATACGGTGAACGTCTTCACGTTTCTTAATAGCATTTCCACGATTATTATAAGCATCCGTAAGCTCACCTGCTAAGCGAAGAGCCATAGTTTTTTCTCCGCGCTCTCTAGCATTACTGATAATCCAGCGCATAGCAAGGGTAAGACGACGTGAAGGTCTCACATCTACGGGAACTTGATAAGTCGCTCCCCCCACTCGTCTAGAGCGTACTTCTAAATTCGGCTTACAATTCTCAATGGCCTTTTTAAACACAGTCAAAGGTTCTTCTGCAGCCACTTTTGTACGTAATTCTTCAAAGGCATCGTAGATAATCCCTGAAGCCAAACTTTTTTTTCCGTCGAGCATTAGCTTATTCACAAACTTTGTAATGACTACATCGTTAAAAACAGGATCTGGGTAAACTTCTCTCTTATAAGTTGACTTACGTCGTGACATATAAATTCCTTCTCGTTTTCTCAGAGCTGGGTCGGAAATCCTGCGTCTGCCGTCACTAGTTACAAACCGCTTGAAGAGTTGTTATCAGTCCTTACTGTTGCTGTTTGGCTTACAGTTTCTTCCCACAACCCGACTCTTAAGAGTTCTTAGCTAGTCTACTTTGGCACAGCATTTCCGACCTGGCCCTAACTTATTATTTTAATCCAACTCTTTTCAAAAAATCACTTTTAAAGAAAATCACTTCAAAAAACAAACCTTAAATATCTTCAAACAAATACTCTCTATCTCTTCATCTGGCTTCTTTTTACATAAGAAGCCAAGAGTTAGCGAGTTAGCAGCTTCGAGTCATCGGAAACTCCGACCTAAAATAAAAATTATTTTTTAGGCTTTTTAGAACCATACTTAGATCGACTGCGCATACGATTCTGAACACCCTGAGTGTCTAAAACTCCACGAACAATGTGATATCTCACACCAGGCAAATCTTTAACCCGACCACCACGGACTAAAACCACGCTGTGTTCCTGCAAGTTATGTCCAATTCCAGGAATATAAGAAATGATTTCAAATCCATTGGAAAGTCGCACTTTTGCAACTTTACGTAAAGCGGAATTGGGCTTTTTAGGGGTTGTCGTGTAAACACGAGTGCAAACTCCACGACGCTGAGGACAACTTTCTAAAGCCGGTGCTTTAGATTTGTACTTTGCAGCTCGTCGTTGATTGCGTATTAACTGGTTAATCGTAGGCATTCTGACCTCGTTCTATGTTCTATAAAACCTATTTAAATCAATTTACTAAAATTTTGATCTTCATCCAATCCTGTATCAAAGGGTCGGAGGCTATCTAATTTTTACTTAAAACGTCAATGGATTTATCTTGTTTAAGTCGACTTAATTTATAAAGCCTGCTTTTAAATCCACTTTAAATCTACTTTTTCAGATTCCTTCAGCACCATCACCAACATTATTAATTAGACAGTTGGTGATGTGTGTGTTGAATGACCACCTGACATTCCTGGTAAAAATGAAGGAGCCGCTTCCACCTGGTCTGCCACCACAATTCGAGCTTTTTTATAAACCCCCAAACCAGTTCCTGCAGGAATCAAACGACCCATGATAATGTTCTCTTTTAAACCACGCAGTTGGTCTGTTTTGGAATTGATCGCTGCTTCCGTAAGAACCTTAGTGGTCTCTTGGAACGACGCTGCTGAAATCCAGCTGTCCGTACTCAAAGAAACTTTCGTAATACCTAAAAGAAGAGGGTCTGCAATTGCAGGACGTCCGCCTTCATGCATTACTTTTTCATTTTCATCCTCAAATTCAAATTTCTCAGCCTGCTCGCCGGTTAAAAACTTAGTATCACCTGCATCTTTAACTTCCACTTTGCGCAACATTTGACGAACTATCACTTCAATATGTTTATCGTTAATTCCCACACCTTGCAGACGATAAACCTCTTGAATTTCATTTACAAGATATGCGGCCAAAGCTTTATCACCTAAAACTTTCAAAATATCGTGAGGATTACTTGGACCATCCATTAACGCTTCACCAGCCTTAACAAACTCACCTTCACGGACAGCGACGTGTTTACCTTTAGGGATCAAATACTCTTTTTGTTCTCCGACTTCAGGGGTTACAATAACTCTCTGTTTACCCTTCAAATCTTTACCAAAAGTTACATATCCATCAATCTCAGAAATAATCGCTGCTTCCTTAGGCTTACGAGCTTCAAACAACTCAGCCACACGAGGTAGACCTCCTGTGATATCACGAGTTTTTGTAGTTTCCCGATGGATTTTAGCCACCACATCACCGGCATGAACTTCCTGTCCATCAGCCATCATAAGCTGGGCTCCTACAGGTATCACGTATCGTGCAGGAATATTTCTTCCAGGCAAAGGTTGCAGTTGACCTTCTTTATCAACGAGCAAAACCGTCGGTTTGACATCTGTACCTTTGGCTTCAGTAATCACTTTCGTGGCAAATCCGGTCACCGCATCCACTTGTTCCGACATGGTCAATCCCTCTTCTATATCCTGGAATTGAACAAACCCAGAAACATCCGCCACAATGGGGTTTGAATAGGGGTCCCATTCTGCCAAATTGTCACCCTTTTTAACTTCTTGACCCTCAATCACATTAAGGATGGACCCATAGACGAGTTTGAATCTTTCTCGCTCTCGACCACTGGAATCAATAAGAATCATTTCTCCATTTCGATTCATTACCGTTAACTTGCCACCACGATTTTTTACAAAATGGGTGTCGAAGAATTTAACTGTCCCTTCATAACGAGCCGTGTACACGGATTGTTCTACCGCACGAGAAGCGGCTCCGCCTAAGTGGAACGTTCTCATGGTTAGCTGTGTTCCTGGTTCACCAATAGATTGAGCTGCAATAATACCAACGGCCTCACCTAAATTTACCATAGCTCCACGAGCTAAATCCCGCCCGTAACACTTCATACAAACACCACGACGAGTTCTGCAAGTAAGGGTGGAACGAATTTTAACTTTTTCAATTCCCACTTCTTCAACTCTCTTCACAATGTCTTCAGTAATTTCATCATTAATACGACAAATAATTTCCTCAGTGTAAGGGTCACGAATATCTTCAAGTGCTGTACGACCTAAAATTCGATCTCCCAACGGCTGAATTACCTCTCCACCCTCAAGTAGCGGAGTGACATCCATCCCATCATTGGCTCCACAGTCAACCTCAGTGATCACAATATCTTGAGCCACATCCACAAGACGGCGAGTCAAGTAACCTGAGTTCGCTGTTTTTAAAGCGGTATCGGCCAAACCTTTACGCGCACCGTGAGTAGAAATGAAGTATTCCAAAACGGACAGACCTTCACGGAAGTTTGCAGTAATGGGTGACTCAATAATTTCACCCGAGGGCTTTGCCATCAATCCCCGCATCCCCGCAAGCTGCCGAATTTGTGCGGCCGAACCACGCGCTCCAGAATCTGCCATAATGAAAATCGGATTGAAACTGGCACTCTCTACTTTTTTTCCATCCACAGTAAAGGACTGTTTTTCCAACTGACTCATCATCTCTTTGGCCACTTTGTCGGCACACTGGGCCCAGATATCCACAACTTTATTGTACCGCTCCCCATCTGTAATCAATCCTTCGTCGTACTGTTGGCGAATTTCATGAACATGGGTTTCAGCCTCTTTAATCAATGAATGTTTTTGCTGTGGAATGGTAAGATCATCTAGGCAAATGGAAATTCCCGCTTGAGTAGAATATTTAAATCCCAAAGACATCAATTTATCAGCCAAAATTACTGTCGCTTTAGCTCCCGCAAGTCGGAAGGATTTGTCCACCATTTCTGCCAAAGCTTTTTTATTCATAACCCGATTGTAGATTTCAAAGGGAACTTCGTCGGGAACAATATCACTGAAAATAGCTCTTCCCACGCTGGTATCCCTTGTTTTGCCTTTAATTCTACATTTGATGGCCGCTTGTAAATCAATGTGACCTGTTTCAAAGGTAAAAAGAACATCTTCTGGACTAGAGAAAATTCGTCCAGTACCTTTGGCTCCAGGACGAATACGCGTCATCCAATAAATTCCCAAAACAACGTCCTGAGTGGCGTTGATAATCGGTTTACCGTTGGCTGGGCTTAAAACGTTATTCGTTGACATCATAAGAACTCGGGCTTCCACCTGTGCCTCAACAGAAAGAGGAACGTGAACCGCCATTTGATCCCCGTCAAAATCCGCATTGAAGGCTGTACAAACTAAAGGGTGAAGCTGAATCGCTTTACCTTCATGAAGTACAGGTTCGAAAGCTTGTATACCCAAACGGTGGAGTGTTGGAGCTCGGTTTAATAAAACGGGATGTTCTTTAACAACATCAGCTAATATATCCCAAACTTCCACAGACTCCATTTCAACCAATTTTTTGGCCTGCTTTATGGTACTAGCCAAACCACGCTCTTCCAACTTGTTGTAAACAAATGGTTTAAAAAGTTCCAAAGCCATTTTCTTTGGTAAACCACACTGATGAAGTCTTAAATTTGGTCCCACCACAATCACGGAACGACCGGAGTAATCCACCCTTTTACCTAGAAGATTTTGACGGAATCGTCCCTGTTTTCCTTTAAGCATATCACTTAAGGAGCGAAGAGGACGCTTGTTGGGCCCCGTAAAGGTTTTCCCCCGACGACCATTATCCAGCAAAGCATCCACTGCTTCTTGCAACATCCTTTTTTCATTACGAATAATGATATCAGGGGCATTAAGCTCTTGAAGTCTTTTTAAACGATTGTTTCTGTTAATCACACGGCGATAGAGATCATTTAAATCAGAAGTTGCAAATCGACCTCCGTCCAAAGGAACTAACGGTCTCAAATCAGGTGGAATTACGGGAACAACATCCAGCATCATCCATTCTGTTTTGTTGATTGAGTTTTTAAAAGCTTCAACAACTTTAAGCCTTTTAGTAATTTTTTTGATCTGGGCATCTGATTTTGCATCTTTCAAATCAAGACGCAGTTTACGCGATAAAAACTCAGGATCAATTTTTCGTAACAACTCTTTAACAGCTTCTCCACCCATTAGCGCTTTAAAATTAGGACCAAACTCGTTTAAGGCATTTTGATAAGCATCTTCTGGAAGAACCTGTCCTTCAGCTAAGGAGGTCTCCATCGGATCGACTACCACATAGGCCTCACAGTATAGGACTCGTTCGACATCTTTTAAAGTCATATCCAATAAGTTACCTATTCGCGAAGGCAAGGAGCGTAAAAACCAAATATGGGCCACAGGTGTAGCCAGTTCAATGTGACCCAAACGTTCTCGTCGAACCTTTGATTGCGTGACTTCCACTCCACACTTTTCACAAATCACACCACGATATTTCATCCGCTTGTATTTGCCACAAAGACACTCATAATCTTTAGTAGGACCAAAGATCTTTGCACAAAAAAGCCCATCTCGTTCCGGTTTAAAGGTTCGATAGTTAATAGTCTCTGGTTTTTTTACTTCACCAAAAGACCATTCCCGAATCATATCTTGGGAAGCCAGTGAAATACGAACAGCATCAAATGACAGTGGATCTTTTGGCTTATCAAAGAAATTCAATAAATCTTTCACTTAATCACACTCCGTGTTTATTGTTCCAATGAGGTTGGTTCGTTAGACTGTATTTTTTCAGTTAAAATGTCCGACTCAATGAGCTGCACATTCAAAGCTAAGCTCTGCAACTCTTTAACCAATACGTTAAAGGACTCAGGCAATCCTGGCTCTAAAACATTTTCTCCTTTTACAATGCTCTCATACATTCGAGTTCTTCCCGCAACGTCATCAGACTTCACGGTTAAAAACTCTTGTAAACTGTACGCAGCACCATAGGCTTCGATTGCCCAAACCTCCATCTCCCCAAGCCTTTGTCCCCCAAATTGAGCTTTACCACCCAGAGGTTGTTGGGACACAAGAGAATAGGGACCAATGGACCGAGCATGAATTTTTTCTTCCACCAAGTGATGTAGCTTCAACATGTACATAATCCCTACTGTCACCGGCATTTGAAAAGGCTCACCCGTTCGTCCATCAAACAATACGGTCTGCCCGCTGAGAGGAAGTTTTGCTTTACTTAACAAACCTTTAACATCCGATTCTTTAGCTCCATCAAACACAGGGGTTCCCACATGAATCCCATCTTTCATAGTCGCCAACATTTTCTTCAGACTTTGATCATCAGCAGATTGAATCCGGGTGTTGAGCTCTTTATTTTCAGCAAAAATACCCGACAACTCTGATCGAACCTCTTCAGCTTTAAACTTTTCCAAATGCTTTTGTAATTGCTCACCCAAAGAACGAGCTGCCCAACCCAAATGCACTTCTAAAATTTGTCCTATGTTCATCCTGGAAGGAACACCCAGAGGATTCAAAACCATGTCGACGGGTCGTCCGTCAGCTAAATAGGGCATATCCTCCGCAGGTAAAACTTTGGATACAACACCTTTGTTTCCATGTCGCCCGGCGAACTTATCCCCAACTTGGAGCTTTCTCTTAATAGCGACATAGACTTTAACCATTTTAATAACACCGGGAGGAAGTTCATCTCCCTTGGTCAGCCGTTCCATTTTTTCATTGAAGACCATTTTTACTGCATCCAGTTGATTGCGTGCAGTGTCCACAATTCTTGTTACCTGGTATTCAAGCTCAGATTCCAAAGGAATATAACTGAGTAGCTCAAATGGAATGGATTCCAAGTCCTCATCACTAAGGGACTGCCCCTTAGATAAAAGTTTTTCAGAGCCATCTTCACTGAGTAAAACCCCAGAAGTTACCTTACCAACTAAAATGTCTTTTAATTTATCAAGAGCATTGTTTTTAATCACGTTTTGCTCAACGGCAAAATCTTTTTCCAGTTTTTTTCGTTTAACATGGATGATACTTTGTAAACGTTCATCTCGCTCAGAAGCTTCACGACTGTAAACTTGGGCGTCAATAACCGTACCATAAACGCCAGAAGGAACGCGTAGAGAGGTGTCTCTAACATCTCCCGCTTTCTCCCCAAAAATAGCTCGGAGCAGTTTTTCTTCTGGGGAGAGTTGAGTTTCTCCTTTTGGAGTGACTTTACCAACAAGCACATCCCCTGGTTTAACTTCAGCTCCAATACGGATAATACCACTTAAATCTAAATCCTTAAGTGCATCTTCCCCTACGTTGGCGATATCGCGAGAGATCTCCTCTTTACCTAATTTAGTGTCACGAGCAATACACTCAAACTCCTCAATGTGAATTGAAGTGTAAGTGTCATCTTTTATCAAACGCTCAGAAATCAGGATCGAGTCCTCAAAGTTAAAACCCATCCATGGCATAAAGGCCACAAGTATGTTCTGACCGAGTGCCAATTCACCCAATTCAGTGGAAGGACCGTCAGCAACCACATCGCCGCGTTTTACTCTGTCGCCCACCTTCACAATGGCTTTTTGATTGAAACAAGTGTTTTGGTTGGTACGCTGATATTTAGTAAGGTTGTAGATGTCCACGTTGGCACCCAACTCTCCACCTTTAGCAAACCGCCGAACAACTATGCGTGCGGCATCTACTTCTTCCACAACACCATCATTGGAACAAACCACACTGGTTCCGGAATCCCTAGCAACCAAAGCTTCAACACCTGTTCCCACAAGAGGTGCTCGAGACTTTAGCAACGGAACAGCTTGCCTTTGCATGTTGGACCCCATCAAAGCTCGGTTCGCATCATCATGTTCCAAAAAAGGAATAAGAGATGCAGCAATCGACACCAATTGGGAGGGGCTCACGTCCATTAAAGAAACTTTTTCATTTTCAATCAGCTCATATTCACCATTACAACGTACAGTAACATTCGAAGTGGTTAATTTATTCTTTTCCACGTCTCGTCCTGCTTGCGCAATGAAATGACCCGATTCCTCTAACGCTGACATATAAACAATATCATCAGAAACTTTTCCCCCATCCACTTTGCGATAGGGTGTTTCAATAAATCCATAGTTATTAATCCGAGCAAATGTGGCCAAAGAAGCAATCAATCCAATATTTGGCCCCTCTGGTGTCTCAATGGGACATATACGTCCGTAGTGAGTGGGATGAACGTCACGCACCTCAAACCCAGCACGATCTCGTGTCAACCCTCCTGGCCCAAGTGCAGAAAGACGTCGTTTATGGGTGATCTCAGAAAGAGGATTCGTCTGGTCCATAAACTGACTTAGTTGACTGGAACCAAAAAACTCCTTAACCACGGCGTTCACTGGTTTCGCATTCACCAAATCGTGAGGCATCATGGTTTCCACATCTTGAAGACTCATGCGCTCACGAATAGCTCGCTCCATACGAACGAGACCAATACGATATTGATTTTCGAGAAGTTCCCCAACAGATCGAACCCGACGATTTCCTAAATGATCAATGTCGTCAATTTGACCCTGGCCATTTTTAAGATCAATGATTGTGTGGACTACTGACAAAATATCTTTTTCTGTCAATGTTCTAAAATCCACAGGGCATTCTTCAAAAGGGATATTAAAGCGATGATTTATTTTCAATCGACCTACTTCACTAAGGTCATAAGTTTCCGGATCGAAAAATAAACGGTGGAAAAAGTTTGCTGCAGCTTCCAAAGTAGGTGGTTCGCCCGGTCGCAGTCGTTTGTAGATTTCAATCAACGACTCTTCCTTTGTTGTCACTTTATCAACCAGCAATGTATTGCGGAGATAGGGGCCAACAGCCAACCCATCAAAGAAAATAAGACTAAACTGAGAAATCCCGGCCGATTTTGCTTTATCTACTACATCTACAGTAAGCTCCTGATTCACATCAGCAATGATCTCACCTGTAGTTTCATCAATCACCGGTTTAGCAATCACTTTTCCATCTAAATCATCCCTTGAAATTTCTATTTCTTCCAAGCCCAACTGCTTTACTTTTTTAACAGCAGCTCTTGTTATTCTTCTCCCACCCTTTACAATCACCTCACCCGATTTCGGATCAATGATGTCAGAAGGAGCTCTCTGTCCAGCCATTTGTTCAATATTAAGTGTTCTAAATAATTTTCCATTTTTATCAATTCGAATCGTATCAATATTATAAAATTTCTCTAAAAGCTGTTCCGCAGTGTAGCCCAAAGCTTTAAGTAAAATTGTTACTGGGAACTTTCTTCGACGATCAATCCGTACGTAGAGTAAATCTTTTTGATCAAATTCCAAGTCCAACCAGGAACCGCGGTAGGGTATCACTCGAGCGGAATAAATTAGTTTTCCGCTGGCGTTGTTTTTGCCACCATCATGATCAAAAAACACACCTGGTGAACGATGCAGCTGACTTACCACGACTCGTTCTGTACCATTAATTATAAAAGAACCGTTTGTGGTCATAAGTGGGATTTCGCCCAAATAAACCTCTTGTTCTTTAACATCACGAATGCTCTTGGCCTCTGTTTCCTCATTCACCTCAAAAACGATTAGACGCAAAGTTACCTTAATTGGAGCGGCATAAGTCATCCCACGCTGACGACATTCATCCACATCGTACTTGGCAGGTTCCAATGTATAACTGACAAACTCCAGGCTCGCAGTTCCATTAAAATCAGAAATAGGAAAAACAGATTTAAATACACCTTGCAAACCGGTGTCTGTTCTTCGATCTGGATCCACATCCTTCTGTAAAAAAGCCTCGTAGGACTTTTTTTGCAGCTCTATCAGGTTCGGGATCTCTAGAAATTGTTGCGTTTTAGAAAACACTCGACGTAGGCGAAGGTTCGATGCCGTTACCGGAGTGTGATTCATCCGTATCTCCTTATGTCATTTGGGACATTTTTCAAAAGAATTCACAAAGAAATGGAATCCAAACATTTTAATAATAATCAACTCAATAAAATCAATTACTTAAGACAACACAAACATTTAAACTGTGCAAACTAAAAAAGTTGGGGATCGAAAAATGTCCCCAACTTAACTTAGCAACTAATAAGTGTAGAGTTAAACTCTACTTAATGTCTACCTTTGCGCCAGCCTTAACAAGAGCTTCCTTCATTTTGTTAGCTTCGTCTTTAGATACTCCCTCTTTCACAGTCTTAGGAGCTCCCTCGACAAGATCTTTGGCTTCTTTAAGACCTAGACCGGTCAATGCACGAACTTCCTTAATAACATTAATTTTGTTAGCACCCGCATCAGCAAGAACTACATTGAACTCTGTTTTTTCTTCTGCTGCAGCAGCAGCAGGGGCCGCCGCGGCAACAGCAACAGGAGCTGCAGCAGTTACACCCCATTTTTCTTCCAAATCTTTAATCATTTGGGCCAATTCTAGTACTGGCATTGCAGATAGATAATCTACGACTTGTTCACGATTGAGACTCATATTTCCTCCGAAATTATTTTGTAAAAAATTTTATTTCACTAAATTAAATAAACTTAATTTAACCACCTGTTTGAGCTTGGGAGCTCAAACTTATCCGCCTTGTTTTTCTTTTTGTTCTTTATAGGCACTTAAGACACGCACAAAACCCTCAGGTGCAGCTTGAAGCGTACCCAAAAATTTACTCATTGGGGCCGACAATGCTCCTAATAACTTTGCTTGGAGTTCCTGTTTTGAAGGTAATGTTGCTAAAAATTTAATTCTAGCCTCATCTAGTAACACACCTTCCATAGCTCCTGTTTTTAATTGCAAGATCTCTACTTCTTTTGCGAACTCAGAAATAGTCTTGGCAGGAGCGCTAGGATCACCATAAGCAAAGATGACAGCATTCGTTCCAACAAAAGAGTCTTTTAAAGCCGACTCCATTTCTGGATGATTTTTCAAGGCTTGCAAAGCCAAAGTGTTTCGCACAACTTTCATTTCCGCTTGCACAGGTCGTAAAGCTTTACGCAACTTGGTGACTAACTCTACATTCATACCTTTGTAGTCCACCAAAAAAGCTGCTTTAGCTCTGCCAAACCGCTCAGACAGAGATGAAATCTGTTGGGCCTTTTGATCTCGTGTTATCATAAACGAGAAACCTTCCTTTCATCTTTATTTTGGCATCGCGACTTCGAGTGTGCGGAAGCACTTAAGAAACTAAAAACATCATCCATGAAACGTCTTCTCTTGTCTAAGCAGGAAATGATTATGCATTCAATGCACCTGCTGTCTCTGACCGCGATGGGTTAATAATTACAACCGGCTTCTATGCCAATTGCGCTTGTGTATTTGGAATATCAACTTTTACCCCAGGTCCCATAGTTGCTGATACCGTAATACTTTGCAGGTAGATACCTTTTGAGGCCTGAGGTTTTGACTTAACAACCGCACCCATAAGAGCCAAGTAATTCTCTTTAAGTTTATCTACTCCCATAGATTTTTTTCCGATGGCAGCATGGACAATTCCTGCCTTATCCACTCTGTAGTCCAATTTTCCCTTTTTCTCTGCAGCCACCGCCTGAGCCACATTCATCGTCACTGTACCTATTTTTGGATTGGGCATGAGTCCTCTTGGACCTAAAATTTTTGCAACCTTTGAAACAGTTGCCATCATATCTGGAGTAGCGATCGCTTTATCAAAAGCCATCCATCCCCCTTGAATTTTAGCCACCAAATCATCAGAACCAACTTCATCGGCGCCAGCCTGCTTAGCTTCCTGTTCTTTATTACCTTTAGCAAAAACGATGACTCGAACTGGTTTTCCCAACCCATGGGGCAAATCAACGGCTCCCCGAACTTGCTGATCTGACTGCTTAGGGTCAACGCCTAATTTAATCGCCACATCAATCGTTTCATCAAACTTTGCAGTAGAAGTTTTTATAACGAGATTGAGACCCTCTTCGTAGCCATACTTTTTCGTACGGTCTACATTTGTTCGAATCGCCGTAAAACGTTTACTTATTTTAGCCATTTATCACCACCTTTACTTTACTTCCAAGCCCATGCTTCTTGCCGTTCCCACAACTTGAGAAATAGCAGAATTTAGATCTAAGCAATTGAGATCCACCAACTTTTTCTCTGCGATCTCTTTGATTTGATCCATGGAAACCTTACCCACTTTATCTTTTTGGGGCATTTTGGAACCGCTCTCAATTTTTGCTGCTTTCTTAAGCAAGATTGATACGGGAGGTGTTTTTGTAATAAAGGTAAACGATCGATCAGAGTAAACAGTTATAATCACGGGAATAACCGTGTCGCCCTCTTTTTGAGTGCGAGCATTAAACTGCTTACAAAACTCCATGATGTTTACCCCATGCTGTCCGAGCGCCGGTCCAACGGGAGGTGCCGGATTGGCTTTCCCTGCCGGTATCTGAAGCTTGATTTGGCCTGTAACTTTGCGAGCCATTTCCCACTCCTTGCAGTTTAGGGTTAATGATTAGACAATAAATCTAAATTGTTATTTTCAAACCTTTGGGCTTTTAATTCGTTAAGTAGATAATTTCAATCTTTTATTTTTAAATTTTAAATTTTGTTCTGAGTTGGAAGAATTTGAAGTCTATTTATAAAATCTAAATCCATTGTTGCTAGACACCAAATAACTAAACTGCCGCTCTCAGCACTGACACTCCCAGTTCCTATACTTTTTCCACCTGAACAAAGTCCAATTCAACCGGAGTTGGTCGACCAAAAATACTTACCAAAACTTTCACTTTTCCTTTTTCCTGATTCAGTTCTTCAACTGTACCATTAAAGTTACTAAAGGGTCCGTCCACAACCATGACACTTTCCCCAACCGTGAACTTTACTTTGGGCACCACTTTTTCCGCACCATTTTCCATTTGTCGGGTGACCCGCATCACTTCTTCATCTGGAACTTCAGGAGGCTTCACTTTACTACCCACAAAACCTGACACTTTTGAGGCATTTCGCACTAAATGCCAGCTTTCATCGGTTAGTATCATTTGTACAAAGATATATCCCGGAAAAAACTTCCGCGAACGAGTGGCTTTTTTCCCTTTAACCAACTCCACAACGCTCTCAGCGGGAATTAAAATTTGACCAAACAAATGTTCTAATTTATTAGAGCGAGCTCTTTCCTCAATCGACGCTTTTGCTGTGGACTCACAGCTCGTTTGGGTATTGACAATGTACCATTTCATTTTAGTATTTGAAACTACTGTATGATTCTCGGGGTTTTCTGATTTATTGTCCACTGATCACTTCCATTTTTATTTCTTAATATTTTCTTAATTTATTTTACAATCCATGAGATGAGGACGCTGGACATATAATCTATACCGGCTAATCCCAATCCTGCAATGAGAACCATGACACAAACTGCAAAGGTCGTTACTACGGTATCCCGTTGAGTGGGCCAGACGATTTTTTTTATCTCATGCACCACCTCATCGGCCCAAGCTACCACCTTTGGGTTCATTTGTAACAAAACAAAAACCACAAGAGCGATAAAGAGCGGAACTCCATGCCTAAATAAATCTTGTGAACGCCAGCGTTCAACAATGGCGACCATTCCACCCAAAGTCTCAAACAAAACCCGAGTTACTATATGGGTTAAAAATGCCGCTAAAAAAAAGGATACAGTAATAATTTTACGATTTTGTTTTCCTGCTTCCATGTTAAACCACTTCTTTTGTTGTTAACGTTAATTATCAAAAAATGTATCCGAACTATAATGGCAGGGCAGGAGGGATTCGAACCCACAACCTACGGATTTGGAGTCCGCCGCTCTACCGTTAGAGCTACTGCCCTACTTAAAATTTTTTATTACTTTTTCCCTTTCAAAAAAACCTTTTGCTTGTTTGTGTAAAGCCTTTTTTATGCAGTTTATATAATTTAATCCTGAGAGTTTATATTTATATAAAAAAATAACTTAAGAAAACAACTCTAAAATACAGGATCTAAAAAACCAAAGGGACCACTTAAAAGGTCCCTTTAGAGTTTTTACTAGTTCATTAGGAGTCTCTACTATTCAAGAACTTCAGTTACAACACCTGCACCAACAGTTCTGCCTCCCTCACGAATGGCAAAACGGAGCTCTTTTTCCATCGCAATAGGAGCAATTAACTCCACATTCATTTCAACCCGATCACCAGGCATAACCATTTCAGTACCTTGATTTAAGGTCACAACACCCGTCACATCTGTGGTTCTAAAGTAGAACTGAGGTCGGTAACCATTGAAGAATGGGGTATGACGACCACCCTCTTCCTTCGTCAAAACGTAAGCTTCACATTTGAACTTTTTGTGTGGAGTAATAGATCCTGGAACTGCAAGCACTTGACCCCTTTCCACATCTTCTTTCTTAGTTCCACGAAGTAAACAGCCCGCATTGTCTCCAGCAACACCTTCATCAAGAAGTTTTCGGAACATCTCGATACCTGTGATTGTTGTTTTTTGAGTGGGCTTCAAACCGATGATCTCAACCTCTTGACCTACTTTAACAATTCCACGCTCGATCCTACCTGTCACGACGGTACCTCGACCTGAGATCGAGAACACGTCCTCAATAGGCATCAAGAAGGGTTTGTCAACTACACGCTGTGGAGTAGGAATGTATTTATCTACTTCAGCCATTAATTGTAAAATAGCTGCCTCACCAATCTCACTGGTGTCTCCATTAAGGCCTTTCAAAGCAGATCCCTTAATTATTGGGATTTTGTCGCCTGGAAATTCATATTTGGAAAGCAACTCACGTATTTCCAATTCAACCAGCTCTAAAAGTTCTTTGTCATCAACCATGTCCACTTTGTTCATGAAAACCACAATAGCTGGTACACCCACTTGGCGAGCTAAAAGAATGTGCTCTCGAGTTTGAGGCATGGGTCCATCCGCTGCAGAAACCACAAGGATAGCTCCGTCCATTTGCGCCGCACCTGTAATCATGTTTTTTACATAGTCAGCGTGCCCAGGACAGTCCACGTGTGCGTAGTGTCGGTTTTCAGTCTGGTACTCCACGTGAGAAGTAGAGATGGTGATCCCACGCTCTTTCTCCTCGGGAGCTTTATCAATTTGATCATACGCCATTGCTGTTGCTCCGCCTTTTTTTGCCAAAACGGACGTGATGGCTGCAGTCAATGTGGTCTTACCGTGATCCACGTGACCTATGGTGCCGATATTTACGTGGGGTTTACTTCGATCAAATTTTTCCTTGGACATGGAGTCTCCTTCTCATTTCTTTTCTGTCATTGTTAAGTTACACAAACTACTTTTAAAAGTTATTATCTACTTATTTTTATCTTTTACCAGCGCTTATTTCGCGGGAGATTTGCCCACCCACATTAAAATAAAACTTCCAGTTAAACACTTTTCAAAAGTCTTCCGACTTTATTTTTATTCTTTAGTTTTTAGCTTTTACTCTTCTTGCTTTAGAACTCAAGGGCAAAAACTATAACTTAAAAAAACTCTTCCCTACAATGGAGCCCATGGTGAGACTCGAACTCACGACCTCACCCTTACCAAGGGTGTGCTCTACCCCTGAGCCACACGGGCACACTCAAAAACTTATCGATCCTGATCAGCCCGTATTTCAAAAATTGGAGCGGGAGACGGGTCTCGAACCCGCAACCCTCAGCTTGGAAGGCTGATACTCTAGCCAATTGAGCTACTCCCGCTTTAACACAAACCTCTGAACTTGATCGCTCTCGCTCCCTCAATAAACTGGTGGAGAGAGTAGGATTCGAACCTACGTAGGCATAAGCCAACGGATTTACAGTCCGTCCCCTTTAGCCACTCGGGCATCTCTCCAAAATGGAGCTGGCTATGGGACTTGAACCCGCAACCTGCTGATTACAAATCAGCTGCTCTACCAATTGAGCTAAGCCAGCCAAAACAAAAAAACAACATGATCGAGATTTACCCACCCTGTTGCCTGTTTAAAACTTTACACAAGCGAACGCAATAAGTACCTGATGGAAGAATGTTGAGTCAAAGTTTTTTTCAGTAATTCCAATTTCATTTGCAACAAATCATTGGCAACAAAAAAACTTACCGGATAGAAAAGCTTGCAAAAAGTTTTTGCCGTGAAACTTCGGCCATGGCGATTCCTCCAGCAACTGAGGCGTTAAAACTAGCATAAATTTCTTTCTGTGGAATATAGACCATTTCATCACAACTTCTCGCCAATGGCGTACGAATACCACCAAACTCACTGCCTAAAATAAGTGCAGTTCTTTCATGAAACTGAGTCTTCCAAAGATTGGAACTACCCTCTGATCCAAGTCCAAAAATCCAAAAACCATCTTTTTTGAGTCGAGTCACTGTAGTGAGTAGATTCCCATCCACAACAACAGGAACATGTTCAGCACCGCCACAAGCAACTTTCATGGCTGTTGTTGTTAATGGACTTGACCGATGCTCAGAGATGAACAAAGCACTAAAACCAAAAAGCCAGGCGGTTCGCAAAAGGGCACCCAAGTTGTGGGGATCCTGCACTCCATCTAGCAACAAAACTGATTGAGATGCAGAATGGGAAAAGCTTTCCCAAGACCAATGGGGCCACTCGCTAACTTGAACAGCCACACCTTGATGACCAGATCCCAAACGATCTAACTCCCCCTCAGAGCGAACTTTAGGCAAAATATTTGATTTTTCAGCCAGTAATTTTAGTTCTTCAGGGAGTTGAAACCCTTCCTTCATCCAAAACTCTTTTATGGCTCGGGCTCGAACCCGAAACACCTCCCCCACAGAATGAAGTCCAATCACCCAACGATCTGAACCAGAACTTTTTATTTCCCTTTTTCCCAAGCCATCACCAAATCGTCGACGTCCCATAACACTTTTTTTAGCCAGAGGACCTCGATGCAAGGAGTGTCTCCTAGAACTGTGTTTTGATTTAATACTATTTTGTTTTCTAGACTTCATTATTTAGAATCCTCGGTCACACCCAGCAACAAGTTTTGAATTTTTTGAGCCATCATCACGGGGTCTTCAGCCTCTATTATAGGTCGTCCCACAACAAGAGCTGAAGCTCCGAGGGTTAGAGCTTCTCTTGGGCCGGATACACGGTTTTGATCATTGGTGTTTTGCCCCTGCAGCCTTATACCAGGAACCACTAAAAATGATTCCGGAAATTGGGAACGAACATAGGGAAGTTCTTCCGGAGAACAAACAATGCCTGTTAATCCACTTTCCATAACTTGTTGGCACAAACCCAACACTTGGTCACGAATTGGCATCGCTCGACTATTTACTGGTAAGGTGGATTGATTAAATGAGGTTAAAACTGTAACAGCTAAAATCTTAAAAGGACGTATTTCATTTAATTTTTTTTCCAACTTAGCTAATTCCGCAAGGGCTGAACTCCCCACCTGCGCATGCACAGTCACAAATTGTGCCCCTAAAGCAAACGTTGTTTCCACTGCCGCACAAGTGGTGCTGGGAATATCAAAATATTTATGATCTACAAATACAGGTCTCCAACGCATTAGTGCTTGAATCAACTCTTCGCCATAGCGTAAACACAATCGCGGACCTATTTTAAATCCCCCCACATGGGGCGCCAACTGCTGAGCCAATGCCAAAGCTTTTTTGCCATCATCCAAATCTAAAGCTAAAAAATAAGGAGGATTTAAATTAATTAAATTTTGTTTATTTTTAAATGCGCCAAGTTCCTTCACTGAGTTCTCCTAAAAGGGAATCATAACAATCCTTTTGATTTTACAAATTCTTTCTTTAAAATACAGTATTGGATTAAAGTTGTTTTATTCTGATCCTAATAGGTTCTTCATTTTATCCAGAACTTTATTTAAAGGGATTTTTATCATTTTCTTTGTCCGTCTTTCAATAATTTCCACTTCGCCATTTATAAGTCCACGAGTCCCAATATTCAAACGGTAAGGCATCCCCAATAAATCAGCATCTTTAAATTTAACTCCAGGACGCTCTTTACGATCATCCATGAAAACATCAATTTTTTGTTCTTTTAGTTTTTGGTAAACTTCTTCCGCTGCCTGATGAGTGGAGGGATCTTCTGGATCCAATAAACAAATATGGATGTGAAAGGGAGCTATAGAAAGGGGCCAAACAATTCCATCTTTATCGTGGCATTGTTCAATTACAGCCTGAACCGTTCTCGTCACTCCAATACCGTAACAACCCATTTCAATGGGTTCTAGCTTTCCATTGGAATCCAAGAACTGAGCTTTCATAGCCTTGGAATATTTTTGACCCAAATAGAAAATGTGACCCACCTCAATGCCCCGATAAGACTTTAAAATACCACCCTCTGGACCTATATCCCCTTCCTTTGCCATTCTTAAATCAGCCACCTTCACAACCGCAAAATCTCGTCCATGATTCACATTTTTTGTATGAAAATCATCTTTATTGGCGCCGACCACATAATTAGTCATAGAAGCAACCGCTTCATCCAAATAAACGGGAATATTTAAACCCACGGGTCCACAACTTCCGGGCCACGCCCCCGTAACCCCATGAACCTCTTTTTCCGTCAGCAGTATAGGTGGGTTGGCCAAGCCAAGAAGGTTTTTAAGCTTAATTGGATTGACCTCATCAGAACCGCGCAAAAGCAATGCTACAGGTTTTATTTGATTGACATCCTCGCTCACAGAAAAAAACATCGTTTTTACCAATTCATTTTCACCGACTTCCATAAATTCGGCTAAAGCTTTTATGGTTCGAACTCCGGGAGTTGAAAAGGTTTCTAACGGTAAAAGTGTTGTTTGGACCAAATTCCCAATGTTTTTTTTTTGAACCGGACATATTTCCACATTGGCCGCAAACGAACCTTGGTCTGAAACCAATAACTCGTCCTCTCCCGAGGACGCTAAAATATGGAATTCTTCACTTTGATTTCCACCAATACTTCCTGTGTCAGCTTGAACCACTCGATATTCAATGCCCAATCGATCAAATATCGCCTGATAAGCCTGCTTCATAAGTTGATAACTTTTTTGCGCATTTTCAAAATCAAGATCAAATGAGTAGGCATCTTTCATAACAAACTCTCGTCCCCGCATCAGTCCAAAACGTGGACGAATTTCATCGCGAAATTTTGTTTGTATTTGATAAAGGTTAAAGGGGAAATCTCGATAACTTTTTATTTGTTGTCGGACAAAATCTGTCACCACTTCTTCATGAGTAGCACCTAAACAAAAATGAGCCCCGGTGCGATTTTTCATTTTTTGTAAGCTTTCTCCCATTTGTGTCCAACGACCGGTTTCATCCCAAAGTTCTTTTGGTTGCACCATAGGCATTAGAATTTCAATGGCTCCTCGAGATTCTAATTCTTCTCTCACAATATTTTCAAATTTACGAATGGCTCTTAAAGCTAAGGGTCCATAACTAAATATTCCAGGTGCAACCTTACGAATATATCCGCCTCGAACCATCAACTTATGACTTGGTATTTCCGCATCGGAAGGATCTTCTTTCAAAGTAAAAAGAAAACTATTGGACCATTTCATATTTACTCACTCTTTATATTGTTAAAAATTAACTTAAAATCTAAGCCCATAATAGTTGATCTAAAATTCAATGCCATAATTTTTGATCTTTCGATGTAAATAGCTTCGCTCCAAACCAATGTTCTCAGCTGTTTTGCTAATATTCCCTTGGTTTTCAGAAATTTTCTTCATAAGAAAATCCTTTTCAAAACGGGCCCGAGCTTCACGGAAATTCACCATCTCCATATCTGGAATAGGGTCCTCATCTGTCATCCCTGCAAATTTCAAATCATGAACATCTACAAATTCACTGGGCGTTAAAATATAAACACGTTCAACAAAATTCCTCAATTCCCTTACATTTCCAGGCCAAGAATAGTTTTGCATTTTCTGTAAAGATGCTGCTGAAAAAACTTTAATTCTATAACCGCTCTCCCTAGCAAATTGCTCCCCAAAAAAACTCACCAGTAAGGGAACGTCTTCAAGCCTTTCACATAGAGGTGGAATCTGAAAAGGAACTACATTGAGTCGGTAATAGAGTTCTTCACTAAACTGAGATTTGGATACCAGTTCAGTTAAGTTCTTTTGAGTGGTGGCTATCACGCGAACATCCATGGTCAATTTGTCAACCCCACCCAAACGTTTAAAACTCTGATCCTGCAAAACTTTAAGGAGTTTAAATTGGAGGTCCAAACTTAAGTCACTAATCTCATCTAAAAAAAGTGTTCCACCATCTGCAATTTCAAATTTTCCTTTTTTGACCCTTTCAGACCCAACAAAAAACCCTTTTTCAAAACCAAACAACTCACTCTCCATCAGTTCTTCAGGAATGGAAGAACAATTCACTTCAACAAATGGACGACTAGCCCGATCACTTAAGTAGTGAAGGTTTTGTGCCACTAATCCTTTGCCAGTTCCACTGGCTCCTGACACAAGAACCCAAGACTGAGCCGAAGCCACACGACTGATGAGTTGTTTTAAATTTCGCATGCAAGGGCCCTCGCCAATTAGGGCGATATTTTTTCTTAATTTGTTGAGCAAAAAGTTTTTCTCTCTTTGTTCAGATTTAAACTGCAATATGTTTTGGATCAAAATTGAAATACGATCCATGGACAAAGGTTTTTCCACAAAATCCCAAGCCCCCATTTTGACTGCACGAACTGCGGTCTCAATATTTCCATGGCCCGACATAATAATTACCTGGGGGGGATTATTTATTTTTTTGATCAATTTTAATGTTTCTAAGCCATCCAAATCACCCGGCATCCAAATATCCAATAATATTATATCTGGCTTAAATTCTTCCACTTTTTGCAAACCCAATCGACCGCTATCAGCAACCTTTACACTAAAGCCCTCATCATTTAATGAGGCTCCCAAAACTTCACAAATAGCCGGTTCATCATCAACAATTAAAATTCGTGTTTTCTCAATCATAATAATTAGACTCCCATGAGAGGTGAGGAAGAATTCGACGACCCATTTACAGTCGCTTGGTCTTCCCAAACAGGTAATTCAAATAATATTTTTGTTCCACGCGGTAAATGATTTAAAGCTTTAATCTTTCCATGATGATCTTCTATTGTCTTTTTTACAATAGCCAATCCTAAACCTGTCCCTTGGGATTTTGTGGTCACATAAGGCTCAAAAATACGTTCTAACATGTGAGGGGCAATTCCTACACCGGTATCCATCATACTCACTTTTAATATTTTCAAATTCCTCTCATATTCAGTTCGAATTGAAATTTTACGTTCCCCCTGCTCTTGAACTGCAGCGACTGCATTACTCAATAGATTGGTTATCATTCTTTTTATTTGCTCCAAATCAAATTTAAATTGGGGCAAAGAATTGTCCATAACCAAGTCAAATTGGCACTCTTTATGAGCTTCAACAAACAACTTTACCGTGGATTCCATAACCTGGTTAAAAGAACCTAACTTCATTTGAGCTCTAGGAAGTCTTGCAAAATGGCTAAATTCATTCACCAAATCCCTTAAAGAGTCCACTTGTTCCATAATCATAGCAATATTTTGATTAAAGATCGGATCATTTACTTGCTGGGAGAATTTTTTTAATAATCTTTCCGCACACAACTTAATGGGAGTTAGTGGATTTTTTATTTCATGGGCCATCCTCTGTGCCACCTCTGCCCATGCCACAGCTTTTTGCGCCCTCAAGAGCGCAGAGATATCATCAAAGGTTACAACCTTGCCGATTTCCCTATTCTTATCATCAGTGAGAACAGATAATGTCATTTGAATGGATACAGGTAAACCATTAATATTTAGCCTAACTTCCTTGCCAATAGTTTGAGTGCGCTGGCGATTCATTTTTAAAAGTAAATCAGCGATAATATCGTAGTATTGCTTTACCAAGACCTCTTGAATCTTTTTCCCCACAAAATACCTGGAACTTAGCCCCAAAAGTTGCACAGCATGTCTATTGATCATGGTAATAACCCCATACTGGTCAATGGATAATACGCCCGTGCTGACATTGCTCACCACCACTTCCATGTACCTGGTGTGTTCATCCAATCGTGTCAGTGTGTCTTTTAAATTTTTATTGGCATCCTGAATTTTCTTTTCCGATCTCGCTAGAGCATTGGTCATTGTATTAAAGCTCGAAATAAGGCGATTGAGCTCAGTAGAGCCTGCAGAAAGGTTCACTTGCTGATAATCTCCTCGCGAAACCCTCTGTGTGGCACGACCCAACTCTTCCAAAGGAATGGAAAGCTGCTTGGCCAGGTAAACCCCAAACCAGGTCGCCCCCAACAAAATCACCAATGTCATAAGAACTAGAATAACTAAATAAATAGATTTTACTGGATATTCTAAGGGATTGGTTTGACGAAAATCTTCAAATGCAGCGGCTATGTCATCCATTCGAGAAAGAAGCGAAAGAGGTATGTAGCTGGAAACAACAACGGCTCCTTGCTGCTGGCCCACAGTTGTAGGGACTATAACACGAACAAGATCTCCCCCCTCAAAATTATGAGTTGTACTCGCTTCTACTTTTTGCCGAACCCCCTTTTTTAAAAACTCTAAGGAAACCTCTGGCAAAAAAGTTAATGATTCCATCTTGGCAAGAGCCATAACTCTGTGTCCAGAAAGCCCCGGATAATATTCCACAGCATCTAAACTATAGGTGTTCAACAAGTTTTTTAAAGTTTCCTCAACTTTATATTTTCCCTTGCGGTGAATTTCTTGCGCGATCTGAGAGGCGAAATGATAGTTTTTCTTTTTTGCCGTCAAATAGTAGGCATTAGTCACTTCCAGTGAGCTTTTCAAAATGCCCGCCATTTTTTCACTAAACCACTTATCAAAACTATTATTTATATAAAATACTGAAACCAAAAACATAAGAGTAGTTGGAACAAAACTAAAGGCCACAAAGGCCGCAATAAGCTTGCCCTTAAGAGAGCTTCCTAAAGGACCTCGCGCTCTTTCTGCAAAATTTTTGGCCACATTTCGGAAGATCAAAAAAAACAGTAAAAGGAATAAAATAATATTGAAGTTAACTAATCCTAGAAAAAAAATGGAATGTTCAAACGGTAAAGTTTGGCTAAAACTAAAGAGACGAATTTCAATCCAGGTTAAAATAAGAAAAAGAAAGGCAAGAGCCACGATCCAAAAAAACTCACGACGCCTGCGAGATTGATCCTCTTCAATCAGAAAAAAAACACCTTTCAACTAAAATAAGAATATGCCGAGGCCCAGAATCAACAAAGATGAGAACCTGTCAGTTTTTCCGTTCCTCTTTATCCATATCTATATATCTATTTATACTAAATTTTATTATCATTTATTATCTGCACACTCTGTCACTAGAGCCTGCTCGCAGAAGTTTTCTCTCCGAACCGGCTCCTAGGTAAAAATTACTGCAATTGCAAATCGTGATACAAATTTTTTCCAACTTGAAAAGCTGGACCACCTTTATTAATCAGAGCTAAACACATGGCTTTAGCCTGTTCATCTTCTAATACGGTATCAGGTTCACCTTGAACTCCAGAACTGACCATAGCCGCTCGCAACATCAAACGAGCATTGTAAGTGCTCACACGTTCACTAAGCTTTTGGTAAAAATAGTTGATGGTTACTGGATTTTTGGTGGTTTCGTTCATTTATTGAACTCCTTGTTTTGGGTTTTAAGTCTTTGCTTCAAATTCAACATTTCCATTAAAACTTCTGAGGCCTCACTCCCCTTGTTTCCCATGGACCCACCGGCCCTGGCATGGGCCTGTTCTTCATTTTCAGTTGTCAATACACCAAACACCACGGGACACCCAGTCTCCAATTGCAGTGTTGTGCAACCCCTTTCCACAGACTGACAAACATAATCGTAATGGGAGGTGTCACCTCGTATCACCGCCCCAAGAGCCACTACGCCATCACAACCTGAAGCAAGTAACCATTTGGCAGCTAAAGGTATTTCATAGGACCCAGGCACTCTCACCAAATGGATGGAATCTGGCGTGACACCCATCTCTTGCAATTTACTATGTGCCCCTGCCTCCAACTTTTGCGTCACTTCAAAATTAAAACGAGCCGTGACGATTCCTATACTGCATTTACTTTTATATAACTTTTCACCCTCTATCATTTTCATTTGCCAACTCCAAACTTTATTTCTTTTACAATACTTGTAATTACTTATGAGCTCTTATTACTTATGAACTCATATTTTAAGTCGATTCGAAAGTCCTCCTTCAGCAGCTATTGGTTCCAATCTGAGCGCAACGGATCCACATCAATAGACAAAGAACGACTTTCCACGATTTCCAAACCATAACCTTTCAACCCAACTTTTTTCGCGGGTGAATTTGTTAGTAAACATATTTTATTAAGCCCCAAGGAGCGCAAAATCTGAGCTCCCACACCGTAGTCACGGTCATCGGTATGAAAGCTTTCTCGCAACTGATCCGTCGCTCTGTGTCCTTGATCCATATATTTATAAGCTTTCACCCGATCTCTCAGTCTTCCCGCCATATCTTCATTACGAAGATAAAGCAAAACTCCGCGCCCTTCCCGACTGATTTCAGTCATCGCAGCCGTTAAATATTCTCCACTTTGTGTTCTTAAACTTTGAAAGACATCCCCCATAACACATTCCGTATGGACACGCACCAAAATAGGTTGGTCACTGCGAACGTCACCTTTTACAAAAGCCAAATGATCTCTTCCATCTAATTTATTATGAAAAACCCTAACTTGAAACCCTTCACCCATTGTTGTTGGAAATTGAGCACTCACAATTTCCTCCACAAAAGTTTCATTTTGTATGCGATAGGTTATGAGACTTTCTATGGTCCCAATCTTGATACCATGTCGGTGAGCAAATTGAATCAGCTCTGGGAGGCGAGCCATAGTTCCATCTGAGTTCATAATTTCACAAATGGTAGCGGCCGGATTGTGACCGGCCAGACGAACTAAATCCACGCTGGCCTCCGTGTGTCCAGCTCTTTTCAAGACTCCTCCCTCTTGAGCACAAATAGGGAATATATGACCAGGAACGATGACATCTTCCGGGAGTGCGCTTGGGCTTGAGACCACTTTGATCGTGTGAGCTCGATCTGCTGCCGAGATCCCAGTAGTTACCCCCCGCGCGGCTTCAACACTGAGAGTGAATGCGGTCCGATTAGGAGACAAATTGACCCCCTCTTTAACCATCAAGGGCAATCTTAAGCGTTGAATTTGCTCTCCTGTCAGGGCCACACAAATAAGACCACGAGCTTCACTTGCCATAAAGTTGATCGAAGCTGGGGTCACATAATCTGCAGAAAGAATCAGGTCCCCCTCATTTTCCCGATTCTCATCATCCACCAAGATGACCATCTTACCCGCGCGAATATCTTCAATCAGTTCAGAAATATTATTTAATTTCACCAAAAATCTCCAAATTATGGTGGCCACGAGGAACTGTCCCCATGTTTTGAGTTAAATGCACCAAGCCTCGAGACCAAAAATCAACTTCCAAAGTGACCGAATCACCTAAAAACAATGTTCCCAAATTGGTAATGCGGAGGGTTTCGGGAATTAATCCTACAATAAATGAATTTTGTTCATCATCTTGGCTCTGGGTCACTAGGCCCTGAATCACTTTCAAGTGATGAACCGTCAAACTCACCCCATTGACAGTGACACTCCCTTTTTTCCATAAAAAAGGTTTAAGCTCTTTAGGAAATCCGATTTCCAATTGAAGCCCTTCTCCCTGTACTTCTTTTTTTTGGACCCAACCCATGGCATCCACGTGCCCTGTCACCAAATGACCGTGAATACGATCTCCTAATTTAAGAGATCTTTCTAAATTAAATAAAAAAGGACGCGAAGATAAAAAATTTTCACTCCAGCCAGTCACAGATAGGGTTTCTTCACCCAAAGCAAACATCATGGTGGTTTCGGTAATCTGTTCTATTGTTAAACAAATTCCATTTATGGCGACAGAATCACCGATGGCCAAATCTGTAAATAGCGGGGGGCGCTCCATCACCAATTGCAAAACACCCTTTCGCAAGGAAACACTAAGGATCGAAGCTTTGGTTTCCACTCTACCTGAAAACATGTTGTGACTCTTTCATAGAACCTGGATTTTTTTCATAGGTTCGTAGCCTAAGACAAATATTTTAGTGGTAAATTGCCCTTAATGACTCATTATGTCAATAGGGGGCGCAGAAAATGATCCATAAAGGCTCAGGGAAAACCGCTGTTCAATAAACAAATCAATAAACAGCGGAACAGAAACATTCGATTTATATTGGCTATTTAAATAAAAAATTCTCGTTTTAAACGTACTGCAGCTTTGCCATTTTTAGTCCATTGACTATGGCGAACCTCACCTTTTCAAAGGCGGGAATAGGGCTTTGCAAGTGTTTAATCAACTGGTGGGATTGTGCACAATTTTCACACCCGAAATAAAAACTAGCTTCGTAAAGTTCTAAACCCAACAACCAATTTTGGGAATAATCCCTGAAATAAACCTCACATAAAGTATTCCATTTTTGCATGAGAATAGGAAATTGGGAGGTCTCCACTGGCACTAGCCTTAAGGATCTAATTTTTCCATACATCTCAAAGAGCTTCTGTTGAACAAGATGAACTCCCTTTGAGGGAACTTTCGCCACTATAAAGTCATCTCTCACACTAAAACTTTTTAGATCCGCAGGTCCGCTGAAAACAGAGACCACACGTTCCCCAACAGCCATATCAAATTGCCCCCAATCGGGTTGAAATAATATTTCCGTCCCCTTGCGAACCTCACAATAATCCCATGAAATTAAGACCAACTTATTTGCGTTGAAAGTGGTTTGGGAAAGGGTCCCACGAACCTCAATACCAGAATCAAATTTCAACGTTCCCAATTGATTCTGAACCAAACCCAAACGATTCAAATCACCTTCACTCGCCGTTGATAAAGGGCGATCTAGCCCTATAACCCGCCCCAGGGGTGTGGAAAATCCATAGGGATGGGCTACTGTGCCATGTTGCTGAAGTTGAGTCCGATGGAGCGAAAGAGTGCAAGGTCCGTTGAACTTTAGAAATGAAATCTGCTGATGCGATGGACTCTTTGTAAAATCGAACAACTCCCCAGAAATTTGCAGACCACTATCCAACTCCACCGTGTTCAGGGTGCGAGCCTCTTTGGCTCTCTGCAATGCCACCTCCCCTCCGATACGAAAAGACATCCGCTGAGCTAATTGCTCCAATGTATCTGAAAGGGCCTCAAAATCGGGTGTAACAAAAAGTTGAGGTTGGGGTTCGGTAATATCATAAGCATATTGAATACAATCTAGTGATAAAGGTATTTTTTTAACTTTATCACTAAGACATTCGCGAGACTCTCCAAGGGAAGACAATAAACCCGCCCCAAAAATTTTAGGGTTTTTAATGGATCCGATTAACCCATACTCTGCCGTCCACCAATTCATACGTGACAACCATGCC
This sequence comes from Bdellovibrionales bacterium, assembly GCA_019695175.1. Classification (GTDB taxonomy): domain Bacteria; phylum Bdellovibrionota; class Bdellovibrionia; order Bdellovibrionales; family UBA1609; genus JAIBAM01. Next base: position 156,302 of record JAIBAM010000002.1, read on the forward strand.
CCCTCAGAAACTTGAGTCACCCGCTGATTGACCTCAATCAGATGATGTTCAGCTAGGGCAATGTCTTTAGGACTTGAGTCAGGATTTTCTTTTATATCACTCAATCTTCGAATCGCTTCATACTGCATGAGATCTTCACGAGTTAATAATGCGTTTCGAGCCACTTCAGCATATTTTTTTAAATAACTGGCAAACTTAGGATCGATAAGAATCGGTGCATGTCCCGCAGCTTCATGAACAATATCCGGAGCCGGAGTGTAGGCTAAATGATCAACAGTTCGCATATCGCAAGCAATAGGCAACAGTCCCAAGGACTGAAATTCCATGAAGGCTGCAGGAGGAATAAAGCCACTGACCGGGACAGCCCCCCACCCAAAATCGGATAAACGTTGATCCATCTCTGAAATATGAGGGATATGATCCACCTCAATACCCGTTTTACGTAAACCTTCAACGTAACACTCATGGGCGGAGACCGATAAAAAGCTTTTTAGCTGTCGCATAAGGTAACGCCAGACAGCTTGATCCTCCTCGGTGTAACGTGAATAGTTTTGCTCCACCACATATTTTTGTAAGTGGTTTGGCACCTGACTTTGTAATGAAAATTCCCCCCGAGTTTTCATATTAGCTTTTTAACCAAGGATCGGTTTGATTAAGATAATTCCTAATATAATCAGCGACCCCCTCCTCCAAAGACCATCTTGGAGCAGGAAGCCCCTCAGAGTAAAGCTTATTCATCTTGGCCTCAGTAAAATACTGATATTGATCGCGAATTTGGGTTGGCATTTCTATCCATTCAATTTTCATGGGTAAATCTAACTGAGTAAATACCGCCTGAGCCAAGTCCAACCATGTCCTGGCCTTACCATAACCCATATTATAAATCCCCGATTGCACATCCTTCTGTTGATAGAGTCGCCACAACCATGCGGTGACATCCTTTACATAAACAAAATCTCTTTTTTGCAACCCGTCCTTGTAGTCAGCTCTGTGGGATTTAAAAAGACGCAAAGAACCGTTGGCTTTAATTTCATTCACAGCTTTGAAGACCACGCTACTCATGGCCTTTTTATGATACTCGTTTGGTCCATACACATTAAAAAACCTGAGCCCAAACCACCGTGGCGGAGATAAAATTTGTTTTTCAGCCCAAGTATCAAAATTAAGTTTGGACCAACCATAAGGGTTTAAGGGTTTGTAATTAAGCGAAGGCACTAAGTCCTCGAATCCTAAGTGACCATCACCATAAACAGCAGCACTGCTGGCATAGAATAAAGGCCATTTATTTTTTGTGGCCAATGTAAATAATTTCCTAGTGTACTCGGTATTCACTTTACGCAAAAATTCTTCATCAGTTTCTGTGGTCGAAGAACAAGCTCCTAAATGAAAAATAGCTTTTATTGGTGTCTCTGGATGAGCTTCTAAAAAATTTATAAACTCATCCGCCAGAAAAAAATCTTTGTATCGCAAGGAAGAAAGGAGTTCAGATCTTTCTGTCAATCCCACTCTATCCACAGCCAAAATATTATTGTGTCCATGGCTATTTAGCTCCCAAACCATGGCACTTCCTATAAAACCATTCGCTCCTGTAATAACAAACATAGGCGCCCCTACTCTGTATTTATTTTCATTAACTTATGCCATCCCCCTATATCAGTCATGGGATACTAAAAGCTATAAATATTAGTTAGATCCCAGATCGAAAAAACTGCTTCAGTAGCTACTGATCGTAAATTATTGTAACGCGTTACAATCCAGTAACTAACTAGATTTCTTCATTATGATTTTGAACCAGAGTCAAAACTTGGGAGTAAAGACGTCTTCCTGCCTGATGACCCACTGAAAGAGGGAGTTCTCGTGATTCTAAGCATACCGCCTGATCCTCAATAATAGCTGTCATAATATTTTGAATAATTTGATCTGAAAAACCTTTAGACCGAGCTTTTAATAATTCATCAACTACATAAATAAGGGCGTTCCCAGTCATACGATCCACTCGATTGATATTCTGAGCTCTTTCGTTTATCGCTTGAAAAAAAACTCCCCAACCTTCCCTATTTTTAGGCATTAGGTACGACAACAGCTTTCCATATAACGACTGAAAACGACGGATTTTTTGCTGCCATCGCCTAGTCATTTTCCGATCCTTACCCGTAGCAAAATCAGTCAACATCAAAGAAAAAAACATGTCGTCCTTCATAAGTTTGGTGATGTCTCCATTTTGCATAAGAAAATGCTGTGGTAATTGTCGCAAAACAGTTCTCATATTAAAAATTGCAGGGCGGTTCACTCCGTCAGCGACTCTGGATATCTTTTTATGGGTTTTGGCAGTTTCAAAAAAAGAAAACTCTTGGTAGAACCGACGGACTAAAGTTTTATGCCGATCCATAAGTAATTTTATCTCATTCGAACTCAGGCCCACTTGAAACAAAAATTTTTCTAATAAGAATTGTTGAAAGCATCGATCAAAATCCCTTAAAGACGGATGGCGTTGAAAATGCTGTAAGGGTTTTTTAATTTTTGTTTTTAAATAGTCTGTGAGTTGTACAAAGGTTTGAACGATCAATCTTGCTTTAGCTCTTTGCTGATTCAAATTGGTAGAGTATCGATCTACATCTTCATAGCGGTACTGGTCATGCCTTAAACCAAACTGACGAATGCTTCCATAGTCAATCAACCCGCCGTTGGCCAAAACATTATCTCCATCCCAATCCAACCAAGCAAAAATATACTCTCTTTCCAAATCCGCAGCTAATTTGGCAAAACAAATGGTGATTTCTTCTAACATCAAATCATATTTACGTTTCTTTTGAGAGGAAAAGTTCCACTGACCATTTCGATTTTGTCGATCTATAAGATAATCTGCTGCCTTTTGTAGTCTATCGTATTGCCCTTGCCGTAAGTGAACAAATAAATGTGCCGGACGAATCAAATTCAACCCGGCCCTTACCCCAATCCCAACGCCGTGACCCAAATCAATAATGCAAAGTAAACGTTCCGTTACAATGCTATTTTTATGAAAAATTTCAGCCATGATTGCTGCCGCATAAAGTTCATCAATTTCGGCCATTCCACAACCATAACCCACTTCATTGTTACCAGATTTAAGTGGTTTCCCTGCCATCACAGCACCAGGAGCTAATGCTGTCACACCTGTACCTCGGCTGCTCACGTCCCAAATTTTGTTTTGAAAACTCACCACTCCATTCCAAATACAACGACCATCTCCCGACGTTCGTCCCAGACGGTCCGAATGTTGGAGTTGCAAATATCGAGTCGCCATATACTTATTTGGCTTTATAAGGTTCCTCGGGTATTGAACCTGATGAGTTTGATCCCACTCATTAATAATACGCAAACAAAATGTATCTAAAATTTTTTGTTCAAGAATTCGATTCATTTGGGGCCAGTGGTTGACTCCAACCAAACCCATTTCTTTAGCTAAATCCCAATTGAAGTAGGAAACTTTCCCACCGGGAAGTCTTCTCACTTGATACGTAATGTATCCTTCTGGGACAGAGGCCATCCACGGATGATTTCCATCTAATACATTGAAAACATCATAGAAAGAATTTTCCGACTTACGTTCCCCAGATTCTGCCAGTGCAACAGATGTTTTAGCCATTGGTAAACTGCCCCTCCTTATAGGACCATAATGATCATCCCTTATCGGTGCCTTGGGATTAAAGTTAAGCTTTTGAAAAAACAAGACTCTAACAGTTCATCTCACCATTTGACTTTAAAAGTCTTCTAATAGAAGACTCTCTTATTCAAACAAATAATTTGTGCTTTTCACTCTTCCAGTAAAGGGCTCTAAGTAAAAACTGAGAGCTCTTCCGAGGTATTTTTTGTTACTTGTTCTCATTCCATTCTTTCTTAATCTAACTGTTGCTTTAACCGTTGAAAATGCTCAAAGTAATGAACTCCCCAATACCGCGAAAACTTGTGTTCATATTTTAATAAAAGAACCAGATCGGCCATCAGAATCAATTCGCAAAGCAACCCTGACAACTAAACAACATATGGATCGATTAGGCCAAGCTATCGATTATGTAGCCAACTTACTTGGTCAACCCCCAGAAGATCCGATCAACAAACAATTAAGAGTCAATCCTATCCCTTTCATTTTTCCTGGATTGATGTCACCTGCTGATATTATGAAAATCCTAAGTGAATATGATATTCTGAACGGTCAGGAACCATTAGAAGTTGCAGTACAAAATAAACTTTTGTTAAAACGTGCACTGCAAAAAGTTTTATCTCCTGAAATTTATTATACTTACTTTAATCATACCTATGGAATTTACGAACTTCTTATCATAATGAGGGCCTTTGATAAAAATTTTATACAGGACATTAGTCCTGAGGATTTGATTGAAAAAATTCTTAGTCTTTTTCCAACTGGCCTTATAGTTAAATTAAATAAAGGATCACAGAGTCGTGAACAAGGAGCACTTTATGTTAATGAAAAAGCAATTGAAAATATACTGTCTTTTTGGAGCGATTCAAAATCTACTTCGAATAAGGAATTCGATGAGATTGTTTCCATTCAATATTTTTTTGATAACGAACCCTACATTGTTGAAGCTCTAGAAGATGGTTTCCATCACGATACAAGTCTCATGGAAGAATATAGAGTTCATACTATTGGAACAAAAGTTGTAAAAGGGGCTACATTTCATCGATGGTCTAAATACCCATTACCCTACTCATCCTCTGGTCCCAAAATTAAAGCTATTGAGCAAGCTGTTGAAAAATTTCTATCCGAATTGCCGAAGGCGTTAACCCACAAGACTTTTTTGGGGTTGGATGTGTTAGTTTCTAGCAACGGATCTATTAAAATTATAGATTTAAACCTGTGCACTAAGAAAAACTTCAGTAACTTTCTGCGAAATCCTTTCACACAACTGGCTGTATGGAGAATGATCCGGAAATAAAAAGGACCAAGGCTCCCAAAAGGTATAGCTGCTTGAATTTTGGCTTTGTTTTTAAAATACCCCTTCTTAAAAAAGATTGAATTAACTTATTCATCTGTAAATTCCACAGCAGTAAGTCCACCAAATTGAGAAGAAAAATTAGTGATTTGTCCTTGATAACTACGAGCTATAACTTGTTGGATTTGATCCTTATAGACAAAAAAACGTAAATCAAATTTCCAATGGGACATAGGCTCATCATCGCCACTTAGAATCCAATTTTGCGCAGGAACATACTGCTGGACAAGTACATCCTCTTGTACCAAGCGTTCAAATACTTTTCTTGAAACCGTTGATCCACGATAAACTGATTTACCTCCAAAGGATTGTTGAGGTTTGAAAAACAATTTTTTTCGCTGAGCCCAAACCTCATCCACTGTACCAAACTCAGACAAACGACGAGTGGGTAACAATACCTTTTTTAAAGTTTCAATCTCTTTGGAAGTGGCCCCTGCATTTTCAAGCCACTGGGTTTGACTCATTTGAACCAATCTATTTTTATCCGCGTAAAGCCAATAAACTTGAGGATTAGGAGAAACAACACACAATTTGGCTTCATAAGCAGCTTTTAAAACCGATGAGTCCAAGTCGGTTAAATAGAAATCCGTACATCTATTGTAAATAAAATCAATTTTTTTCCCTGATGAGGAAAAGATAGCCCCATCGCCCAACTGTAAGTCTTTGTGATTTAGAACATCAGCCTCCCACCCCAAGGCCTTAAACCAATCTTGATACATCAAAAATTCTATAAACATTTTTTGCTGTTCTATGTGTTCATCCACCAGAGCCAAGTTTTTCACTAAAGTGTTTTGTGCTCGGGCCTCATCCTGAAAAGAGTCCCATAAAAGATCGACCGATGATTTAGTGTTTACAAAAAAAGATTTTCCGTGGGTCAGATAAGCCAAGTCACTTAGTAAAAATGACGAGGCATTGGTGTTAATTTCGATAAGGTAAAGGTTATGATCTGCATCACTATGGAAATCATAGGCCATTAATACCCCATCATTTGAATGCAACCCACAATGAGTTGCGGTCCAATTCCCGTCCGGCGAAGGTCCAAGAAGGTTACTATAGGATTCTCGCTGACAAATTTGGTAGTGTGCCTCTACAACGGATTGGGCTAAAGAAAGTATTTTTTTTGGTAAACGAATCTTGTGTGGCGAAATCAAATATTCCAAATCCACCTGAAGCGCCGCCGCTTTGGGATATTTTTTACTCAAAAGATCACGGGCTTCACGGTAAAAATGAACAAAATTCATAAACTCCCCAACTTGAATCCACAAAAAAAAGATACCCTAGAATCTATTCGGAGAAACAGCAGCCGAGAGGTACAGATTTCCGAACAGACTCTATTGATTATCAAATAAAGGGACTTTTTTTTTAGGGAGTCAAATGCTTGTCACCTGGTTTCCAACCTGCAGCACAAAGCTCACCCGATTTTAAACCCGTTAGAACCCTTAAAATTTCGCGAGCATCACGACCTACATTTAAATTGTGAATTCCCATGTACTGTACGATTCCGTCAGGATCGATGATGAATGTTCCTCTTGTTGCAAAACCTTTGTCCTCAAGCAAAACTCCATAATCTCTGCTGACTCGATGGGTAACATCCCCAACAAGAGGGAATCCCAATTGTCCCAAATCATCTAAAATCCATCTCTTATGGGAGTGGACGGAGTCAATGCTTAAACCGATGACCTCAGCTCCTTGGGATTTGAATTCTTTTAATGTGTCCCTAAATTGCGTGATCTCTGTCGGGCAAACAAAAGTGAAGTCCAAAGGATAAAAGAACATAACAACCCATTTACCTTTAAAATCACTCAAACTAATGGTTTTAAAATCGCCACCATCTACTACCGCATCCGCTTTAAATTGAGGTGCTGGTTGTCCAATCATAGGCATAAATAACTCCTTTATTTTTATTGAATGAACGTTATGATTCAATCATGCAAAGGTAAAAACAACCACATCCGCTCAAGGCAAACAACATTTTTGTTTTAATTTCGACTTTAAAATAAGCCTTTTTAATTTTAGAGTGTTTTAAAAAGGAAAATCTCATGACAAAATCATCTCGAACAAAAATTATCACATGGAATGTCAATGGCATTCGAGCCAGTGGTCCCAAAGGTCTCTTTGACTATATGGCAAAGGAAGATCCGGATATTTTTTGTTTGCAAGAAACTAAAGCCCACCCCCAACAACTTCCAACGGAATATATTCAACCCCATCAAAGAACGAGCTATTGGTCCTCAGCACAACGAAAAGGCTACTCTGGTGTGGTAACTTATTTAAAAACACCCTCGATACAAACAAATTACGGCATTGGAATTAGAAAATTCGATTCAGAGGGTCGTTTTGTGGTAACTGATCATCAGGACTTTATTCTCTATAATGTCTATTTTCCCAATGGGGGCTCTGGACTAGAACGACATGAATTCAAACAAGACTTCCTTAACAGGTTTAAAAATCATCTCAACGCTCAAATAAAAAAGGGTCGTGAGGTGATTGTTGTTGGTGACTACAATGTGGCTTATTTGGATTTTGATGTTTACGACTCCAAATTGTTAAGTTCTATAAGTGGCTTTCTACCCGAAGAAAGAACTTGGTTTGGTGAATTCTTAAAAGAGAACTTTGTGGACTGTTTTCGTCACCTACATCCCTTAGAAGAAAAAAAATACTCTTGGTGGTCTTACAAAGAACGTCAAAGAATTTACAACCGTGGCTGGAGGATTGATCACATTTGTACGACCCGAAACTTGAGCTCAAAACTGGTTCGATGCGAAATTCAAGATCAAATTATGGGATCAGACCATTGCCCGGTTGTAGCTGAATTTGAACTTTAGCGGATGAGATTATAGATCCTCTTTTAACTTCTAAGCATTCCTCTCCGATAGTGATTCAATGGAATTACTCTCTCGTGCTATACCAACACTCCTTGTATTTGTCGTTTTAACAGTCTTCTGTGTTCAATCCCATGGTCTTTGCATTTCCTCTTATCAAGCCAAGCTTTATCGCGAAGCGACCTCTGACTCACAAGTATCCTGGGTCGTAGGGCGATATATGCCCTTAGTTGAAGTGGAAAGAAAAAAAAATTGGATTAAAACGCTCGATTTGGATGGAGAAACTCACTGGGTCAGGAGTTCGGATGTAACCACTAGACTCAGGTGCGTTGTTGTTCGTGTTCAAAGCTCCCTGCTAAGAAAAGGACCCGGACAAAATTACCCCCTGGCTGAAATTCAAAAAGTTAATAAATATATGGCATTCAAACGCAATGAGGCTGAGCCTGAAGACTGGTACCAAGTCGAAGATGAATCAGGTGGGCAATACTGGATTTTAGCTCATCACGTTTGGAAACCGAACAAATTGAATCGTATTGGCTTTTGACAAACTAAAAAAACAATTTTTAAAACCTTTTTAGGGTTCCACTACCGTAATCACCTGTCTTACTTAAGTTTTTCTAATCGCAGCAATAAACTTAACGCTAAGAATTAAACTTAGCTTGTCATAAGTTGCTCCGTAAAATAATGGATCTGAATTCTGATTTAAACAGCCTGGCCCAACAGTTAGCGCAGAATTGGCTCAAGTTTGTCAGTCTCGACTTTGGACCAGATCTTTTCAAATCCTTTGGATAATTTAAGGTCTTGTAAGATTTTACTCTTGCAAAATGGACCAGGCTCATGTGTAAATAGTTCAGTTCCAAATTGGCACTGAATTTTCAGTGTTGACCTGGAATTCAAAGATACATTGAGCAAAGTCTATGGGGGGCAAGCCCAACGTATCTTTCAAAGACGACCCAGGGGTAAGGCAATACATTACAAACAATTGGAGGGGAAATTGTATGGTAACCACTTTGCCAAAAGAGATGATTGAACAGTGTAGAAAAAAACTGTTGGAAGTTAAGTCAGAGATCCTGAACCGAGTCCGTGAATCGCGAATGGATCTTTACAATCAAGATGATTACAAAGGTGGCGACGAGGGGGATCAAACCATGCGAGCCCTTGCTGAGAGTGAGTTTTTGAGTATGCATGAACGCTTAAGACAACAACTCATGGAAATTGAAACAGCCCTTTCGCGCATCGAAAGAGGAACCTACGGTATCTGCGAAGAAACAGAAGAACCGATTGAACGGGAAAGACTGCTCGCCATTCCCTGGACCCGACTTAGCATCGAAGGTGCTGAAATTCGAGAGGCCGTCCGCAGGCGATATGCTCGATAGAAAGTAACTTACATATCCTTTCACGAAATCCCGTGAACACCATCCAAACATATTTTTAAAATATATTATGTGGAAAACTTTAAGTTACTGATCTTTTTTCTCAGAGAGAACAAAGTAGAGCACAATATAACCGATAAGCGCAGAACCGCCCGAGATAAACAAAAGAATCAGTGCGAGCAGTCTTACGAGTCCCAACTCCAAATCAATTCTCGCAGCAATTTTTTTGCACACTCCAAAAATCATGCGCTCAGAAGGTTCGTTGGTTCTATTTTCTTTAGGAAATGAAATAACACAAGCTAAATAGGCCAGAATTCCAAAACCAAAAGTGAATGTAGTTAATAAAATCCAGAAAAGCCTGACAACCCAAGAGGGGATATCAAATTGTTTTGCCAATCCACCCGACACTCCAGTAAGCCAGCAATCACTACGACTTCGAACCCATTTTGATGGGACTATATTTATTATCTGGTTCATGTCACTCCTGTTTATGTGATAAAAAATAAGCTCTTTTTTTAACGGTTGTAGCCTCACCGATAATATTACTGCAAACTTTTTACAGTCCAACCACAAAGCTTATATAAAATACGAGCCCCAACATTACCATCCCATTCACTTCCCCCATCAAGTTCCAAATGCATTTGATTTTCTTTTTCAAAGGGAGAATTTTTGGAACACTCTGGGGCAACCTCATTGAGATCAAAACCAATTATTTTTCGACCGCTCCGAACCACAGAACCAATAACATAAATCGCTTGATCAAAACTCAATCCTCCAGGAACAGGTGTGCCCGTATGTGGACAAAACTCCGGTGATAAGCCATCGATATCAAAAGAAATATATACATTTTCTGGAAGCTGAGAAAGGATCTCTTGGGTCAGCTGCTCCCATGAAGATCCTTGAAAGGTTTTTTGTTTCAAGTCCCAATCAAAAAAAGTTTTAATATCACTTCGTGTTTGAATGAAATTAAACTCTTCTTCACAAAAATCTCTAATCCCAACCTGAACTAAAACTTTCGGACGCCACTTAGCCTGCATTACGTTGTACATAATAGACGCATGAGAATAATCAAAACCTTGATAGGAATTTCGAAGGTCTGCATGGGCATCAATATGAAGTATACCGAAGTTTCCTTGATATTTTTCACTGATAGCCTGGATGAGTCCTTGAGGTGTCGAGTGGTCCCCTCCAATAAGTCCCATAATTTTATTTTCTTGAAGCCCTAATAAACTCATCCTATGGACCCAACTCACCATTTGCGAACAGCCTTCGTTGACCTCATATTGATACTGTTGACCGAGAGCTGAAAGTTCTTCCTCCACATTATTTTCCAATTCATGACGAATTTTTAAAACCATGGGTCGCAACTGATGGTTGAGTTGAACTATTTTTTCTTCCTCAGGTAACAAGTGATACCCAGATTTATAGGCATTCCCAAGCTCTAAATCAAAAAGATCCACCTGAGCGCTGGCGGCTAAAATTGCCGAAGGACCCAAACAGGTTCCCCCTCCATAGGAAGTGGTTACATCCCAAGGAACTGGCAACAAAAGCAGTCGTGAACTCTTTTGATCCGTAGCCACTCCAAATATTCCCAATTCTGTTTGAAGGGAAAATTTTGACTTTTGCAACATGAGATTTTTTGACTCCATAATATAACCTTCTTTCAAAACATTTCTTTTCTGCGCCTTCACTTTAGGTAAGTTCGTGACATTCTCAACAAGAGTACAGTAGCCTACCACGGCTTTAATGAATTTTCTTAATTAAAATTATCAGAAAAAGTGAAGGGGGTTTTATGACAATTAAACCTATGATGAGCTGTAAAATAAAAGAAACCACATTTTTAAAATCCATTGTACTTTTCGCCAGCATTTTGCTTTCCATAAACAGCGTTGAGGTTGCATTAGCAAAAGAAAAAGTTCCACAAAATAAAATAAAGACCGATACAAGTTCTTTCACGCTCACAGTAAGCCCACTGGGAAACCCTCAAGCCCCTCAGGGAGGGACCTTGCAACTGTCCTTCTCGGCGGAACCACAAACATTAAATCCGATCAGCAGTAGCGACTTTTATTCACAAAGAGTCATGAGTTACGTTTTGGACGGACTCCTAAATTGGAATATTGATACCAATCAAATTGAACCCGGTTTGGCGGAAAAGTATGACGTCAGTCCGAATCAACTGACCTACACCTTTTATTTACGAAAAAACGCTGTCTTCCAAGATGGTCAACCCATTACAGCGGAAGACGTCAAGTTTACCTTCGATTGTATAAAAGATCCGGCTTTTAAGGCTGCCCACCGTATCCCCTATTATGAAAATATTGGCAGTGTGATCATTGTGGACCCTCACACTGTTAAAATTGTAATGAATAAAGTCTACTACAACAATATTGTTACTTTGGGGAGCGGAGGATTTACTCCTATCCTACCCAAACACATTTATAGTGACCCTTCCAAACCTCACAATAAAGATATAATTGGTTCTGGCCCTTACAAATTGGAAGCCTACAATAAAGGAAAAAATATTATCTTAGTGAAAAATCCCAAGTGGTGGGGATGGGGGACAGAACAATTCAAAGGCTCTTATAATTTCGAAAAAATTTCATTCCGATTTATCAAAGAAGAAAACCTTGCCCTTGAGATGCTAAAAAAAGAACAAATTGACACGCTCTCATTAACTCCCGAAGCCTTTATGAAAAAAACATCTGAAGCACCGTTTGGACAAACTATTCTAAAGAAAAAAGTAGAAAATTCGGATCCAGGCACAGGTTACAGTTTTGTAGGTTGGAATTTTTTAAATCCAATTTTTAAGGACAAAAATACAAGATTCGCTTTAGCACTCCTTATGAACAGAGAAGAGATGAATAATAAATTTCGTTACAATCTCTCGCAAATGGCTCAAGGTCCTTGGCTGATTAGCAGCGTCTTCGCCAGTAATAAAATCTCCCCTATTAAATTTGATCCAGAGAAAGCGAAAAAAATCCTCTCCCAATCTGGATGGAAAGACCAGAATAAAGATGGTGTCTTAGAGAAAACCATTCAGGGTAAAAAAACAGATTTTAAATTCACTTTGATGTTCGCTAATAGAGATGTAGAGAAATATTACACCCTTTACCAGGAAGATTTAAAAAAAGCGGGTATCTCTATGGAGTTAAAACTTGTTGAATGGAATACTTTTATTAAAGCTCTTGCTGATAAAAAATTTGATGCCGCAACCCTGGGCTGGTCCGGTGGTGACATTGAAAGTGACCCCAAACAAATCTGGCATTCGGAATCGGCCCGAGCTGGTGGTTCAAACTTTATCAGTTACAGCAACCCAAAAGTAGATCAACTCATTGATAAAGCACGAGTCGAAATGGACCCCAAAAAAAGAGCTCCCATATGGCAAGAAATTGACCGCCTAATTGCTGAGGATTACCCCTACGTTTTTATGTTTAATGAAAAATACAAACTCTACGCTCACCATAAAAAAATTGGCATGCCCAAAGATACTTATAAATATGAAATTGGAACTTCCTATTGGTGGATGATAAAATAAAATATGTTTAAATATTTCTGTAAACGAGTTGTGGTCATGATCCCCACTTTACTGGGGATCACACTTTTTTGTTTTTTTATCATTAATCTAGCTCCTGGGGGACCGATCGAACAAAAATTAATGGCTCTGCGATTTGGTTCGTCAACGAGTGGCAGTGGCGGTCATTCCTCTCGAGGTGAAGGAAATTTTGGCGTCAGCAAAGAGGTTATGGATGCTCTTAAAAAACAGTATGGCTTTGATAAACCCATTTATGTACGCTATGGAATTTGGCTTAAAAATATATTGACCTTGGATTTTGGACAGAGTTTTTCCACCGAGGAACCTGTAACTCAGGTGATCGCAAGCAAATTCCCCATTTCTTTGCAGTTTGGTGTAATTTCACTTGTTCTCACTTATTTAATCAGCATCCCTTTGGGTATTGGTAAAGCTGTTAGAGATGGTTCCAAGTTTGACGTAGGAACGAGCGTTATGCTTATGATTTTATACTCCCTACCGCCTCTAATTTTAGGTATTCTTTTGCGGGTTTACTTAAGCGGTGGACAATTTTTGGATTGGTTCCCGTTGGGGGATCTCTATTCTGACAATTACGCTCAATTGTCAACTTGGGGTCAAATTAAAGATAGAATTCATCACTTTGTCCTCCCCACAATCTGTTATGTCATCGGCAACTTTACCGTAATTACTTTTTTGATGAAAAATTCGTTACTTGACGAAATCAAATTGGATTATATCCGCACGGCTCGGGCCAAAGGGTTGGATGAAAAGACAGTGCTCTACAAACATGCCTTACGGAATGCCCTTATCCCCATTGTCACTGGCCTCAGCAGTTTTCTTTCAGTGTTTTTTGCAGGCTCAATTATTATTGAACAAGTTTTTAACTTGGACGGAATGGGTTTACTTGGTTACAAATCAGCCCTTTCTAGGGATTATAATGTGTTAATGGCTCTTATTTTTTTCCAAGCCCTATTAGCTTTAGTGGGACGCTTAATAAGTGATTTAAGCTACAGCTTAGTGGACCCACGGATCGATTTTTCATGATAGAAAAATTAATTACTAATCACCAAACACTAGAGCAATATCGTCGTTTTAAATCTTTAAAACGAAGTGTCATTTCCATTTGGATTTTATTTTTTTTACTTTTCATTAGTATTACTGCTGAATTCTGGGCCAATAGTAAACCCATTTTATTAAAGTATAATGGATCCTGGTACACTCCTTTTCTCCGTAACTATCATCCCAGCCAATTTAATATCACCGACCAATATGTTATGGACTATCGTCAACTCAAATTAAAAACCAATGACTTTGCCATTTGGCCTTTAATTCCCTGGGACCCATATGAGTCCAACACCCAAGTGGAAAGTTATCCCTCGAAGCCAACTAAACTTAATATATTTGGTACAGATGATCGAGGACGTGATGTGTTGGCTCGCCTCGTTTATGGTTTTAGATACAGCATAGGATACGCTTTATTGGTTTGGTTTTTCTCGTTAGCCATTGGAACTTTAACCGGAGCCCTCATGGGATTTATTGGCGGCAAGGTCGATCTTGTTGGGCAAAGACTTGTGGAAATTTTTGAATCAATGCCTGCCTTGTTGGTATTAATTACTTTAGTGTCCATTTTTGGCGCCAACTTAGGTTTGCTAGTTGTTTTTTCAGTATTTTTTGGTTGGATGATGATGTCCACGTATATGAGAGCTGAGTTTTTAAAATTAAGAAAAAGAGATTTTATTGAGGCAGCTCGTGCCCAAGGGGTGGGTTCCTGGAGAATTGTTTTACGTCATATTCTACCTAATGGACTGAATCCGATAATCACTTTTTCACCCTTTATGATCGCCAGTGAAATTTATGGTTTAGCGGCTCTTGATTATTTGGGAATGGGACTTCCCCCCCCCACCCCTTCCTGGGGTGAGCTCTTACAACAAGCACAAAATAGTTTTACCATTGCTTGGTGGTTGGCTTTGTATCCTTCTCTTGCCATGATTTTGACGTTAACAGCCCTAAACCTGGTGGGAGAGGGTGTGCGGAATGCATTCGATCCACGAAAATCCAAGTCTCATTAATTCAACCTTCTGTAAAGTGACTAGTTCTTCTGTGGGAGCCGCCCATAGATCCTAGAGGCTGTTGGAAACCTTTTATTGACCCATAGGTAAAGACTGTGCCTATTTTTGGCACCAACAAATTATGTTTATTCGTTTTTTCAAAATTTCCTGAATACCTGAATAAATGATGAGGTCCTGAGATAGAAGTCACTTTTTTCAGATATATTTAGATAAATAAAATTTACTTTGTACCAAAAATGATGGTACAGTGCATTATTAATACATCCTGTGATTGTTAGATTAATCCCAGCTTTTATCTATGCGCAGCTTATAAAACCTTACTTATGGAGGTCAATTGTGTTTCTGAAATATGAATATTTATCGATTGCTTCAATCATTTTTTTCAGCTTAAAGGCTGCAAGTACTCCGTCTATTGATTATCGTATTGGTTATTGTGATGAAGTCCCGGAAATATGTTCTACGATCTCACAAAAACCCTACAGTTACTACGAGGAAAACCTTGGGAGGGTAAGTAATACTTACAACCAATGTTACTGGAGTTGCAATGCAAAATCTCCTAATTCTTTCGCTGGTTATATTAGCTGTTATAAACAAATTAGTGATTTATCCCTTTTTTCAGAAAAAAAAGGAACGGCAAAAAAGTACGACATTGCTTATATACCATATGAAAAAAGTACATTAGTTTTTCGTCATCATGATTCTAACACTCTTTATATTTATTCTCAAAATAACGCCTACAAAGGACAAATCGATTTGTCTTCAAATCAGGTTTATCAACATTTTAGGCTGGCTGACGAAAAAGAAAAAACATATATCGTTTCTTATCAAATTATTAACGATACTATTTTACGCACTTTTAACCCACTAGAACTTATATATTCAGAAGCTTCTGTTACAGTTTCTGATAATGAAAATTTATTCTACTATTTAGTCAAAAATAGTGCTGCTGATCTCCATAACCGAAATAACGACCAAGATGTGATCACGGAGCTCACTGATGCCCTTGTTGAAGCAATAAAAAGTGTACACTCCACTTACCTTGCTAGACAAAGTAAGCGTGATGAAGACCTGAATAGAGTAAAAACGGGAACACTTTCTCCTGCCAGCGTGATGTCTGAACAGAATCCAAAAAGTTATGTTGATGCTCTTGGTTTCTGCAGGAGTCGTTTTTGGAGTCAGACTGTTATTGGGAATGCTATTAATGATGAACTAAAGAAGTTTGACTAAAGAAACTAAGGAAGATTCGATTAAACAAATTAATTAATCTAACTCCATGGAAGGATAACGTACCATTCATCAGTTCAACAGCTCTTACCCGGGCCCCCCTCAATTTCTTAAAAACCTTTTATTGTACTAAAACTCTACCAACCTAAAACTAGAGCAAAGATAAGTGGAGCGACAATGGAAGCATCTGACTCCACAATAAACTTTTTAGATTTATCGTCCAGTTTACCCCAGGTGATTTTTTCATTGGGAACAGCTCCAGAGTAGGAACCGTAGCTTGTGGTTGAATCTGAAATTTGGCAGAAGTAGCTCCATTTAGGAGTTTTTTGACCTAAATCCTGTTCCAACATGGGAACGACACAAATCGGAAAATCACCTGCAATACCACCACCAATTTGAAAAAAACCAACTCCTTGGGTGCATTGGTTTTCTTTATACCATTTGGAGAGTTGAATCATATAATCAATTCCAGATTTTAAAGACTCGCGACGAACATCACCTTGAATAACATGACCGGCGAAAATATTTCCTAGGGTAGAGTCCTCCCACCCTGGCACAAACAAAGGCAGGTTTCTTTCTGCTGCGGCCAACATCCAAGAGTTTTTAGGATCAATCTGGTAGTCTTTTTTCAAAAGACCTTCGTTTAAAATTTGATAAAAATACTCATGGGGGAAAAAAGACATCTTATTTTGGGAAGCCTCTTGCCATTTTTTCAATATATGGTGCTCAATTTTACGAATGGCTTGTTCTTCTGGAATACAAGTGTCGGTCACCCGATTCAAGTGTTGTTCTAATAATTGCATTTCCTCGCTGGGGGAAAGGTCACGATAGTGGGGAATTCGAACATAGTGTTCATGGGCAACTAGGTTGAAAACATCCTCCTCCAAATTGGCTCCGGTGCAGGAAATCCCAGCAATCTTATCCTGACGAATCATCTCCGCCAATGAAAGACCCAGTTCAGCAGTGCTCATAGCACCGGCCAGAGTCACCAACATTTTTCCCTTATTCTCCACGTGAAATTTATAGGCTTCACCGGCATCTATTAAAGCTGCAGCGTTGAAGTGACGATAATGGTGTTTGATAAATTGGCTCACTGGTCCCATAAGGTTCTCCCTTGCAATTTTTTACTAAATGGCCGGAAAGTACTACGAAATCTCTGGATTTAAAATCAAATATTTTCCCTTAAATAGGTGTAAGCATTTAATCCTTTTTCATAGAGCTCAAGCAGCAGTCGTGCTTCAGATCTGGAAATACTTCCACCTGCGATTCCTTGTTCTGCACTTTTTCTCACTAACTCTAAAAGTTCAGACTTCTGGTACTCCACATAAGCCAAGACATCTCGAACCGAGTCGCCTTCAACCACATGTTCAACTTTGTAGGTCCCATGATCCGTCAGCGTGATATGAACGGTATCGGTGTCACCAAAAAGATTGTGCATGTCTCCTAAGATCTCCTGATAAGCACCCGAAATAAACACTCCTAAGAAGTAACACTGATTGGGGGTCAGAGAATGAATCTCAAGATAATTCTGTTCACCACCGCTTTCCGCATCAATAAATCGAGACAGGTGGCCATCGGAATCACAGGTCAAATCGACTAAGGTGGCTCGTCGGTCCGGTTTCTCATTCAAGCGATGGATAGGAATCACTGGGAAAACTTGATTCAAAGCCCAGGAATCCGGCAAAGATTGAAATACTGAAAAATTACAAAAGTAAGTATCGGATAGTTCCAACTCTAACGCGTAATAAATATCTTCAGCGTCTTTATTATTTTTAGCGAAACTCATCATTTTGGTAGCCGTTGCCCAAAATAAATCTTCAGCTTTAGCCCGCTGATCTAGACTCAAAACCCCATAAGTAAACAGTTGTAAAATATCCCGACGTTTTTCGATAAGATCATTGTAATACTCATTAATATTTTCACGGGACACATTCCGATATATCTCCCAAAAATCATAAACCAAACGACTGTCTTTTTCTAAGGGTGGCTGCGGCACCTGAATTTGCACTTCATTTGTTCCCAAAACATCAAAAACCAAGAGAGAACTGTGAGCCACAAGAGCCCGTCCCGATTCCGAAACAATGTTGGGATGGGGAACATGTTTTTCATCACAAATAGATTGCAAGGTGGCCACAATATCATTGGCGTACTCTTGCTCACTGTAGTTGGTGGAACTATCGCTCTTCCCAGAACCATCATAATCAATGCCCAAGCCTCCACCCACATCGATATATTTTAATTGGGCTCCCATAGCATAAAGCTCGGTGTAAACTCGAGCCCCTTCCTTAATAGCTGCTTTAATCGATTGGATAGAGGGAATTTGCGATCCAATGTGGAAGTGCAACAACTCCAAACAATCGAGAGAGTTTTCAGCCCGAAGATACTCAACCCCTCTCACAATTTCTGAAGGGGTCAAGCCAAACTTTGATTTAGCTCCAGCTGTTTCTGCCCATCTTCCCGAACTCGGGGTGTTCAGTTTAGTGCGGAAACCAATTTTAGGTCGAATATCCAATCTTTTGCCCGCATCAATAATAGTTTTAAGTTCGCTATAACGGTCCACCACAATTAATGTGTTACGACCTAGTTTCTGAGAAATTAATGCCATCTCAATGTAATCTTCATCCTTAAATCCATTGCAAATAATTAAAGCCCCTTTGGTATCCATCATCGCCAGGCAAATCATCAATTCTGGTTTACTTCCAGCCTCCAACCCAATGGCGTGGTTTTGGCCAAACTCCACAATTTCTTCAACCAAGTGACGCTGCTGATTCACCTTGATGGGGTAAACTCCACAAAATTTTGCGGTGTATTTATTTTCTTCAATGGCTTTGGCAAAACAGCCATTAAGCAGCTCCACTCGAGACTTTACAATATCAGGAAAACGCAAAAGGATAGGGACGCGTATACCTCGTTCCTTTAAATCTTCCACAAGATGAAAAAGATCCAAAGCCGGTCCATTTAATCCCGCTGGAGTGACCTCCACATGTCCTTGCTCATTGATTCTAAAATATTGGGAGCCCCAGTAATTGATCCCATAAAGTTCAGCACTTTTTCGACTGTTCCATTCCTCGTGGTTCTTTTCATTATTTTTAATCGCAGGGGTGGAGATGGATGACTTAGTTATTTCCATATGAGTTACTTTTTTGTTTCCTTGGATAAAATGAGGTTGAGGATTAAAGACGGCTTGTAAATTACTTTAGAAATTTGATTTTCACCAATGGCATTTTGTACTGTGGGTATTTTTTTAGCTAAAGAAACAGCTTGAGCTTCCTCCGCTCCAGGGGAGATCTGAAGGGTCCCTCTTGTTTTACCATTGACTTGCACAGCCAGAGTTACTTCATCGTCTAACACCATGGTTGGATCCACTTGAGGCCAAGGAGCCAGGGATATAAAGCCCTGTTGACCTAAGAGAAACCACATTTCCTCAGTTAAATGAGGGGCAAAAGGCATCAAAATTTGTAAAAGAGGTAAAATAGCTAACCGCGAACGACAACCCAGTTTATAAATTTCATTTACATAAATCATCATAGCGCTGATAGCGGTATTAAAGTGCAATGCTTCGATATCTTCACTGACTTTCTTTATTGTTTTATTTAATAATTTTTTCACTGCAAAAGGAAGCGGACTTTCGTCACACACTACCTGTTGCTGTTCATCAAAAGCGAGTCTCCAGATACGATCTAAAAACCGCTTCACGCCCTCAATCCCAGAATCAGCCCAAGGTTTATCCTTATCATGGGGACCTAAAAAGCAAATATACAACCGTATAGCATCAGCACCATAGGATAACCGAACCTCATCCGCATTGACCACATTTCCACGGGACTTTGACATTCTCTGACCATCCGGACCCAGAACACTGCCTTGATGGGCTAACTTTAAGAAGGGCTCATCGTGACTGACCAAACCAATGTCGAACAAAACTTTCTGCCAAAATCGAGAATATAGCAAATGACCTACTGTATGTTCAGCCCCACCGATATATAAATCCACAGGCATCCAGTATTTCTGATTTTCAAAAGCGAAGGGCAAAAAACTATTTTTAGGATCCGTGTATCTCAAAAAATACCAAGACGAGCCTGCAGACCCGGGCATTGTATCAGTTTCCCGTTGTCCGACCCTATCATTTTCTTTGCTTTTATAATTCACAAACTCAGGGACGCGAGCCAACGGCGGTTCCCCTTTTTCTGTCGGTTCATAATCTGCTACCTGGGGCAAAAGAACAGGAAGTTCTTCCATGGGAACGGGCACAGAACCTTCTTGATTATGAATTATGGGTATAGGTTCACCCCAATATCTTTGTCTGGAAAAAAGCCAATCACGCAATTTATAAGTTACTTTTCTTTCACCACAATGAAGCTTTTCCAATTCTACTTTCATCCGTTCGATGGCTGCATTTTTTTCAAGTCCATTCAGAAATCTTGAGTGGACCATAACCCCCTCACCCTCAAAAGGAAGGGGTTGCTCACTTTCCACCACACGAAAAACGGGAAGAGAAAATTTTTTCGCAAAATCAAAATCTCTTTGATCATGACCGGGTACGGCCATGATGGCTCCGGTGCCATAATCCATAAGAACATAATCAGCGATCCAAATCGGAATTTTTGCCTGAGGTTCTTCTTCGGAGAGGAGCGGGTGATGAGCATAGGCTCCTGTGAACACTCCCGTTTTTTCAGTACTGGATTTTCTCTCCACTTCGGAGCGGTGAGAAACCTGATGGCAGTAACTTTCGACCACTGATTTTTGTTGAGAAGTGGTAATTTGGGCCACAAGCGGGTGTTCAGGCGCTAACACTATAAAACTCACACCAAATAAGGTATCTGGTCGAGTGGTAAATACGGTCAGTTTTTTATGGTTAGATCTCTGCTGGATTTGATTCTTTGAAGAGTCAGAAAGCTCCACAAGAAAGTCCACATTGGCCCCTTCAGATTTTCCGATCCAATTCCTTTGACCTTCTTTCGTTCTTTCAGGCCAGTCCACCTTATCCAAATCATTAAGCAGCCTCTCGGCATATTCTGTAATTTTGAGCATCCACTGCTTCATGGGTAAACGAACCACAGGATGACCCCCTCGCTCACTTTTGCCATCCACAACTTCTTCATTGGCCAAAACAGTTCGCAGTTGAGGGCACCAATTCACAGGTACTTCTTTTTGATACGCCAAACCTCGTTCAAATAACTTTAAAAAAATAAACTGCGTCCAGCGATAAAAAGATGGGTCACACGTCGAAACCTCCCGACTCCAATCAAAACTAATCCCATAGGCTTTGAGCTGACGCCGAAAATTTTCTATAGCATTTTTGGTGGTTTCCTCAGGATGTATTCCGGTTTGAATAGCGTATTGCTCCGCAGGCAATCCAAAGGCATCGTACCCCATGGGATGAAGTACGTTGAATCCTTGGCTTCGTTTGTATCGCGCCACCACATCTGTTGGGGTGTAAGAAGCAATATGCCCCACATGAAGTCCAACCCCAGAGGGGTAGGGAAACATATCCAAGGCATAATATTTTGGTCTTTTTTGGTCTAAATCAGTTTTAAAAGTCTGCGCTGATTCCCATTTTTCTTGCCACTTTTTTTCGATCTCACCGTGAGCATAAGTCATGCTATTTACCTTGCACTATTGTGTTTATAATTCACCAGTTACAGGAAAGCTTCCGTCGCCAATACCACAATAAACTATTCACTCTTCAATCAAAGGAGGACGGTTTTTAATCCAACTGCTGCTAGGAGTCAACGGCGAAGCATTTTACTCAGATTCTGGTTCGAGGATTTTTGCTTTTTTTGGGATTCAATCAGAAAATTCAATCAGAAAAAATGTAAACCCCACATTTTCTACTCATCAACCTATTGGTCCTGTTCTATCTATTGATCCTGCTTTATTTATCCTGTTGCGTCTTAAGATCAGTCATTACTCTCTGTGCCGCCTCGCTCAAGACCGCCAGTCGGCTCATCAATCGGCGGTGAACAGCTATCAAATCAACTGGTGCTTCACTAGCATTCTCTACGAAAACGTCCCTTTCCAATTCTTTGATTACAATATGATTAATTTTGACAAACTCAACCGCAAGTCTCTTTCCCCGGTCAGTTGAGCCAGAAATGTAAGAAATTATTGGCCCGATGCCCATTTTCCCGAAAAGTAACCTGGTAGCAAAATATTCTTCTGAGGTTAACAATAGGGGTTCACCAGATTTTCTAGAAGCTTCTTCTTTCAAAAGAATTGCAGGTATTCTCGTGACGAGATCAAACAAACTTTCGGCGTAGGCTTGTATTCGATCTCGTATTTCATTTTTTTCTTTTAGTGCGTTATTCTGGGACGACCCAACAAATTCAAGATACGGGAAGACAATAAAATTAATAATTTTCTCAATACGTAAAGCCTCTGCAAGAGGTATTAAAATAAATTGAGAGCGGGTTGCAAGATCCTGTAATCTCCATTCAATATTAGCAACATCAATATCAATCTTAAATTCACCCAAGTTATTGAGAAATGTCCGCGAAGAAACTGATCTTTGTGCCAAAAATTTCCAAGGTATTTGATTTTCAGAACTTAAATTTTGGTTAAGAATTCCAATTCCATATTCCAATCTTTGGATTGAAGGAAAATACAACGCATCGGCTCCATGAACATGAAAACCCAGGACTCTTAAAAGATCCAGCCCCATTAGTAAGGGGTCGGCGAATTCACCTCTGACATTGTTAGCACCAAAATTATGTTTCCTAACATTGCTAAGATTACGACCCTCACTCGAAACCAGTCGCAATACATGGGAAATCCCATCATTTTTAAGTGGTGGTTCCGGATAACCCACTTTAAACAATATAGAGTCCCCTGCTGCAAAAAATCGAAGGTCTTGGGGTTTTTGAATCCTGATCCTTTCTTTTAAGCCCTCTAGGGCCTGATCAAAAGCATATTGATCAGGGTCCGAAAGCAAAAGTCTACAATTTCTACCCTCAAAATTCATTACTTCATTCTTGCCCCATACGGGACTTAGAAAAGAAAGAAATAATATTAAATAAAATATATTTAATATGGCTAAAAACTTGTTTGAAGCTTCGCTGATCCTCAGCAAAACTGAGAAAAAATTCTTAAAAATGGAAGTGGCGATAAAAGAGGGGTAGTGACACTCAAAAATTGATTGTTTCCTCATGACTAAAGAAAGATTTAAAATTTAATTATTTTGACTTTATTATTAAGGCAATAAAAATGCCAAGCTGTTCAAGCAAAAACTAAGTGCGCCTTACCACTTTTTATGCCCTTATATATGAAAGTATTTCAGACGTTTTAAAGAAACTACAAAAAGTCGCTAAACCTCAGTAGATGATTCAAAAACTTTATTTTGATAGAAACAAAGTCATTGATTGCATCCTATTCCCTATAAATACGGATTAAATCTTGCAAAAAAAATGAATTTCCTTCAACCTTGGAGGCTCAATGAGTTACAAAAATCATTTTAGGAAATGAGGCATCTAAACTTGCCTGTTCGGGAATGCCACGTCAAAGTCAGGTAGAAGGAGATCTATGTCCACTCTTAAAAAAAACCAAACTCTCACAAAACACAATGACACTCGTATAGACCCCTACTTTTGGATGAGGGAACGCGATTCAAAGGAAGTATTAGACTTTTTAAAGAAAGAAAACCAGCACGTGGAAGTTACTTTAAAATATACCCTTGATTTACAACAAAATTTATTTAATGAAATGCGTTCTCGAATCAAAGAAGAAGACACAACGGCACCGGTTCGCAATGGTGAATTCTACTATTACACTAAGTATCTGCAAGGGAAGGAGTACCCTATTTATGTCCGAAAGGGTCTTCACCCCAATGATTCCGAAAAAGTTATCTATGACGTAAATGATTTATCCTTAGGTCATTCCTTCTTTAATTGCAGCGGACCCATGATGAGTCCAAACCATCAAATAGCCGCACTGGCCTGCGACTCCCAAGGGAGAAGGTTCTTCACCCTTCGATTCCTTGACCTTGAAACCGGCAAGTTTTTTCCTCAGGAAATAACCCAAACGACGGGAAACCTCGTGTGGTCCCCAGACAACAAAACGGTGTTTTTTTCGAAGCAACACCCTGAAACATTAAGATCGTACCAAGTTTATCGCTTTCAACTGGAGTCAAACCCTTCTTCATCTTTTCAACAACCCGAACTGGTGTATGAAGAGATGGATGAAACGTTCTCTGTTAACATCCATGGCAGTAAATTTGATCAATTTATTTTCATTGAATCCCAATCCAAGGTCACCAGTGAAGTGCGATTTATTCCCGCGTCTGAGCCCTTTTCCCATTGGAAAATCTTAGCTCCCCGAGAACGAAACCATGAATACTCTGTTCAAGATGGCGGAGATCAATTCTACATTCTTTCCAATTGGAACGCACAAAATTTTCGTCTTTTTTCCGCTTCATTTACCAGTAATAAAAAACAAGATTGGGTGGAACAATTAGCTCATGATCCAGATCTTTACCTGGAGGATTTTGACGTCTTTCAATCCTTCCTCACCCTAGAGGCTCGTAAAAATGGACTCACCCAAATTTTAGTTTTTGAACCAAAAACTAAAAAAGTTAACTTCACCCAATTTCCTGATGAATGTTACGTCACGGAATTACACAGTTTACCAGACCCGAAGAGTGACGTTTTTCGCTATTCTTACCAAAGTCTGATCAACCCTCCTGCAGTGATTGACTGCCATTTCCAGAATGAAACTAAACAAATTGTGAAACAAAAAGAAGTTCCTGGGTACAACTCTCAATTATACACCACCAAGAGATGGTGGGCCCCCGCTCAGGATGGAACTCTCATCCCTATGTCGATTTTATTCCAAAAAAATCGCCCCCCCCAACCAGGACCGCTCTTACTTTATGGCTACGGTTCTTATGGAATCAACTTGGAGCCTTGGTTCGATAGCAGTATTTTAAGTTTAGTAGATCGTGGTTTTATTTTTGTTCGAGCCCATATTCGTGGAGGCTCCGAAATGGGTCGTCATTGGTATGAGTCCGGAAAACTTCTTAATAAAAAAAATACCTTCACTGATTTTATCGACTGTGCTGATTTTCTAATAAAAAAGGAACTGACTTCTCCACAACACCTCTATGCGATGGGTGGAAGTGCTGGTGGCCTGCTTATGGGGGCCGTCATGAATCTAAGGCCCGAATTATTTAACGGGGTGATTGCCGCCGTCCCCTTCGTTGATGTCGTTACCACGATGTTAGATGATACAATTCCTTTAACTACCTCAGAATATGATGAGTGGGGAAATCCTAATGACGAAACATTCTATAACTATATAAAGTCCTACTCTCCCTATGACAACATAGAGAATAAAGAGTACCCCCATCTCCTTGTCACCACAGGTTACCATGACTCCCAAGTGCAATATTGGGAACCAGCAAAATGGGTGGCCAAATTACGTGACCAACAAAAAAATAAAAATAAACTCTTATTGTTTAAAACCGAAATGGAGGCCGGACACTCCGGTCCTTCGGGTCGATTTCAAAGACTCAAGGAAATTGCTTTGGAATATGCCTTTTGTTTAACCTTAGAGGGAATCTCATAACCTTATTCAAAGATCAGAAGATGGGAGGACCTAATTTTAAATAAAAACTATTTATTTTATTAATTCGCCCTTCTCTATTCTTACCACATGATCAGCAAGAATGCTTAAGTCGGCCTCATCGTGGGTGATTAACAACGTTGGAATTTGATGCCTTTGAATCACATTTTTTATCATAAATCGAGCCTCACCCCTTAAGCCCTGATCGAGACTGGAAAAAGGTTCGTCTAAAAATAAAAACTGTGGTTCACCTATAAGCGCTCGGGCAATAGCCACTCTCTGACGTTCTCCACCTGAAAGCAGCCCAACCCTTCTCTTTAACAAAGATTCGATTTGCAACTGTTGGGACAGAACTTTTAATTTTTCCAAGATCACTTCTGATTTCAATTTTCTAGCCTGACCTGCAAATTGAATATTTTCCTCGGCAGTTAAGTGCGGAAAAAGTTCCAATGATTGAAAAACAACACCCAATTTTCTTTTTGCCACGGGAAGTTGGGCCAAATCCTGCCCCTTCAAGGTCCACCGAAGAGTTTTGCAAGAGTCCAATCCGATGAGATTACGAAAAACCGAAGTTTTTCCAGAACCGGATGGCCCCCAAAGCGCCGTGACTCCCTGATCAGAAATTTCCCAACGGAGAATATTTAATTTGAAGTCGCCATAGTTATGAAAAAGATTTTCCACTAAGGACATAACCCACTCCTAGCCACAAAAAATAAAAAAACAATCCCATGATTAGCAAAGGCCATAACAAAAGGGTGGCCAGCTCTATTCGATAGGAATTCATAAAATGACTTAACAACTGAGTGTATGAGTATGTTTTATCCAATAACATGTTGGAAAGAGCATAATCACCACTAGCCCACAAACTGGATACTCCTGCCACCTGTCCCAACTCCACAGCCATCTGAGGAAAGACAATCCTTTTCCAAATCATTGACCATGAGGCCCCCATTGTTTGGGAAATTTCAATTTGATAGACTAAAGAATGAAATTTTTGATCCACCATCCAACGATAGAGAACAGGTGTCATAATCAACGTAAAGGCCACAATTAATTTTAGTAAACCCATCCAATGTTGAGATCCTTCGAATACAAGCAAGGCGACCCCAATCATCACTCCACTGGGAGCGGAAAACCCTAGCAAAAATTTTCTAAAACCAGAAAGAGGAAGTGCCATAAGGATGAGACACTGCAACCCCACCACAAATACCCCAGTAAAAAAAACAATAAGAAAACTCCAAAACAGACCCTTTATAAGCATATCTCCCAGTTGCGGCCATTGCTGGAGTTGGGACCAACTTGTTTTTCCCACCCCCAACAAACCCATTAAAACAATGGCGGTATTTAGAAAAACAAAAAAAAGTCCCGGTCGCCAACTTAAATATTTTTGATTGAAATGATGAGATATATTTTTTTTTATAGGGTGACGAATAAAGAGTGATACCACTATTAAAAAAACAATCTCGATCAAGAGCAGCGCCAAGGCCTGGTCAAGATCTTTTCCCAAATGAAATTGTTGATAGATAAAGACTTCAAGTGAACTTGATTTTACTCCGCCAACAACCAAAGGAATGGTGAAGCTGGTAAAACTCATAGCAAAAATAACCAAAGCAAGGGTTCCCGTTGGACCTTTAATTTGTGACCAACCGGCACGTCGAAAAAAAAACCAACGACTGGCCCCCTCTATCCATGCCAACTCCAGCTGCCCACACCATTGTGATTGAATGATTTGAACTAACGATATCGCACAAAGACCACTCATCATTATTACATGAAGTAAAACCACTCCCATCATTCCAAAAGGAAACAAAAAGAGATTTTGACAAAAATTAAGCACACCAATCAGCACAAAAAACGAAGGAATCCAGACTGGAATCAAAATCCAATTCTCAAAAAAAAATTTAAGCCATGATTTTTTTAACGAAAACAAACCTAGAGCCATAACAAAGCCCATAAACAAACTTAGAAAAGTGCTCAAAGAGGCTTGTAGGAGAATATGGTTTAGCGAGGAAAAAACTCTTTTTCCATCAGAAAAATGTGGAACTCCCAAAGAAAAAAATAATAAAAAAAGAGGAAGCAGTAAGTAAAAGGAAATCAGAAGAGACAAAACCCGACGAAAGGAAGGTCGAAATTTTAAAATCATTGCATTGCTTTTAACCACATTTCTTCTAAGACTGATTTTTTTTGATTAAAATCATCTTCCTTTGCACCCATTAACAACGGCATTTTTGGCAACTGGGAAAAAGCTTTGTCCGTTTGAATCAGTTCCGGCCTTACCGGGAACATAAAATTTTTATTCATGACTAATTTCTGTGATTCTATTGATAATAAAAATTTTAAAAATCTTTCCGCCAAATCACACTGATCGCAATTCTTTGGAATACCCACATACTCCATTTGTACAGGATGGCCTTGTTTAAAAACTACGGCATCGTAGCTCATATTTTTTTCCACGGTCCAATGATAAACCAAGGAAGTGACATAGGAAAAAGTCATTTTAGCTTGTCCCCGTTGAAATAAGCCGTAGGCCATAGACCAAGAAGGAGAAATAGAATGAACATTCTGTTTAATTTGAGCTAAAAAATCAGCGATTTTTTTTTCGCCAACCCATGAGTACAAAGCAAACAAAAATTGTAACCCCGGGGAACTGCTTCTTGGATCTTGTAAGGATATTGAGTTCAAAAAACGAGGATGAAGTAAAGATTTAATATCTTGAGGGGGCTCAACTTCATCCTTACGATAAATCAGAGCTAAAGGCGCCCAGTCATAGGGGACAAAAAACTCTTTCACAAATCCTTGAATTTGCGAATCCCAAAAACCTTTTTTAAAATTCAGTTTTTTCCACCCCAGAATCGACTGAGCTTGGGGCAAAAGCATTTGGTCTAAACCCACAACGATATCGACTCTAAAGTTTTTTTGGCGTAATTTTTCCATCATCATTCCGCTGTCGGAAACGGAACTTAGATCCACCTGACATTGGCAAACTTTTTCAAAATTTTTGATCAGTTCAGGACCGACTCCTGTGACGCCCGCAAAAGATTCATAGGACAATACACGCAATGTAGGTAAAAGAATTTGAACTCGTGGAATGGATTTGCCTAAGTAAACCCAGCGAAAAAAACCTGCTCCAAATACTAAAACGGTGATAAAAGATAAGCTCAACCAGAGTCGCGAGGTTACCACAGCAGACCACGTTGACGCTTAAAAAAGAAATAATCTATACCTAGACATCTCCCCGCACCTAACCATCCTAAAACAAAAAACACCACTATTTGAAGTTGATAAAAATCGCTCACTTCATGGGAAGTCATGTTCAAATAACACCAAGCCACAACCATACCCAACACCGCAAAAGGTCTAACTAAAAACCCGAAGATAAAACTTAAACCAATCAAAAACTCAAAATACATGAGGGTGTAAGAAAAAATTTGCCAATGGGGAATCAATAAGGAGTCTGCCATTTGGCGATACCAATCCGGAGCCATTGAGCTGGGCAAGAATTCGGACAAAGCCGCCGCAAGCTTTGGTTGCAACAAAAAATCGCCCTGATACTTTGTCACAGCTTGAGTGAAGAACCACCCTCCCAAGCTCATGCGGAGCACGACTACGGGGAAAAGATGACCCACATACTTAAAGCTCTCAAAAAATGAAAAAATCATTGTCCCGAGATAATCCCTCAAGAGAGCTGCACTGTCACTTCCTATTTTGAGGGCATATTTTTTTCAAAAAGCAACTCCCACAACTAGGGTTCCTGGCTCTACAAACATTTCTTCCATGAGTGATGAACCAATGAGAGACTATAATCCATTTACTTTTTGGGATTAATTTTACCAATTCCCGTTCTATAACTTCGGGATTCTCTGAAGTCACCAGACCCAGTCGGTGCGAAACCCGTCGCACATGGGTGTCAACTACGATTCCTGAGGCTATCCCAAAAGCATTTCCCATAACCACATGTGCGGTTTTTCTCCCCACCCCCGGCAGTTCTATTAAATATTCGAAATCAGGGGGAACTTTACCATTTTTCTCTTTAACTAATTTTCGTGCCATAGCTAAAATATTTTTAGCTTTATTATGAAAGAACCCGGTGGAGCGAATAAGGGTCTCCAAATCTTCCAACTGCGCCTTTGCTATCAGAAAAAGGTCCGGATACTTGGGAAAAAGTTGAGCTGTGACCTGATTCACTCTTTTATCAGTACACTGAGCACTTAAAATCGTTGCTATCAATAATTCTTCGCCATTGGAAAAATTCAACTCGCAATGGGCCTCCGGATAGTGCTTTTCCATTTCTCGCAAAATTATTTTGATATGGCCTGTACCCATAGTTCACGTATTTCCCATAAGAACATGACCCTACAATCCAGTGAAATCCCAAGTCACCCGATTTCTTTCCATTGAACTTAAGATTTAACCTCCTCAGATTTAATCACTTCAGATTTAATCACTTCAGATTTAATCACTTAAAATTGAATCGATATTGAAGTTCTTTAAATCTGAGCGCCCGCCCCACCCCCCAGCCCTCTGTCTTGAAAAAGGCCTGTCACCGCAAACTCATAATTATCTCTAAGGCATTTAAATTTACAATGATAACTGAAGCTGTTTACTGAATGAATCACTCTTCAAGGGACAGTTGAATGGAATGAAGGAGACACATCCATGGATGGACCACGTGCACCTCACGCTGTTGAATTCCCAGAGGTTTTAAATTTTTTCAACCGGCAACTACGCCCAGAATCCCAATGGACGGTGGATGAAGAGTATCCGTTAGTTCTTTCACCACAAAAACTATCCAACGTTCGCATCATTAAACAAAATGGACAGTATCTTTCTGGTGCTGTTATCAAGTGTTTTCCAGTGAAAACAGTGGCTGGATTATTTAAAGTGGCTGGACTTGGCAATGTTGTGACTGACCCAGCCCACCGCGAACAGGGACTCAGTCGATCGGTTATAAATGATTTACTCGAAACAGCCCAGTTTGCGGCCTGTGACTTTGCTATTCTTTGGAGTGATCTTCACGATTTTTATCGTAAATTGGGATTTGAGTTAGCAGGAACTGAAGTGTGTCTCCGCTTAGAAAATGAGTGGGAATCACCTAGTAATTTAAAATTCATTGAAAGCTCTCATGTCTCTCCTGAAGCCATAAATCGAATCTACAATCAACACACCTGCGGGGCCATCCGTACGGCAGAGGACATTCGAAAATCTCTTAAAATTCCCAACGCCAAGGTTTACACCGCCTGGGATCAAAACAGCAATCTTCAAGCTTACGCCATTGAAGGAAAAGGAGCTGACCTGAATGCTTGCATCCACGAATGGGGTGGGGCTGTAAGTCGGCTTATCCCCCTCCTTGCCTTTATTCGTAAATCTCAGCAAAGGCCTCTAACTCTTTTAGCACCAAAAAGCGCTCAGAATTTAAAACGCCAGTTAGAAGAACAAGCCCACTGTAATGTTCATGAAGGGGTCTTGGGAATGATCAAAATTCTCAACTACAATATCTTTTATAGCAAAATAAGGCGTTACGCCCGAAGCCTCGGTTTTGATAATTTTGTCCTGGAGCACCAAAATAACATTTCTTACTTTGGCATCGAAGGCCAAGCACTTTTTAAAACCGATCAGCCGTCCGACATGGTTCGCCTGATCTTTGGTCCACAGAACGCTCAGGAATTACATTCATTTGATTCCAAGTCTTCAGAGTGTCTCCAATCCATTTTTCCCATCCCATTTTGGCTTTGGGGTTGGGATTCTGTCTAATTGAGAGGAAAGGTGACAAAAAAAAATTCGTGGCATCACTTAGATTTATTTAATTTGAATGATTTATTTAAATTGAATTTATTTAAATTGAATTCATATAAATTCAATATATTTAAAGATGATATATATTTAAATGGAATCTCTCTTCAGCACGTCGTGATTCACGGAATTTTAGCCTTGCTCATTCCCTTTTTTCTTATTTTTTTGACTGGATGCGTTAAACCTGCTGCATTTTCCAAGACAGATCTGGGTAAAGAATCCAGCAAAGAAGAAGTGGAATTTGCTTTAGCTAAAGCATTTTATGGGGTCAGTCCTTGGAGAAGTCAGGTCAAACAACAGGTCGTCTATGACTTTAATGTAAGAGTTGAATCCCAAGAAAATGTGAATTTTATATCTCGCCTCACCCAAACCCTCCTTAAAGTGGAAAATTCACCTGACAATAGCCTTACCCTAGTCACAGAAAATTTTAGTCAAAATAAAGAAGATTTAGAATCCTGCAGTGGGGAACGCACAGAATCGTCAAATAAATTTCCCGGAACTAATCTCAATTTGACTTCTTTAACCCTAGATTTGCACCCAATTCTATTACCCCCACCAGAAGTGAATCACTGGGTGTATGCGCATAAAAAAAGCACATCAAAATGGTTTCAACTTCAGAAAGACCTATTTACACCCCAAGAAAATCGCCAACCCCAGCGCATCACCTATCACAATCTCCAATTTGAAAAAAAACAATTTGACCCTCCATTGACGGTACAACAACGCCCCGATTGCGCTGGGATATTGAATTGCAAACTCAACGGTTCCAATACTTCCTTTAACCAAGTATTGTGGTATTCAGATGATGAATATGAGGTGAATCAATGGTTTCTTACGGTAAGTCCTGAGGCCCCCTATCTTTCCCATATTTTGGAAAGATGCTTAAGTTCCTTTATGAAATTGAGTGGGCGACGCTACTACGTTCGACAGTGCCAATTTGCAAGAGATTTCACCTACTCAGGAGCCGAAAAGCCCTGCGCCGAAAAGAACCATTGACCCCAAAGCACAAGGCTTTTATAGCCTTAGAGTCACCGTCTTTAAAAAACCAAAAACTACAACAATAAATCTAAACCCTCAACAACGGTTAAAAAAATATGAATTTAAGAAATGTATGTATTATTGCTCACGTGGATCACGGAAAAACAACTTTAGTTGACCACTTACTTCGTCAAAGCGGTACTTTCAGCGAAAGGGAACAAGTCGCAGAACGCGTCATGGACTCTATGGATTTGGAAAGAGAGCGGGGAATCACCATCCAAGCTAAAAACTGCTCTATTCGTTCAGGGGATACAAAAATAAATATTGTTGATACCCCCGGACACTCTGACTTTGGTGGAGAGGTCGAACGGATTCTGGGCATGGTGGATGGAGCTGTGCTTTTAGTTGATGCGGCCGAAGGTCCACTTCCACAAACAAGATTTGTTTTGCAAAAATCCTTAGCCAAAGGCCACAGAGTGATTCTCTGTATTAATAAAGTGGACCGTCCTGAGTGCGTCGGAGGGGAAAGAATCAAAGAAGTGGTCAATCATGCTTTCGATTTATTTATTGATTTGGGAGCCAATGAACTTCAAGCGGATTTTCCTATCGTCTATGCTTGTGCACGCCAAGGTTGGTGCACCACCAATTTTGATGACATCCCTGATTTAATCAGCGGAGCCAAAAAGTCTTCCCTTCAACCCCTTATTGATCTTATCACCACTGTCATTCCTGAGCCTGAAGTCCGCGATGAAGGGGGACTCCAAATGATGGTTTCCAATTTAGGTTGGTCGGACTTTGTGGGTCGCTTGGCTATTGGTAAAATAACCTCCGGGCAAATTTCAACCAATCAAAAAATCACTCGAAAGGGGATCAATTCTTCCGGGCAACCCATCAATGAACCCTTTAGCGTCGTTAAATTATTTTCATACCGTGGCCTGCAACAGGTGGAAACCAACCAAATTCAAGCCGGTGACATCGGTGTGATTGCGGGCAGCGACCTTTTTGATATCGGTGATACTCTGGTCAGTCAGGATTCTGTTCCCGCCCTTCCACGCATCGAAGTTGAAAAACCCACTTTGGCCATGATTTTCTCAGTCAACACTTCCCCTTTTTCAGGACGCGACGGAGAAGCTGTTCAGTCACGAAAGCTTCGAGAGCGTCTTTTAGTTGAAGCTCGAATGAATGTGGCCATTCGCTTTTTAGAAACAGAAGTTCCAGATCAATTTAGAATTCTGGGACGGGGAGAATTGCAATTTGCCATTATGATTGAACAGATGCGACGTGAGGGCATGGAGTTTATGGTGGGTCGCCCACTTGTTATTACCAGCACCAACGAGGCAGGATTAAAAACTGAACCGCTTGAACGAGCTACCCTGGATTTACCCGAAGCCTATTCTGGTGACGTCACTCGTATGTTCCAGGAACGAAAAGGAATTTTAGTATCCTATGAAACCAGTGGCACCCACACCGGACCCTCGGGCACACAAAACCGCGTTCGCTTGGAGTTTGATATTCCAACACGTGGTTTATTAGGTATGAGGACAAAATACATGACGGCAACCCGAGGTGAAGGTTTATTTAGTTCACGACTCATTGGCTATGCAGATTGGAAAGGGGAAATGCTTCATCGTTCTAATGGGGCACTCATTTCTGACAGAGAAGGTCTTTCCACTGAGTACGCCTTATTAAATTTGGATGATCGCGGTGTGATGTTCGTACGACCAGGCGCCCATCTCTATGAAGGAATGGTGATTGGTGAAAATAATCGGGAAAATGATCTGAACATTAATGCCTGTAGAGAAAAGAAACTGACCAACGTGCGAGCCGCAGGATCGGATCACTATGAATCCCTAAAAGGAATTAGAGAAATGACCCTAGAAAGATGCATTGAATGGATTGACGACGACGAATGGATAGAGGTCACTCCCAAAAACATAAGGCTCAGGAAAAAAGTATTGGCTTCAAATCAAAGGAGCATAGTACGCCGAACGGATTCTTAAGGTTTATTGTGGATTGTTAAAAACCACCTTGCGTTTAAATACTTTTATGTTACCCTGCTCGCTATGTTAATTCGCCACCAGAGTTCCCGGTACCGTTTTGAACCAGGTTCCTCTTGTTAGTGGCTACCTAGGACAATTACAGGAGGTTCCATGGGTAAAAAGATATATGTTGGCAATCTACCATATTCTACAGATGATGCTGAGTTGGAAAGCCATTTTTCTCAACACGGGCAGGTTGAATCCGCTCGTATCATTACAGATCGCGAAACTGGCCGAAGCAAAGGTTTTGGTTTTGTAGAGATGGCATCTGATGATGATGCAACTCAAGCCATTGAAAAACTAAATGGCAGCCAATTGGGTGGTCGTCAAATCACAGTTTCTGAAGCTCGTCCCCAACAACCACGAAGTGGTGGTGGCGGCGGCGGTGGATTCCGTGGCGGTCCCCGAGGTGGTGGCGGCGGTCAACGCGGCTCACGCTACTAATTCTAAGAATTAATTATTTTGATTGTGAAAGGGGACTTTTTATAAAGAGTCCCCTTTTTTATTTCTGCAATACTTTCCACACCTTTAGAAAGAACCTTTCGATCCACTACCACCGTAAGTTGAGGGTGTCGCAAAAGGTAATGGGCCGGAACTCCCTCCGAATTCATAAGCAATTGACTAAAAATTTCTTTTTTTGACTCTCCCGTCACTACAAGAAGAAGTGATTGGCATTTTAAAAAAGCCCCTAAACCATAGGTCAGTCCCCAAGTCTGAGCTTCAAGTTCCAGTCGTTCACAGGTTTCAGGTTCCAGACGAACACACCCACTAAATAAATTTTTTGAAATTTGAGGCTCATGAAATGCCACATGACCATTTCTCCCCAATCCCAAAAAGGCCCCCTCTGCCTGATCTTCTCCAAATTCAATAAATTTTATTTTATTTTCATAACTTGGTAGAGCTTGTTTCAAAAAGGATGAAAACAACCCCTTGTTCTTTCCACTCTGAATTTCATCAATTTGAAACAACTGGATCTGTTTTAAAAAAACAGGGGGGTGCAAATTCCAATTTTGATACACCGGTCGAGGTGTTTCCCCTGCCGGAATATAAAAAGACCTTAGTCCAAGGTTGATTTGCGTTTCAAACCATTGATTTACCGCATCGACTACTTTGCCGATATCATAACAGACCCTGAGCTCCATAGGTTTCTAGGTTAACAAAGTGATGAAAAAATTAAAGTCCAATCTCATAATTACAGCCCATCCCGATGATGAATCCATTTTCTTTGCTGGACTGGTATTGGAGAATCCCAACACTCCTTGGTCCCTCATTTGTGTTACTAATGGCGGAAATGATGGACGAGCTCAAGAAAGATCTCAAGAGCTTAGCCAGGCCTGCGCCTTGTTAAAAATCACCCACTTTGAACAATGGGATTTTCAAGACCAATATTCCGTTCGACTCAATCAAGAACAGTTACAACAAAAAATTTTAAAATATTTGAAAACAAGTAGTGAAATTCAAGAGGTTTTCACCCATGGACCCCTTGGGGAATACGGACACCCACATCATCAGGATGTGAGCCATGCAGTACATCAGGCTCTCGCATCGACAAAAATCCCCGTATGGAGTGCAGCCTACAATTGCAAACCAGAAAAAATCGTCCGTTTAACAGAAAAAAACTTTAACCTCAAAGCAAAAATTCTTACTGAAATTTACCCGAAAGAAAGTCTTAGATTTATCCATTTATTACCTCTCCAGGGAGTGGAAGGATTTTCTCAATTTACCCCAACTGAAAGTCAATGGATCTATCAGATGCTTACTCTCACCGATGAAAACAATACCAGTTTACCTCCGCCCTCTCACCCACCCCAGACCGACAATTTCCGCTACCATTGGCTCTTGAGTCTACTTGAACGAACTAATTATAAAAATTTAAAAAGACCGTTTTAAATTCAAGAAGAATGAACCTTCTTTCCATCATATTCCTTTACTTCTCTCTCACCTTAGATATATGAAAGGTTTCATGTCACTTATCTCCCTACCTCGAGCCTTGGAAATCCTTTCACAGGACGAAATCGTCGCTATCCCTACAGAAACAGTTTATGGCTTAGCCGGAAGAATAGATTCACCCACCGCGCTTAAAAAAATTTTTACAGTTAAGAAAAGACCTTATTTTGATCCTTTGATTGTACATGTCCACTCAATCGAAGATGCTAAAAGACTATGCTTAGAATGGCCCGAAGTGTACGATATCCTCGCCAAAGAGTTTTGGCCGGGCCCCCTCACCTTGGTTGCCAAGAAAAATTCCCGGGTTCATGACCTCATCAGTTCAGGTTTGGACACAGTTGCGATTCGTTGTCCTCTACACCCCCTAGCCCAACAAATTTTATTTTCTCTAAAAACTCCCTTTGCTGCGCCCAGCGCCAACCGTTTTGGAAAAACCAGCCCCACAAGGTGGACCCATGTGGAAACTGAATTTAACGGTGAAATCCCTATTGTGGATGGAGGCCCTTGCCAAGTGGGTTTGGAAAGCACTGTCGTGCAGTGGGATTTCAAAAATAAAACACAACTGTCTATTTTAAGGCCAGGTGTTATTACCGCTACCCTTCTGCAAAAGGCCCTGCTTAAGCACCAAATCAAGGTCAAAATAGAAAAAAACACTTCTCATCGTTCCCCTGGTTTCCTTTTACAACATTATCAACCTAAATGGCCCCTAGTTATTATAAATAAATATAATTTAATTGAAAAAGATAAGGCTTCCATCTTAAATCAATTAAACACTCACTTACCAAAACCCCATTTTTTATCTTCAAAAATAGATTGGATCGAATTGGAACTGGATCACCAGCCTCAGATCGCTGCACGAGAGCTTTATCACCAACTGCACAATCTAAGTTCAGGAAAGAAAGCCATTCTCTATTTTCTGACTAAAGGTCGTTGGCAGAGCCCAGAATGGGAAGGCTTGGTGGATCGACTGAGTCGAGCCGCTTCCCTACAATATTTTGAAGAGGAACCCCAATGATTTAGTGGGTTCAAATTCCTTTGAGGACTCGGAAAATCATAAATTCTACGACTTTGTTGACGTTCTCGTAATTAATACGAATCTGGGGAAAACGTTTTTGATAGACTCGAAAAATTTCGTCAGCAAAAGCCTGACCAATTTGAGCCACGTCAGAAAAGCCGAGATTAATAATACGAAATTTTTCAAGACCAAATAACAAGCGCCTGGCTTGAGAACGCGAAAGTAAACCCACAAACTGCGATAAACTCACCTTTACGATATTTCGATCGAATTCAAAATCTTCGTTCGAAAACGGATCAAAAATGTTTTTCATATTTTTCTTCGCCTGTTGTTTACTCCAAAAGGAAACGCAAGTGCCAATTAGATTTCTTTGTTCTCCGACAAAAAGCTCCTTCTTGGAATTGTCGATCAGTAAATTTATCTTATGACTGATTACTTGGAAAAGATCCGCAATCTTTAGAAAAACCCCCAATTTGTATGCAGAGGAACGTAAAATAGTGGCAGAATCGGCCCTACACTCAGCGCACCTGCCAGGAAAATTTTGGGAAAGAATGCATAAAATAATTTTTATTTAATTTTCTTAGTTCAGCACTTGTTCAAAAACCTACTTAAGTCACTCCGATCCGGCCTTTAGTCCTTTCTTCCTTTAGGCAATGGTTTTAGTGGATTTTGATAGGTTATTTCGCCAAAAAATTGTTGCGCTGCCTGATTGTAAGCAACGGCAGCATCCAACTCCCGATCAAAAAGACCCAAACTCTTTGAGACCCCATCCACCTTAATACTAGCTCGCCACTTTTGCGTCTTTTTATAAATGAAACCCCTTTGAATTTCGAAGACCCGTGGATTCTGCTTTTAGGAAGAATTCTTTGTCGCTCCTTCATTGTACAAACAATCAAATTCGCTTTTCTGTAATCCAAGCCATCCATAAATCTTCTCGGATAAACCATTTTTCCTTTGGGTGGGTTCATTAGAAACTGCCCTAAGGATACCTGGCGAGTTCCTCCTGGAGTTTTAATATTCGTCACTACTTTCAAACGACCCGAATCCTTTTTGATCACACGCCAAGTGTGCGCTGAGGCCCTGGGGTAATCCTCCAAATCAATTTTAGCCTGGTAACCTTTGTTAACGGGAAGATAACACCAAGAACGATCCATCTTTTGTGACACAAGTGATTCCCCTGTTTTCTTTTTTCTATTTTATGGTTAGATTTAGAAGCACCGCAAATGGAAATTTTAACCAAAGTTAAATCTTTTAAAAAAAAGCCATCTTTACCTCCTCAGGTGTGGGAAGAAGAAGTTTTATTCTTAGACAGTGATTCTTATTTTCAAAGCCTCATCCAAGGAATTGAACAAGCCAAGTGTTCCATCGCCTTAGAAACCTATATATTTAGTCGAGGTTATTTGGGCGACCGTATAGTTAAAGCTCTCATTCAAGCTCATCATAGAGGAGTGAAAGTGAGGGTTATGGTGGATGGAGTGGGCTCACCCCAATTTTGGAAAAACTATGGCAACTCGTTAACTGACTTCGGCATTGAGGTTATGGTTTTTAGACCTTGGCCATGGCAAAATGAAATAAGAAAAGAAAAGTGGGTGATTTTTTTTCTCAATTTCTTTTATAAATGGTACTGGATCAATCGCGGTAATCATAGAAAATCCTGTTTAATTGACAACGTCACAGCCTGGATTGGCAGTATGAATATCAGCGATCACCATCTCAAAGAAGTTTATAATCAAAAAGCCTGGCTCGACATCGGAATTCAAATCCAAGGTCCTGAACTTAAAAAACTACGGGAGGCCTTTGACCATACTTTTTTTAAAAAAAAATCCTCTTCATTGGCTCTTCTCAGTCAAAAGGGTTTGATTTTTTTCAACACTAATCTTTTGCAAAGACGACTTTTAGTCCATCATCAACTAACACTCTTTAAAAAAGCTCAAAGAAAAATATGGATACAAACGCCTTATTTTGTTCCTATTCGCCCGATCTACCGCCGACTTATTCGTAAAGCACGAAAAGGATGTGACGTGCGGATCATTCTTCCACGCATGAGTGATATTCCACTGTTAAAACCACTGAGTTACACATTCTTTTATAAATTAATAAAGTCGGGCGTTAAAATTTATGAATACGGCCCTCCGTTTACCCATCAAAAAATACTTCATTTGGATGATACCGTTCTTATTGGCTCTTCAAACATTAATCACCGCAGCTTTTTTCACGATTTGGAAGTGGATGTTCTGGTAACCCATAAAGAAAATAAATTATATTTAGTTGAAAAATTCCTTAAAGAACAATCTTCTTCTCGAGAGATCACATTGACAACTTTACAAAAAATGGGAGGTTGGAAACTATGGTTTCAGCGTCTTCTCCTTTTAGTCCGCTACTGGAGTTAACCCCACCTTTAAAACCAATTATCAGACAAAGCACTAGATTTTACCCTAAAAACCTCAATTGCTGTTGTCAAAGTTGGGAGATTCAAGATGTACTATAATTATAGAATCACATGGACCCTGTTAGGAGTAAAAAGTAATATGATTAAATTGTTTATTGGTTTATTAAGTTTGTTGCCATCTTTTTCATATGCCTTTGACCATCAACATGCCCTGTGGACCACAACTCTCAAAAACTTTCAGAATCAAAAGGGATTAATAAATTATAAAACATTGAAAGA
This sequence comes from Bdellovibrionales bacterium, assembly GCA_019695175.1. Classification (GTDB taxonomy): domain Bacteria; phylum Bdellovibrionota; class Bdellovibrionia; order Bdellovibrionales; family UBA1609; genus JAIBAM01. The sequence goes on from JAIBAM010000002.1 coordinate 196,305, forward strand.
AGAAAGTTCGACAGATTCTGAACATTCTTTCAATCAATATCTGACTTCTATTCAATCCGTTGCTTTTAAAGAATATGAAACTTGGACCACCGATCAAAAAAAGGCTTTTCTTATCAATTCTTACAATGCTCTCACTGTCAAACTGATCATAGAGCACTACCCTGTTACCAGTATTAAGAAAATTGGCGGATTTTTTGGCAATCCATGGAAAATTTCATTTTTCCATCTACTCGACAAAAAAATAACCACTCTGGATGAGATTGAACACACTTGGCTGCGTCCTAACTTTAAAGATTATAGAATTCACGCTGCTGTAAATTGCGCCTCTATTTCTTGTCCATCCTTAAAACATGAAGCTTACATCGCCAATCTTTTGAATACACAGTTAGATGAGCAAATGAAGATTTGGCTCAAAGATCCTTCACGAAATCAAATCAACTTAAAAAACAATACATTTCAAGTTTCTAAAATATTTGATTGGTATAAATCTGATTTTCACGATTGGGGGCCAGGAGTTCCCAATATTATTCTAAAATATTTGTCAGATAAAAACGTCCCTTCACAAAGAACTCCCTCTTCTCAAATGAAAGTAAAATACTTGGAATACAAATGGGATCTCAATGAGGCCAACTGATCCAACTCGAACTCTTTCTGAAAAAGTATTTCTTATCTTTTTTTTTCCAGCAATCATCCTCTTATATTTAATTTATAAGTATCCCACTTGGTTTGTTCCTTCGGATCAAGTGACTACTACATTTTATTGGTTCGGAAAATCCACAAGTTTTTGGTACAATACTCTCTATACCGGTATCGTTTGCAGCTTATGTCTTAAAATTCTTTTAAAAGGGAAAACTCCCTACGGAAGAGATCGTCACAAGCCCATAAGTCCCTACCAAAGAAATAAATTTAGAAGTATCTTTGTTTCTCAGTTTATATTTTTTTATTTTATCCCATTTTACTTACCGTTTCTTAAGGGATCCCAACCCTTTTTTGGCGACAGTTACTTGCCGCTCAACAAAAACGCCTATGTTTACGTTTACAATGGATTTACCTCTACGGGGGGGTTCTTATACATATTTATTATTGTTCCCTTGTCTGTATGGTTATTTGGTAAACGCTACTGTTCCTGGTTCTGTGCTTGTGGGAATCTGGCTGAAACCATCGGTGTCACTAAATGGGGAAATCAATGGGTGACACGAAATACACCTCGCGGGAAAGTCGCTCAAAAATTAGAGGTCTTACAGTACATCCTGCTTGCATTTGCTCTTCTTTTCGGGTGCCTACTTTTTTTTCATGGATGGAAAATAATTTCGGCACCTCAACTTGTGGATTCGCTTCGCGCTTTTCAAGACCTCACCATCGATTTAATTTTTGGGGCCCTTATTGGCGTGGGGGCCTATCCTTTCCTGGGCACTCGGGTTTGGTGTCGGTACGGTTGTCCATTAGCTGCTCTCATGAGACTTTATGGAAAATACGCTAAATCCCAATTCCAAGTCGTCGCCAATGAAAACTGTAAAGGTTTAAATCTCTGCAGCACCCAATGTCCCATGGGAATCGATGTGGCCACATATGCACATAAAAATAAAGTTCCCCTTTTAGGTACATTTGGTTTACAAAATTCCCCTTGCATTGGCTGCGGAGGATGTATTGACATCTGCCCGGTTAAAGCTCTCTCCTTTCAGAAAATCTTAAATCCAAAAACAACCACCCTGACCACCGCGAAAGAGCCACAGTAATGTTAATTACCAGTGAAGAACTAATCCAAGCCACTTTCCACTTTTTCTTGGGAACCCTTTCATTTTTTCTTATTTTCTTTATTCTTCGCGCACAAGGAAAAAAAAAATTTTTAAAGTTGAATGAACTACAAACCTTACGAAAAAAAAATCTATGGCATGAAAAATCTCCCTTGATTGTTACAAAAATTACACGAGAAACTCATAATATAAATATTTTTCATTTAAAACGAAAAGATGAAGCGCAGTTTCCATTTTTTAAAGCAGGTCAATTTTTGAGTTTTCAAATTGGAAACAATCCCCAGTTGATTCGCTCCTACTCTCTCGTTTCAAATTCAAACCAGCGAAATGAAATTCAAATCGCAGTGAAAAAGATACCCGGCGGAATTGGTTCCCAGTGGTTCCACTCACTCCATGTAGGCGATTTAGTTCTTGCCTATGCCCCACAAGGTCATTTTTACGACACCCAATTTGCCTCACAAGCTCGACTTTATGTTGCCGGAGGTATTGGGATCACACCACTTTATTCTATGATTACCTCGCATTTAAATCATCAAGCAAATTTCCCCATTTATCTCTTTTATGGAGTACGCACCGCTCAAGATTTAGCCTTTCATGTTCCTTTAACTCATCTGGCGAAAGAACACTTCCATTTTCATTACTTTCCAATTTTGGCTGATAATGACGAAAACAAGGAATTAACCCAGGGGGTTATCACTGGACCCTTTATCCAAAAATTATATCCCCACTGGAAAGAAGCCGTTGTTTTTATGTGCGGCCCTGAAGGACTTACCCATTCACTGTCAGATTTTTTTCTTAAAAATGGTTTTCCCAAAGATCGGATATTTTTGGAAAAATTTTCCAACCCTTCAACCTTTAACTTAGAACAGATACCTGACGATCCCCTCCCCATACTTTGGGAAAATCAAAAACTTCAATATAATACAAAAGTAAATCTACTTACTTTTTTAGAGCAAAATGGATTTAATCCACCCTTTGCTTGCCGCGTGGGAGTTTGCGGCTCCTGTAAACACAAAGCACTAGGTCAAACTTTAATGGCAACCACTTCAGGACTCACACCTCAAGAACAGGCCCAGGGTTACATTCTAACTTGCGTCGCCTATCCCCTCAGTCCCATTGAGTTTGAAGAAACTACTTAAGTTTTAATTCTTCTTATGTTTATACTCTTTTTCGGATTATCGGTGTGACTTCAATTCTGTAAGAGCCCATTTTGCAATACAACTTTAACAAAGTGAGTTTCCCATGGTTAGTTCAAAAATTCGGCAGGCTTTCATCGATTACTTCTGCCAACACCAACATCGTCATCTTCCAAGTTCTCGATTGATTCCAGACGAGGATCCCACACTTTTATTTACCAATGCTGGTATGAATCAGTTTAAGAATATTTTTTTAGGACTTGAAACCCGCGATTATAAACGTGCAGTAACGGCACAAAAGTGTCTTAGAGCCGGCGGTAAACATAATGATTTGGAAAATGTGGGGCATACCGCTCGTCATCACACTTTTTTTGAAATGCTCGGCAATTTTTCTTTTGGTGATTATTTTAAAAAAGATGCCATCCATTTTTCCTGGGAATTCATTACCAAAATCTTAGGACTGCCTAAAGATCGACTGTATGTCACTGTCTTCAAAGATGATGATGATGCCGCAAATATTTGGCATCAACAAGAGGGTGTCCCCAAGGATCGAATTTTTCGTTTTGGAGAGAAGGACAATTTTTGGCGAATGGGAGAAAGTGGCCCCTGTGGACCCTGTTCAGAAATTTTTTTTGATTTAGGAGAAGATGTTGCTGGTGACCCCAAAGACAATGTCATGGGGGGCGCAGGTGATCGTTATGTGGAAATTTGGAATTTAGTTTTCATGCAATTCCATGAAGATGGTAAGGGGGGGCGCTTCACCTTACCCAAGCCATCCATTGATACAGGGATGGGCCTCGAAAGACTCACCACTGTGATGCAAGGAGAAACCAGCAACTACCATACCGATTTATTTCTAGATTTAATGTCGGTTGCAGAAAAAATTTGTCGCAAGAATTACATCAAGAATTTAAACCAGCTCAACCAAATGCAAAAACAAGAGGCGCAACAGAACAATATTGCACTGAGAGTTTTAGCAGATCATGCAAGAGCAATTGCTTTTTTATTGGCAGACGGTGTGACCCCTTCCAACGAAGGTCGAGGTTATGTTCTCAGAAGAATCATGAGAAGAGCTCTTCGTTACGGTCGCCAGCTCTCATTACAAGAAAGTCTGTTACCTGCTGTAGTTCATCAAGTTGTCCAAAAAATGAGCCAATTTTACCCCGAACTCAATACGCAAAAATCATTTATTCAACAAACTACTAGAGATGAAGAACAACGTTTTTTGTCCACTCTAGATCATGGAACTAAAATTTTAAATGAAGAGTTACACCACCTTCAAAATAAAAATCAAACCGTTGTTCCTGGAGAATTAGTATTTAAGTTGTATGATACTTTTGGCTTTCCAGTTGATTTGACTCTGCTTATGAGTCAAGAGAAAGGATTTACCATTGACACCCAAGGCTTTGAGCAACAAATGGAATTATCACGCAAAAAAGCAAGGGCGAGTTGGAAAGGCAAGGGAATGGATTCCGACACAGCCCATCTCTTTTCTCTCGCGCAAGAAATCGCTGAAAAAAATGGCCCCACTCTCTTTCAGGGATATTCCCAGACCGAAGTTTCAGGTGCTAAAATCCTTGCCCTCAGTAATGGTCAAAACTCTGTCACCACTTTAAAACAAGAACAGTCCGGGTGGATTCTTTTTGATCAAACCCCCTTCTATGCTGAAGGCGGAGGGCAAGTGGGTGACATGGGAACCCTACGTGGGCCTGAAGGGTCAGCAAACGTTATGGATTGCAAGCGCATAAACAATATTTATTTTCATCAAATTTTAGTGACCGATGGAAAGTTGTCTGCGCCACAAAATTGTCAATTGCTAGTTGAGCATTCAAAACGTCGTGCCACCGCCAACAATCACTCTGCCACTCACTTATTACACTCAGCCCTAAGAGAACTTTTAGGAACCCATATTAAACAAGCTGGTTCTCTCGTAGACCCAGATCGACTCCGTTTTGACTTCACACATAACCGCCCCTTGAATGAAGGTGAAATTCAAAAACTAGAAGATCGCATTAATAAAGAAATTGGTGCAGCGCGAACTGTCAGTTGCCAGATTATGTCACAAAAAAAGGCTCTCGATTCTGGAGCCATGGCTTTATTTGGAGAGAAGTACGGTGACCAGGTGCGTGTGGTGCAAATGGGTGATTTTTCAACGGAACTCTGTGGTGGTACTCATGTGGAAAACACGGCTATGATTCGGACTTTTAAAATCATCAGTGAAAGTGGAGTGAGTGCGGGAGTGCGTCGCATTGAAGCCATCACCGGCGAAGGTGCCATCCATTATATAATGAACACTGTTCGTGAATATCATCTCGCCTGCCAAAGTGCGGGTATTGCAATGGAAAACCCCTTATCCACCGAATCATCCCCCACACTCAAACTTTCCCCCTGGATTGAACAGATCAAAAATCAAAAAAAATCCCTTGAACACCAACTTCAGGCCGCCAATTTGAATAAAATTGATTTAGACCAAATCATCTCCAAGGGTAAACCTTTTTCACTCTCTCATAAAAATGGAAAACTCATTGTCGCGGATCTTCCCATAGGAGATCGAGAAACTCTGAGCCAAATTTCAGATCGCCTTAAAGATAAAGTAAGTTCTGGAGTCTTTGTTCTCATTGGCTCAGGGGATCTCACCCTTCCTGTAACCGTTTCCGTGACAAAAAACTTAATTGCAGAAGCCCATGCTGGAAAACTGCTGACTGAGGTCTCGTCTCTTTTAGGTGGTAAGGGAGGCGGACGCCCCGATTTTGCTCAAGGAGCTGTAAAAAATAAAAATGATTTAGAAAAACTTTCTCAACACCTCATCCAGTACCTGCAAAAGCTCAACCAATAATTACTTACTGGTGAGGAGACATAAGATTTCAAAAAGCACATCCACCCCAGCCAAACTAGTTATAGCGCCATGGTCATAGGCTGGACAAATTTCCACTAAATCCGCTCCAACTAAACTTTTAATTTTAAGGGCTCTTAAAATTCTCTGGGTTTCGTAGGTTGTTAATCCTCCGACAACAGGAGTCCCAGTCCCTGGAGCATAAGCAGGATCTAAACAATCAATATCAAAAGTAATGTAAGTCAATCCACTGGAAAAGTCGGGAAGAGTGGAAATGAATTTTTCCAGACCTGAAATACGAATATCATCCACCGTTGTGGAAAGAAGACCATGCTTCTTCACAAAATCCAAATCAGAACCCTGTGCAAGGGGACCTCTTAATCCAATTTGCAGAGTCTTTTGAGGATTAATAAGGCCCTCTTCAACCGCATGACGCAAAAAAGCCCCATGATGATATTCACAATTCCAAGCTGCGGGATAAGTGTCCAAATGGGCATCAAAATGGATCAGCTGCAGTGGATTTTGATAAAATTTATACACAGAACGTAAAAGCGGTAAAGTCACTGAATGATCCCCACCCACTGCTATAAACTTCTTCTTTAAAGCAAGTAAGGAAGAAAAATATTTTTCAATTTTTTGATACGTTTGCAGTTGATCTATGGGGACCGTGGGACAATCCCCTAAGTCAGCCACTTTCAATTGTTCAAAAATATGAAGGCTACGGCTCCAGTGAAAGCCTCGACCCAGCGAAGAAAGTTCTCTGATTTGCGTCGGTGCAAATCGAGCCCCAGGGCGGTATGAAACCCCACCATCGTAAGGCACACCTACGATACCTACCTCATAGTCGTCAGTGAGCTCAGCAAAAGGCAATCTAAAAAAAGTTTTGATTGCAGAATATCGGGGAAATTCTCTACCACTTAACTGTTGATAATCCATTGCAAAATCATAGAACTCCTTCACGGACGAAAGCAACTGTTCTTAGTAGTTTTCCATTAGATTTTGCATACCAATGAATTTTTTGACCCTTATTGACCAAACCAAACTGATCTTTATTATCATATTGATAGGATATTTTTACAGAATCTTTCGTCTCCTGATTTTTAGCACCAAGAATTTGTCTTCGCCGTTGAACAACTTCATTTAAGCGAAGGTTTAAGCCCACTTTTAATGCTTCTTTAATAATTTTACCACCCACATTGACTTCACTATTTCCTAAAATCTCTACCACAATCCAGTGAAGTAATTGAATCCTCGCCTCACCTTTTTCTTTAGACCAAATTAACATCTCAATAAAATTTCTTCCCTTTAATGATTTTAATCTCAAAGAAGACCATTCAACTATGTTCTCCGATTGGGGTAGATTTTCTACTTTAATTCCCACCCCATCATTTACGTACCATTTTTCTTTTAGCACTCCGATCCTAATCCCTCCGGACACCAACCGACAATTTTGAGTCTTCAATTCCCTCGAATTACAATGACTTTTTGTAAATGGCCCTCGAGAAAAAGTCGGAATTGACCCTGAAATAAAAAAGATCATGGCAAAAAATATAAAAAAGTTTGCTGACATGTAAAATCAATATCCGTTTATTTAAATAAAAATAGCTTCAGCCAATGCATCATCCCTTACTTTTATTCTCTGATTAAAAAATGAGAATTCCAATCCCTTTCAGAAAAATTTTGAAAGAAATTATATCCTGTTCTATAGGTTCACACGACCTTCCTTCGATTTGTAAAAGGGGACTGAGCCTTTGATACTTGTTTGTAGAAACTTAAAAACTGTAAGGTGATTTCTTATGAAAAAAAAAGAAGCTTTCTTCAAAGAAAGAGAAAAACTCCTGCACTGGTTCCTTGAAAATCAAAGGCCCTTACCTTGGAGAAAAATCCCTGACCCCTATCCTATTTGGATATCCGAGGTTATGCTGCAACAAACTACGGTAACCACCGTTATTCCTTACTTTAAGAAATTTATGGAACAATTTCCAGATGTGCTTTCCCTGGCAAAATCTAGCGAATCTCAAGTAAAAGCAATCTGGGCAGGTTTGGGTTACTACAACCGCGCCAAACAGCTTTGGCGCGCCAGCCAAATCCTCGTCAAGGAATACAAAGGAGAATTTCCAAAAAACTATACCACACTTATGGAGCTACCTGGCTTTGGACCTTATACGTCAAGAGCTGTTTCTAGCATTGCATTTGATGAACCAGTTGGAGTTTTGGATGGTAACGTGATTCGAGTGCTTTCCCGATATTTCGATTGGCCCATGAAATGGTGGCAAGGTCCGGATCGATTAGAATTGCAATTTTGTGTTGATAACTGGGTGCAAAATTTTTCCAGTGCACAAATGAACCAGGCTCTTATGGAGTTGGGGGCCACAATCTGCACTCCCCAATCCCCCAGCTGTTTGACTTGCCCCATAATAGAATACTGTCAATCCCACAAAAAACAAACCGTATCAAAAAGACCCTTGAGTAAACCCAAAAAACCTAAACAACTTTGGCTCTGGCAAGCCCATGTTCACAAAAGTCAACTTTATGTTGCATTAACTAAAACTCACGACTTACCTTTCTTAAAAGGGCAGGACGTTCTTCCTGGAAAAGCACAACTCCTTAGTAAAAAACCCTCTATCTTTGATTTCAAACACAGCATCACCCACTATCAAATTTATGTAACAGTGCAGAGCACTTCACATTCAAGAAGATTTCGTGATAAAAATATTTATTGGGTTCAGCTCAATCAACTTAAGTTATATTGTCCCTCTTCGCTCATTCATAAGGCTGTTGCTTTTATAAAGGATAGACCGCGATGATTTTAACCATTAAAGCTCAAGGGGCCAAAATGAAATCAAATCGTGTTCACATCATTTTATTTTTAATGTTTGTAGTTTGTTTTTGTTTAATTCAATGGGGATGCAAGACCTCTCCCCCCGTTCCTAAAGAAATGAAAACATCCGTGCCTCAAGGAAATCAATCCGAATTGATTTCTGTAAATCTTGGCCCTCAGAAAAAGAAATCCATCATTTCACTAGCTTTAATGGGTGAAAATTGCTGTGGTCAATTCCAGCCTCAAGATCCTGATAAAATTATTTTTCTAAGTCGCCAACGACTTCGTCACCCTCATTTCCAAATTTACCAATATGATTTAATAAGTTTAAAAGAAAAACGACTGAGTTTCCATGATGGTGATGATCAAGGGGTTGCCCTAGATCCAAAGAACCAACATTTAGTTTATGCAAGCCTTACTGATTCCACCAAAGAAAATCCAATTTTTTTAAGTACTATTTTAAAAAAAGAAATTCGTACCATCCCTTCCCTTGGATTTAAACCTTCATGGTCAAACGGAGATTATGAACTCTATTTAAGTGAAAACGATGGAAGTCAGGTGGAAAGATTGACGCAAAATTTTGGATTTGATGCGGAGCCTCGTTTTACCCCGGAAGGAAGTGCTATTTATTATACTTCAACATTTGAGGGAAATTCAGCCCTCATGGAGATGAATATAAAGACCAAAAAAATCCGAAAAATTATAGGTAATAACTCTAATTATGGTGAAGTAGATATTCATCCCCAAGGAAATAAAATTGTCTTTGTCGTTTACTCTAAGGATCTTATGGAATCCCAAATTGCTTTGACAGATTCCCATGGAAAAAATTTACAAACACTCACTACTGGACCTGGTCTTAAACTATCGCCACGCTGGTTTCCTGGTGGAAATAAAATTGTTTATAGTTCCAACTCAAATAATGGAAAAAATTTTGATCTCTATACAATCGATTTAAATCCTGACCTCGAAAAAAAATCTCTACCCACTCGACTGTCCTTTTTACCAGGAAACTCCTGGCTTCCCCAACCCTCACCCGACGGAAGTAAAGTCTTGTTAACTAATGATTCTTCAGGAAAACTTCAACTCTACCTTATGCCACTGTAAAAACTCACTCCTGTATAAAAGACATAAAGAAGAGAGTTCCGTTGAAAATAAATAAAAATTTAGCGACAATCAAGGAACCAACTCTAATTTTTAGGTTTGAGCTCTTGATGAGATACTTTTTTTTGATCTTAAGCTTTTTTTCTGCAACCGTGAACGGAGCTCCTATTCCAGCCACTTCCAGTTCGGCCGTAGTCAAGTCTACCCACGATTATTTCATCTCGAAAATGGGATTTTCTATAAATGCAAGTAACGCCCAATGGACTTCCGAGACACCCCCTAGAAACATACCAACGCTCGTCGCTATTTATCGCAATCCAAAAGTTGAGCATGGCATGCAGGCTTCGTTATCTATTCGTTATGATCACTTAAAACAGCAGATGCCAATGAAGCAATTTGTAAAACAATGGATCAAAGATTATCCTCGACTTGGTTTTGAAATTCTAAGTTCTAAGCCTCTAAAAGTGAATGGTAGCGCTGCCTTTCTTATTGATACGATCCACCGCGAAGGTTCAAAACAATTGCGTCAGGTCGTTTTTTTAAAAGAGAAAAAGGCCGTGATTCTCACTTGCCGAGATCATAAAGATAGCTTTGAGAAATCAGTCAAAGGATGTAATGAAATCATCCGCACCTTCAAATGGCTCATTTGATATTCATGGTCAAAAATCCCGGGTATATGAATTGCAGATAAAAAAAATCAGTACAAAAGTGTTATTTTGACACCAATTGTAGCAAAATAAACTCTGGCAACAAAATTTAGAGGGGAAAATGGAAACACAGAAGCATCATTTGGGACAACAGTTGGCTGTGCTTGCAAACTTAAATGGAGTTTCCCAGGTGGACTTGGCCAAACAATGTCAAATATCGCGAATCTCTATAAATCGCTTTTTTCGCGGCAAATCGGAGCTCAAAGCAAATGATTTACTGCGCCTACTTTCAGCTCTCGGTATCAACGTAAATAATGAAATTGAACATAAATTAAAAACTTCCTTGCTCACCTCAAGGTAAATATGCGTGACCTTCGCCCCTTTCATTAGTTATCCTTTGGTTCATGAATATTTTATTTAAAAATCAATATTTCTTTAAATTCCCAATCATTTTTTTGTTTTACTTCCTTCATTTTTTACCCCATGCCTCCGCCCAAGAAACGGTTGAAACAACAGTGGAGATTGTTGAAAAAACCAGTATTCCTCTCACTCAAAAAGCGTTGTTTGACCGAGCCATTAAATCCCTTTCCCATAAGTATATCTTGGAAACCATAGGAGAAGCTAAGGCCACAAAAAATCAACGCCTCATCCAACAAAATATTTTGAGTCAATCGGGTAAATTTATTTTATTTATTAAATCGCTTCCCTCACAAATCCAAGGTGAAGAAACCCATTATAGAGTCAGCTTAAAAATTTCAACTAAAACCTTGCATGGATTGTTGCTGGCTGAAGGATTGCTTTATCAATCGGATGGACTTCCTGTTCTACTTCCCATGGTCACATTGGTTGATCTAATGGACTCCCAAAGCTATTCATGGTGGACCAGTGATCACCCGACAGGAGTTCTCTCAGAGATGACTTCTCATTTTCATCAATCTCTTCGCACCGAACTCCGACCCAAGGGTTTTTTTTCACTCAACCCTGTCAGTTCCAATAGTAAAAATTTATTGCCTCTCGCACTTCAGATTGTGAATCCAAGCCAAAGTGATTTACTTCTTTTAGCCGAATTTTTTCGTTCCCAAATCATTGCAAGAGGACAAGTGACTCTAAGTCAAAAACCACAACGGAAAGATTCCTATCGTTTAGATGTAAGACTCTCCGCTCTACACACCTCCAATGGTCGAGTCATTGCAGAAGTCAATCGCACCTACGATTCGGAGCCAGGCCCTCTCCATCTATTCCTTAAAACCCATTTGGATGAAATCTATTCTCGACTCCTAGGTGAGCTAGGTGCCCAAATGCAAGATACCTGGAAGAGTGGCACCTTCGGAGCCAATCTCCTCCGTATAGACATCATAGGAAAATTATCTTATCAGCAACTGAACCAGATCAAAGGCTTGCTCACCCAGCAAGTTAAAGAACTAAAAAATTTAAAAGAACGACGTTTCGAACCCAACAAAGCATCTTATGAGTTTGATTCCACTGCAAACGCTGAGCAATTAGCTCAAAACATTAAAAATATTAACTTTGACCGGTTTAAAGTCCAAGTGACCCAGTTAGATACTAAAGGGGTTCAACTGAAAGTAGTCGCAAGATAGTTTTTTCTATATCATAATGAAAAAGTATGAAGCCTTTTTCCCAAAACAGTGATTGTTGTATTTTTAAAAAGAAAATAACCTTAATTATTCTTTTTTTGAGTTTCTTTTTGCAAACTCGATGCGCTCTCTTCGATCGCCGTTCTTCGCAAAAGTCGACTCCTGAGATAAGAGATCTCCCCATGGAGGCCCGGGATCCAGAACTAGGAGCAAGACACCGTATTTTGGTGCTCAATTTTTTAAGCAGCAACAATGAAAGTCAGAATATTTTGAATGAAGCCAAGCTGACCGTGATGAGAGAACTGGTGAGAACGGGACAATTCATAATGATCAATCAAAATGAGCTCCCCCAAGATCCAAAAAAATTTATCAACTCCGAGGGAGAATATGATCTTCGTCAATTGGCACAAATAGCAAACACCCTAGGAATATCAGCTGTTTTAGAAGGTAAAGTTCTCTCCATTAAATCTAAAAAGATGGGTGACACAGTTGGACTCCTAAGACAATTGCGAACCCAAGTGGATGCGGAGATTCGATTCCGACTCGTGGCTGGAAAAAATAGCCATGAAATTCTTAATGAGGTTCGATTGGGGAGCATCGAAACCTCTCTGACTCGAATGGGCCCTTACGATCCTCAATCGCTTAATGATGACCCCGAACTGGTCAGACAGTCGGTACGAAAAGTCATCCTCACTTCCTTACCCAATATGGTTCGAGCCATGGAAAAATTAAGGTGGGAAGGTCGCGTTGCCATGATTTCAGGGGATCGAGTATTTATAAATGCGGGAAGACTATCAGGTTTACAGGTGGGAGATCTTCTTAAAGTTAGCGAAGAAGGTGAGGAAATCTTTGACCCCGAAAGTGGAAAATTTTTAGGAAAAGCCCCCGGTCGCATGAAAGGCACTCTAGAGGTGATCAATTACTTCGGTAAAGACGGTGCCGTAGGTGCTATACACTCTGGATCAGGGTTTAAAGAAAATGATTTAGTTGAACTTTATTAATTTATAGTAAACTCAAACTCCCCGATTCTCTTCTCTCCCTAACTAACGAATTCATGATCGTTAAAAAATTGTCTGTGGCACTAGAATTATATCCAACAACTCAACGAGATCGCCCTTCAATTAAAGCCACTTTTTTGGTTAAACTCATATTCTCGTGACCCAAGCGGTTATTTTCACTTCTTAAATTTTTCACGCCACCTTGATATTTTTCTAAAATGGATTCAGCTTTTTTCTTGCGAGCCAGAAGTCGAGTGTTTTCTCGAGTCAATCGTCGGTTTTCCTCTGCAATTTGTAATTTAAGTGATTTTTTTTGAGCCACTTTCTGTTCCAAATGATTCACTTGCTGGGTCAATTGGTCGAACTGTCTTCTTAATTGATTTCTTTGCCTTTGAGTCTGATTTGTTAGACCTTGAAGACTTTGCATATTGGCGCGGGCTTTTTGATACCTTTCCGACTGATTTTTTGTCCGTCGACTTAAACTGGCACTTTCTTGTTTAAGACTTTCAATTTGTTGCTCCAAGGATTTTGCCTGGCGCACAAGGAGATCTGCTTCTTTACGGGCTTCTGTTTCAAGAAGCTTTTGATCCATTGTTTCCACTTCCTCCGCATCAACTTCCGCATCCAATTCACTCACATTTTCATGTAAGGGGGACTGCTCTGATACTAAAGACTGAGCCACAACGATTTGAGCCCAAAGCATCAGCCCCAATAGGCCAATCATATGTTTCTTCATGATACTTGCTCCTTTAATAATACAAAAAAAAGAAGAAATAACCTGTTTCCAGGTCCCCTAACCGCTGTATGAGCAAAAAAAATGCCCTGATTAAAAGCGATTACGCTTTGTTGCCTTCTACCAAAAATAAAAATCTGGGTTATTTCTTCACGGTCTGCCCATTTTTGTCATTTTTTTCCTCACCCTAATCCCTTCCTACCTTCAGAGTTGAAAAATTGCGTTGATCAAATATTAAACGAAGGTTAATAAGCTTTTAGGTCCATTTCGAAAGTACTTTGACTTAAGCAAATGACTGAAGTGAAAGATATAAATGGGCCGATCCGTGCTTAGGTTGTAGATGAGGAGGGGAATTTTGAAACATATTCTATTTAGGAGCATTCTAATTTTGTCTTCATTAAGTACTTCATTTCGACCCCTAATTACCCATGCAACACAAATAAACCCTCTAGGCTCTCCAGTAATAAAAAGTCTGAGCTCAACAATCTCAACCGAAGAGTGTTCGAATCTTGCGGTTTTCATTGATGGTGTCAAAGACAAATTTAACGAACAAACAGATGCTTTAAGTATTTTTCTAAATCAATCCAATGATGAAATATCAAAGTGGCATGATCACTTTACCAGAGAGCTCAACCAAATTTGCTCTCCACCTAAAGATGGCATTGAAAACGATCCCTTTAGTCCGCTCTCTAAGTTATCCCAAGGTTTCCAGGAAACCATTAACACTGTCTTTGATAACAACAAAATTTTAATGGAAAAATTAAACCAGATTTCGGAATGTCTCAAAATAAATCAAGCAATAAGCTCAAAATAAAACTGACCTGGAGGAATTATGGCCGAAGTAAAAGCCACTGAAATTTTTAATTGTTCTGTAAATGAATTTTATGAAATCATTACAAGTTACGATAAATACAACGAATTTTTATCTGAAGTTAAATCAAGTCACATTGTGGAAACCCGTGGTACACAAAAACTCGTAGAGTTTCATGTCGCTATGATTAAAAATTTCACCTACAAGCTTTGGATCACAGAAAACTTAGGGAAAGGAATTTCCTGGGTTTTGGATTCTGGAGATTTATTCAAAGTTTCCAGTGGTAGCTGGGTTTTAGTTGAAGAAGCTGGAAGGACAAAGGCAACCTACAATGTCGATGCTCAGTTTAAAATATTTATTCCTGGTCCAATTGCAAAAGCCCTCGTCAATGTCAACCTACCTAATATGATGAGTTCCTATCACAAGAGAGTAAAGGAATTATATGGTAAATGAAAATGAGAAAAAAAATGAAAACCAGGAAACTTCAAGCTCTTTTGATGAAACGGAGGAAAGTGGAGGCACTCGCTTAACCGAAGCTCTAAAAAAGATTGTAGCCGGAGGTTTGGGCGCGGCCTTTATGACCGAAGAAAACATAAGAAACTATATTTCCGAACTAAAACTTCCTAAGGAAGTTTTAAAGGATGTTATTCATTCTATATTACAAAGTGCGAGCAAGTCTAAAGAGGAGTTAGCCACAAAAGTCGGCAACGAAGTAATTAAACTAATAAATAAGATTGATTTGGTAAAAGAAGCCTCTCGATTTGTCGAAGAACATAAGTTTAAAATCACAGCTGAGGTCGATGTGGTAAAAAAGGAAACTTCGGAACCCCAAAATAAATAGAATTTCTAATCAAAATTAAATATTTAAGCCGTTTTAAGTTGGCTAGGTGATGGGTGGGTTGCAACCTACTACGAAAAACTGACAGGCCTTTCATATTTTCACGCTCGCATATATTTTTTTCAGCTCAACACTAATATTCGGTGTCGATATTGTGATTCAAGCAAAGAATTCAGTGACCGCAATTTGAGACAACATACCACTTTCAGTGGGTTTTCCATGAGTCAATTGAGTCAATTCGGAAAGATTTGAGTATCTGAATATGGAGCGGATATTGCAGTTAGATTTAAAATTATGCAAAAACGATCTAATTTAGTTTTAGATGATATCTTCCAACTTAGGGTAGTTGTTCCTAAATTTAAGTCCACAGATTTAACTACATACATCGAACAATTTATTCAAGATAAACTCGGAAGCAATTACTTTCCACTGCGCTATTTCATTGGAGCTGTAACCGAGCGCGATTTAGTTGTAGATGCCGTTGTGGCCAACCAACGCTTTCAAACACAGATGGCTCCGTCCACAATTCGTCCTCAAAAACTTTTGCGTCAGAGGGTTGTTGTAAATCTTATTCCGACTGGAATTCAAGCGACCTTTGGGGGATGGGCCGGAGACGCAACTCCTATCACTAAACTCCTGTCTAAATCAGCCCCTCTATTAGTTACGAATCCAAATGCTTTAAACGCTTCGAACTTTATCGATATTCCTGAAAATGTAATTTATGCCGAAGGCAGCCAAATAGATTCATTTATGCGTGGCCTTATTGGCCTAGATCATGAAGAGGTAGGACGAGTGGGAGTGATACTTGAAAAGACGAATCCTAAAAACCGGGCACTTGTAATGAATCTTATATCAACTGCGAAATATATGGGTGGTGTTGATATAATCGGTGTCATTGAGACAACTTCTACAATAGGTTCAAAAGTTGAGCAAACCCCTGATGGAGCTTATGTCGGAAAAATTGAAAGACCTGATGTACTTTTAAAGGCGGCCCGAAAGCTTCTTGAGAAAGGTGCTACAGCTATTGCAGTAACTTCCAAAATTTCTGGCTATAATGAAATGCTTTATACGGAACATTTCGCTGGTAGTCACCCGAACCCCATTGGTGGAGTAGAAACAATTATTTCACATTTGTTAGTTACAAGCTTGGGTGTACCTGCGGCCCACGGTCCACTGGTCAACTATAAGCCCCATCAATCTGACACAATAGTAGTTGATCCCCGAGGTGGTGGCGAATTTGTTTCGGCATGTGGTCTATATTGTGTTTTGCGAGGTCTTTCACAAGCTCCACAAATGTCATCCACAGCGGGACTTACAGTTGAAGACGTGTTGGCTGTCGTAACGCCGGCAGATACTTTGGGTGGAATACCGGTACTTGAAGCTATTCGACGAAATGTGCCTGTCATTGCAGTTCGAGACAATAAAACAATCTTAGATGTAACTGCAGAACAGCTTGGTTTGAATTCGGTGATTGTCGTCAATACATATGCCCAAGCTTCTGGCGCCGTCGTTATGTTAAACGAACAAAAGTTTAGTGCAGACGAAGTACTTCACCTTACTAGCTCGAATGAAGGACTTGCGCAAATGCAGGGGCTTGGTGAGGTTCGTGCCCGTCAAGCTCGTGTATCTCTCGAATCAATCTGCCGTCCAACAAAAACTTGTACTGAATTATTGAACTTCTAAAAGTACAAAGTAAATCGAGTGACCAAAGATCAGAAGCAAAGACGCTGTAACAATTTTGAGTATTACCTCCAACATTCACTAAAGAGTGATCTTAATTCCCCTGCTTTCGGCAACTTGTCCCAAAGTGAGTGCACCTTCAAATAAGTTTTTCCCAGAAGGTTTCGATCAACCGGACCAAAACCCTAACTAAACAACTACAAGGTTGGTTGACAATGGCGACATAAGAATTCTGTAGTCAACGGCAGCTGACACAGTATTTTTGAACAGGATTTAAGGTGCCAAACTAACAAAACTAGAACTAAAATACTTATAAAAACAGTAAAATAACCCCAAAATAAGTCCCATTTTTTTTCCGGATACTTAAGAGCATAAATCCCCGCACCTAGAGGCCAAACAAATAATATCCCCAAAGTAAAATATTTCTTTTCTTTTGAGCTTATTTTTTTATTATCAACCAACTTAAACAGGCAAAGAATTGGAAAAATCAACATAACAAAAAGGATTCCAACTAGAATCACAAAAAATGAGATTAAAACAAATAAAAGTTTCATTGGTGATTATCCCATATTATTTTTTATAGTGGACTCCATTGTCTAGACAATGGAGTCCACTATATTATCCAACTCATATTCTCCAATTAAATTTCTCAAACTAAAATCAATATATTTTTTATTTACATAATATACTCGGTTATTAAGAGACTAAATTAAATGCAATAAATAGTTTTATGAAATTTACTTACTTATGATTATAATAGTCTTATAAAATGAAACGATTGAATATTTTAAATTTTTTATTTTAAAAACCTTAATCTAGATCTAGTGGACCCCCTTGTCTAGACAAGGGGGTCCACTAGATACTTCCTCTCGCTCTCACTTCCTTCCATAAATTTCACAAAAAAACATTTTATAAATTTAAACTTACTTGTACTAAATTGAAACAGATTTTGTTTTATATTCACAAACCAAATCAACTCCTTCAAATATAAAAGTTTGACAAAAAAATTGATGTTTTGTTGATCAACTAAGCCGTGTGAACATTTTTAGATAATCCCCCCTCTTCATTTTTTCTCGACTCTTGATTTTTTGTTTTTGATCCGATGGACATCACAATGATAAAACAGAAAAAAATAACCTCTTTATTTTTTGCAATATCCCTAACTGCATGCAGCAGTCAGTTTCAAGGGGCACAATGGGATTCCGGTATACCATCGACACAGGAATCCCCCATCGAAGAAGAAATCCTTCCCATCGGACAAGATGGAACTCCAATTCAAGCAGATCCGATTGATCACAGTTTTGAGAGTTTAGTTGAAACATTTTTTGCCATTAACCGAACACTTGTACGTTTAGCCCATGACTTTTCATACACTTGGCAAGGTTGCTCCTCTATAGCTTTAGTTTCAGGAGGGTATGACAGTGATTCCAAATGTGGTAATGCTTTTTTTCAACCCCTTTTTGAAAAACAAATGAATTATTATTTTTTTCAATGCGTCGAAAGAGCCAGCCTTCAAGCAAAACTAAGCATTCCAAAAAAAATATTTATTAACCATTATGGAAGCTATAATGATCGCGCAGCTCGAGGAACAAATCGATTGAGTCTGCACGCCTATGCCAGAGCCCTCGATATCGTAAACTTCAATCTGCTTGACGAAACCGGAAGAATCACTCGCATCAGTACGAATGTTAGAAACTACCGAGGCACCACTAAAATATTTTATGATGAGTTTAGACAATGTTGGAAAGAAAAAATGCCTGCATCCTGCACCCCCAATCAAACAGAATATAAAGGTTCCATAGGAATTCCCCAGTCTCCCTTAGGCGGAAACAATCTACACAATGACCATATTCATCTCTCCTATGCCCTGTGTGGAGGATAAATTATGATTAGATTATTTAATCTTTTATTATTTATTTCTACAACTCTTTTACCTTTTGCCTTAGCGCAAGAGGAAGAGGATTTAGAAAACAAAATAATCTTAAAAGAGAATTTGGGAAATGTGGTTTCTAGCAATGAGTTAACCCTTTTAATTCATAAATCAGGTCACGTACAAAACCGACCTTACGTCATTCAGGTCTTGGAAAATTGTAACAATCAACTAAATGTGATTGAATCCTTTTCTGTCTGTGATGTGGCGAAAAATTTCATTGAATTTGATAAAGAAAAGGGGGTTCTTACCCTTCTCGTCCGTGATCCAAAACCTGCTGACGACGTAACCCAATTGGTAAACTCAAATCCAGATTGTCTTCTAAGAACTAAAATTATTCGTACACGTCTTTTTGGAAATTGCAAAAAACCAATGAGTAATTTTTAAAATTAAAAACCGCGAGTGACTACTCTTTTTAATAAAGAGGATTGCGGCGAAGAGTTTTGTTTCAACTCGAAAGTCACACCAGAAGCCGTAATCCATGGAGCTATTTTTCCTGAATTCTCCCCTTCACACGCAAATAAATTCCCATTGGCAAACACACAGGCTCTGGAATTTCCTGAAGCCGACCAGCGAACGAAAGTGGTGCAAGTGGAAGAACCGTTAAGTGAACAATCTGGTGCCTCTAAACTATTTGTTGAAACGGCATAAACACGGACTGAGGCCAATACTTGACTCTCTTTTACATTGGATACCTTAAGTTCAAACAACACTCCTTCTTTTGTAATCCATGGAGCTATTTTTCCTGAATTCTCCCCTTCACACGCAAATAAATTCCCATTGGCAAACACACAGGCTCTGGAATTTCCTGAAGCCGACCATTTAATTAAAGAACTACAAGTCGTTTTTCCAAACTCCAATTCACACGAATCTGCAGATATAACTGCCGGACTGACAGAAGCAAATGACGTTGAATTTGAACAAGTTTGATGTACTAGAGGTGAGCTCGCACAATTAACAGAACAGGTTTGTAAAGATTGAGGACGCGTCACAGTTGAACAAAAAGAGTCATTAATTGCTTCCCCTATAGACGAAACACATTGTACCACTCGACTTTGTTGACCTGACTGATTTATACATTGATAAGATCGACTCTGTTGCCCAGAACTACATTCAGACCAATTTGAATAACTAAAATAAGGATTTGCAGAGCAAGTAGTCCAACCTGAAGAAGACCAAACATAATTTGAAAGCGAAGGACTACCTGGGGGAGGCTGAGGAGCTTGTGGAGGTTGTGGAGCTTGTGGAGGTTGTGGAACCATACTTTTCCCCGCAAGACATCGTTCCGAATTATTTTGATAACTAATTTGAGAACTCCATTTATATTCTTTTGCAAAGTTATAAAAAGCTTTAGGAGTGACACAATAATAATTATTATCAACTTTTATTTCAGATTTAAATGTAGACTTGCCCTTCTCTAAGGGTAAGTTTACATAGAACATCCCGGAAGAATTATTTTCGAAATAATTTGAATCAATTTTTACTGCTTCTATAAAATACTCTTTGGGCTCAAACTCCACATTTGTAATAAAATTGTACCGAAGATCTTCAGGAAACTCACCGGAAACTTTAGCGTTTAAAAAAGTATTTTTTTCTAAAACGATATTTTGACTTTTACCAACTAAATCAACTTGTCCACCGGGACAGGGTTCTTTTCCGCTGAGTCCACAAACATGAAAAGCCGTGGCATGATGGTTTTGGTCAAACGTATTTTGTGAAATCAAAACTTGCTCTGATTGTGTAAATTCAATTAGAAATCCATTAGAACGATTCCTTTGAAAAATGGAATTAGTGAGATTCATTTTTTTGATTTTTGATCCCCAAATTCCAAACAAAAAAGCTTTATCGAATCGCGAAGAGTCAATTCTTAAATCCTCTATGGACCAAAAAGCAGCATTAAATATTTTTCCGTTTTCAAAATAGGTTTTACTTATTTCAACAGATTGTGAATTATAAATCTCTAAAGTAGATGCACATGCTTTTGACCTTGTTTGAATACAAATATCATTTACTTCTTCAGCTTCTGGAATTATTTGAATCGGTTTGTTTGAGGACTCAAAAACCTTAATCCCATTTATAATGATACTTCCAACGCTTAAAAATTTGAACAATGAAACACTATATCCTCCGTATCGAACAAAACTTCCTTGATCATTTCCCACCAATTTAAACTGTGGGATAGATTCCACTCCAAGCGCACAACTTTCATCTCCACAGTAGATCGGACCATTTACATTAATTCGGTTAATTTTATTTTTCTTCGCTTCACCAACACAATTTATCCATGATTCAATATCTACGGCTGTACATTCTCTATCGGCTAAGGTTTGAGCCTCGGTTACGATCGCCAAGTTCGATTGTGATTCGAGCTGTAGCCTTAAGTTTTGCAAATATTTAGTCTGAACCTGAAAACTTGAAGAATCCAAGTTAATTTGATTTGCTTCAAAAGAAGTCTGTGAACACTGGTTATAAATCAATAAACCCATAACCAATGCCAAGGAAATCACTCCAGTATTAAGATACTTCATGATTTATAGATTACTAGATATTCCTAAGTAGCATATAGAAATAAATTAAATAATAAATATTTGTTTTAAAATGAGACAAAAAGCTCATCCGAATAAAGTTGCTTTATTTTTTTACTTTTCCTTAACGATCTCTATTAATTGAAGAATCATGGCCCAACCACAACTGAATATGCAATAGCACCTCCGCTTTGTTGTTGAGGTCTCAAAACGACTCCAACTATGGGTGCTGTTTCCCCTTCATTCATCCCACCACCGATCACATTATTGATATAGTTCATAACATGTTGATGATCCCCCTGTAATGCGCCTAAGCCCAATGGTGGAAGTGAATGCTGCTGAAAAGCGATTTCAAAGTTGAGAAGTCCTTCAAGATCAATTTGCCTTTTAATATTTATAATTGCTTTTTCAACCACGTCATTTATTACATCTGCTTGTACCTGCAGCAAATAATCACTCAACTGATTTAATGTCAGCACCTGTACTTGGTCCAAGGTCCCCATTGGGGTCAGCATTGCTTTAACAACATTAAGGAGGTAGTATTTAATAACATTCATTGCTTGAGGTGATAAGTCGACTGAATGAAAAACGCTAAAGCGAAGAAGGTATTCACTCAGTGCTGGTGGTTGTGTTGGCTTGTTTGGTCCCTTTGGTTTAGTTATTTGAGCGGTGATCACCATTTGATTATTAATACCCGCAGCGGCTAAATGCTGAGATAACTTAATCGAAACTGCTCCCATTACATGCCGCAAAGCTCTCAAAGCATTATTTGTCCCAACAACAATATAGGGACCAGTTCCGCTAACAACTTGAGCGCAAGGACTAGTAGCTTCTGCTTCAGCCTCAAAAAACTGAAATGTAAATATAAAAAATAGAGCAACCAAACAAAAACGTTGACTAAAAATTCGCGACAAAACCATATACATTTTTTCCCTTACCCTAAAGAATTTAATTTTTAAATTTAGCCCCTATCCATTCACCTTCCATTTTAAATTTGGAACCTAAATTTATACTTAAAAATAAAACTATGTATTTTTTCCTTACCAAAAGACCCTTATCCAAATTCATTTTTATTTGCTCCATAAGATAAACATTGGTTTATCCCACTCTTTTAGGACCACCTTTTCGGTTCACCTTTGATTTATCCGATTTAAATTCTTCAGATAAAGATAAACCCACAGTAATGGTAAACTGGGCGCCAGTTTATAGCGAGAGCAAACGGTGGAGTCTTTTACTTGACGAAAAAAATTTTCAAGGGCAACGGCTGTTTTTTTATAAGGCCGAAAAATTTGAATTTCAAAAAAGTCCTATCAAGCAAGATAATTTATCCGGCTCTGTCTTTCTATTCGACAACAATTTGTGACCTTCCCCCGTTTTAGTGGACACAGAATCTAACCTGAACCTCACTCCGAAGGAAGTTTCGTTTCGAAGACGGTCAGGGAATTTTAGATGAACTATGTCCAAGACCGAAGGGGGAATTTATGGGCAAGAAAGCAAAAGCGGGTACGTCGCAGCTATAGGAGGCTGTTGAGCAAAGATCTTCACAAAATGGACCTCCCTGTGAAGAAGGTTGTTAGACGCTCATTTATCAAATCTCAAAGAATTATTCGTTTCCACAGCAGAGAGTTCAAGTGAATGATCTTGTTAGAAAGTTATGGATAAAAATCAAAGACGAAAGAATTGCAATGACTGAACAACTTCAACTTGACTTGTTTACAGCATAAAAATTACAAGAGCGAAAATAATTTTGGAAAACTTCAATAAAGTTTCTACACTTTCGGGACGCGGCCAAGTGAGCTATCAAGGATCAGCTAAGAATCGACAACCTGTTACTTATGCAGGGGCAAGCCTCTAGCGCAAAAGTTATTAAACATGCAGTAAAAATTTCGAGACTCTATCCAAAG
This sequence comes from Bdellovibrionales bacterium, assembly GCA_019695175.1. Classification (GTDB taxonomy): domain Bacteria; phylum Bdellovibrionota; class Bdellovibrionia; order Bdellovibrionales; family UBA1609; genus JAIBAM01. The sequence goes on from JAIBAM010000002.1 coordinate 219,611, forward strand.
AAAAATCTGAAACAGAAGAGAAGTTCACCCTCTTGGACAGTGGTGCGGACCAGGAAGAGCTAATAAAAGAATCCGTCCAAGTGATTCAAGATAACTTGCGTGAGTTCGAGCGCGGCTTTCGTAAAACCAAAGGCTCGGTGAAGAAAGGCTTCTACGCCGTAGGCTCAAGCAAGTCATTTTGAGTTCAAACGGTCTCCATATTTTCATGCAGCTTGCTGATGGAATGGAGAACACTAATCTTCATATTAAACTTATTCGTTTTGAGAACAAAAAAGATGCTAACAACCCTCAATTTGCCCTCACTCGGAAGGCATCTGGGGACGATTCTAACTTACTGGTCGCTAATTCGGTTATTGGAAAACTTGGTGAACCACGCTTCCCAATAACCGAACTCTTGCAAGCTATTGATTTCACCACATTTATCGTCAAAATCAGCAAACGAATTTCTGCTGAAGACAATAAAAACATAGTCGAAATGTACTCTAAAGGCATGTCCCTTCGCGACATTTCGAATCAGCTTGGAATGTCGAAAAATGGTGTGCGCTCTAGCCTTCTACGAGCGGGACAAGAGCTGCGCAATCCGGCTCCTAAAGTCACTCACAAGCGTTCGCTCAAGTCAGGCAAGCAAGCGGCTCTTCCTTACTATGGCTTCTGCTACTTTGAAGGGAAGATCGTAAAAGACCCAAGGGAGTTTCCGACTCTTCAAAAAATTCATCGTCTCTGGACCCAGGGACGGACCATCCACCAGATAAATTTAGAATTGAATCGAGCTAAGCTTCCATCTCGCACAGGTAAAACTTGGAGCTGGGCCGCTCTTCAAAACATTGTCGCTCGATTTGAAAACAAGCAAGTCATCTTATCCAAAGGGGGAAATTATGAATTTAGATAAACTAATCACCATTGCAGCCGGAGCAGTGCTCGCATTTTCGCTGACTATGAATCTCGATAAAATTCAAACGCTGATCTGGAGAGCGCAAGCCACGCTTATCTATGAATCTCGCACGGAAACTTGGGGAAGCCCCCGTTTCTTTCCAAATCAAAGTTTTGTTAAAAGAAGTTCTGATCATAATCATTAAATTGAAACAGTATAGTTCTTAACAGAGATACTTTTTTAACAATTTTTTGAACCGAAAGATTTTTGATTTATTTCTTTCTCTTTCCACATATAAAAAATAACTGGATAAATCAGTAGCTCCAAAAGGAAGGACGTAAAGAGTCCACCGATCATAGGTGCAGCAATTCGCTTCATGACATCGGCTCCCGCGCCAAGGGACCACATGATCGGAATAAGTCCCATGAATAGTGCCATAACCGTCATTAATTTAGGACGAACTCGATGGACGGCTCCTTCGATCACAGCATCATGAAGATCCTTTGTGGTATTCATGGCACCACGTTTTTCACGATCCGAATAAGCAATGTCCAAGTACATGAGCATAAAGACGCCCGTTTCAGCATCAAGCCCTAAAAGGGCAATCATCCCCACCCAAGCGGCTATGGAGAGGTTGTAATCGAGTGCCACCAGAAACCACACAGCTCCAATAAGTGAAAAGGGAACAGCCAAAAGAATGATGGCTGTTTTGATCCAAGACTTCGTATTGAGATGAAGAAGGAGAAGAATCAAAATGAGAGTCAGAGGAATCACGACTTTGAGTCGCTCCTTCACGCGCTCCATATTCTCAAATTGCCCGCTCCAAGAAAGTGTCACTCCAGTTGGAAGTTTCACTTGATCACTCACAATTTTTTTTGCTTTTTCAACAAAGCTTCCGATGTCAATTTTGCTTTGGTCTAAATCAACATAAACATATCCCACTAGAGCTGCGTTTTCGTCGCGTATCATGGATGCGCCTTCTGAAATCTTGACCTTAGCGATCTCTTTGAGAGGAATCTGCGCTCCAATTGGAGTGGAAATTAGAACGCGCTCAATTGCTTCAATGTCTTGTCTAAAATCGGGAGCAAATCGAACTTGAATTGGATAGCGCTCGCGGCCCAACAAAGCAGTCGAGACGTTTTCTCCTCCCACGGCACCCATAGCTTGCTCCTGGGCTTCTTTCAATGAGAGTCCATAGAACTTGAGTTTCTCACGATCAAAAGTGACATCAAGAAAATAGCCGCTCGCAATTCGCTCGGCCACAACGGCCCTAGCCCCTTGAGCGCTTTTTAATACAGACTCAACATCTCGCCCGACTTTCTCGATTTGTTTCAAGTCGGAGCCGAAAATTTTGATTCCAATTGGGCTACGAATTCCCGTTGAAAGCATGTCGATACGATTCTTAATTGGCATCGTCCAAATATTTGGCATTCCAAGAAAACTTAGTTTTTCATTCATCTCAGAAACCAAATCTTCTTCAGAAATTGTCTCAGGCCAAATTCGATTGAGGGGACCCTTCAAAACATCTGGTAAAGCTGAGTACCAGCGTTCCTGTTTGCGCCATTCTGATTTCGACTTTAGGACAATTGTTGTTTCAATCATTGAAAGGGGAGCTGTGTCGGTAGAGGTGTCAGCGCGACCAGCTTTGCCAAAGACCGTTTCGACTTCTGGAAAGGATTTAAGGATCTGATCTTGGGTCGTTAAGACCTTTTGCGCTTCAGAAACTGAGAGCCCTGGAAGAGCCGTTGGCATGTAAAGAAGACTGCCCTCGTGAAGCGTCGGCATAAATTCAGAACCTAGCATAGCGAAGCCTGGGAAAATCGAGAGGACTAGCGCCACTGCAATGCCAAGAACCGTCTTTTTTCTTTCTAGAACCCAATGAAGAACAGGTTCATAGATAGCAAATAGCCTGCGGCTGATAGGATGCTGATGTTCTGAATAATACTTACCAACAAGAACATGATCCCCAATCTTGTTCAGCCAAGGGAGAGGACCTTTAAAATGATCGGGTCTGGCAAAGAGCATTCTCATGGCGGGATCAAGAGTGATAGCAAGAATAGCTGCAATCGCCATGGCAAGATTTTTTGAAAGGGCAAGGGGTCTGAACAAACGCCCCTCTTGATCCACCAAAGTAAAAATAGGCAGAAAAGCCACGGCAATCACAAGAAGAGAAAAGAACACGGAAGGTCCAACTTCCATCAAAGCCCCAAGTCTCACTTTAAAGAAGCTTTCTTTTCGTCCCCCCTCATCCCAATGCTGAATTTTCCGATACGCATTCTCAACTTCAACGATTGCGCCATCCACCAAGACGCCGATTGAGATTGCAATTCCTGCGAGGGACATGATGTTCGAGCTTTGTCCCATCAACACCAAAGGTATAAAACTTAAAGCAACGGCAATAGGAATAGTGACAATGGGAACAATCGCCGAAGGTATATGCCAAAGAAAAAGCAGAATCACGAGACTGACAATGATGAGTTCTTCGATCAGAGTTCCTTTGAGATTTTCAATCGCCCGGTGAATAAGGTCTGAGCGATCATAAACAGTCTGAATCCGAACTCCTTCAGGCAAAGACTTTTGCAAGACTTCTATTTTGTCTTTCACCCTTGAGATCACGGCAGGAGCGTCTTCTCCCTGCCTCATTACAATAATTCCACCAACAGCATCGCCCTGACCGTTGAAGTCCGTAATTCCTCGTCTCATCTCAGGCCCGAGAGTAACTTGGGCCAAATGCTTAACTAGAATGGGCGCACGGCTTTTCAAAGGATAAGTAACAACGGCATTTTCCATTTCCTCGACATTGAAAATAAGTCCTTGGGACCTGACCATCGCCTCAGTCCCCGAAACTTCGATGACTCTTCCACCAGTCTCTTGATTAGCTCCGCGAACAGCTTCCATCACCTGTGACAGAGAAACTTGGTAAAGCTGAAGTTTGCGTGGATCAACCCGCACCTGAAACTGCTTGGTAAATCCACCAACACTTGCGACCTCGGAAACCCCAGGCACAGATTGTAGCTGATACCGGAGCGTCCAGTCTTGTAGTGACCTCAGATCACCTGTGTTGAGCTTTCCTGAATCGTCGATCAGCGCGTATTGGTAAACCCATCCCACACTAGTAGCATCAGGTCCCAATTCTGTTTGAACCCCGCTTGGTAGTTGCGCTGATATTCGGCTTAAGTATTCGACGGCGCGGCTCCGGGCCCAATAAAGATCAGTGTTATCTTCAAAGATCACATAAACGTAAGAATAGCCGTAATCAGAAAATCCCCTGACAGATTTTATTTTAGGAGCCCCAAGAAGAGAGGCTACTATCGGGTAGGTCACTTGTTTTTCGATGATCTCAGGCGAGCGATCCCATTTTGAATAAATGATGACCTGAGTGTCGGAAAGATCTGGAATGGCATCCAGTGGAATGCTCCGCATAGAGTAAACGCCAAAGCCAATCAGAACTGCTGTCGCCGCCAGTACCAAAAATCTGTTATGAGCTGAAAATTCAATGATTCTTTTAATCATCTTGAAGCTTTCCCAGGCATACACATTGCCATCGGAATGTCCCAATGTTGATCTGGTGGACATTGAGGAGTCGAAGTATTTCCGCTCGAATCAGTTTTTTCAAAAGTTCCTCGAATTTTTGCCTCCGAGTCGATCAAGAAATTAGGGCCGGAGGATATAACATCACCCTCTTTAAGCCCTGAAATAATCTGGTATTCTTGTCCTGCTTTTTGACCCAAAGATACGGTCGTGGGCTTTAACCCTTGCTTCTCCGTGATCAAATAAACAAGGTCTCTCATTCCAGCTCGCAACACCGCCTGCTCAGGGACCGCTATTTGATCTTTTTCGACAGAGTTGATTTCGCCAAAAAAGCCTCCATCAATAACGACTCGGCGGGAATGCTTATTTAAAGTTCCAATCACCCGAACTGTTCGGCTTGAAGGATCAACCAAAGTGTCTATTGAACGAATTTTGCCTGTAAAAATATCCTCGCTACTTGAATCAGATTTTCCATTAAAATCAGATCCAACACGCACCTTCTGCAGGTCGGATTCGTATACTTGAAAAGCAATATCCTGATTTGAAATCCATCGACCTGCGACAGGAATTGAAAATGTCAGATCTTTTTTAACAACGGTGTACTTTCCAATCCCAGCGAGTTGAAGCCCACGGTCTGAAACTTCGATTCCTTTTTCATTTTCAATTTCAGCCTGGACTTTTTGTTCGCCAGAAACTTTAACTAAAGCCATGCCGCAGATAGGGCACTTTCCAGGTTTATGTTCATGTACCTGTGGGTGCATAGGACAGGTGTAATAGCCTTGTGGATCTTCGTGAGCCACTTTTAAAGAATCTTGGCTCGATTTCTGATCTGCCTGTTTTGAGCAAGCGCCTATTCCCAAGGTAAGGAGAAGGGCAGTAGCTAATAAGAAACGTTGCTTTGTCATCGAGAAACTCCTCCTGAACTCTGCGCGCCAAGCTTGAGAAGTTCTCTAAGGTTCTTTTCAAATTCGAGTCTCAGGTCTATCGCTTTTATTTTAAGATCCAAAAGCCCCAGCATGACAGATTTATGCTGGTCGAGCCCTTCCATTGTTCTTGTCGATAAATTACGGACCAGTTTCATTCTCTTTTCTGCTCGCGGAATAAGAGACTCTTTGAGATTTTTTAACTGGATTTGGTTGTATTCGAGCTTCTTGGTGAAGCTAGAGATTCTGGTTTCAAGGTCCACTTTTGTTTTTTTGAGTTCGGCTTCGGCCTTAGCTCTCATGGCGGTTGCTTCCGCTACCTCAGCTTTGGGTTGCCAGAAAAATACAAAGGGAAGACTAATTCCCACCATCAGCTCTTGGCTCTGAGGAGACATTTCATTTCCATTGTAAGAACGAAGTCGAAGGAAAAAATCTGGCAAGTAAGATTGCTTTTGGTACGCTTCGCGCGCGCTCAAGGCTTCAAGTTCCTTTTCTTTAGTTTGTAAAGCTGGGTTGGAAGAAGCCTTCTCGATTTCAATCTTAAGTGCTGGTAGTTCGACGGGAACAGTATCGTTAATATCTAAATCCGGTGCGTAGCCGCGCAGTGCCGCTCGGGCCGTAACCAATTCCGATTCCATTGAAAGCAAGTCGTTCTCAAGAAGATCTCGGTCTGACTCAACTTCTAGAAGATGCGCTTTTGCTGATGTATCAGACCAAGATGAAGATTGGGTGACTTTAACGTGTCCGTTGAGCCACGCCAATTTTTCCTTTTGCAATTCAAGCTTTGAATACGCGCTCCAGAAATCGAGATACGCCACTCTTGCATCAGCAAGAACGATCATCTTCTGAAGCCTACTCATTTCTTTTTGGGAATCAGATTCAAGATTTCTTGCCTCTTTATCTTTTGAAAGCTTCGTTGGGAATGGGATCTCCTGCGAGATTTCATATCCACGATTTGTACCGCTTCCATCCTTCATCTGCATGTAGCCGACCATGGGAGGATTGAGCCGAATACCACTGGCTCGCGCTTGCGCGGCATCCATCTTGGCTTTTTCAACTGATAAATCAGGGCTCTGGGCTTCGACTAAATCAAGGTACTGAGTCAGCGAAAGTGCTTTTCCTCCCGCGAAGGACAGTTCGGGCATTCCCAAAACAAGTAAGAATATGATGCTCAAAACTATGCTCATTACCCCTAATACGACGAGCACTAGAGTTTTGTGACATGGACCCTTAGTTCTTTTAAAAGACTTGGTTTTTGACCTTTTTTTAATGGGCTGTCACAATTTAGCCACAAGCCTCGTATTAGGCTGTTAGGAAGCTATGGCGAAGAACGATTTGAAGGAAAAGTCTGATGAAGACTTAATGGAGATGTACAAATTGGGTGATGTGATCGCATTCGAAGTTTTATTTGAGCGGCATTCTGGCCTTGTGTTCGGGTATCTCAAAAAGAGACTTTCGAAAGCTAAAAACGCTCAAGACCTGCTTCAAGAAGTCTTCCTTAAACTTCATCGCTCCCGTCATCAATATGATCGGACTTTACCATTCTCTCCGTGGTTATTTTCCATTACTCGTTCCGTATGGCTCGACTGCGTAAAGAAGAAAAATGTCGAACACGCAACTGAGCCTGAAGTGATCGAAGATATGACGAACCATAAGCAGATGATGGAGGCCGTGACATCTGGGCTTGATATAGAAGTTCTGAATCAACTTCCCGCAACTCAAAAAGAGGCCATCAGTTTACGAGTGATAGACGAAGCTACTTTCGATGAAATTGCGTTCAAGCTTTCAACGTCTCCAGAAAATGCCCGTAAGCTTGTTAGTCGTGGTCTTAAGAAACTACGAGACATTTTAGGGTTTAGAGAGGAGTAAAGCGATGAAAACAGATAAAGAAGCTTGGCTGAAAGAGTACACGGAGTTCGTTAAATCGGACGGTGCCACTGTGCCAACGGAAATTTTTATGAGTCTTAAGAGCAGATTATTTCCTAATCCTTGGATAGTTTTTGGGAAGATCTTGGGTATTCATAGTGTTGTCGGATTTCTTTCTTTGGGGATTTGTAATCAATTTGGATTGAATCCTTTCGGCACGGAACACTCACTGATGAATTGGTTCATGCGAGTTGGTGGGCACAATTTCTGTATGTTGGCTTGTGGAATTTTCTTTATGACCACAACCTACTTAATCTCAAATGTGATGCTAGGTTTGGAAGAACTAGAAACGATCAGACGCTACGGGTGGCTTCAAACAGGAGTTCTCGGTTTGGTTTCACTGGCTGCATTTTATTTCTTCGGCGCAGATTTAGTTGCAACCTTCGCGGGTCTTTGGATTTTAGGTGCCTTCATTGGTGCATTTGCAGCAATTGAAGGTAGCTATCGTCTTCGTAGACAATGGGCTTAGGTGTAGGAGTTGGCTAACTACAGCAGTGCTCGCCCTGCGCACCTGAGTCCGAATCTTCATTATTTTTCTTGAATGCACTATAGGCTTTTAAAGCCCACATTTCCCCTACACAGCCACCCATCGTCGAAGCAATGGCAAGAAATTCTCCCAGCTCCTCTTCGGTAGCTTCGGCTTTAACCGCCTGTTGGACGTAATATTTAAAACAAGGCTCGCAACGTGCGGAGATTGCCCAAATCATTGCGGTCAAAATTTTGAATTTCTTCGGTACAGCACCTTCAGAAAAAATTGCCTTTTGCCTCATCTGTTCTATGAGTGCGGGCATTCCATTTGTTACTTTACTGAATTCTTTCATTAGCTCTAATGATGGGTCGATTTTCTTGTAATCCATAAGTTAACTACTATCCTTTGTTGTTTTGGTTGCATACTTGAGGAATCGCTTTGTATCCGACACCATCAATCGCATTTTTTATTTCAGTGGCATTGACTTTTTGTGAATCAAAATCAACCACGGCATTATTTTTTTGAAGTGACGCAGTAACTTCGCGGATGCCTTTTAGCTTTTTAACTGCCGCCTTGACCGTAAGTGGACAAGTAGCACACGTCATTCCCTGAACTTCAAAGCAAACCTGCTCGGCACGCGCTAGGGCTAGAAATCCAAAGATGCCAAATGTAATTAGCACTATCTGTATTCTTCTCATTTTATCTTTTCCTCCTGTTATATTTATGAAAAAAGCAATGTGATCCATTGGGGAGAGGTAATCCCAAGAGCAGCAATCATGAGACCAAGCCAATAAAAAATGACCATCTTCCTAAACTTCTTCGGATCGGCGCAGATAGATCCAGGATCACAACTTTTTCTCTTTCGAAAAAGTACGACTCCTGCTACGCCAAAAAGTAGGAATACCAACAAAATCAGGGGAACTCGGAGTATCTCGAATTTCGATAGCGCCGCCGCGCCAGTCACTCCCAGTAAGGTGAGAATTAGTGGACCTACACAACAAAGCGACGCAATCATGGACGCAAGTATGCCACCCCCCACAAGCCATCCTGATTTATTTTCGATCTTTGTTGTTTTCATTCGGTTACTCCCTGTCCTCAAAGCAATCCAAAATTGGACAACGATCACTCGTTTTCTTAGAGCGGCATTGCCGTATCAATTTCGAAAGCATCACTTGGATGGCCTCAAGTTTTTCTATCTTTTCTTCGACATCTTGCAAGTGCTTTAAAGCTCTGGTCTGAACATCTTCACACCGAGACTCTTTATCTGCTCGTAACTTTAAAAGTTCTTTGATTTCAGCAAGAGAAAATCCCAATTCCTGCGCGTGTTTCAGGAAACGTAGGGTTTTGAAAGACTCAGTATTGAATACTCTGTATCCCGAAGCTTTCCGCTCCAGAGGAACCAAAAGCCCAATACGCTCATAATATCGAATTGTTTCGATACCTATTCCTGATTTTTTGGCAAGAGCACCAATGGACATTGTTCTTTCAATATTTTTCATCCTTACCCCACTTTACGGTCTGTAGCATACTACAGACTCAAGAGAAAATTTGTGAAATCAGCCTCGCGATAATCGAACTGTTAAAATAGAGTTTTTTCCCAAGCCGGTGTTTCAGAATAGGTCGATGACGCATAACTTGCTGATAATGCGCCAAGACAATACTTCCGTAACGCAAGTAAAAATAATTTGTAAGAATTTGGCCTCTAGCTGCACTCATCCAAATGAAGGAACCCGAAAACAATTTTGGAGGAGAAATGAAAATTAATGGATTTATAGTGGCTATTGCAATCGCTATGGCCGGTCCTAATGTCTGGGCAGGCGCCTACAAACTAGATGAATCGCACACTCAGGTGGGCTTCAAGATCAAGCATCTTGTTATTTCAACAGTATCTGGGCGGTTTAATAAATTTGCAGGTAACTTTGAATTCGATCCTAAAAAGGGCGAAATCAAAGACTTGAATGTATCAATCGAAGCTTCGTCAATTGATACAAATGAGCCTGATCGAGACAAACATCTAAAAAGCCCAGACTTTTTTGATGTCGAGAAATTTCCTAAGTTAACATTTGTATCAAAGAAAACAGTTACTCAAGAAAATAGACCTACTAAAATTGAAGGTGAATTGACGATTCACGGAATTAAAAAATCTGTCACCCTAGACGTTGATTACAAAGGTTCGACAACAGACCCATGGGGCAATGAACGTATCGCTTTTGAGGCGTCAACTCAGATTAATCGAAAAGACTATGGACTTAAATGGAACAAGAATCTCGACAAAGGCGGAGTCATGATTGCTGACGACGTTAAAATTATTATTGAGGGCGAAGCGCTACTTCAAAAAACTGAGTCAGTTGAAAAGAAAGAAACAAAATAACTCCATGAAAGGGAGGATAGAGTGAAACAATTAGTATTAGCAATTCTGATCATGGGATCTAGCGCATTCGCAGACGGCTTCAAAATCGGACTTGGTGGCCACTGCCCCGTTGGTTATGTCATGGCCGGAAAACAGGTCTTTGGTGATCCGAAGTTCTCATCGGAATATCAAGGCACGACCTACTATAACTCGAGTGCAGAGGCGAAAGCGATGTTCGACAAGGAACCATCTAAGTTCGTCGAAGCTGTTAAATATAAGGGATTTTGTGCGACGGGCCTAGCCATGGGTAAACAGCTAGAAAGTGATCCTGGAGTTTTCTCCAGGGTTGATGGCAAAATATATTTCTTTAGCAGCGCCGAAGCAAAAGCAATGTTCGATAAAGACACAAAGAAATATATCGGTATGGCTGATAAAGAGTGGAATAAAATTAGTAAGAAGTAAGTAACCAAAACAAAAGGAGATCGAAATGAACAAGACAGCAATTTTAACAGCGGCGTTGACAGGGCTTATGATGGCAGGTTGTGCCTCTGGAACAAAGGCGACAACTGATACATCTGGAGCGATGGCTCAGGGCGAATGTCACGGCGTGAATTCATGCAAAGGCACAGGAGAGTGCGGCGGTGCGGGTCATTCTTGCGCTGGAAAAAACTCTTGCAAAGGCCAAGGATGGGTAAAGTTATCTAAAAAAGATTGTGACACAAAGGGTGGCACTTTTAAAAACATGTAAGGAGAGTAACTATGAATAAGACAATTATATTTTCAGCAGCGATCGCTGGCTTAATTGCGTCGTCCGCCGTACACGCTGAGCAAGGTTCAAGCGCAGGTAAAACTTCAACAGTTGCTGAAGGCGAATGTCATGGAGTAAATGCGTGTAAGGGCAAGGGAGAATGCGGCGGCGCAGGTCATTCGTGTGCAGGAAAAAACTCTTGCAAGGGCAAGGGTTGGGTTAAGTTGTCCAAAAAAGAATGTAAAAAACAGGGTGGAAAGTTCGTCGCCCAAAAAATGTAATCTTTGTCGGATAGGAAGAGCGTCATAATGAATCAAAAAAGCACAATGATCGGTGTTGGATTACGTCCAAGCCACTATCCAGAATTAGAAGTGAACTCTGAAACCAAGGTTGATTGGTTTGAGGCCATTTCTGAAAATTATATGAATACTGAGGGCCGTCCGCTTAAGATGTTGCTTCATGTTCGTAAGACCTACCCTGTTGCTCTTCATGGGGTAGGACTTTCTATTGGTTCGCATGACGGTGTTTCTGAAGTCTATTTAAAAAAACTTAAGACGCTCGCAGATCGCGTTGATCCGGTGATTGTGTCGGATCATTTCTGTTGGTCAAGTATTGGTGGACACTATTCACACGATTTACTGCCATTTCCGTTTCAATCAGAGGCGCTCGAAAATATTTGTAAGAACGTTGAGAAGGTTCAAGATTTTTTGGGAAGACAAATATGCTTAGAGAATATCTCCTACTACATAAAATCCAAATCTGATGAGATGTCTGAATCCCATTTTATTAACGAAGTATGTAGACGAACCGGCTGTGGGCTTTTACTCGATCTAAATAATGTCGATGTGAATGCTAAAAATCATGGATTTCATGCCTTTGAATTTATCAAAGAACTAGATTTTAATAATGTTAAACAGATTCATTTAGCTGGTCCCTCGCAAGAAGAAGGTTTTGTATTTGACACCCACTCGACCCCAGTGCCGGAGTCTGTTTGGACACTCTATCGGCAATTTACGGACATTAAAAAGAAGGTTCCAGTTATTATCGAATGGGATGAGAATATCCCCTCATTTGATGTTTTAGAAGGCGAGGTGCTTAAAGCGCGGCACATCGTAACTAATCTAGAGGCACATCCATGAGAAATGAATCCCTTAAAAACTGGCAGGTTCATTTTTTTAGTTACATTATGAATATTGAACAAAGCTTTTTATCGAAAGCTATATCCATGAACGAACTTTCTGTTAGATCCTGTGCGGATATTTATAGACGAGGATACAGTGCTCGTCTTATCGAAAGTTTAGGTGATACTTATTCAGCGACTTGGTGGGTTTTAGGTGATGATGATTTTTTGAAGTTAGCAAATGAGTTTGTCGGGAACATTCCTTCAAGAAGTTTTGATCTGTCAGATTATGGTGAAGAGTTTTCTAACTTTTTAAAGAGCTCTCCCGTCATTGCTGAAATACCATTTGTGTCTGACTTAGCTAGTTTTGAATGGAATTTTAAAATGTTATTTCATTCAAAGGATGTTCCTGCTGTGGAAAATATCTTTAATCTCATAGGATCTAATCCTGACGTGAAAATCCGCCTGTTGCCTTCGACAGTTTTATGGCAATCGGGCTTCGCAATTTATGAAATCTGGAAACGAAGAGAAAGCAATGTTGCCTCATTGAATGAAATTGATTTGGATATGAGGGAATCCATTTTATGTCGGAAATTAGATGGCAAAGTGCACATGAGTTATTTAGAGGAGTCAGAGTTTCGCATGCTAAAACAATTCGAAACACCTCGGTCTATAGAGGAGGCCGTAGTTAACTACCAAAATCTTTTTGGTGAATTAACGCCCGAGTCAATTCAAAGTCTATTTTCGAGAATTGGCATACTTGGTGTACTTGGTACCTAATTTGAGCTTCAAGCCACGTTGATGAGTCTTCAAGATTGAAAAATGGGGCTTTGCGGAATAGTATTTGCTAACCCGCAGGAGTTCGTTTGAGTAAGGCAAAGTTGGTCAAATTGATTGAAAGCAATGAAATAAAAAGTTGGCGATTGCTGATGTCCACTTTTCAGTGTGTTTATGGACAGTTGGAAAAGGGTCTCGCAGAGAAAGACGTCTCAGTTTCTCGATTTCAAGTTTTATTTTATCTCTACTTCGAAGGAAGAACGAGTGCATCTGCGCTTTCCCGCAAATTGCTGGTTACGCGTTCAAACATGTCGATGTTTTTAAAGAGAATGGAGTCCGATGGACTCATCAGCTATGATATTCCAACAGGGCAAAAACGTCCAGAGATTGAGCTTACAACTAAGGGTGGTAAATTCTTTGAGGAGCTTTTTCCGGAGCATGCGGATCGAGTTACAAAAATGGTTCACTCATTTGCACCGCAGACCATAAAGGATCTTGAGAAAATTAGGCGGCGCGTCTCAATTGACTCCTAGTGGATTATCAGTTTTGACTCTAAACTTGCCAAAATAATGTTAATATGTGAACATTGCGCGGAATGACAACACCGGGACTATCAACGACACCTGAAATATTAGCCGCATTTCGCTCCCAAAATTGGGATGTCCTAGAAGGCCTTGTTAAGCAGTATACGGAAATGTTGCTTAAGGGAGCGCTGAGCTTAGGTTTTAAGGCGCAGCAAGCTGACGATCTTGTTCAGTCGGTTTGGGCCACATTTTTTGAGGTGGTCCACACTTTTGAAGGTAGGTCTCACGTGAAGACCTTTCTGTTCGGAATTTTGATCAATAAATCTCGCGAACTAAGACGTGAAAACAAAAAAAACGACAGTCATGATCCAATTGATGAAGTTATGGCGGATCGTTTTAGCGAACATGGTTCTTGGGCTAAACCACCTATTGCGCCAGACCGTTTCGTTGAGTCTATTCAAAGTCTTCAGGTCATTCAGGACTGTATAGAGCACTTACCAGTCAATCAAAGGGCTGCATTTTGCTTTCGCGAGGTCGAGGACTTAGAAATGCCTGAAATCTGTAAGATTTTGGACGTAACTAACACTAATCTAGGTGTCCTTCTTTATCGGGCGAAAAATCGCTTGAGAGAATGCATCGAAAGAAAAGTGGATATAAAATAATGTTATCCTGCAAAGAGACCGTTCAAATTTTGTCCTCAGACCAAGACCTCTCGTTTCGTCAGAAACTTGAGCTCCGGGCGCATCTATTCATGTGTAAGCATTGTTCAGCCTATTCTAAGCAATTGAAAGCGATAGCTATTCAATTGAAACAAAATTTTCGAGAAATCACAAAAACAAGCCCTGAGCATGTTCGGGATCTTGAAGATAAAATCATTCAAAACGCTAAAAAATCTGGAAATTCAGGTAAGTAATTGGCTCAAAATGAGCCTGCTCTTCTGAATATTGACATTTGGACCGATTGGTCCTATATTGAGGTCATGGCAAGCGGAAGACCTCAAGAATTTGATTCAAATAAAGTTATTTGGGCAGCGATGGATACTTTTTGGTCCAATGGTTTCGATGGAACATCGATGCAACAACTATTGAAATCAACAGGCCTTTCGAAAAGCAGTCTTTACCAAACTTTTGGTGGCAAACAGGAGCTGTTCATCAGGTGTCTTGAAGAATACACCCTTGCGATGAAGGAAAAGCTCCTTACCCAATTGAGTCTATCTAAGTCTGGTATCGGTTTTATTAGGGAGGTCCTCCTATCTGCAGCTGAAGAGGCAAAAGCATCTAGCATACCAAAAGGCTGTCTAATCATGAATACGGCAACAGAGTTTGCTCAGAGCAATGCTGCTGTTTCTAGAGCCGTCAATAAAGGAATTGAAGCCTTTCGGACTGTATTTCTAACTGCACTGAAAAAGGCCCGATCGGCAAAGGAAATTGATGCAGATGCTGATTTAGATCAGCTTTCTTCGTATGTCGTCAGCAGTATGAGTGGAATTAAGTCAATGGTGAAAGGTGGAGTTGATGAGAAAGCCGTGCGCTCAATTGTTGATATCGTTATGCGATCTTTAAGTTAATTTTTTTGCTTAAATATGGACCGAATGGTCCAATATAGAGAGCCTAAAGTGTCCTAGGAAGAAATTTAAATGTAATTTTTTTGCTGACGAAGTCACTTATACATATAACCCAAACAGAGGAGAAAAAATGGGAAACTTAAAGATTACCAAAAAAGAAAACGCTAAGCCGGAAGCCGCAGATTTGCTAGCAGGAGTAGAAAAAAAATATGGTTTTATTCCAAACCTTATGTCGGTGTTTGCAGACTCGCCTGCTGCACTACAAGCCTATGTAGCTCTTTCAGATCTTGTCGGAAAAAGCTCCTTTAACCCGGAAGAGCAACAAGCAATTTTGCTGGCGACAAGCTATGAGAACAACTGTGACTACTGCGTGGCTGCACACTCTATGGTCGCGGCAAAAATGGCGGGAATGCCTACTGACAGGCTCAGTGCAATCCGAGCTGGAACTCAAATTTCAGATAAGAAAATTGATCAACTTGTCAAATTCACCAAAGATGTAGTCGCTCATCGAGGAAATGTAAGCAAAGAGTCTATCGCAGACTTTCAAAGCGTTGGTTACACAAATCAACACATCCTTGAAGTACTACTTGGGGTCGCAATGAAGACACTCAGCAATTATACAAATCACATTGCTGAAACTCCATTAGATCCTGCGTTTTCTGATTTTAAATGGAACAAAAATTAGCAATTTCAATTCGCTCTTCAGAGGAGAGTCTATGAAGTCAAAAATAAAAATCTATTCTACCAGGTCTTGTCCCTATTGTGTCCGCGCGAAATCATATTTTGCAGAGAACGGTCTAGATTTTGATGAAATTGATCTTACCAATAAGTTTTCAGAAATTGACAAAATCAAAGAGCGAACTGGGCACAGAACGGTCCCTTTGATTTTTGTGAATGATCAGTTCGTTGGTGGATACACTGATATGATCTCTAAGATCGAATCTGGTGAGTTGGTTTTAAAGTGATTAATGGGGCGTCGGCAATCGGCGCCCCATTACACTTTTCTGAAGCTTGACATATATCGATGATCTATCCAGTTTTTAAATCGAAGCGGCCACTTGCCTTCGAAGCTAAAATTTCCCCAAACGAGACGAGCAGAATTTTCTCCGGTGATGAGAATATTGAGTTGTTTGCTCTTAATTTTAAAGTCAGAAGGTTCTAAATCAATAAGTGAATTTCTAATGTTATGGACAAGGTGCCGCCCTTGGTGCACGGCAATTACCCCGGATCTAGGCAGGTTCGGATGACCTGCCATTTCGGTTCCGTCTCCAACGGCATAAACTCTTGCGGATAATCGAAGTTTAGAATCCGCCTTCCCCGTGAATATTTTTGATGGCTGAGTTGGGGTGACTATGAAAATAGAGTCGAATTCTAAATTTTCACCCTGGCTTAGTTTGAGTGACTTTTGAAAAATATGATTCACTTGTTCATCAAGATGAATTTTGATGCCGCTTTTTAAAAGGGACTTTTTAATCTGCTCAGAAATTTTCTCAGTATAGTTTTCACAAAGTCTTGATCCTTTCGAGACCAAGTGAACTTCGCTCCTTTTTGCCTGATTTCTATTGAGTCTTATTCTTAGGCTTGCTGCGACTTCTACGGCTGCGGCTCCGCCGCCAACAACGACAAATCGAGGATTAACGCAGGCGCTGCAAATTCGCTGAACTTCTCGCCATTTTGGCATGAACTCATCGAATGGCCGCACATAGATTGTATTGAATGGCGCGTCTGACGAGATCTTGGTTGGAGTGCCCCCGACATTTATGGAAAGTAAGTCAAAATTAATTTTCCCACCTGACTTTAAGGAAACCGAATTGTTTATTTGGTCCACGGATTGCGCTTCATCTTGAATAAACTTAAATCCTTTGGCTTCAGCAAAATCGGCTGAGTCAATTGTTAGATTTCGGGCTTCGATTTCGCCAGAGATGAAACGCGGAACCAAGCCGGAGTAATATGTCTGGCGACTTGGAGATATTAGAATAAATTTATGCTTTGCGATCTCTTCACTCGTCAGTGCTTTAAGAACCTCTAAATGGGCGTGCCCACTTCCAATAAGAACGATTGTTTTCATATGATTGGATCTCCGATGCCGACTAAATCCAAGCTGTGTGGAATTCCCAATACAGTGCTTTTGGGTAGGGAAAAATAATCTAGCTTTGGAGAGTAACCATGCAATCGAGCTGTTTCAAAAGTCTTAAGAGTTGTCACGACTCTATGTTTTGCGACTTTTGTATGTTTTTCTAGTTTAGCACTTAGATTTACTGCCTCACCAATGACGGTAATTTCCATTCTGTCCTCATGCCCAATCGCGCCAAAAATCACTTCACCGATAGAAACTGCAATTCCAAAGTCAAAAATCACCCCTTCGTTTTTCACATCGTCTCGCCAGCGATTAAGTTCACTGTAGATATCTTCAGTGGCCCGAAGGGCCTGGGCTGCAAAATTGCCTTGTTCGGCAACGGCACCGAAGTGAACAAGAATTCCGTCACCCATGTACTTATCAATGCTTCCTCCATGCTTAAAAACATGTGTTGCAACAATTTTGTGATACTGGCCGAGGTATCCAACAATTCTCTCTGGTTCCATTTCATAAGACAATTTTGAAAATCCCCGCAAATCAACCATCATTGTCGCGGCGTTTCGTTTTGCGCCCATGCCTGGAGCAAGATCCGCATTTTTTTCTGACATGGATTTAAAAGCCTCACGGCCAACGAGCCTTTCCATCGCAGTGACGTAGACATTTCTTTGCGAGAAATTTTCGAGTAGACGGCGTTTTCGATAAACGGCTCCGGCGCAGATCCCGGTCACGCCGATGAGAGATAAAATTTTATCTATTTCGACGCCAAGTATGAATGAATCCGACTGAACGAAATCCGCAAAGTTATGGATGCGATTCAAATTTGAGTATGAAAGTCCGTAGAAAGCCATCGCCATCCAGGCCAAGGCACAAAAAGCTCCTACCGAAATAACTTTCAGCGGATCATAAGAAAGGCATCGAAGCACGATGAAGACAAAATAATATAGAAAAGTAGGAGCATGAAGGCTCAATGAAAAGGGTCTTTGATACTGGATGTGATATGAGAAAATAAGAACTGTAACGGCGGCAATATCAATGAACAGGTAAATATAGTGACCAACAGAAATACGTTTGGATTGCCACGTGTGAATTGCGCGTATACAAAGAATCGGAAGATAGACCGCAAACAAGAATTTTACTGGCTCGAACCAAGTTCCTTTAGTGCTATCAAATCCTTTCGGTGAAAAAAGATAAACGAGAAAGAGCCCTGTAATTAGAATCAGCTGTATGACCATTGCCATTCTTTCTGACTTTAATTCTTCTTCTCGCAGGGCTCGTTCAATTTTACTTTTCATTCAACGACCAATTGTATTCTAGAAATCTGATGGAAAGATTTTGAACAGAACTTGAAGGTTCACTTTTAAGTGAATCCATATAAGGAAAGATAAAGGCTTGAACCGTGCCTTTTGCTTTCACAAAGTCATCTTTGTACCATTTAAAGATTGAACTTAAGGCCAACTCCTTTTTTGCTGGGTCATAATGGTTTCTTGAAGAATCGTTTAGAAATCGCTTTGTGGAGTCATCAAGCTGTTGATTCAATTTCTCGGCTATGAAGGCTTCAGCGCGAATTCCAGGACAACCTATAGAGGCACAGACAAGTGCAAAATGAATTCTGGGCTCGCTGTATATGGGCCTGATTTTTTCGTGTTCAATCCAATCGAGACTGGCTTCTTTATCGAATAATTTAAAGAACTTCTTCTTCCAAGGGCTCGAAAAGATCCCGCCAATGTCTTTGATGGATTTCACTGGATAATTTTCTAAGATCAATTTTATTGTCCACGCATTGTAAGCATTAATCAGAAATGCGAGTTGTTCGTTACGACTCCAGCGGTCAAAATCAGAACTTTTAACTTCGGAAAGTTCTTTGAGATAATGATCAAGGGCTTTTGAATTTGATTTAAGGTCTTTATAGTTTACCGTTGATGTTGAATTGGTCCAGGTTACTGATCGCTGTACGATTTCATTCCAATTACTATGGCTATGATCAAAAGCAAAAGCTTGATTCCATCCAATAAGAGTAAACGCGCCTACTAAAAATACGGATTTTAATACTTGGATCATGATTATTACCTCGCTTGGGCACTGTCTTGCCTCTGATTAGATGAGTGACATTAAGCTTCGAAATCTTACACTTTAAGTCACTAAAAACTAACGACCCAAATGTTTACATATTAACAAAATCGAGGCAAAGTGTAAGTTTTGAGGGCCATTTGTCACTAACGAGTATCAAGGAGAATTTATGCGGCGATATATCAACATGAGATTCCTCGTAGTGGCAGTGGTTCTATTGCTAGTTACTGCCTACTTTACGACTGGCGTCGGGTCCTATTTGACGCTTGTTAGTTTAAAGCAGAATCAGGAACTTTTGACCGCTCAATTCTCAAGCCATCCTCTTTTGGTAAGCCTCATTTTCGGTGCTGGATATGTCCTAGTGACTGCGCTTTCTATTCCGGGAGCGACCATTTTAACCCTAGCCTCAGGAGCAATTTTCGGATTGTTTTATGGAACTATCATTGCCTCAGTGTCATCGACGATTGGGGCGACACTTTCATTCTTGGGGGCTAGGTATCTTTTTCGACAGTCTGTGGAACATCGATTTCGCGAACGAATGGCTTCAATTAATCAGGGGCTGAAAAAAGAAGGCTCTTTTTACTTATTCACGTTGCGGCTTATTCCGGCGTTTCCATTTTTTCTTGTGAACCTTGTTATGGGGCTTACGAATTTCTCAGTTTGGCGATTTTTTTTAGTCAGTCAGATTGGAATGCTACCAGGTACATTTGTTTACGTTAATGCAGGAACTGAAATCTCAAAAATTGAGAGCCTTAAGGGAATTTTAAGTCCTGGTCTTTTGATTTCATTTTCGCTTCTTGGAATTTTGCCGCTTCTTTCAAAATGGCTGATTGGATATTTCAGATCACGGAAGCATCTTCGAAAATTTAGAAAACCATCAAAGTTCGATTATAATATGGTTGTCATTGGCGGAGGTTCCGCTGGACTTGTTTCTGCCTATATTGCGTCAGCTGTGAAAGCTAAAGTAGCTCTCATTGAAAAACACAAAATGGGAGGCGATTGCCTAAATACCGGATGCGTTCCAAGTAAGGCTCTTATTCGGTCATCGAAAATATTTAACTATTTTCGTAGAGCTAACCAATTCGGATTAGAGCCGATGGTTCCCAAACTTCAATTTTCGAAAGTAATGGAACGTGTACAAAAAGTGATTCGAGAAATCGAGCCACACGATTCGGTAGAGCGTTACTCAAGTCTAGGTGTTGAGTGCATCACGGGCGAAGCGCAAATTCTCTCGCCCTATGAAGTGAAGGTGAATGGACAAGTTCTGACGACAAAAAACATC
The DNA here is from genome assembly GCA_019695175.1 of Bdellovibrionales bacterium. Classification (GTDB taxonomy): domain Bacteria; phylum Bdellovibrionota; class Bdellovibrionia; order Bdellovibrionales; family UBA1609; genus JAIBAM01. The sequence goes on from JAIBAM010000002.1 coordinate 239,840, forward strand.
GTCGTCGCAACGGGCGCGCGACCACTTGTTCCCAAAATTCCAGGACTTGAACTTGTGAAGCCTCTCACTTCAGACAATATCTGGAATCTTCGGGAACAACCGAAGAAGCTGGTTGTCTTGGGCGGTGGCCCCATTGGTTGTGAATTAGCTCAATCCTTTGCCCGACTAGGAACGGATGTCACTTTAATCGAAATGTCGAATCGAATTATGGCCAGAGAAGATGTTGATGTATCTACACTCGTGACCGAATCATTTCAAAAAGAAGGAGTACATGTTTTAACTTCTCACAAAGCTCTTCGAATTGAGAGCGCTTCGGGCTTAACACGATTGATTTGTGAGAAGGATGGAAAAGAAATTGCCATTGAATTTGATCAAATCTTGTTAGCCCTTGGAAGACGAGCCAATGTCACTGGATTTGGCTTAGAAGAGCTTGGTGTTGAGATTTCTCAAAGAGGTACTGTCGTTGCTGATGATTTCTTACGGACGACCAATTTTCCAAATATTTATGTTTGTGGTGATGTAACAGGTCCTTACCAGTTTACTCATACGGCAGCTCATCAAGCTTGGTATGTGGCCGTAAATGCGTTGTTTAGTCCGTTTAAGTCCTTCAAAGTAGATTACAGAGTAATCCCCTGGTGTACATTCAGCGATCCTGAAGTTGCACGAGTGGGCCTCAATGAAATTGAAGCCAAAGAAAAAGGTATCGAATATCAAGTGACGAAATATGGAATTGATGATCTTGATAGGGCTATCGCCGATGGTGAGGCCCACGGATTTGTGAAGGTTCTGACTGTTCCTGGAGCTGATAAGATTCTAGGTGTTACTATTGTTGGTCATCACGCGGGTGACATCATTGCCGAATATGTGACGGCCATGAAGTATGGGTTGGGACTCAATAAAATCCTTGGGACGATTCATATTTATCCAACCTTGAGCGAGGCCAATAAATACGCCGCAGGCATTTGGAAAAGACAAAATGCTCCACAGTTTGCCCTTAAGATATTAGGTAAATTTCATTCATGGAGAAGAAATTAGGGAGAAATGATGAATTCGGAAATTCAACGAAAACTAGAACTCAGTTTACTAACTTTAAGGGTTGGTGTTTTTATCGTCATGCTGATGTGGACCGTCGATAAATTTATTCGAGTTGACCATGCGAAAATTGTTTTTGAAAAGTTCTATTTATTAACAGGATTTGAAAATACGATTATGTATGCCTTAGCTTGCGCTGAGCTTTTACTGATTTTGGTCTTTTTAGCCGGGATTAAGAAGCGCTGGAGTTATGGATTGGTTTTCTTGCTTCACGGAGTTTCAACAGTTTCGTCTTTTAAGCAGTACTTAAATCCATTTGAAGGCGGAAATCTTTTATTTTTTGCTGCTTGGCCGATGTTGGCCGCTTGCTTTACGTTATATGTCCTGCGCGATTTTGATCGAATGCTTTCTTTTGGAAGTAGTAATTAATATGAACGATGTTAAGGTTTATTCAAAAATACTATTTTTGTGTGTTGCCAACTCGGCGCGAAGTCAAATGGCAGAAGCAATTGCGAGAAAGATTCTTCCGTCATCTGTCGATGTCAAAAGCGCAGGAAGTCGCCCAGGGCTGGTTGTACACCCGAATGCGATCCAGTCACTTGCAGATCTAGAAACGGACATTACTCAAGCAATCCCAAAGCATATCGATTCATTACCAAATGGATTTTTGAATAAAGACTGCTTGGTGATTAGACTATGTGCGGAAGAAGAGTGTCCAATTGTAGCAAGGGGGCTAGAAATTCGTGATTGGAGTTTACCAGATCCAGCCCATCCGGATTCGGGAGATGTCAAAGCTGCCTTTGCAGAAACTCGATCAGCATTATTTGATCGTATTTCTAAACTGAGATCTGAATTAGTTTCGTTATGAACACGTCGATTCATAATTAGATTCTATTTCTAGTCCTCTTGCGTGAGCACAGCGATTTACAAAGTTAAAATACGAAACGACCATAATAGCGTGTTGCCATTGAGACTCTGTAAAGCCGCTCTCTAGAAATTCAGAATGTAAAGCTGACGATTTCCATGGTTCTTTTGTCAAAGTATCGGCTAAAGACACAAGTGCTTGGGATCTGACTTTATCGACATTGGTCTTGGTATTTTTTAGTGCTTCGCTATGGTGTGCGATGCAATATGGACAGGAATTGGCTTTGCTGACTTCAACAGCCAAAAACTCCCTTTCTGGCCTTTCAAGTGGTAATCCATCTTCCAGCATAATCGATTTATAGAATTGATAGTGTGCTTGGATTCCTTCCGGGAACTGCGAAAATGACGTATGAATCGTAGCAAGACCGCCTCTTTCTGTCTCAATTAGGCTATAGCCTTCCTTTAATTTCATTTAACTACTCCTTGTCTCATATTAGTGCGCTTTCACTTACTTTTCTTACGAATTTTTGTAAGAAATCGGCCTAGCCCGTCACTTATCTAATATCGCACGAATTTGACATATTCGTGTTCAGAGTGAGGATAGAAACATGGTTATAGCAATTCTATTGGCAGGTCTATTTTTAGCTTTTTCAAATGGGGCCAACGACAACTTTAAAGGCGTCGCAACTCTATTGGGAAGTCGAACGACGACTTATAAAACAGCACTTCTCTGGGCGTCATTTACCACCTTTGCCGGGTCGATAACTGCGTTTTTTTTAGCTCAAAAGTTGATGGCAAACTTCTCGGGAAAAGGATTAGTTCCCGATCAAATTGTCCAATTAACTTCATTTTCTGTCTCCGTTGCTATCGCCGCAGCTTTAACGGTTTTCTTTGCGACCAAATTCGGATTTCCAATCTCTACGACTCATGCCATTACGGGAGCACTCGTCGGTGCTGGAGCACTTGCCTCTGCTGGTGCTATCAATCTTGAAAAGCTGACTTCAACATTTTTTCTGCCGCTTTTAATTAGTCCCGTTATTGCAATAATTGGCGCATCGGCAATTTATCCTACTTTAAGTTTTTTACGTCGTAAGTTCGGTGTGAGCTTTTCAACCCCCTATATGATGTGGACAGATTTGGTTCGATCATCCATATAGAAAGAAAGGGTAGAAAAGATGAATAAACAATACACAGAGGCTCAAAAGCAGCAAATTATAAAGGAAGCTACAGA